>JABFQX010000008.1 GCA_013141505.1 Methyloglobulus sp.
GATGGCTTTAACCTGCGCGCGCAGGGCAAATAACCGGCGGCTTAGGCCGTTGCCTGGCGGCATAATAACCCGACCGACTGCCTTGCAATGCCCGGCACGCCTGACTTACGGCCTTCTCTTCCAGATGATGAAGACATTATCAATCATTTCAGTGCGCGGGCGAAGATGCCCAAAGGGCATAAAAGGCGGACGCTTTTTTTTAACGGGCCATTGCCCGATTTTAGTTGCCGGCCCTCCGTCTCCGGTTGGCGGATGCGTTGCAGTCCGGCAGTGGGGGCTTGCCGATCCCGGGCTTCCCCCATTGCTCGGCACGATATTGCCCCACCCAGCGGCGTACTGCGGTGCGACCAATCTTCATGCCGTTAACGACTTGCACCACATTCAAGCCCTGATCGACGACCATCCGTGCAACGTCCAGTTTAAATGCGGCTTCGTAATGCTTGTTTGCTTGATTCATTATTTACGCGCCTCTTTAGGTGAATAATAACCTATCAAGGTGTCCGTTTTTATTAGACCATGGCAGCCCGCCGTCGACCAAGAACCGGGCCAAGCAACGCGACCCCGAAATGAGTTCGACCAAGAAAGGCAACACCTGGCATTTTGGCATGAAGGCGCACATCAGCGTGGATGCTCACAGCGGCCTCGTCCACACCGACGGCGTCACCACGGCGAGCGAGCACGACAACAGCGTCATCGGGAAGCTGGTCCGGGAAGACGACCGTGCGGTGTTTGGCGACAAAGGGTATTACAGCGAGCAAACCAAGCGGGCGGCACGCAAGGCAGGTGTCTATTGGGCGGTGCTCGACAAGGCCAAGCGCAAGCTTTCCAGTTCGCAGTGCAAGCGGAACAGGAAACATGCCTCGGTCAGGGCAAAAGTGGAGCATGTGTTCTGCATCGTCAAGTGCCAGTTCGGCTACCGGAAAACCCGTTACAAGGGGCTGGCCAAAAACGCCGCCCAAGTGTTTTCGCTGGTGGCCTTGGCGAACCTGTACCAAGCTAGGGGGCAGTTGCTGGCGGCCGCAGGATAGCTGCGCCCGATAGGGGTCAAACTGGGCAAGATAGCCCAGTTTGGGATGGTCAAGGGCAAGTCATTTTGGGATTATTGCCCCAAATAACGTGCCCGCAACAAAATAGCGAGTTGTTCAGGGTTTCCTTAATTGAGAATAGCCCCTAGTTAGCAAGGTCGGCCTTGCTTTGTAGTGCAGCTGAGGATCAATAAAGTCCCTTGCCTTGCCTTGAAGGAGTACACGGAAGCGTAACGCGAGTGGAGCGGTGTACGACGACCCCCGCGTAGCCGTAGGAGCCGGGCGTGTTGACGGAGTTGGAGCGCAAGCGGAAGCGTAGTCAACATGCAAGGCCATCCGACACGGCGTAAAGTCATTTGGGCAGTCGTGATGCACAGCGTACCGAAGGGGAGTTGTGCATCGTGACGAACCGAGGACGAATGCGGGCAGCCGAAGGCATTAACCGCCACGTGATTTTTCGCCGCTAAAATCGGATGGATCCCATTTTAGCTTTCGCGAAAAATAGTGGCGCGCTTAGATTTCACTTCACAACAAAAGCCTTGCTAGCGCGATGGCTTTTCTTCTGCCTTGACAATCGACCGCAAACTTTGGTTTTGCAATGTTTTTGCCAGGTTGTCATCAAATAAGCTGAATAATGTCTGGATGGCGCTATCCAAGTCACCGGGAATTGACAATACGGGTTGATCGCCGGAACCCCTCACCGCTTTGACAATATCTTGCAGGGAAATAAGGTCGGTGTCATGGGCGGGAACATAGGCTTTTGAATCGCCATCCAAGGTCGCCAACAGCCCACCCTGTTTGAGGCACTCCAATTGTTCGGCGACAGGTTCCCACGGTAAATTCACTTCCGCAGCCAGGTTTTGTAAGGTACAGTCAACATTACCACGCAAATGGTGTTGACCAATCAGGCACATGAGCAGCAGACTCAAACGTTCCTGGCATTGTATGCTCAGATGAGGACGACGACGGGCATAACCGAGATAGCTTGGAAATTGCAGATGAAAGGCAATCACACCGCCTAGCAGCAAGATAAGCCAACTTATATACAGCCAGATCATTGATAGAAGAATGACCGCAAAGCCTGAATAAATAGCACTATACTGGGCAGAGTTCGCCATAAACAAAGCAAATAAAATACCCATCATCTTCCAGGTCAATCCGGCGATAAACCCACCCGTCAGCGCAGACCGCAGTTTAACAGGCGTATTCGGAATAAATGAATAGGCTAACGTAAACGCGGCGACCGTCAAGATATAAGGCAAGATCAGCCCTGCCAGATAATAGAGCGTGCCAAAAGGTTCCAGGGCAATCAGCCGTTGCACGATAGTGGCACTGGTCATTGATGCCGTGATACCTAAAGCGGAAAATAGCAAAACCGGACCAATTAAAATCATGCTGAAATAATCACTGAAGCGGCGATATAGCGAACGTTCCTTGGTGACACGCCAAATATGGTTAAAGCAGTCCTCGATTTGCTCTAACAATGATACCGAGGTGTAAAACAGCATTAGAAAACCAACAAATCCGAGCACACCCACTTGTATGTTCTCGACAAAGGTAATGATATTTTTGGTAATTTCTTCGGCTTGAGATCCCATAGGCGCCAACAATTTGAGAAGGAGTGGTTGTATCTGGTTGTGAACACCAAACGCCTTGAGGATGGAAAAACTGACCGCCAGCAACGGTGCCAAGGAAAGCAAACTGGTGTATACCAAGCTCATCGCCCGATATTTAAGACCGTCTTCATCAAACTCCCTCAGCAAGACACGAAACCATTTCTTTAACACAGATGCGACTTGTGTGAACTGTACAACGACAATAGGTGATGAGGGTTTTGAAAAGGCCATGGCTGTCAGTTCTCTATAGTTACAATAAAGACGGGGATTTTGCATGGATTACGAATACTCACAAAACGCATTCTAATCGAGCAAATTAAATATCTTTTGGTAAAATTTGCTACCGTCAACCCTATTACATAAGTTAGTTAACAGGCTATTTACCTAAAAGCCTACCTTCATTGAGTTAATTTTTGTATATAATAGCAAGTATGCACAAGCGCTTAGGCTTACTTATTACTGGCTCCTCCGAAAAAATCAGTTACACCATACATCACCCACTGCATATCACTTATAAAAATAATTTTATTGGTAGGCAAAACCCGCCCCAAAAGGAACGCATATGAGCAACAGTTTGATATCGGAAATTACCGGCCAGGAAGATGTCGATCCGGCAGAAACTAAAGAATGGGTTGAAGCCCTACAATCTGTGCTTGAGATTGAAGGTAGTGAACGCGCCCATTTTCTAATTGAACGGCTGGTCGCGGTGACCCGGCACTTTGGTTTCGACATTCCGTTTAGCGCAAATACCGCCTACATCAACACCATACCGGTCGCCCAACAAGCACAGTTCCCCGGTGACTATGCCATAGAACAGAAAATTCGTTCCTATGTCCGCTGGAATGCCATTATGATGGTATTGCGTGCCAACAAAAACACTAATGTCGGCGGACACATTGCCAGTTTCGCTTCGGCGGCAACCTTATACGATGTCGGCTACAACCACTTTTGGCGTGCAGCTACAGACCAGTTCGCCGGCGACCTCATATTCACGCAAGGGCATTCCTCGCCGGGCGATTATTCTCGGGCGTTCTTGCTAGGTCGCTTAACCGAAAATCAATTGAATAGTTTCCGTCAGGAAGTCGGTGGCAACGGCTTATGCTCCTACCCTCACCCTTGGTTAATGAGCGAATTCTGGCAATTTCCCACGGTTTCCATGGGTTTGGGGCCGATTATGGCAATTTATCAGGCGCGTTTTATGCGCTATATGGAAGGCCGCGACTTTGCCGATAACACGGGTCGCAAGGTTTGGGCATTTCTGGGCGATGGCGAAACGGACGAGCCAGAATCTTTAGGTGCTATCGGTATGGCGGGCCGTGAAAAGCTCGATAACCTTATCTTCGTTATCAATTGCAACCTCCAACGTTTGGACGGCCCAGTACGCGGCAATGGCAAAATCATTCAGGAACTGGAGAGCGAATTTCGGGGTGCGGGCTGGAATGTTATCAAGGTTGTCTGGGGGCAACGCTGGGATGCGCTACTCGCCCGAGACAAAGATGGCTTGCTGGCCGCCCGCATGATGACTTGCGTGGATGGTGATTTCCAAACCTTCAAATCCAAAGATGGCGCCTATGTAAGGGAACATTTCTTTAACACGCCAGAATTAAAAGCGATGGTCGCCGACTGGTCAGACCGTGACATTTGGGAACTTGATCGCGGTGGCCATGATCCTGCGAAAGTCTATGCCGCTTTCCATGCCGCTGCTAATCATCAAGGACAACCAACCGTAATCCTTGCCAAAACCATCAAAGGTTACGGTATGGGGGCAGCCGGTGAAGCCTTATATACAGCGCATCAAGCTAAGAAAATGGATGCTGAGTCTTTGAAACACTTCAAAGATCGTTATGAATTACCGGTATCCGACGAACAGCTTCAAGACCTGCCCTATTTAACTTTTCCAGAAGGTTCAAAAGAACTTAGCTATATGCAGCAACGCCGCACTGACCTCGGCGGACATCTGCCGTCCCGACGTGCCAAGTCTTATTCCCTGGAAATTCCGCCACTGAGTGATTTTAAATCACTGCTGGAAGCAACGCGTGAAGGCCGTGAAATTTCAACGACCAAAGCCTTCGTCAGCATGTTGATTATCCTGACCAAAGATAAAAACATCGGTAGCCGCATCGTGCCAATCGTCCCCGATGAATCCAGGACCTTTGGCATGGAAGGCATGTTTAAACAACTCGGCATCTGGTCACAGGTCGGCCAATTGTATACGCCGCAGGATGCCGGACAGTTGATGTCTTACAAAGAAGACAAAAATGGCCAGGTTTTACAGGAAGGTATCAACGAAGCCGGTGGTTTGTGTGACTGGATCGCCGCTGGCACTTCGTATTCCACCAACAATGTGCCGATGATCCCGTTTTTTATTTACTATTCCATGTTTGGTTTCCAAAGGGTGGGTGATTTAATATGGGCAGCGGCTGACCAGCGTACCCGTGGCTTCCTGATGGGCGGTACAGCGGGGCGGACCACTTTGAACGGCGAAGGCCTGCAACATGAAGACGGTCATAGCCATTTAATGTCGGCTACTGTGCCTAATTGTATTTCCTACGATCCCACTTTCGCATTTGAACTGGCTGTCATCATTCATGACGGTATGCGCCGCATGTATGTCGAACAAGAAGACATTTTCTACTATATTACGGTAATGAACGAGGATTACAGTCATCCCGCCATGCCTGAAGGCGTAGAAGCCGACATCCTTAAAGGTATGTACCGCTTTAAACAAGGCGCAAAAAAGAAAGCGCCACGTGTTCAACTGTTAGGCTCTGGCGTTATTTTCCGTGAAGTTGAATTTGCGGCAGATATGCTGCGTGATGATTGGGGCGTAGAATCCGATCTTTGGAGCTGCCCAAGTTTTACCGAGTTAGCCCGCGACGGTCAGTTCTGTGACCGCTGGAATCGCCTGCATCCTACAGAAACTGCAAAAATATCACACGTTAGCAAATGCCTGAGCGGATCAGAAGGCCCAGTCATTGCCGCAAGTGATTATACGAGAAGTTTTGCAGAGCAAATCCGGGCTTATATTGCTGCACCCTACACTGTATTGGGGACAGATGGTTTTGGTCGCTCAGATACCCGCAGCAATCTGCGAAAATTCTTCGAGGTTGATCGTTTTCATATCACCATTGCGGCCCTGAAGAGCTTGTCTGATCTTGGTAAAATGGACAAAAACAAAGTTGTAGAAGCCATTACCAAATATAAAATCAACGCCGACGTTACTGCACCCTGGCTAACTTAAAGATTAGGATTTAAATAAAGATGGCTGAAGTAATTGAAATAAAAGTCCCTGATGTAGGTGGCGTTGCCAGTATAGACGTTGTCGAAGTGCTGATTAAGCCCGGCGATACTGTAGCATTGGAACAAACCATTGCCACACTCGAAACGGACAAGGCCAGCATGGATCTTCCTGCCAGTGCCGGGGGAATCGTACAGCAAGTGCATATCAAGTCGGGCGACAAAGTCTCCGAAGGTTCCTTAGTCGCAACAGTATTAGTTGATAGTGTGGACTCACCTCAACCAAAACCGGAAGCACCGGCTCAGAAGCAAGTCGATCCGGTTCCCGTAAAAGCCGAACAACCTGCACCTGCCAGCATCCCTGAACCCGCCAAGCCCGATACCGTTAAAACGTCTGCAATTTCTTTACCCATCGACCTTAGCTCAACCGCAACCACCCACGCATCACCTTCAGTACGGCTTTTTGCACGGGAATTAGGCGTAGACATTGCCAAAATACCGACAGGTAATGGTCGCAAAGGTCGCATCCTGAAAGACGATGTGAAAAACTTCGTCAAACACATCATGAGTGGCGACGGCCAAAACAACAATCAGGGCAATGCCGGAATCCCTGGCATACCGACAATTGATTTCTCCCAATTTGGTGAAATTGAAACGCAAAAACTCAGCAAGATCAAAAAACTAACAGGACAAAACCTGACTCGGGTCTGGCTTAACCTGCCTATGGTGACCTACCATGAAGAAGTGGACATCACCGAAATGGAAGCCTTCCGCATCGCATTGAATGCCGAAAAAGGCAAAGATGAAATAAAGATTACTGGCTTGATGTTCATCATTAAAGCCTTGATCGCGGCGATGAAGCAATTCCCCAGCTTCAATGCTTCCCTGTCTGCCGATGGCGAAAACTTGATCCTAAAAAAATATTACAACATCGGCATTGCCGTGGATACGCCTAACGGACTGGTTGTACCGGTATTACGTAATGTTGATGGCAAAAGCATCAATCAACTCGCTATCGAACTGGCCGAAAAAAGTGACAAGGCACGACAAGGCAAACTCATGCCTGGTGACATGCAAGGCGCTTGCCTGACCATCTCCAGCTTGGGCGGAATCGGTGGCACGGCATTCACGCCTATTGTCAATGCCCCGGAAGTTGCCATCTTAGGCGTAACCCGCGCCAAAATGCAGCCTGTCTGGAACGGTAAAGAATTTATCCCCAGACTGATGTTGCCGCTCGATTTGACCTATGACCATCGAGTTATAGACGGCGCAGAAGGTGCACGCTTTATGGCTTTCATCAAACAAAATTTAAGTGACATCAGACGTTTATTGCTTTGACAGGAGAACAATCAATGGCAACCAATCCAGAAAGTAATGAACTGAAAACAGAAATCGTGGTACTAGGCGGCGGCCCCGGTGGCTACACTGCCGCTTTTCGCGCTGCCGACTTGGGCAAACAAGTCGTCCTGATTGAACGCTACCCGGTTTTAGGCGGAGTTTGCCTGAATGTCGGTTGCATCCCTTCAAAAGCCTTGCTACACATGGCCCAGATTATCCACGAAGCGGAAGAGTTCGAGCAAAATGGCATCAGCTTCGGACAACCCAAGATTGATTTGGACAAAGTCCGTGCTTTTAAAGAAAGCGTCACTAAAACCCTGAACGATGGCTTGGCTGGAATGGTCAAGCAACGCAAAATCACACGGGTATCCGGGGTGGGAAAATTTACCTCTGCCAACACCATCAGCGTTGAAACCGGAGAAGGATCCACCACTATCCAGTTTGATCAGGCAATCATTGCCGCCGGATCGCACCCGACTAAAATACCGTCATTTCCTTACGACGACCCGCGTCTTTGGGATTCGACAGATGCCCTGGAATTAAAACAGATTCCCAAAAAACTGCTGATTGTTGGTGGTGGTATTATCGGCCTTGAAATGGCGACTGTTTATCATGCCCTGGGTTCGGAAATTAGTGTCGTCGAGCTGATGGATCAAATCATTCCTGGCTGTGATAAGGACTTGATTACCCCTCTGTTCCGTCGCATCAAAAAGCAATATAAAAACATCTGGCTGGATACCAAAGTTACCTCGATCCAATCCGACAAAAAAGGCCTGAATGTCAGCTTTGCCGGTAAAGATGCGCCAGAATCCGAATTGTTTGATGCCGTTTTAGTCGCCGTGGGCAGACAACCAAACGGTAAATCAATTGGTGCCGAAAATGCCGGAGTCAGTGTCGATGAACGTGGCTTTATCGCAGTCGACAAGCAACAGCGCACCAACATCCCACATATCTTTGCAATCGGTGATATTGTCGGCAATCCGATGCTCGCCCACAAAGCCAGCCACGAAGGCAAAGTCGCCGCCGAAGTCGCGGCAGGGCACAAAGCAGCATTTGATGCCCTCACTATTCCGTCCGTAGCCTATACTGATCCTGAAATCGCCTGGATGGGCTTGACGGAAATTCAAGCTAAGCAACAAGGCATTGACTACGACAAAGCCGCTTTTCCGTGGGCAGCCAATGGTCGATCCTTGAGCATTAACCGTAAGGAAGGGATCACCAAAATACTGTGCGAAAAAACCACAGGGCGTATCTTGGGCGCAGGTATGGTGGGCACTAATGCCGGGGAATTAATCGCAGAAGCGGTGCTGGCATTAGAAATGGGCGCAGATGCTGACGATATTGGCTTGACGATCCACCCGCATCCAACCCTGTCGGAAACATTTGGTTTTGCCGCAGAAATGATTACTGGCACTATTACCGACATTTATATAAAGAAATAAAACCTTGATACTGTCACTCTCTATTTTGAAATAAGCGAACACAACGAGCACATCAATGATAAGAACGCTAGCCATAATACTTACTCTTGCACTGCTGGTCGCAATCAATTTCAGTATCTGGAGTTACATCAACAATCCCTTGCAACTAGAACCTTGGACCAGCACTACAATGGGGGTCACTTTTGACCCCACCAAGAAAGACGAAAACCCCAGAACCAAGACCACCAACAGCGAAAAAGACATTGAAGACGACTTGGCTTTGCTGGAGGGCAAATTCCATGCTGTCCGTACTTATAGCGTATTAAAAGGTTTACATAAAGTGCCTGAATTGGTGGGCAAACATAATTTGAACGTCACTTTGGGCGCCTGGATTAGCGGGGATCTGGAGAAAAATCGCCAGGAAATTGAAACCTTAATTCAACTCAGCAACCAGGAAAATAACAAAATCGTCCGGCTGATGGTGGGTAATGAAGTATTGTTGCGTTCAGAAATAACTCGGGAAGAACTAAAAGCCAGCTCAAAAAAGCTCGATTACAACACCATTGCAAAGCTCCTGAATTTCACTAAGGAAGAGCTGAAACAAGTGTCAGATGACAAAACCTTCCCTATTCCACGCAGCCCTGCGGCTGTGTTATGGGATGAAAAATTAAAAAACCCCGACCTTACCAAAGAACTGCTGATCCGCTACATTCGCGAGGTCAAAAAACGCACTTGGCGTCCCGTCAGCACGTCGGAAACCTGGCACAGATGGCTTGCCAATGTAGAAGTAGCGAAAGAAGTGGATTATATCGGTGTCCATATTTTGCCTTACTGGGAAGGTATCGCCGTGAACGAGGCGGTTGATTATGTGTTTGATCGCTACCACCATCTGCAACTGGCTTTCCCCGATAAACCTATTATCATCACGGAAGTCGGCTGGCCTTCGGACGGACAACCGAAAAGGCAAGCGATCGCCTCAAAATTCAACCAGGCAAAATTTTTACGGGAATTTTTAAATCGCGCCGCCAAAGACAAGTTGAGCTATTACGTCATTGAAGCCTTCGACCAACCCTGGAAAAGGACAGATGAAGGTTCAGCCGGTTCTTACTGGGGCATATTCAATGCTGATCGCCAGGAAAAATTCCCAATGAACGGTGATGTCGTCGCCTTACCGGCGTGGAAACATTGGGCGATGGGTGCTGCTGTCTTCAGCATTGTCCTGATGACCTTATTTTTATTCACCCGCAAATCCATGAAGTTGCCCGGAATACTATTCTTTGGCTTGATTGCAAATCTTGCGGCCTCTTTTATTTTCTGGACTGTATCGATTGGTGCACAGCAATACCAAACCCCTTTGACCGTCGTATTCTGGGTATTGCTGGTAACCATGCAAGTGCTCGCCCTGACCATATTGATGATAGAAAGCCTGGAAATTGCCGAAGTCATCTGGCATCGAAAAACCGCACGGACATTCGAGCCTTTAAAACCGTCGCCTGAGTTTAAATACCCCAAAGTATCCCTGCATCTGCCCATCCATAACGAACCGCCGACCATGGTCAGGAAAACCTTGGAAGCTCTGGCGCTGCAAGATTATCCTAACCTTGAAGTACTGGTTATGGACAATAACACTAAAGATCCCGCCATTTGGCAGCCTGTGGAAGAGGACTGCAAACGGCTTGGGCCAAAATTCCGGTTTTTCCATCTGGAAAACTGGCCTGGCTTTAAGGCCGGCGCGATTAACCATGCCCTGGAACAAACCGCCAGCGATGCTGAAATCATCGCTGTTATCGACAGTGACTACATCCTCCAGCCCGATTGGCTGAAGCGGATGGTGCCTTATTTTGATAATGAAAACGTCGGTTTCGTGCAATCGCCACAAGATTACCGCGACCTTCATGTCAGCACCTTCAAATCGTTCTGCTACTGGGAATATGCCGGTTTCTTCAATATCGGCATGGTTCAGCGCAATGAATACAACGCCATTATCCAGCATGGCACGATGACGATGGTCAGGAAATCAGCCTTGCTGGAAGTCGGCAAATGGGCACAGTGGTGCATCTGCGAAGACAGTGAACTGGGACTTCGACTTTATGAAGCCGGTTACGACTCAGTGTACTGCAAAGAATCCTTTGGTCGCGGCCTGATGCCCGATACCATGTCCGGCTATATGACCCAACGCTATCGCTGGGTGTATGGCGCGATGCAGATAATCAAGGCACATTGGCAGAGTTTTATACCGTCCAAAAAATCGCCCTTGACCCCGGCGCAACGCTATTATTTCGTGGCGGGATGGTTGCCATGGTTCTCTGATGCTTTAGCGTTATTGTTTACCTTTGCCAGCTTGTTCCTCACCGGTTTGATCGCGTACGACTGGTACGACTCCTATGTGCGCGTCGATGGCGACAAACTGTTAAGCAGTGAATTGCCCGTAAACGCTTTTCTATTACCCACTATCGGATTGTTTGGATTTAAGATTATACGTAGCTTATGGCTGTATCAAGCACGTGTCCCCTGCTCCATCTGGCAATCGTTAGGCGCATCCATAGCAGGGCTATCGCTGACCCACACCGTTGCGAAAGGTACGATACAAGGCTTGTTTATCAATGGCAAGCCGTTCATGCGTACCCCAAAATATGAAAAACAAGGGCCTTTGTTTACCGGATTAATGACTATCAGGGAAGAACTATTTATCTTGACAGCCTTGGTCTGTGCGATGTGGTTTATGTATAATCTGGAAGACTTTAACAATCTCACTGGCCGATTATGGGTTGCAGTATTAGGCGTTCAATCAGTACCTTACATTGCAACATTGCTCACATTACTCGTCAGTATCGCACCCAATTTCCGATGGAATAAATCGGCCATTGATATGGAAGCACTGGACGAAGCCTAAAAATGGGTTTTCTGCTATTTATTGCTCAAACAATCACTTGAAGCGTGCCGGGGCAATACAAAACATTACCAAAAACCCAAACAACGTAATGGCAGACAAACCCTTGGCTACTGCATAAAATCGCCGCAGCTTCGGGTTAGCTTTTTTGACAACCTCAAATTCGGTAAGGTAAACCGTCTCACAAGCTCCATTGCCGGTGTCTTCACGAATCGTGCTGGTACCTCGGAAAAAACCATTTTCCTTATTGGCGTACTCTGCCAATAGGCCTTTAAAACGGATATGGTCGCCGGGTTCAGAGGCCATCAATGCCAACTTGATTGCTTCGTTATCGACCAATAAATGGTTATTTGACAGCGCATTCATTTTAAAAAGATTGCCGACCTCGCTATCCGGCCAGAAAGCCCAGCACGTCCAGCTATCGTTGCTGAACTTCATCCGCTTATAAACGCCGGTTTCGACATTTTTACCCCAGATTACGCACAAATCGCGTTGGTTAATAAAATCCAACCAGCGTTTACGATGCCAGATGTCGCCAAAACTGTCGGAATTGTTATAACTAACTACCACACCATACAATTCATAATCAAACTTAGGCGTAATGGTGTACTCATGGCCATCAACCCGCGTTTTAAATTCTTCGTGATCCGTCGCGAATTGGCTGGGTTCTTCCAGATGAACCAAGTCATAAAAACCCGGTTCAGGTAGTTTGTCTTTGTAAAAATACAACACGCCCATTGTCAGTGTGCTGAGCAGGAACAGCCATTTGAAACACGATTCTAAAACGACAGAAATGGGCATACGGATAGGTCAGAAGCCGGCATGGAATAGCTGAAATATAGATCACAACCCCCACATCAACAAACCTATCTCAATCGTAAACTTAAACAGACGGCTTCACTTGCCAAACAAGGCAATCGATTCTACATGCGCGGTTTGTGGAAACATATCCATGACTCCGGCTTTAATCAGCTTGTAACCCATCTCATTGACAAGAATTCCAGCATCGCGCGCCAAGGTTGAAGGATTGCACGACACATAAACAATCATCTCTGGTTGCCAATGTTTGATAAGGGGCAGTACTTCCGATGCACCCGCCCTAGAAGGGTCAAGCATGATCTTGTTGTACTTTCGTTTCGCCCACGGTTGATCGCTGATGTCCTTGCTTAAGTCAGCGGCATAAAATTCGGCGTTTTCGATACCGTTATGCCGTGCGTTTTCTCTTGCATGTTTAACCAATGGCAGATCGCCCTCCACGCCGACAACAGAACCGGCATATTTAGCGATAGGTAAAGTAAAGTTTCCCAGGCCGCAAAACAGGTCAAGTACGGCATCAGTTTTGGTCAACTTAAGCGTATCAAGTACCCTGTTGATCATCAGCCGATTAATTTCGTAGTTAACCTGGGTAAACATGGCAGGCTTGAATTTAAATTCGATACCCTGTTCCGGCAACGCATAAGTAGGGATGACCTCCGCCTCACCATCAAGCGGAACAATGGTGTCGGGGCCTTTGGATTGCAAGCAGATAGACAGGCTATGGGCTTTAGCAAATGCCCGCATTATCGCCTGATCGCCTGCTGTTGGCGGCTCCAACACCCGCACAGCCAGGACACAGGTCTCGTCGCCGATTGCGACTTCAATCTGGGGGATTTTATCCCGAATCGTCAAGCCTGCGATCATCTCGCCCAATTCAACCAGCTTGCTGCCAACTATCGGATGCATGACAATGCAATTGTCCATCTCGGCAAGGTAGGGATTGCGTTTTTCCCGAAAGCCGACCAGCACCCGATTTTTTTTCGCGACAAACTTAACGCCCATCCGTGCTTTGCGGCGATAGCCCCAATGCGAGCCAATTAAGGGTTCCCAAAGCTCCGATAGGGTCACTTTACCGATGCGGCTAAATTGCTCCACCAGCAAATCCTGCTTGAAATGTATTTGCGTCGCCGAATCCACATGCTGAAAACTACAGCCGCCGCAAACATCGAAATGCGGACATTTCGGCTCTACGCGGTGCTTGGATGCGTTCAGCACCTTAACCACCCTGCCCTCGGCATAATCACGACGAATATCGGTATACAAAAACTCGACTTCTTCACCCGGTAATGCGGCATCAATGAAAGTGGCTTTGCCATCAATACTGGCAACACCGCGGCCATCATGGGTTAGGGAAGTGATAGTTGCTTTAATGGGGGTAGTGGGTAACGGTTTTTTCCTTGTTCTTGTCATTTATTTTTTACTTTTTATGAACGGGCTTTATGCTGTGAATAACAGGCAGCAATTTTACAGTATTACCTGCTGCTATTGAATTAATGAGTAGGCCAACACAACCACCTAGTTACTCAAACGTAGACCAAAGCTAGAGCGGCTTACAAAATGATGCGGCCGAAATATCTTGTTTAATTTTAAGCCTTAAGAGCCGGACTGGGCATGTTGCCCATTCATAGATGACTGCACGCCGGACGGGGCATGTTGCCCCGTTCGTAGGTTTCAACATGATTCAAAAACTCATCCATCAGCAAAACGTAAGTGACGGGGTAACATGCCTGTCTCTTGATCACATTTTACTTGAGAAATAAACTATAACCCTGTTAACAACTATAGGGTTTGTAGCAAATTAGTTGTAAGCGGTGATTAACCCCACCTGATCCTGAAGGTTATCGGGCAACTATGCGGGGGATACCCTGGGGTACAGATTTGTTTCCTCGATCGATGCGCCTAGCTCCTCGGCACACCTTACATTTGGCGCATCTTACGAATTTACGGACTTGTGAACAATGCGTAATGCGTAGGAACACCGTAGCCACGATTATCCTAATCGCTAGTAATCTAGCCACGCAAACCTTGAAAGCGGGTTAACAAACAACAGGCAACCCAGCCTTGTAGCCATTGATATGTTGACATGTTCAGAGAAGGTAAGATAGGATTCCATAGCATTGGATAATTAGTTAGGTGAAGACATGTTTCGACTCTATCTTTTTTCGGTACTCTTCACTATCTGTGGCATTGCATACGCAGAGCTGACAGTAGCCCCCTCAAATCAGTTTCCCTCTGAAGTTGCCCGTAAAATGTCCGATTGGCCCATGTATGGGCATGATCTTCAGCGTTCATTCAGCAATCCAACTTCGGGACTTAATCCTGGCAATATCAATCGGTTAAAACCTGCATGGTTTTTTCCGAGCAATGACCTCTTCAGCGCACAAGCCGTCGTATCTGATGGTGTCGTTTACATTGGTGGTTGGGATGGCTATTTCTACGCCCTCGATCAACGTACGGGGGCTTTAAGATGGAGGTTCATCCTTGATTGCCAGAATTCAATTGTACCGGTGCCGCCGCGTTGTGTTCCGCCCGGTCAAACGCCGCCGCCAGGGCGTGAGACCACTGACGGTGGCCTAGTCACTTCGTCGGCGGCTGTCGTTGACGGCACTGTTTACTTCGGCGGAGGACGTACGCTCTACGCCCTCAATGCCCGCACCGGCTCTTTGCGGTGGAAGCGGATTATCTGCGGCAACCCTGAAGACCCCAACTGCGCTAACGATGACAACGATCAGTTGCGTATCTTTTCGTCTCCTGCGGTGTACCGAGGAAAAGTCTATATCGGTGTTTCTGCGGATATGCAGGTCGGTTATCGCGGTGCTTTTCTCGCTCTTGATGCCGACACAGGCGCTCAACGCTGGCGGTTCGAAATTGATCCCAAACTTGACCCACAAGGTAACCCGCTCCTGAACAGACAAGGTTTACCTGCGGTAGGGTTGAACCGGGGGTGTGGTAATGTTTGGAGTTCAGCATCCATCGACACCGATCACAATATCGTCGCTTTCGGCACCAGTGACTGCAATTTCGGCTCGGATCGCCCTTATCATAGTGCGGTGCTCGCGCTTGACAGTGAGAGTGGTCGCCTGCGTTGGGCATTTGCCCCTCATGCCAATGACACTGCTGCTTGCGACTTCGACTTTGGTGCAACCGCCAACGTGCTTCGTATCGCAGGGAAAACCTACTTTGGTATCGGCGGCAAAGATGGCACTTACTATACACTTAATGCTCTCACGAAAAACCCATACGGCATGGTGCTGTGGTCGGCGAACGTCGTACCCGGCGGTAGCGCCGGTGGCTTCTACGGCGGTGCTGCCTATGACGGAAAGCGCATATATTCGACTACAGGATTCGGTGACTTCTACGGGTGCAGTTCGCCATTTCAAGATCCGAGCATACACGCTTTTGATGTAGGCAATGGGGCAGTTGCTTGGGAAGGCCAATTTTCGCAGAGTTTTGCCGCCACCACGGTAGGCATGGGGGTTGTCTTCACCACTTTCCCCGGCGATCCGAGCGGGCTCCCGCCCACAATGAACATCTACGATGCCGCCAAAGGTACGCAGCTTGCCAATATCCCGCTGCCAGCGAGCTCCTTTGCGCCGGTCACACCCGTGGCGGGGATGGTGCTGGTACCGATGGGCAACTACCCTGATGGGTCTAGCGGTGGTTTGGCTGCATACAGCCTAGATTAGAATATAATCTCTTGTTCCTGATTTTCCTCGTGATAGCACTCACATTTTTGCTCCCGGCAAATCAAGCCCCTGCCTGGGAGCAAATACGTTGTATCGCTCCAATCAACAAAGGATTGGCAAAACATTGGCATGAAGCCGTTTACCGACCAGTGCTTGATCCAGTTTCAATTCCAGAAAATTCTCCCCAGTACCAGGCGGCTCTTGAAGCTATTGAACGGATGAACCGCAACCCTAGCAAATTTCGTTATGTCTTCGGTGGTATGGACAATGGCGACGGCGTTTCGGCTAATAACGGCGAAAGCGAAATCTACATGAAAGATTTGGGGGCAGATTCCGCGAAAATATCGGCCATTGAAGAAAGTGATGCGGATTATTCGCCGACGTGTACAGCAACTGAATCTGACATCATTATCAACACTCATTACCGGATGAAGCGGCCTCCTGTAGACAAGAATAAGTTAGCTTTCAATTACCAGAAAAACCACTTGTTTGCGTATGGCGGCATTGATGCCAGCGCTGTCTCTACCATAATGCATGAATTAGGGCACAGTGCCGGGTTACAACATGAAGGTGACCTGCTGAACCTCATGGGCGGCAACAATCTCTTAGTCGCGAACGGCAATGTGGTTGAACCTTATCTCGGTGAAGATGCAGCATCTGGTTTAATCGCCTTGTTTGGCTTGGCTAAAAATGCCGAGGAAGATGTCACTGTCAGTCATTGGCGTTATGGCAATAAATTGCCTGCTCGGGATGGCAGTATGTTTAGCCTACACCATCGAACCCGGCTATTTGGAGCCAACAACGAAGAATTAAGTTTTGCTTGTCCCTATCGTCATACTGATTTGGACAGCCTTCCTATAAAGGATTGCCCCGAACCCGTTTACCAAGTGATGAAAGGGCAAACCGTAAAACTTGAATTGACCTACGAAAATGCCGGGAAAACAAAAGATATTGAGATAATTGCAAACTATTACCTTTCGTCCGATAACCAAATCGACGAAACTGACAGGTTATTGACGACCCGCACCTATATCATCAAGCGGGATAACAAGCCTTCCACTTTTAATACTCATCTGAAAATCCCAAAGAATATCGTTTCTGATAAGAGCTATTGGCTCGGTTGCCAGATCAAATTAAAACGAAATTTATTGAAAGAATACAATGAAAACAATAATGTGACGTATCTTGGCGTTAAAATCAATTAAGCGGTTTATCCAAGTGAAGCAATATGAAAGACAAAGCCAGTATGAAATCAGCCCAGTTTATTTATTAAGCGCATTAGGGCTGGAGCAGGAAACCGGTTCGTTGGCTATCGGCAAATCATATATGCCGCCAGCAGGCAGTAAATCACTGATGTTTGGGTAAGCGGCAAACGGTTACTGAAACAACGCCAGTTAACCACTGTCGGTTTAACCGCTTGTATGTAACCATTTAAATAAATTTAGTTTTAGGAGTGAATTAATGATAAATAAGAAGCTGGTTTTCAGTATCCTGCTAAGTGCTTTATTTGCGGGTCATACCCATGCCACGACCTATAGTTTTAAAACTATCGATTTTCCGGGCTCTACTAGCACAAAACCTGCAAGCATTAATGCGAGCGGGCAGGTAACCGGCAATTATTCGGGCGGCGCTTTTTTCTACAGCAGCGGCACGTTCACGAACATTGATATAATAGGATATTATTATTGTGGTTCCCAAAACACATGCCCTTACCATGTGAGTACAATTCCTCTCAGCATCAACGATCTCGGACAAGTTGTCGGTAGTCGCGCATGGGAATCACATGATCCTGGCCCCGTAAGTTTTTTGTACAGCAGCACTAGTGGTACGTCTATAAAGCTAACAAATACATCATATGCTCGCGATATTAATAATGCCGGACAGGTGGTAGGTTATGGTTCACCCCCCATCGGTTCAACGCTGTACTATGCTGGTGCTTATACATATCTTTCTTTTACCGGCGATTATAATACGTTTACCTTTGCCAGTGGCCTCAATAATAAAGGGCAAATTGTCGGCACCTATTATTTTTGGCAAGACCCTGCCCCTCAAATTAGGCATGGCTTTGTGAAAAATGGCGGCTCCTACTTGACTCTTGATGTTCCCAATGCTGCGAGTACCTATGGCAGCAGTATCAACTCTAGTGGGCAGGTTGCCGGTTTTAATGTTGACGCCACAGGGATCAACCATGGTTACATATACAGTGGCGGTGCATTCAAGACCTTCGATGTTCCCGGCTCGATTTACTCTTCTTCGTCAAATCCAGGCTTTCCGTATCCTGACCCCAACCTTAAAATTAACGACAAAGGGCAGGTGAGCGGCACTTATACCGATGTTTCAGGTGGTTTCCACGGTTTTGTGTACAGCAGTGGCGTGGTCATGACTATCGATATCCCTAATGCCACGACGACTTTTGTCAATGACATCAATGCTAGCGGACAGTTGACTGGCTATTATGTCGATAACACAGGCACTCATGGCTTCATCGCTACCCCAATCCTTCCCCCATCGAGCAAGAAAGACTGCGTGAAAGGCGGTTGGAAGATGTTTGGTTTCAAGTCAAAAGAGCAATGCCTACGGTCTATCAAGAGAAAGCATCACAGAAAGCACCACGAAACCGAAGATGAGGAGCATACTGAAAATCAATAAACAAAGGGGCAGCCCCCTTGCCGTCATTGAACTGGACGCTATCCTATCCGTGCCAAATACGCCGCACTGGTAAACCCTTAAAAATCAACAGTAAAATGCCGTAAGGTAGCCCGCATGAAGTGCGATGTAATACGGGAAATCGGAATATCGCTACTCAAACGGATTAATCAACCCAATCCCACATTGCTTAAAGTCTTTGGTATTTCGGGTCGCCAGATTGAAATTGTTAACTCGTGTGATGGCCGCTATTTGAGCATCGGGAAAACTCATTGGGCAGCCTATCTCTTTTCTGAAGGCCATGATTTCGGCATATACTGCTGCGGCAGGGCGATCAAAATCAAGAATTCTAGAATCAAATCCCAGCGCAATAAATTGATCGAAACGGCTTTGTAAAAGTCTACGGCGTTGGCCGTCGGCTAATATTCGTAGCCCATAACCGATTTCTGCAACGCTAATGGTCGTTATATAAACTTGGGAGCTTTGCTGCTGGTTTAGCCATACCAACACAGCCGGACTGGGCTGAGGGCGCATAACTTCAGAGATAACATTGGTATCCAATACCAGCATTAGGATAAATCCAGTGGCACATGGGCAGGGTATTTAGGTAATTCCAACTCAACGCCCTGCCCTTCACCAAACAACTGCAAAGCTATCTCACCCAACTTAACATCCCGAACAACCGCTTGCTTAAGGATTTGGCGCACTTCTTCTTCCATCGACACGCCATGTGCAGATGCCAAACCACGTAATCTTAATAATACGTCGTCATCTAATTTTCTGATGCTGAGATTTGCCATGATACGGGTCTACATAGACTGTCATTTTTTCTAAGTGATTATATGATAGCATGTGCTAGCATTTGGTATCAAATGTATGTTTAAAAACCTATTAACTATGACCAAGTTTGGCTATTCCGAAATGTAAGTTATGTGTCTTTGTAAAATCGCATTCACGCTTTTGTGACCTCGAATCTAAAAAGAATTAAAATACCTCAAATTTTTGGAGAAATATCCGTGAGAATCAAGACTTGTATTATAAATGCAATAACACTTGCATTGCTGTTAAGCCCAATTCTGGCATTCGCCGAACAAGACGAAACCGAATGGAACAACACCCTGAAAAACCAGTATTTTTCCGGCAAGACGATTGAAGAATCGAATGATATTATCGAGCTGGATGCACCCATCCGGGCTGAAGACCCTGCCTTGGTGCCTTTAAACATCAATACCAAAATCAAGCAAACCAGCGCCAGCTATATCAAAAAAATTCTGGTGTTGGTCGATAAAAACCCCTTCCCTTTTGTCGGTGAATTTGAATTCAGCCCGCACAGTGGCAAGGCCGACCTTGCCATGCGGATTCGCGTCAATACTTACAGCCATATCCGCGCCATTGCCGAAATGAATGACGGCAAACTGTATATGTCCAAGAAATATGTGAAAGCCAGCGGCGGTTGCTCCGCGCCGGTGGGTGCAGACCTTGATGCGGCCATGCAACGCCTGGGCAAGATGAAATTCCGCTTGGATGACGGCGTTAACACCAAAGAGCCAACCCTGGTACAGCTTTTGATTAGCCACCCAAACCTGAGCGGCATGCAAATGGATCAAGTCACGCGCTTCATTAAAAAATCGCATTTCATTGAACAAATGAAAGTGTCATTCAACGATAAACCGGTTTTAACTGCAAAAACTGATATTGCTATCAGCTCCGATCCCAATTTCCGGTTTTATTTTGTACCTGATGAAGCCGGTACGTTAAAAGCTGAAATCACCGATATGGCTTGTGAAAGCCCAACGGCAAGGGATGTCTGCAAAAAAGGCAATACTTACACCGAGACTTTTGCGATTAATCCTTAATACTTTAATACTTTGGTATTTGATACGGCGCTGGGATATTTTCTAGCATAATAAATATATCATCGTCGTAAATGCTTCCATTACCGTACTTCTCCTGATTTGCTGACGATCACCGGAAAACTGAAATTTTGTAACCTTTGAAAAACCTCTCTTATGTTGCCACGCGACAAAAACAGTCCCCACCGGTTTTTCTGTGCTACCACCATCCGGCCCTGCAATCCCCGTTACTGCAATCGCCCAATCTGCCTCGCTATTTGTCAAAGCACCTGCCACCATTTCTTTTGCGACTTCTGGACTGACTGCGCCATACTGTGCCAATGTTTGCGGATTTATACCTAACATCTGTACTTTTGCATTGTTGCTGTAAGTGACAAAGCCTCGGTCGAACCAAGCGGAACTGCCCGGTACTTCGGTAATGGTTTGGGCAATCCAGCCGCCTGTACATGATTCTGCCGTGGCGATTTTATGGCCTTTGCCCTTTAGGTCTTTGCCTAATTGTTCTGCCAGTTCAAATAACGCATTATCCATGCTGTGGACTCCTTGGAGTTCAGATAAAATAGAGGGCATGAGTATAGAACAAAAAGCCGCCAGTCCGCACACGCCCATGATGCAACAATATTTACGCATCAAGGCGGAACATCCCGACACCCTCCTGTTTTACCGCATGGGTGATTTTTATGAGTTGTTTTACGATGATGCCAAAAAAGCCTCGCAGATACTCGACATTACCCTGACCAGTCGTGGTCAATCGGCGGGCATTCCGATTGCTATGGCAGGTATCCCCTATCATGCTGCTGAAGGCTATCTCGCCAGATTGTTAAAGCAGGGCGAGTCGGTGGCAATATGCGAACAAATCGGTGATCCGGCAACCAGTAAAGGGCCAGTTGATCGTAAGGTGGTACGTATCGTCACGCCGGGTACGGTCACTGATGAAGCCTTACTGGAAGACCGTAAGGATAATCTGTTGGTAGCCGTTTGTGCGTATGAAAATAAATACGGGATAGCCAGTCTGGATGTGACCAGCGGGCGTTTTGTGTTGCAACAAGTCGATAGCGAAGATCAATTACTCAGTGAAATCGGACGACTTAATCCGGCAGAATTGTTGTTCAGCGAAGGCTGGATACTTCCTGTAAGCCTGAAGCAACGTGGCGGCTTATGTAGACGACCGCCTTGGCATTTTGAACCGAAAAGCGCACGTTTGTTGGTGCTAAAGCAATTCAAAGCGTTGGATCTGAAAGGTTATGGTTGTGACGATTTACTTACCGCCATTGCTGCCGCTGGCGCATTGTTGCAGTACGTTAAAGATACCCAACAAAGCGCCCTCCCCCATATTCAAGGTATCAGTACGGAAAGTAGCAGCGACAGCATTGTCCTCGATGCTGCCAGCCGCCGCAACCTCGAGCTGGACTATCACCCGACGGGACAAATGGAATTTACCTTGCTGGGTGTACTCGATAAGACCGCAACCGCAATGGGGAGCCGCTGTCTGCGGCGTTGGCTCAACAGGCCACTGCGTGACCATCAGACTCTCAAACACCGATATGCCTGTATCGCCAGCTTACTTGACAATAAATTATACCAAGATGTGCAAACCGTGTTGCGGCAAGTGGGCGATATAGAACGGATCAGCTCGCGAATTGCCCTTAAATCCGCCCGTCCACGGGATTTGCTGGTGTTGCGTAATACCTTAGCCGTATTGCCGGACTTGCAGCGTTTGCTCACTAATAGCGACAACCCACGCCTCGCAGTTTTGCTGGAACACATAGGCCAACACCCTGCGCTTTTGTCCTTGTTGCAATCGGCTATTGTCGAAAATCCGCCCGTATTGATCCGAGATGGCGGCGTAATTGCGGCTGGATACAACCAGGAATTGGATGAACTTAGGAATTTGAGCCAAAATGCCGACCAATACCTGCTGGATATAGAAAGCAGGGAAAGGACTGCTACTGGCATTAACACGCTCAAGGTCAACTACAACCGTGTGCATGGCTACTATATTGAGATCTCCCATTTGCATGCCAGTAAAATCCCGCCCCATTACACCCGCAAGCAAACTTTAAAAGGTGCGGAACGCTATATCACCGAGGAACTGAAGGCATTTGAAGACAAAGTCCTTAGCGCACGGGAAAAATCGCTGGCCTTCGAGAAAGCCTTATATGACGAGCTATTGACCCGCATTGCATTAGACTTACTGGCTTTGCAACAATGTGCCGCCGCCCTAGCCGAACTGGACGTTCTGACCAACTTTGCCGAGCGTTCTTATACCCTGAACTTGTCGCAACCGACCCTGACTGACCGGACTGGCATCCATATCGAAGGCGGGCGGCATTTGGTGGTCGAGCAGGTTTCGGACACGCCTTTTGTCGCCAATGATTTGGCCTTGTCCAACAAACGCCGGATGTTGGTGATTACCGGCCCCAATATGGGCGGCAAATCCACTTACATGCGGCAGACTGCATTGATCGTCCTGGTCGCCCATATCGGCTGCTACGTGCCGGCCAAAAATTTGACTTGCGGCTCGATAGACAAGATTTTTACCCGTATTGGTGCATCGGACGATTTGGCGAGTGGGCGTTCAACCTTCATGGTGGAAATGTCGGAAACCGCCAACATCTTGCACAATGCGACATCCAATAGCTTGATATTAATGGATGAAATTGGTCGTGGCACTAGCACCTTCGATGGCTTATCCCTGGCTTGGGCATGTGCAGATTATCTCGCCAAAGAAACCAAGGCTTTCACCTTATTTGCCACCCATTATTTTGAATTGACAACTTTGGCAGAGGAACAAAAGACCATCTCGAATGTACATCTGGATGCCATGGAGCATAAAGATAAGATTATTTTTTTGCATGCCGTAAAAGACGGCCCCGCCAACCAAAGTTACGGCCTACAGGTGGCTTCCCTTGCTGGTGTACCTCGATCCGTCATAGAAAAAGCGAAGATCAAGCTCCGCCATTTGGAGGATAAAGCCTATTTTGAACAACAAGTAGAATCGGGGACTAACCAACTGGATTTGTTCGCCAGCAAAGAAGCGCATCCTGTTGCGACACTATTGGAAGATATAAACCCTGATGAACTAAGCCCTAAACAGGCATTGGAGTTGGTTTATCGGCTGAAAGGATTGACCTGAAAAACCAAGTTTAGCTTGTAGCTTATGGTATATCAAAGCACCATAAGCTACCAGGAACTATACCAAAATCCTTATTTTGCGGTTTTCTCACCTTGCAACGCTTCAAGCAATTGTTTTGCGGGTAAATAGCCAGGGTAAATATTGCCGTTTTCGGTGACTATCATCGGCGTACCTTTGACTTCAAACTCCGAAGCCAACTGCATGTGTTCATCAATTGGATTGTCGCAGGTCTTTTTTTCCAGTTTTTGGTCTTTTTTCGCAGCAGTCAAAGCAGCATTGCGGTCTTTAGCGCACCAAACCGATACGGCTTTATCATAAGATTCCGAACCCTTCCCTGCCCTTGGGAAAAACAAATACTGAATAGTAATGCCTTCCGCCAGATATTGGTCGATTTCTGAATGCAATTTCCGGCAATACCCACAATCAATGTCAGTGAAAATATAGACCTTGTATTTGCCAATTTTGGGCTTGAACACGATCATATTGTCCGTGCCCATTTTTTCCAGGGCATTTTTACGGGTCGTGCCCAATTTTAATTCGGTCAAATCAACACGGTTTGCGACATCAATCAAACGGCCTTGCAACAAGTACTTGCCATCATCAGATACATAATAGATGCTGGAACCCAAAACGACTTCTTGCACACCTTTAATTTCTGAAGGCTTTATGGATTGTATTTTGGTGGTGGGCATGGATTTTTCTAACGCTTTTTTAATTGCCGCTTCATCCGCGTTGGCAAACGGCATCATCAGGGCAAACAGCAACAGTGTCGTTATCTGGGTTAATTTTTTCATTGGGTTCTCTGTTTTTTTAAAGTTAAGTTATTCCGAGTAGGAGTTTTTAAGCTGAACTTCGTTCACATCTGGATTGTAAAATTTACGGCTCTATTTGAAAAACAGCGACCAATCTATGCGCTCAATATCAACTACAAAAGCCGTCGCCATCAGCAATAATAACAAGGCTATACCAACCTGTTGGAAAAAAATCTGCACTTTTTCAGATACTGGCTCACCCTTGATGGCTTCGATACCAAAAAATAGGAGGTGTCCACCATCCAGTACAGGGACGGGCAATAAATTCAGCACCCCCAAACTCACGCTCACAAGTGCCATGAATTTGAGAAAATAGACCAGTCCCATGGTCGCTGACTGTCCGGCAATCTGGGCAATGCTGATAGGGCCACTCAAGTTTTTTACCGATGCTTTGCCTATCAGCATCTTGCCCATCATCCTTAAAGTAACAACAGAATAGTCATAGGTTGTTTTAAACGCGACCGGAATTGCGTCCAGCGGTGGCAAGGAATATTCTGCTTCCATAGACTTCAACAAGTTTTCCGGTACCTGAACGGAAGCGCCGATTTTACCCTCATTGACCTGACCCGATTTTACGCTTTTGGGTGTAATGCCCAAGGTCAGCTGCGTTCCTTGCCGGTCTATGACCAAGCTGATCGGCTTGTCTGGCCGATTTTTGACGTAATCAACCCATTGCAGCCAATCTAATATCGGCGTGCCATCGGCACTCAGGATTAAATCATCTTTTTTTAGCCCCGCAGCCAAGGCGGCGCTATCCGGCAAAACCTCATTGATGATGGGCTTTAACTTAGGTGACCAGGGATGAAAGCCTAACAGCTCATATAGTTTTTCGGAATCTTGTACATCATTTTCTGTAAAGGCAAGTACCCTGTCGGTTTGATCATCAGCAAGATTCTTGACTTTAACTATTATCTGCGCCTGTCCATCCATAGCTGACGTAATAACGATATTCATTGCCTCCGTCCAGGTTTTGGTGGTTTTACCATTGACAGAGAGAATTTCTTCACCCTCGACAAAACCTGATTTGGCGGCAAATGTACCTGGTTTTATTTCACCTAACACCGGTTTTATACCGGTTTCACCCAATACCAATACCAACCAAAACAGTGCAACTGCAAGTATCAGGTTAAATAATGGCCCTGCGGCGACAATAGCAGTCCTAACCCAAAGTGATTGCCGGTTGAAAGCCTTAGGCAAGTCTTCTTCCTTAACTTTGCCTTCCCGTTCATCGACCATTTTGACATAGCCGCCCAAGGGAATTGCCGACAAGACATATTCGGTTGAGTCGGGATTTTTTTGGTGCGACCACAGCACTTTACCAAAGCCAATGGAAAACCTGAGTACTTTGACGCCGGTTTTACGGGCAACCCAAAAATGGCCGAATTCATGGAATGAAACCAAAATCCCAATAGCAATGATGAAATAAAATAGCGTATGCAACATACCCATCAACTATTTATTTCAGCAATAATTTGTTTGGCAACGACCCGCGCATGTTGGTCGTGTTCCAGGATCACGGCCAAGGTATCGGCGGCTGCCCGGACTATAGTGTCCATACAACGTTCGATAATCACGGGAATATCGGTAAACTTTATCTGACGATCTAAAAAGGCTTCTACGGCAATCTCATTAGCGGCATTCAATACGGCTGGCATAGTGCCGCCGATACTAATTGCTTGATAGGCCAGACGTAAACACGGAAAGCGTTCCAGATTAGGTTCTTCAAAATCCATACGGCGAACATCAAATATATTGAGCGGTTTAGCACCAGAATCAAAACGTTCCGGCCATGCCATTGCATGGGCAATCGGTATACGCATATCAGGATTACCCATCTGCGCCAGCACCGTGCCATCGACATAATCGACCATGGAATGAATGACGCTTTGTGGATGTATCACCACCTGAATTTGCTCTGGTAACAGTTTGAACAACAGGCAGGCTTCGATCATTTCCAAGCCTTTGTTCATCATGGTAGCTGAATCCACTGATATTTTTTTGCCCATGTCCCAGTTGGGGTGCGCGACAGCTTGTTCCGGGGTGACATCAGCCATTTGCTCAATTGGCATTTCCCGGAATGGCCCCCCTGAAGCCGTCAATAATATCCGCCGTACCTGCTTGCCGTCAGTACCTGTCTTATAGTCAGCGGGCATACACTGGAAGATGGCGTTATGTTCGCTGTCAATCGGTAGTAAATGTGCGCCTGCCGTTGCTACCGCATCCATAAAAATATCACCCGACATCACCAAGGCTTCTTTATTGGCAAGCAACACGGTTTTTCCTGCCTTCGCCGCCGCAAGGCTGGGCAACAAGCCCGCTGCGCCGACAATCGCAGCCATAACCGAATCAACTTCTGGAAGGGTTGCGACCTCTTCCAATGCTTTGGAGCCTGTCAGTACCTTTATGTCAGCTACAACAGAGTTGCTGACTTTTTGCTGAAATTCCTTGGATTTTTCTTCATTTACAACCACAGCATACTGGGGGTGGTGGGCTAGACATTGCTCGAATAAAGCATCAATATTGGAGTTTGCCGTTAAGGCGACGATTTTATATAAATGCGGATGCCGTGCTGCCACATCTAAAGTGCTGACACCGATAGAACCGGTTGCGCCGAGTATGCAAAGGCCTTTCATTCAACAACCCGGGCATTTTGGGCATTTTCCAACATCCTTGATATCAGATAAATACCGGCGTAGAAAAAGGGTGCCGCAGCGATTAAGCTATCAATCCTGTCAAGGATACCACCATGACCCGGCAAGATGGAGCCACTTTCTTTGACACCACTTTGACGCTTTACAACGCTAAAGAACAAATCACCGTACACTGAAATGAGTACCGTAAAAACGGACAGCAAGACAAAATCGGAGGCATTCATAATAGGGAATTGATAAATCAGGCTTAAGACAACCCCACAGATAACAGCCGACAACAACGCACCATAAAAACCGACAAGGGTTTTCCCAGGGCTAATTTCCGGAGCCAGTTTTGTCGTCCCGAATTTTTTCCCGACAAAATAGGCAGAAATATCCGCGGCCCAGATCAATATCAGGAAATACATGGCCATTTCAGCACCATATAACGCTCTAAGACGAACCAGAAACAGCCATGCTGACAATAAGACAAACCAGCCTAACCATGCTTTTTGGCGTGGTTTTAATTGCAAGGTTAATACGCCAGTAGGTGAGTGTTTGATCAGTATCATCACTAGCACCCAAAAGATAACCGCAGGGATGACAAACCACTCCAATAAACCTGAATACGTTCTTACATCAGGAATATTAAGATATTCCATGAACTGGCTGACCGATGTCCAACTGGATTTTTTAGCGTATTGATACAAATCCTGCTGCAATGTTTCTATCACATATTGCAGCGCTTCAAGAAACTGAGTCCAAAAATGTAGCCATAGCATTGGGATAATGACACCCAACAAGAATAAATATTTTTTATAAGCCTCATTAATGCCGATTAAATAACTCCATTCCCAAGCCGCCATCAGAATAATCAAACCAAAAAGCAGGGAGAAATAGTCTTGCGGCAGTTTAAACACTGCCAAAATGACTAAAGGCACAAGGATTGCGGCCGTAATAATGCGCTGTTTTAACATTTTTTATTTTATTTTATTTATTAATCTGGTTTATTGGTTATTTGCTCACCCGTATGCCCAAAACGCCTTTGTCGGCTTTTAAAGCTATTGATGGCATCATTCAATGAAATCTGGTCAAAATCGGGCCAGAGTGTCGTTGTAAAATAGAGTTCTGTATAGGCTAATTGCCACAGTAAAAAATTGCTCACTCGTTGCTCGCCCCCCGTCCTGATAAATAGATCCGGTTCAGGCAGTCCAGCGGTGGACAGGTGTTCATCAATCAGTTGCGGCGTAATGGCTTGTTTATTTAATTCTCCTGCTGCCATTTTTTCGATGACTGACTGGAATGCCTGGCACATATCCCAATGTCCACCGTAGTTTGCGGCTATGACCAGCGTCAACGCGGTGTTATTTTTTGTCTGCGCCTCGCCCGCAACCATTGTTTCCCGCAAAAGTTCAGGAAATGCTGTTCGGTCGCCAATAAACCGCATACGGACACCATTTTTATCAAGTGTGTCTATTTCCTTTTGCAGTGTTTTGATAAACAAGGCCATTAATAGAGACACTTCTTCTTTGGGTCGTCGCCAGTTTTCACTGCTGAACGCAAACAAAGTCAGTACTTCTATGCCATTTTTAACGCAATGTTCAACAATTTTGCGGACGGCTTTCACGCCGGCTTGATGACCTAACGCACGCGGCAACAGCCTTTTTTGCGCCCATCTGCCATTACCATCCATGATAATTGCAATATGCTTGGGTGTGCCATTTTCAACCATCAAGTTATTGTGTCCATGTCATCGTCATCCAGTAACCCTTTATTAATTAAATAAATAACAATTAAATTGATAACAGGTCAGCCTCTTTTGCTTCCAGCAATTTCTCGACATCTTTGATGTATTGATCCGTTAGCTTTTGAATTTTTTCTTCCGCACCACGCGCATCATCTTCCGAGATCAGCTTTTCTTTCTGGGCATCTTTTATTTCGGTATTGGCATCGCGGCGGATATTTCTTATCGCGACACGACCATTCTCGGCTTCATTTTTGACTACTTTGACCAAGGCACGACGGCGTTCTTCCGTTAACGATGGCAGTGGAATGCGGATTACCATGCCATTGGTGGCAGGATTTAAGCCAAGATCAGATTTCAATATGGCCTTTTCTATGGCTTGAACCATGTTTTTTTCCCATGGCGTGATGGTGAGGGTACGCGCATCTTCCACAGCTATATTGGCGACCTGTGACAAGGCAGATTCATTGCCATAATAAGACACGGTGATTTGATCGAGCAAGCTAGGATGAGCCCTTCCTGTGCGTATTTTAGAGAACTCATGTTTCAAAGACTCTATGCTTTTACCCATACGAGTAGCCGCACCCTGTTGAATATCGCTAATCATTTATTTTCCTCACTCGATTAGAGAGCCAATCTCTTCACCCAACATCAAGCGTTTTATCGCGCTGGGTTCAAATATATTCATGACCCTCATGGGTACATTATTATCCCTACACAACACCAACGCCGTGGTGTCCATGACGTTTAAGCGTTGGTCTAACGCCTCGTCATACGTCAAACGAGGATAGAATACGGCATTTTTAACTTTTTCCGGATCCGCAGAGTACACGCCTTTAACCTTGGTCGCTTTAATCATCAGTTCCGCATTAATTTCAATTGCCCTGAGACTGGCTGCCGAATCAGTCGTAAAAAACGGGTTGCCCGTGCCTGCCGCGAAGATAACCACACGACCTTTTTCAAGATGTCGGACTGCCCGGCGGCGGATATAATCTTCGCAGACCTGATTGATTTTTAAGGCTGACATAACCCTGACTTGCTGACCTAAATGTTCAATTGCATCTT
This sequence comes from Methyloglobulus sp., assembly GCA_013141505.1. GTDB lineage: Bacteria > Pseudomonadota > Gammaproteobacteria > Methylococcales > Methylomonadaceae > Methyloglobulus. Next base: position 29,916 of record JABFQX010000008.1, read on the forward strand.
GCATTGCCAAGGCGTTGATGACGGTTGCCAACATGCCCATCTGGTCGCCAGTTACCCGATCCAAGCCTTCAGCAGCCTTTTGTGCGCCGCGTAAAATATTACCGCCACCAATGACCAGTCCGACCTGGACACCCATGTCACATAATTCCTTGATCTCCGTAGCAAGCCGCTTGAGTATATCGGCATCGAGACTGCCGCCCGATTCACTCATCAAGGCTTCACCACTCAGTTTAAGCAATATTCGTTGGCAAATTATGTTTGTCATAGTCAATTTGGTTTTGGTTATTAATGCGACGTGGGTCTGTTAGCTGCCTCTTACTTGCGCCATAACTTCTTCGGCAAAGTTTTCTTCTTTCTTCTCAATCCCTTCACCTACTTCAAAACGGGTGAAGCGCACGACACTATTGCTTTTTGATGCCGCCAATTTGCCGACAGTCAGCTTGTCGTCCTTGATAAAAGGTTGGCCTAACAAGGTGACTTCAGCAAAAAACTTGCTGATTCGACCAACCACCATTTTTTCAATGATGTCAGCAGATTTGCCGCTTTCAGCCGCTTGTGCCTTGAAAATCTCTTTTTCTTTTTCGATGACTTCAGGGCTAACTTGATCTTCAGATACGCAAATCGGCTTACTTGCCGCTATGTGCATGGCGATGTCCTTGCCTAATTCTGGATTTGCCGCTGTTAGCTCAACAATTACGCCAATTTTGTTGCCGTGCAGGTAACAGGCCGTACCGCCTGTTGCGGTTTCATATCTTTCAAACCGACGAACAGTAATGTTTTCGCCCAATTTGGCAATCAGGTTTCTGCGGGTTTCTTCAACCGTCTGCCCGTCAGCTAAAACCATAGCCGCTAACTGTTCTTCATTATCAATCTTGGTATTTAACAAAGCTATTGTTATATCATTGACAAACTTAACAAAATCATCCGCCTTGGCAACAAAATCGGTCTCGCAATTGACATCGGCCATTGCCACAGTCTTGCCATCATCACTAACTTTTACGCCAATAATTCCTTCTGCCGCAATACGGCCTGATTTTTTGTCCGCTTTGGCTAAGCCGGATTTACGCATGTTTTCAATGGCCAACTCCATATCGCCATTGGTTTCAACCAAGGCTTTCTTGCATTCCATCATGCCGGAACCGGTACGCTCACGCAGTTCCTTGACCATTGCCGCACTAATTGTATCGCTCATTATCTGTTTTCTCTCGATTATTCATCACTATAAAAACGCCCCCGTAAGGAGGCGCTCTTAACCAACTGTGTCATCCCCGCTAATGCTTTAGCGGCTTACTTTAATTTTTTTTAGCAACAGTTACTCTGCTGCGGCTGCCGGTACTTCGACAAAATCATCCGCTTTAGCTGACAATCCCAAAGCCGCGGTCTTGGCATCCATTACGACTGCCGCAACAGTTTCGCAATACAGTTTTACCGCTCTTATTGAGTCGTCGTTACCTGGAATGACGTAATCAATGCCCTCTGGCGTGTTGTTTGAATCGACAACACCCACCACGGGGATACCTAATTTTTTTGCTTCACTGATCGCATTTTTTTCGTAACCGACATCCAGTACAAAAATAACGTCGGGAATACCCTTCATGTCTTTGATACCGCCTAAGCTGCGTTCTAGCTTTTCCATCTCGCGTTCCATACCCAAGGCTTCTTTTTTGCCGAAGCGTTGGTACAGTGTGCCATCTGCTTTCATGGCTTCGAGTTCTTTCAGGCGATTGATGGATTTTTTGATGGTTTTAAAATTGGTCAACATGCCGCCTAACCAACGGTGATTGACATAGGGCATACCGCAAAGTGCCGCTTGTTCAGCAACGACTTTCCGAGCCGCTTTTTTTGTACCTACTAAAAGTACAGTGCCTCTATTGGCAGCCATTTGGCCTAGATAGTTCATCGCATCATTAAACATCGGAAGCGTTTTTTCCAGATTAATAATATGGATTTTGTTACGGGAACCAAATAAGTAAGTAGCCATTTTTGGGTTCCAATAACGGGTTTGGTGTCCAAAGTGGACGCCCGCTTCTAACATTTGACGCATTGATACTGCCGACATTCATTTCTCCTAAGATGATATTTCCGAAACCTGTGTTTCGGCGTTGGGTTAAGCCTCCGCTTATCCCGCTTAGTAACCAGCTAACCTAAATTATCGGTAAAGCCAGCACCCTACCAAGCGTGACGATAGGCGTGAGTATTTTGTTGTAAAGTTCAACTCGTCTTTATACCATAATCAGCTTTTTACAACAAGCTGATGTCTGGTAAACTTTACCGTAAGAGTGGCCTTTGATTACTTGGCACTTTTATAAATGTAACACCTAACACGATGTATATTAAATAAATAATTTATAAAAGATGAGCATTACCATCAAAACCGAAAGCGAAATAGAAAAAATGCGGGTAGCCGGAAAATTGGCCGCTGAGGTACTGGAAATGATTGCACCTCATGTGGTTTCAGGGATAACAACCGACGAACTCGATAACATCTGTCATGATTACATCGTCAATGTGCAGGGTACAATTCCGGCACCGCTTAACTATCGGGGCTTCCCTAAGTCCATTTGCACATCCATCAACCAAACCGTATGCCACGGCATTCCCAGCAACAAAAAGCTCAAGTCTGGCGATATTATCAATGTCGATATTACGGTGATTAAAGACGGTTATCATGGCGATACCAGCAAAATGTTTTGCGTTGGCGAAGTCAGCCCTCACGCCAAACGCTTGGTGAATATAACTCAAGAGGCGATGTATCTGGGCATCAAGCAGATCAAACAAGGTGCAACTTTAGGCGATATAGGTCATGCCATACAAAAATTTGCCGAAAGCAACCGCTATTCCGTGGTGAGGGAGTTTTGCGGACATGGTATCGGCAAAAATTTTCATGAAGATCCCCACGTTCTCCATTATGGCAAGCAGGGTGAAGGCGAAGCACTTGAGGCAGGTATGATTATCACCGTCGAACCTATGATCAATCTCGGCAAACGCCATATCAAAGTGTTGGGTGATGGCTGGACGGCAGTCACTAAAGACCACAGCCTTTCTGCCCAGTGGGAACATACCGTTCTGGTCACTGAAAACGGCTATGAAATATTGACGCTACGCCAGGAAGAAAGCACATTGCCATGAATGCCCTTATTCATTCAACATGGTTTTCACAAAGGGATGGCCTACATCACTTCAAGCGCCTAATAAAAGAGAAAGACACCGAGCTAAAACAGAAATTTGATCCTCACGCTTCAGTTGGCGACCTGCTTAACGAAAATTCTGATTTTGTTGATTCCTTGCTGGTAACCAGTTGGCAGTATTTTCTTGGCAAATATGCTGAAAATATTTGCCTGATGGCCGTCGGCGGTTATGGCAGAAGGGAGCTATTTCCCCATTCGGATATTGATATTGTGATTATTCTGGACAGCAATGATATTGTTGCATATGAGGAAAAGCTGACCAACTTCCTGACCTTTCTTTGGGATATAGGCTTAAAGCCGGGGCAAAGTGTGCGTACGGTTGAAGAATGCGTAAATGCTGCTGTTGGGGATCAGACCATCATGACCAGCCTGATGGAAAACCGGCTAATTTCTGGAAATGTGTCGCTTTACCAAAAACTCAAGGATGCAATTACCCCGGATAAGATCTGGCCTTCCGACCAGTTTTTTGCCGCCAAAATGTTGGAACAGCAGCAACGTCATACGAAATACCATGATACTGCTTATAACCTTGAACCCAACATCAAAGAAGGCCCCGGCGGTTTGCGCGACATGCAGGTCATCACTTGGGTGTTCAAGCGGCACTATAATTCAAGAACCTTAAGGGAGTTAATCCATTATGGCTTTTTGCCCGAATCTGAATACAAACAACTCACTTCCGCTTTGCATATTTTGTGGCGAATCCGTTTTGCTTTACATCAACTGACCAATCGTGGCGAAGATCGGCTGATTTTCGATTACCAACGCGATCTCGCTCAGCAGTTTGGTTTTAGCTCAGAAAACCAGAAATACAATGAAGATGTCGAGCAATTCATGCAGTTTTATTTTAAGACCATCCTTGAACTGCAACGCCTCAACGAACTGCTACTGCAATTGTTCAATGAGCGCTTTGTTATTGGCACAACCAGCCAAAACCCAATACCGCTAAACGAACATTTCGTCATTATTAACAATTACCTGGAAGCCAAAGACGAATTTGTTTTTGAACGCCAGCCATTAGCGTTGCTGGAAGTTTTTTTAATACTGCAAAAAAACCAGGCGCTCAAAGGCGTCAGGGCCACGACGATCCGCCTAATCCGAAAAAACCTGCATTTAATCGACGATAACTTCCGCAATAATAAAGCCGCCAATTATTTGTTCATGGAAATATTCCGGCAACCGCATGGCATCACCACACAACTCAGGCGAATGAATCGCTACGGTATTTTAGCGGCCTATATGCCCAGTTTTGCCAATATCATCGCCCGAATGCAATACGATTTATTTCATATTTATACCGTGGACGAGCACACCCTGTTTGTTATCCGCAATCTACGCCGCTTTTCACTGACGAAGCATGAGCATGAATTCCCCTTTTGCAATGATGTGTTCAGGCTAATCAATAAACCGGAAATCCTCTACATTGCGGCACTTTTTCATGATATCGCCAAAGGCCTAAAAGGCGACCATTCGACCATTGGCGAAGATATTGCAAAATCTTTTTGCCGCCAACATGATTTGAGCTCACACGACACCAAACTCGTTGCCTGGTTGGTGCGCAATCATTTGATGATGTCTATGACCGCACAACGAAAAGATATCAGCGACCCCGATGTAATCCATGAGTTTGCCCAAAAAGTAGGCAGCATTGAAAGCCTTAACCATATCTACCTCCTGACTGTTGCCGACATTCGCGCCACTAACCCTGAGTTATGGAATTCCTGGAAAGACTCCCTGCTAAAAGAACTTTATTCAGCAACGCATTCTGCGTTACGTAAGGGACTGCAAAACCCAGCCGCCCTGAAAGACCGCATTGAAGAACACAAAAATGAGGCCAAAGACGAACTTCTTAAAGCGGGTTACACTGAATCCGTCATCGATTCATTGTGGCAACACATAAGTGATGAATATTTTCTTCGCTACTCCACAGATGACATCGTCTGGCACACGAATGCCATCGCATCAACTGATGAAAACGATTTACCGCTGGTGATCTTGCGCTCTCAAATCCATCGTGGCAGTGCAGAAGTTTTTGTTTATGGCAAAAATGTGGGGGCTATTTTTTCCATTTGCACGGCAACATTGGATCAATTAGGACTGACCATCCTCGATGCAAGAATAATGACCTCAGATGATGATTTTGCCCTCAATAGCTTCCAAGTGCTGGAACAATCTGGAGAGCCTATTAACGAGCAGTATCGGAGAAATCATATCTGCGATGCGCTCCGTAACAACTTGTTGAGCCAGGAAGTTAAAGAGCATAAAAACATTCATCGCCTTTCCAGGCAGGCCAAACATTTTCCGATTCCAACCAGCATTCGTTTCCATCCCGACCCGTTGGAAAAACAGACTATTCTCGAACTTGTATCCACGGATAGATCTGGCCTGTTATCAAAGATTGGCCGGGTTTTTAACAAGCTGGCGATTAATTTACACAGCGCAAGAATAACCACCATAGGCAGCCGCGCTGAAGATATTTTTTATATCACCGACTTACAGCTACAGCCTATCTCCGATACCAGCAAGCAAGAACAATTGCGCGAAGAAATCCTGCTCGCACTGGACAATATCAAGCCTAAAAAAAAGCTTAATGCCGTTAAATAATCGGTTCGCCTTTAGCCAGCTTCGGCAACGGGCCTTCAAGCCCCATCGCTTGTCGCATCAGTTTGTTTTTTGCTGGCAAAATTCGTTCTGCAAGCCCTAAGCCTAAATTCCGCAGAATTTTGACGGGCAGTATTTCATTGCTGAAAACTTGATAAAAAACATCCATCACTGTCATCATTTTCAGATTTTCATTGCGGCGCATTTTTTCATATTTCTTTAATACGGTTAAAGCACTGGGGTCTTGCCCTTTTTTTAATGCTTCGCACAGCACTTCGCCTAAAGCTGCGGCATCCAGCAAGCCGATATTAACGCCCTGCCCCGCCAATGGATTAATCATGTGTGCGGCATCGCCCACTAATACTACGCCGGGTTTGACGTAGGCTTGCGCGTGTTGACGTTTCAAAGGAAAACTTGCGGTCGCCAAGACGTTTTTAACCTGACCTAAAGCCTCTGGAAACGCCGCCATCAACTCTTTTTTTAGCTCATCAAGTGGTAATAATTTTAATCGGCTGACCTCATCCGGCGATTGATACCACACAACAGAACCATAATGCCCGGTTAACGGCAAGAATGCCTGCGGGCCAGTCGGTACAAAGCGTTGCCAAGTAATATCTTGCTGACCGTATTCTGTTTCTATGTAGATCACTAAAGCATGTTGTTTATAGTCCCAACTGGTAACACCTAAACCAACGGTTTGCCTGACCCGTGATTGCCCGCCATCTGCTGCCACCAATATTTTTGTCGATAAGACACGGCCGTCATCCAATTCGATATGGGCCAGCTTTCCGGGAGAATATTGAATCTTTTTGATACTTACGGGCGATATAAGGCTGATATTGTCGAAATCCGCCAACCGCTCAAGCAAAGCCAACTGAATGACTCGATTTTCTACAATGTAACCCAGTTGCGGGTGATTAATGTCATCGCTGCAAAATTCAGTATCCCCCGCCGTTTCCCAAACTCGCATTCGGCGAAACGGACAAAATCTCCGGTTTTCTATGCCTTGCCAAGCGCCGACAGTTTCAAGGATAAGTTTGGACGCGATACTCAACGCAGACACCCGCAAATCATGAGGTTGATCTAGAGAAAATGGTTGTGGCGGCGCATTCTCAATGACCGCAACTTGCAGTCCACTATCGCCCAGCGCACAAGCCACCGCAGAACCCACCATACCGCCACCAACGATGATTACATCAAAATTTTGTTTCATATTTAACCAAAAATAAAAATGCTAATGCGAATTCAAACATCAAAAGGCCGAATCTATAATAAATCAACCAGAGCAAAGATTACGTTTATTCTTGTTTTTTAAGATATCATAAATTATGCATGGCAATCTAAAACCGGCATTTCCAATACAAGTTGATGCTATGACTTTTCATGTTACAAACAACAAAAGACTGCGTGACAAAAAATCGGCAAATCCGTATAATTCAATCGTTTTGCCGCACTGCGGCCTTTGAAGAAAAGATCGACACAGGTGCGGAACAAGGGTTTATAGGGAAAGTCTTAACCCTTAGATCAAACATACTTCAGAGGTGTCAATGAGTCAAAGTAATCTGCCGTCCAGACAAGGTTTATATGATCCACGCAACGAACATGATGCGTGTGGTGTCGGTTTTATCGTCCATATCAAAGGTCAAAAAAATCATGCGATTGTCCGTCAAGGATTAGATTTACTTGAAAACTTAACCCATCGTGGCGCGGTTGGCGCAGATCCCTGTGCAGGCGACGGCGCCGGTATCCTGTTACAAATCCCCGATGCTTTTTTTCAAGAAGAGTGCGGCAAACTCGGTGTCAAACTGCCAGTAGCCGGAGAATATGCAGTCGGCATGGTATTTCTTCCTCGTAATGAAGCGGCTCGCGCTACTTGCGAAACCTTGTTGACCCAATTTATTATTCAGGAAAAAGCCACCGTGCTAGGCTGGCGTGATGTACCTGTTGATAACCGGGAACTCGGTTATTCGGTCAAGCCTGTCGAACCTTTTATAAGGCAGATTTTTATTGGACGAGGCTTAGATTGTGTCGATCAAGATGCTTTCGAGCGTAAATTATTCGTCATCCGCAAACAGGTCGAGAATGCAGTTCGCAACCTAAAGCTGGATGGTGGTCACGCTTTTTATTTGCCGTCATTATCCTCACGGACAATAGTTTACAAAGGGATGTTGCTCGCCAATCAGGTAGGCGCTTTTTACCCTGAGTTGAATGATGGGCGCATTGTCAGTGCATTAGCGTTAGTGCATCAGCGTTTTTCCACCAACACCTTCCCGACTTGGGATTTGGCGCATCCGTTCCGAATGATCGCCCATAACGGCGAGATCAATACTGTAACCGGCAATGTCAATGGCATGGCGGCACGCCGCCATTCTATATCGTCAAAGGTGCTAGGTGATGATATTCACAAGCTCTGGCCTTTAATTGCTGAAGGCCAATCGGATTCGGCGAGTTTCGACAACGCTCTTGAGCTCTTAGTCGCTGGCGGTTATTCCATGGCTCATGCCATGATGTTGCTGATTCCCGAAGCCTGGGCTGGCAACGACTTGATGAGCGAGCAACAACGTGCCTTCTACGAATACAATGCCGCGCTGATGGAGCCTTGGGATGGTCCAGCCGCCGTTGCCTTCACTGATGGTCGGCAAATCGGCGCAACTTTAGACCGTAACGGCTTGAGACCTGCCCGTTATCTGGTGACTGATGATGATTTTGTTATCATGGCATCCGAGATGGGTGTGATTGAAGTTCCGCAACATAAAATCATCAAAAAATGGCGTTTACAACCCGGCAAAATGTTGTTGATCGATACCGAGCAAGGCCGGATTATCGACGATGCCGAGATTAAGGCTCAATTAGCCCAGTCAAACCCTTATTCGGATTGGTTAAGCAAAACCCAGATACATCTTGCCAAACTGCCTCCAGAAGTCGCCGCTATGGCACCTGATGCCCATACCTTGCTGGACAGGCAGCAAGCATTCGGTTACACCCAGGAAGACATCGAATTCTTGATGAAACCAATGGCACTGACCGGACAAGAAGCTATCAGTTCAATGGGAATAGATGCAACATTGGCGGTGTTATCAGATCGCCCTCGTATGCTGTACGATTATTTCAAGCAGGGTTTTGCCCAAGTCACCAACCCTGCTATTGATCCTATTCGTGAAGAATTAGTCATGTCCCTGGTTTCGTTCATCGGCCCACGCCCCAACTTACTGGGATTGGACGAAGGCGGGACACATATGCGTCTTGAAGTCGAACAACCGATTTTAACCAATGAGGATTTGGAAAAAATCCGCCGTATCGAAACCCGCACAGCTGGTGTATTTAAGACGAAAACTTTAAGCCTGAGCTATCCCACCGACATGGGCGCAAGCGGTATGGAAGGTGCGTTGGATAGGCTTTGTGCGGCGGCAAAACGCGCCGTTGAAGAGGGTAACAATATCCTCGCGCTTTCAGACCGTGATATGGATTCAACCCACGTGGCCATACCGGCGTTATTGGGCACATCCGCTGTCCATCACTTCCTGACGCGGGAAGGCTTACGCACCAAAGTTGGCTTGGTCATTGAAACAGGCGAAGCCAGGGAAGTACAGCATTTTGCTTTACTCGCCGGTTTCGGTGCCGAAGCAATCAACCCTTACCTGGCTTTTGATACGCTTTCCAATCTGTGCGAAAAAATGCCTGGCCTGACCGAATACGAAGCGCATAAACGCTACGTAAAAGCCACCTCCAAAGGCTTGCTTAAAGTTATGTCCAAAATGGGTATTTCGACGTATCAATCTTATTGTGGCGCACAAATATTTAATGCAATTGGCCTATCAGAGCCCTTTTTGGAAAAATATTTTACGGGTACGACCAGCACCACTGAAGGCGCTGGTCTCGCAGAAATAAGTGAAGAAACCGTACACCGTCATCGGCTTGCGTTTGGCAATTCGCCTTTACTGAAAGATGCCCTGGATGTGGGCGGAGAATACGCTTACCGAATTCGTGGTGAAGCCCATGCCTGGACACCGGCATCGATCAGCAAGCTACAACATGCAACGCGCAGCAACAGCCGCGAGTTGTTTGATGAATTCTGTAGCCTAATCGACGAACAAAACGAAACACTACTGACCTTGCGCGGATTGATGTCGTTCAATGACGATGCCGATCCAATTCCACTAGATGAAGTTGAACCCGCAGCTGCAATCGTCAAACGCTTTGCGACCGGAGCCATGTCATTTGGTTCGATTTCCTACGAAGCGCATACCAACTTGGCGATTGCCATGAACCGTATCGGCGGCAAGTCGAATACCGGTGAAGGCGGCGAACTGTCAGAACGCTTCAAGCCTTTAGCAAATGGCGATTCTATGCGTTCAGCCATCAAGCAGGTTGCGTCTGGTCGTTTTGGTGTGACCACCGAGTATTTGGTTAATGCTGACGACATTCAAATAAAGATCAGCCAGGGTGCAAAACCCGGTGAAGGGGGGCAATTACCCGGGCACAAAGTGGACGCTGTTATCGCTAAAGTGCGTCATTCCACGCAAGGCGTTGGCTTAATATCCCCTCCCCCGCACCACGATATTTATTCAATCGAGGATCTGGCACAGCTAATCCACGATTTAAAAAATGTTAACCCTAAAGCCAGAATTAGCGTCAAGCTGGTGTCTGAAGTGGGTGTTGGCACAGTGGCGGCAGGCGTGTCCAAAGCCCATGCCGACCATGTCACTATCGCAGGTTATGATGGCGGTACCGGCGCAAGCCCAATGACCTCCATCAAACACGCTGGCTTGCCTTGGGAAATTGGCCTTGCTGAAACCCATCAAACCCTGGTGCTTAATCGTCTTCGTGGACGTATCGCCGTGCAAGTTGACGGTGGCTTACGGACAGGGCGTGACGTCATCATTGGCGCTTTATTAGGTGCCGATGAGTTCGGTTTTGCGACCGCACCGTTGATCGTTTCCGGCTGTATCATGATGCGTAAATGCCATCTCAACACTTGCCCAGTCGGGGTTGCTACACAAGATCCTGAACTCAGGAAACGCTTTACCGGACAACCCGAGCATGTGGTCAATTATTTCTTTCTGGTTGCTGAAGATGTTCGCCGCTGGATGGCTAAATTGGGTTTCCGCACCATCAATGAAATGATTGGTCGTTCCGATAAGCTGAATATGCAACCCGCATTGGCTCATTGGAAATCTCAGGGGCTGGATTTTAGCCGGATTTTTTACAAACCAACCGTAGCTGAAAATACCGCTGTTTATCAATGTGAAACTCAAGATCATGGCTTGGAAAACGCCTTGGATCATGAGTTGATAAAACAGGCACAACCCGCTTTGGAAAACGGAAAACCCGTACAAATCAGTATTCCTATTCGTAACGTCAACCGCACATTTGGTGCAATGTTGTCAGGTGAAGTCGCCAAACGTTATGGACATAAAGGTTTACCTGATGACACTATCGCTATTCACGTCAAAGGCACTGCCGGACAAAGTTTCGGCGCATTTTTAGCCCAAGGCATCAGTATCGAGCTGGAAGGTGATGGCAATGATTACGTCGGTAAAGGCATGAGCGGCGGTCGTATCGCCATCTTGCCGCCTAAAGAATGCAAGATTAATCCGGCTGAAAATATCATTGTCGGCAATACCGTTTTATATGGCGCAATCAGTGGTGAATGTTATTTTAATGGCATCGCTGGAGAACGCTTTGCCGTACGCAATTCTGGCGCAATCGCCGTTGTTGAAGGCTTAGGCGACCATGGCTGCGAATATATGACCGGTGGCGTAGTAGTTGTGCTGGGACAAACCGGGCGCAATTTTGCTGCAGGTATGTCCGGTGGTGTGGCTTATGTATTGGATGAAAACGGCGATTTCGAAAAACGCTGCAATTTGGCAATGGTTGAACTCGAACCCATTCCTGCAGAAGATGAAACACTGGAAGCCATTGCCCATCAAGGCGGCGATATGGAAACGCATGGGCGCGTTCATATCATGTCCGATATGACTCGCAATGACGCGCAACGGCTAAAACGTTTGATACAAAACCATAAGCATTATACAGGCAGCCAGCGTGCTCAACATATTCTGGAAAACTGGGATAAGTATTTGCCTCGTTTTGTCAAAGTCATGCCAGTGGATTACCGGGAAGCGCTCAAACAAATCCAGTCATTACAAACAGCCGTAAACGCATAAAATTTTAAGTAGAAGGTAATTAAAGATGGGTAAACCAACCGGGTTTATGGAAATTCCACGCGCTGAAAGACGCTATAAACCAGCGACTGAGCGCATTCAGCATTATCGGGAATTTACTCTCGTTCCCAGTGATGCGGAATTGTCCCAACAAGGCGCACGCTGCATGGATTGCGGCATCCCTTATTGCCACAATGGTTGCCCAGTCAATAATATCATCCCGGATTGGAATGAAATGGTGCATCGGGGCGATTGGCAACATGCTCTGGCTATATTGCATAGTACCAATAATTTCCCTGAATTTACTGGCCGGATTTGCCCCGCGCCTTGCGAAGCCGCCTGTACGCTTAATCTGACTGACCAACCCGTCACCATCAAGTCTATTGAATGTGCTATTATCGACAAAGGTTGGGAGATGGGGTGGGTTAAACCCCAAATTCCTCTGCACAAAACAGGTAAAAAAGTTGCGGTAATTGGTTCAGGACCTTCTGGAATGGCCTGCGCCCAACAGCTTGCTCGTGCAGGCCATGATGTCGTCGTCTATGAAAAAAGCGACCGTATAGGTGGTTTGTTACGTTACGGCATCCCCGATTTCAAGATGGAAAAGCACCTTATCGATAAACGTATTGCCCAAATGCAAGCTGAAGGTGTTAAATTCAGGCCAAACAGCCATATTGGCGCTAACATATCGGTAAAAGCACTGCTCTCTGACTTCGACGCAGTCATATTGGCAGTAGGCTCCGAAAAACCTCGCGATTTGGAAGTGTCAGGACGCAATGAACTGGGTGGCATTCATTACGCTATGGATTTTCTCCGTCAACAAAACAAGCGTAATGCTGGCGATGTTATTGCTGAAGACATAGCTATCAGCGCGAAAGGCAAACATGTTGTCGTTATTGGCGGTGGCGATACCGGCTCTGACTGTATTGGCACCTCCATACGCCAAGGCGCAACATCCGTCACACAGATAGAAATCCTCCCTAAGCCGCCCGAAAAGGAAAATAAAATGATGACATGGCCGCTATGGCCTAACAAATTTCGCACGTCATCCTCGCAAGAAGAAGGTTGTGACCGTCATTGGAGCGTCAATACGACCAGTGTAACGGGCAAAGATGGAAAAATCACCCACCTCAATGCTGTTCAGGTTGAATGGCGACAAGAAAGCGGGCAATGGAAAATGGGCGAAAAAGCAGGCAGTGCGTTTACTTTGCAAGCCGATCTTGTGCTGTTAGCAATGGGTTTTGTTCACCCTGTGCATGATGGTTTATTGCAAGAATTGGGCGTAGAACGCGACCCTCGCGGCAACATTAAAGCAAATGAAAAACAATACCAAACCTCAATAGATAAAGTCTTCGCTGCTGGCGACGGACGGCGCGGACAATCTCTTGTCGTATGGGCAATTCGTGAAGGCCGGCAAGCCGCACGTGCCGTGGATGAATATTTGATGGGTTCTTCTGAATTGCCTAGGTAGGAGCTTGCTTTATTATTGCTTGTAAAGTTACAAAGTGATTTTTGTAACTTTACAATTGAATATTACGATTGGCGATTTTCCAATCCGCTTCCTGAACCCATTGATTAAAGTCCTGCACCGATATAGGTTTGCTTAGAAAATAGCCTTGGGCAATATCGCACCCGTATTCGGTTAACCTGTCCATTATTGCTTTGCTTTCCACACCTTCAGCCGTTACTTTAAGTCCAAGATTATGCGCTAAATTGATGGTTGCTTTGACAATTGCGGCATCATTTTCATTTGCAATAATATCCATCACAAAGGATTTGTCTATCTTAAGTTCCGTCAATGGGAGCTTTTTAAGATAAGCCAATGAAGAATAGCCAGTACCAAAATCATCCATGGAAAAATGATAGCCCATATCATTAAGTCGTTTGATAATCACCAAGGCACTTTCGGGTTCCGTCATTACCGACCCTTCTGTAATCTCAAGCATAATCCAAGCCGGCTGTATACCCGCTGCAACTGCAATACCGGAAATTAAGTCAGGTAGTTCAGGGTCATGGAGATCCCGAGCAGATAAATTGACTGATATTTTTAGCTGTAATCCCTGTTTATACCACAAAGCACAATCACGGAAAGCACGGTGCAGCACCCATTGAGTCAATTGTTTTATCATTCTATTGCGTTCCGCCATAGGGATAAAGTCTTCGGGTGAAACAAAACCATGTATAGGATGATTCCAACGCAGTAATGCTTCTGCACCACAAATTTCGCCTGTCTGAATGGACACTTGCGGTTGGTAAAACAATTCCAAGCCATCACGCCCAATCGCGTGGCGCAACTCTGACATCAACGTAAGTCGTAGAGGCGTGTGCTTGTCAAAAGACTGCTCATACAATGCATAACCTTTATTTGATTTCTGGGCGATGTGCAAGGCAACGCCCGCCCTCTGCACCAGAGTATCGACATCCTGTCCATGTTCTGGAAAATGTACGATACCAACATTAGGGTGGATGTTAACGTAAAGACGGTCAATCAGGAAAGGGGCTTCCATGGCTTTGAGAATCTGCTGGGCAAACTCTTCGTCCCAGCCGCTACTGTCCATTTCTGATAAGAGAATACCAAATACATTGCCGTCTATCTTGGCAACGCCATCTGTTTCAAGGCTTAAGCCTTGCAGACGATTTGAAATTTGTTTAAGGATCAAGTCGCTGCTGTTTCTGCCTAAGGTATCGTAGATATCTTTAAAATTATCAATTTCGACCAGTAATATCGATAAACCCTGAGGTTGGTTTCCCAAACGAAGGGCAGAAATAATGGCTCTTTCAACCCGATCATAAAACAGCGCCCGATTAGGCAGATCAGTCAGCCGATCATGTGTACTGACATAAGCCGTCTCTTTTTCCAGATTATCGGCTCTAATACGCAACTCCTGAGTTTGGTCAACAATCATGGCACCCGCTTGATATGCCATTATGGAACTTGAATATTGTCCCCAAAAGCCAAAAACAAAGGGCCCTAAATTTAGCATCCAGAGCGCAGGATTATGCTTCTGCGCGACCCATAAACCTTCCAGTGAAATTGTGTTGTCGCCGAGGTAGCATACCAAACAAGTGGCAACAATAATCGTCGCTATTGCAACGCCAACCCCTTGGTAGGCCGTTTTAGAGGCTTCGGTCTTCAGTAACCGGATATTGTCAGAAAATAAACTGTTTACAATTGCTAAGGCCATAAAGCCCTCTGTTTACTTATCAAAAAGTTCTCGCCAGATCATTTTTTATATCTTCTATGTTTTCCAAACCGACTGAAACTCTCACTAAACCGTCGGTTATACCTGCCAGCTTTCGGACTTCCGGGGTTAAACGACCATGTGTCGTTGTCGCCGGATGTGTAATGGTCGTTTTAACATCGCCCAGATTTGCGGTAATTGAAATCATTTCGGTAGCATCAATCAACTTCCAAGCTTGTTCCTTACCACCTCTCAGCTCAAAACTGACTATCCCGCCAAAATGGCTTTGTTGACGTTTAGCTAGCTCATGTTGGGCATGGGAAGGCAGTCCTGGGTAGTGTACTTTACTAACGCTTGGAAACTGTGTCAGCCATTTTGCCAAGGCAAATGCGTTATCGCAATGTGCTTTCATCCTCACCGCCAATGTTTCCAGACCCGATAAGAATACCCAGGCATTAAATGGACTCATGGTTGCACCACCTGTGCGTAAGAATGGGTAAATGGCTTTCTCAATAATTTCATTACTCGCAATTATCGCCCCTCCCACACAACGGCCTTGCCCATCTATATATTTGGTTGCCGAATGGATAACTATATCAGCACCTAATTCGAACGGTTTTTGCAGGACAGGCGTACAAAAACAATTGTCCACAATCAATAAGCAACTATTCCTGTGTGCAATAGTAGCTAATAATTCAATATCTGCAATCTCAGTGAGTGGATTAGAAGGGGTTTCCAAAAATAAAAACCGGGTGTTTGGCTTTATTGCCGACTCCCACGCCTTAGTATCAATTAAATCGACGAAATCGGTTTCAACACCAAATTTACCGAAATAATTCTGAAAAAGTAATACGGTATTACCAAAAACGCCGCGTGAGCACACCACATGATCGCCGGATTTTAGCAAACCCATGCCGACTGCCATAATCGCCGCCATTCCCGAAGCAAATGCCAGGCAGCGTTCGCCACCTTCCATATAAGCCAAGCGTTCTTGAAAAGCATTTACGGTAGGATTGGTAAAACGGGAATAAATATTTCCAGGTTTTTGCCCGGTGAAACGAAGCGCCGCTTCTTCTGCGTTTTTGAATACGTAACTTGAGGTCGCAAAAATCGGCAAACTATGTTCGTCTTCATGGGTACGATGCTGACCGCTTCTGATCGCTTGGGTTTCAAGCCCGTAATTCTTCCAGTTTTTATCTTTCATTATTGCGGTAAATTCAATGCTATCTGCCAGGGTTTACCCTGCTTATGTTTCAGAAACAAGATGTGCGCTATTTCGTTGTATTTGCGCGGCATCATTCCGATGAGACTCGGTATATGCAAGGTAATCATCGTCAACATCACCCGTAATATAAATTTTGCTGAAGCAGGACGTATCAAAATGTTTGATAGTGGAATAACCGCCACGAACGGCATCGATCAAATCTTCCAAATCCTGATAGATCATCTTGTCGGCACCAATGGCGGCACAGACTTCGGCTTCGGTACGGTTGTGGGCGATTAACTCGCTGGCGGCAGGCATGTCGATACCATACACATTGGGATAACGAACAGGCGGTGCAGCAGACGCAAAATATACTTTTTTGGCACCGGCATCCCGCGCCATCTGGATAATCTGCGCTGATGTGGTACCTCTCACCACCGAATCATCCACGAGCAACACATTTTTGCCCTCAAATTCAAGACCGATAGCATTCAATTTTTGTTTGACCGATTTTTCGCGCATTTTCTGACCCGGCATAATAAATGTACGGCCAATGTAGCGATTTTTTATAAACCCTTCCCGGAATTTAACGCCCAACAAATAGGCCATTTGCAAAGCCGCCGTCCTGCTAGTATCGGGTATAGGAACAACCACATCAATATCATTATCCGGCCATTCCCGGAGGATTTTTTCAGCCAGTTTTTCACCCATGCGTAAACGGGCTTTGTAAACAGAGATATTATCAATGATAGAATCGGGACGGGCAAAATAGACATATTCAAAAATGCACGGGCAATGGTCAATCTGTTTTGCACACTGTTGGGTGTGAAGCTTACCTGATTCTTCAATAAATACCGCTTCTCCAGGTTGAATATCACGAATTAGGTCAAAGCCTAGTACATCCAGGGCAACGCTTTCGGATGCGATCATGAAATCCGATCCGTTCTCGGTCTTTCTTTCGCCATACACTACAGGCCTGATACCGTGAGGATCCCTGAATCCCAGAATACCAAAACCGGCAATCATCATGACAACCGCGTAAGCACCACGACACCGCCGGTGTACGCCGGAAACCGCCTGAAACACATCATCGACGGTTAATTTCAGCTTGCCCAATGTTTGCAGCTCATGGGCGAAAACATTCAGCAATACTTCCGAATCAGAATCGGTATTAATATGCCGTTGGTCTTCAACAAACAAGGCTTTTTTGAGTTCTTCCGTATTGGTTAAGTTGCCATTATGCGCCAGCGTCAAACCGAATGGCGAGTTGACATAAAACGGTTGCGCTTCTGTTGAACTGGCGCAACCAGCCGTCGGATAACGGACATGGGCAATACCCATATTGCCTTTGAGCTTTAACATCTGGGCATCATTGAAAACATCACGGGTCAGGCCATTTTCTTTACGCAAGTACAACCGTCCGTTTTCGCACGTCACTATGCCAGCAGCATCCTGGCCTCTATGCTGTAAAACCGTAAGCGCATCGTAAAGCTCTTGGTTTACATACTGATTTGAAACAATACCGGCAATACCACACATTGTTATTTATCCGTTATATCCATCGCTGGATAATTTAATGAAATTGCTATTTTAGTTGAACTGTTTCTTTTCGCTAGCACGGCAAGCGTTTGAAATGGTGGCAAATACCTTGACTCATGCCACCATCGTTCTGTTGGTAATGGCGTTAAACCCGCAATTAAAACCAAAACAAACACGACAGCAAGTCCATGGGTAAATCCGAAAAGTCCACCACCTAAGCGGTCGATAACATTCAGACCGGTCTTTTTGACTGCTTCACCTAGCAATAGTTTGATTATCCAACCGATAACCAAACAAATAATGATTAAAGCCACCAAAGAACCGGCAAGCCTTATTGACGGTGAACTGAAAAACTTTATTAAGAAAACAGAAAAATTGTGGCTAAAAAACCAGCCGACAATGATGCCAATACACCAAAATAGTAAGGTAAACATTTCCTGGCTAAAACCACGTATCATGCCGCCAATTGTGTACATGCTTAGCAAAGCAATAATGGCATTATCGACCCAAAGTACGCCCATTTTTATGCCATAACTCGTTTTTAACGAAATTTTACCTATTCAGATTGCAAATAACTTTGGATTTTTTGCTTATCTAAAACAGCTTTCATGTCGGCTGCCTTTTTCTTGTCGAGTGCAGGCCCCACTTTTACCCGGAACAAATCACCTTTAGTTACGATGGTTGCCGGTAAACCTTGTTTACGAAGTTTGTCCACTAATGTTTGGGCATTCTCTTTCTTGTTAAAACTGCCTGCTTGTATTGACCAACGAACTAACTTGGCTTGGGTTTTGTTGCCATCCTGAGGTTTAACTGCTTTTTTAGGCTTATCAGCAACATCTACCGATTTATTTTTTTGTTTTTCAGCGACTTGCGATTTAGATTCTACTTCTTTTACAATCGTATTCTGCTCTAATTGCTGTGCGGAGTCGGTTGCTTTAACAGCAGGTTTGGAATTGATGTTTGGCTGATCCGCTTCTTCAACCACACCAGTGTCCAACGACGGCGCTTGATTTTGAGCCGGTGGGGTCGCTGTCGAATCAGCAACTGGCTCACCTTCGCCAATATCGGAACCGGTATCACCCGCAGTTAGTGGCTGTCCATCACCTGGCGCATTGGGATGGCCCACGTCTTCTTCGGAAACAGAAAGATCCGAATCAGGCTTGCTTAAAACCTGAGTTTTGTCGGCAGGAAGGCTGTCTGCTGTTGCCGATGCTGAATCAGCAGGTGCTTCAGGAATGGTTAATTCAGTCACTGTTTTACCGCTGGTATCAACAGGGTCATCAAACAACATGGGGATAAAAATAGCCGCCAATGCCGTCACAACCACCGCACCAATCAAGCGTTGTTTTAATTCATGATCCATTAATATTTACCTACCAATTTGAAATTCAGCCAAACAATCGGACACCAAAAAAAAAGAGCCAAACACGAGCAGCAAGTCCCCGGCCAGCGCCTGTTTTTTTGCTGCGGCGAACGCATCAACAAAGCCAGTATAACCGAACGACACATTGTCCATGCCCTGTTGTGAAAAAACATCACGCATTAGAATTTCTGTCGCTGCACGGATATTGCTAAGGGGTGCGAAAAACCAGTCGTAAATCACTGGATTCATGATGCTTAGAACTTCGGCAATATCCTTGTCTTTCATCATCGAAAAGATAGCATGGATGCGCCGGTCAGGAAAATTTTCGCTTAAATAGTCCACCAGCGTTTTAACCGCTTCGGGATTGTGCCCTACGTCTAAAAGCACCGGCATATCGGCGGTAAGTAGTTGAAAACGACCAAGCAATTGTACGTTTTTCAGACCCTCACGGATGGATTCATCACAAACCGGGATTTTGCCTGCCAGTTGCTGTATCGCCATAATCACTGCGGAAGCATTACGGTACTGGTGTTCACCTTTTAATGCCGGTTCTGGCAAGTCGTTGATTTGCTTTTCACCGGAAAACCACTGCCAGCCGCTTTCTTGTTTTGCATAGTCAAAGTCTTTGCCAATGGCATAAAAAATGGCTTGTTTGTCGTCGGCAACTTGCCTCAATGTATCGGGCGGTAAGGGATCACCGACAATAGCTGGCACAGAAGCCCGAAAAATGCCCGCTTTTTCGTAACCTATTTGCTCCCGTGTTTCTCCTAACCATTCCACGTGGTCAATACCAATACTGCTGATAATAGTGGCATCAGACTCAACAATGTTGACTGCATCCAAACGCCCACCTAGACCGACTTCCAGTAATTGTATGTCAAGGTTGGCGCGGGAAAATATGTCCAACGCGGCTAAGGTGCCAAACTCAAAATAGCTGAGCGAGGTGTGGTCACGAACGGATTCAATACGCTCAAAAGCGGCGCGAATCAGGCCATCCGTAACCGGGCTACCGTCAATTTTTATTCTTTCATTATATTTCAGGATATGCGGAGAAGTATAAGCACCCACCCGATAGCCTTGGGCTAGGTATATCGCTTCAAGATAAGCAATACAAGAACCTTTGCCATTGGTTCCTGCAACTATAACGGTAATCGGCTTAGCTAAATGATTGTTAAGTGATTTATGTACTTTTTCAACCCGATCTAGACCTAAATCTATCGTTAAATGGTGTGATTTTTCCTGCCAACATAACCACTCTTCGAGGGTATCAAAATGTACCATGTGAACAGGATAAACTAATCTTTCTGCCCTGAATCTGGCTTCAAGCTATCCTCATCTGGAACAAGGTCTAGCTCAGGGGAACTCTCAACCTGGTTTAGCGCTGCGTCGACAATAGCTTTATTTTCGGTGAGTATCGCCAATATTGCCGCTAACCTATCGCGCATCTGGCGGCGGTCGATAATCATGTCGATTGCACCATGCTCTTGCAAGAATTCGCTACGTTGGAAACCTTCGGGCAATTTTTCGCGCACGGTTTGCTCGATGACCCTGGGGCCTGCAAACCCTATTAAAGCATTAGGTTCAGCAACATTGAGGTCACCTAACATAGCTAAACTGGCCGAGACACCACCCATAGTAGGATCGGTCATGAAAGAGATATAGGGAATTCCGGCTTCTGCCAGTTTTGTCAATGCCGCGCTGGTTTTCGCCATCTGGAACAAAGAAAACAAGGATTCTTGCATACGCGCGCCGCCGCTAGCGGTGAATACGATGAAAGGAATGCCAAATTCAAGGCTTTTGTTGACACCACGGACAAACTTCTCACCAACGACAGATCCCATTGAGCCTGCCATAAAATTAAAGTCGAAAGCTGCCGCAACAATGTCCTGGCCTTTCAACTGTCCTTTCATGACTACCATTGCGTCATTTTCTTTGGTTTGTTTCTGCGCCTGGCTGATACGGTCTTTGTATTTTTTGCTGTCTTTAAAGCGTAAGGGATCAGTAGGTTTGACACCTTTGCCAATTTCCTCGCGACCGTCTTCATCAAGGAACATTTCCAGTCGGGTACGTGCGGAGATCCGCATATGATGCTCGCACTTTGGGCAAACATTGAAGTTTTTTTCCAATTCGAGATTGTAGAGAATCGCGTTACAACTCGGACACTTATTCCATAAACCCTCAGGAACGGCGGCTTTTTTGTTGGACGCATCAGTCCTTATCGTTGAAGAAACAATTTTTTCAAACCAACTCATTTTCTTTATTTCGGGTTGTTCTTTCATTATAGGGGCGGCTGAATTATCTTATTCATCCATTGCCCGGCGCATAGCCGACAATAACTCGACAATTTCCGTTTTGGCGGCATCTAGGTCGTCCAGATTGCGTTCAATATTGCTAATTAAGGCACTACCTACTACAACCCCATCACCCAGACTAGAAATTGTCTTGGCAGTTTCCGCATCCTTGACCCCAAAACCGATACCGACTGGCAAGGACGTGATTGCTTTAATTTGCTTCAGCTTATTTTCCACGTCCGCTGCATTCAAATGACCAGCGCCGGTCACGCCCTTGAGCGAAACATAATAAAGATAGCCGCTACCGACCGCAGACATTTTTTCGATACGCTCATTACTGCTATTAGGTGCTAACAGAAATATGGTATCTATGCCCTGTTCTTTCAACAAAGCAGCACAGTGTTCGCCTTCTTCGGGCGGCAAATCTACAGTTAACACACCATCAATATCAGCACGTTGAGCGGCATTGGCAAAACCCTCATACCCCATCGCTTCAATCGGATTGAGATAACCCATCAACACCACTGGCGTTTGTTGATCAGTTTTGCGAAATTCAGTAGCAAGTGCCAACGTTTTCGTCAGGCTCATCTTGTTAGCTAAAGCCCGTTCACTAGCTCGTTGGATAACAGGGCCATCAGCCATCGGATCGGAAAACGGTACACCCAGCTCAATAACGTTCACACCTGCCTTGACCATGGCATGCATCAACGACAAGGTAAAATCAGCCGTTGGATCGCCAGCAGTAACAAAGGGGATTAATGCTTTGCGCCCTGATTTGGCAAGCTGCTCAAAGGTTGCGGCTAAACGGCTCATAGTTCGATTCCTTCGCGTTTCGCCATCGTTTGCATGTCCTTGTCGCCACGACCAGACAGGTTCACCACAATCATCTCGTCCTTACGCATAGCGGGAGCGAGTTTCATGGTGTAGGCCATCGCATGGGCGGATTCCAGTGCGGGAATAATCCCTTCCATTCGTGTTAGCGCATGAAAGCCTTCCAAGGCTTCGTCATCAGTTATATTGACGTACTCGGCGCGACCGGTATCTTTTAGCCAAGCGTGTTCAGGACCTACGCCAGGATAATCAAGACCTGCGGAAATGGAATGGGTTTCGATAATTTCACCATCGTCATCGGCCATCAGATAAGTACGATTGCCGTGCAAGACACCAGGGCGACCCGCACATAAAGGCGCAGAATGTCGTCCGCTTGCCACGCCGTCACCAGCCGCTTCAACACCGATTAACTTAACTAATTCATCTTCAATAAAAGGATAAAACAGGCCGATAGCATTGGAGCCACCACCGACACAAGCAACCAGGGCATCGGGCAGTTTGCCAATTATTTCCTGGCATTGCTGTTTGGTTTCGCGGCCAATGATCGCCTGAAAATCCCGCACCATCGCAGGATAAGGATGGGGGCCTGCGACTGTACCGATAATATAGAACGTGTTATCGACGTTGGTCACCCAATCCCGCAATGCTTCATTCAAGGCATCTTTAAGGGTTTTTGAGCCGGATTCAACGGCAATTACCGTTGCACCCAACAGTTTCATGCGGTATACGTTCAGTGATTGCCGAGCGACATCAATCGCACCCATATAAACGACGCATTCAAGGCCAAGCCGAGCAGCAACTGTGGCAGTCGCCACGCCGTGCTGACCTGCACCGGTTTCGGCAATAATACGGGTCTTGCCCATGCGCTTTGCAAGTAATGCTTGACCGACCGTGTTATTGATTTTGTGGGAACCTGTGTGATTGAGGTCTTCCCGTTTCAAGTAAATCTGCGCCCCGCCCAGCTCGCGACTCCAGCGCTCGGCATAGTATAAAGGGGAAGGCCGACCTACATAATTCTTTAAGTCGGCATCCAATTCCGCAATAAATTCTGGGTCTTGCAAATATTTCTGATAGGCGGCATTCAATTCCTGAATGGGCGGGATCAATGTTTCCGCAACGAACATCCCGCCATAAGGGCCAAAATGCCCTCTGGCATCAGGCATAGTATATTTTTCTGTCATGTTTTTATTATGTCACCCTGATGCACTGCGGCTATAAATGCCGCCATTTTAGATCGATCTTTTATACCCTTTGCAGCTTCTACACCACTACTGACATCCAGCGCGTAAGGCCGTACTTTTTCTATTGCCAGTTTAGCATTCATCTCATCCAGTCCGCCTGCCAAAATAAAGGAACTCTGACAATTTTCAGGAATTAACGCCCAGTCAAACTGATTGCCCGTGCCACCCTTCGCGCCAGGATGATAGGCATCGAGCAATAACCCGTCAGCATCCTGATAAGCCTTGGCTAGGGCGATAATATCTATTCCATTTTGCATCCTGACCGCTTTGATATAACGCTTACCGTAAATTTTACAGTCATCGGGCTGTTCATTGCCGTGAAACTGAATGCAATCAACAGGCACTTGCTCCAACACCTTTCTAATCACAACTTCCTGCTCATCGACAAAAAGAGCCACAACTGAAACAAAAGCAGGCACTGCTTTGACAATCTCAATAGCTTGATTTATTTCTACATTTCTTGGGCTGGGCGGGTAAAAAACCAGGCCAATGGCATCAACACCCAAGTGGGCAGCAAACACCGCATCTTCAGGACGGGTAAAACCGCAGATTTTGACGCGAGTCCGCATAAATTGCTGTAATAATCATCAAAAATTTAAGCGCGTAAGGATACCATAAAATGTTCTATGGCTTGCGCTAAATCACATTTACACCTGCAAAATAATCACAAGAAAAGCCCATGGAATAATGGGCTTTACAAATCTTTTGGCATTATTGCTTTTTAATCAAAATAACAGGTTCTTAATGAATTTAGGATTAAATCCTTTACTTAGTGTGAATGGTTATGACCGCTGTGATTGTGCCTCTCATGACTATGACCGCCATGATTGTGTTCACTGTGGGCATGACCATCTTGCCCACTAATGTTTTTAGAGTGTTCAGCAGCAGAATTTGCTTCATTGTGCTTATTTGAAGAATCGGATTGCGGCTGGTTAGCACCGGATATTTGTTCGGAAACGACTTGCGGTTTTACCGACACCCCATACTGGTAAACCATTAAACCACCTAAATCAGCGCCTAATGAGATAAGCAGACAGAGCAAGGCTGATGATGATAGAAACACAGTGTTACTTGAAAACGTATGTAAGCCCCAGTATTTCATCCGCCAAGCAGACAGGAACAAGGATAAAGACAGCACCGCAATACCAAGATGTTCATGTTGTTCCATAATCTCATGCACATCTTCTCCATGTTCGACCGTATCCGCAGCCAATAACCCTGCCATAACCGCAAAACCAGCAGCAACGGTACCTAAATACAAAAACCAGCTCGCCACATAACGCCATTGGCTCTTTTTAAAAGCTGTGCCGGCAACATCAACAATGAAAAAACCGATAAAGAAAGCAATGGGGAAATGGACAAATAAAGGATGGATATTTTCCATCAAGGCAATGCCCGGAAAAATTGTAGCAAACATTTCTGGTGGGGTTTTACCTGACAGCCCTTCGAGAAATTCTAAAAAACTGGAAAGGCTAGCCGCTACTCCGCCGCCAATGCCGCCGCCGTGAATTTGAAAGGATAAAAAATGGGTCATAAGTATCATGGTCTAAGTTTAAAAAATCTAATTTGTTATTCGCAAAAGGAAACGGTACGCCCAAATTAAAGCGGCACTTTCCTCAAAGTTTAGTCAAAACGCTTGGTATTTTCAGGCAATTTATTAAATGAGGGATGTTTTACGATGCCATAATGTGCCGGATAATAGATTCCTGCCAGATACAAACCGTACGGTGCAGCCGTCACACCACCCAACTTCCGCGCCCTGAGATTCAGTAATTCCAAAACCCACTGTTCAGGTTGTTTGCCTGTGCCTATCGCCATCAACACACCAGCAATGTTTCTGACCATGTGATGCAGGAATGCATTTGCACATATATCGATAATCACTTTATCGTTGTCTCTGTGAACGTCAACAAAATGTATCATTCGAAACGGACTTTTTGACTGGCAACCTTGTGCCCTGAATGAAGAAAAATCATGATTACCCACTAAATGTTGTGCAGCCCTGTTCATTTTTTCTGCATCTAATGGCTGGTAGCACCAAGTCACCTGTTTGCTCTGTAAAGCAGAATTAACTGGCCTATTTAATATAACGTAACGATAAAGTCGGGCTATAGCGCTATACCGGGCATGAAAGCCCTCTATAGCATGTTTAACCCAGGTAATGCGTATCTCATCCGGCAAATAACTATTACCACCTAACAGCCAGGCATCAATGTTGCGCTCTACGTTGACATCAAAATGAACGACTTGTTCAAAGGCATGGACACCCGAATCAGTCCTGCCTGCACAAATGACCGTGATTGGTTGGTTGGCCACTCTTGATAAGGCCGCTTCTAACTCGCCTTGTACACTACGTCGATGGGATTGCCACTGCCATCCGAAAAAACCACTACCATCGTATTCGATACCTAGAACAATACGCGTCATTTATCCAAAAAACCAAAATTAAAGTTATTTTTAAGGTGTGTTTTGCCAAGCAATGATTAAATCATTCGTGAATATAAACAGGGATACCTGCGTCAACACGATCAAACAGATCCAGCAAATCTGCATTTTTCATGCGAATACAGCCGTGGGATACCGGACTGCCGATCATTGCACTATCAGCCGTTCCGTGTATGTAGATATACCGCCAAGCAGTATCAACTTCACCATAGCGGTTTTTACCTGGCTCCAAGCCGCCGAGCCATAAAATGCGGGTTAATATCCAATCACGCTGTGGAAAGCACTTAGCCAGATCGTCATTATAGATTTCACCGGTTGCACGTCTGCCTACAAACACCGAGTCCTGCGGCAAACCCGCACCAATTTTTGCTCTGATGCGGTGCCAGCCAGTAGGCGTACATTCACTGCCACGTTTCTCGCCCACGCCATTTTTGGCAGTGGATACCGGATAGGTTTTAATGACCTTATTGTGTTCCATAATAGTCAGCTTTTGTGCGGCAATGGCTATGTCCAAAGATAATGTGCCATCGAGATACTGATTATTTAGCTCACTGCACATTCACACGTCCGCCCACCCAGCCGACAAAGCCACGACTGGGATGAACCCTTCCCTGTATTTGCTCCAAAAACTAAATGTCACCCGCCGAATCCGGTTTTGAGTTTGCCCTTGAATCGGTGTGTTCCGGCGCGGGGTTATTTGCGGGAACCGATTGATTTTCTTTGCCTTCCTTTGCTTGCCTATTGGCAAACTCAGCCGCATAGGTTGTTGCTGCCCCGGATTGCGATTCGACAATAAACTCCCGACCCGTGTCCGCAGGTGTGTTTTGTTCACCGTTCTCGCCGGTTGCTTCAGTTTTTTTGTAATTAGGGTTTCTAGGCCGTCTACGATTGGGCCCACGGCGCGAGTTGCTTCTTTTGTTCTCGGGTCTTGTTCTTTGCTCTGCATCTCCGGAATTTGCGTCATGAGCATTTTCTCCTTCAGCATTATTGTCAATAGACTCGCCGGAAGATTCGATTGTCGGCAAAAACACTGGATATTTTAATTCAGGCTCATTACCGCCCCCTACATCGTTAAATCCTTCTGCGGTTTTATACTCATCATCACGTATAACGGCAGCGGACTGGTGTCTGGGCCGTCCAGCCGCTTCCTGTTGTCTGGCAGGATGCTGTTTTTGTGGTGGACGTGGTTCCTGTGGAGCTGTTGGCTTTGCTTCCAGATTTTTAGGGGGACGGGGCTGCCGCGATTGCTGACCTCTTGGTGGACGATTAACATCATCGTTAACTTCCCTAGGATCTCTGTCGCGATTAGCTGTTTCCTTAACACGGTTGTCAGTTGAATCTTTGTTGGAACGTTGTCCGCGTCTGTTGTTGCGAGATCTGGACTGACGATTGTCATCGCCTTCACCGCCAATTTTGGCCTGAGGAACTCGACTATCTTTAGCGGGACTGTCTTTGGTTTGAGTGGCACTTTTACCGACCAATTTATGCCAAAACCGCTTAATCAAGCTGGCAGATTCCGCTTTGTTTGCTATGGGTGTCGGCGCCGGAGCCGGAGAATCGTGCAAAAACTCTTTGATGGCGGCTTTTTCGGCTCTAGGTTTTACCTGTTGAGCAAAATCAGGGATAGTAATATCTTCTGCTTTAATTTGCACATAACTGGGTTTTTCGTCAAAGGAACCGTCTTTCTCCCTGATACGTTCTATATCGTAAGCAGGTGTTTCCATATGTTTGCTGGGCAGAATGACAATGCCGACTTTTAAACGATTTTCAATCTGCTCAATCGCACTGCGCTTTTCATTCAGCAGAAATGTTGCACATTCAATCGACAAATGCGCGATCAGTTTTTCCGTGCCTTTTTTCATCGCTTCTTCTTCAAGCAAGCGCAACACGGAAAGCGCGACCGATTCTACATTACGGATTGCCCCCTGCCCTTTGCAGCGCGGACAGGTAATCTGGGTTGAATCACCTAAGGAAGGCCGCATCCGCTGGCGGGACATTTCCAATAAGCCGAACCGTGAAATTCGGCCCGTTTGAATCCGCGCCCGATCAATCTTCAAGGCATCGCGGAGATGATTTTCGACGGTGCGCTGGTTTTTGGTGGACATCATGTCGATAAAATCAATGACAAACAAGCCGCCCAAATCCCGTAACCTAAGTTGTCTGGCGACTTCGTCCGCCGCTTCGAGATTGGTATTGAGCGCTGTTTCTTCTATGTCACTGCCTTTGGTTGCCCGCGCCGAGTTGATGTCGATAGACGTTAAGGCTTCGGTATGGTCGATAACAATAGAACCACCAGAAGGTAGGGAAACCTCCCTTCCATAAGCGATTTCAATTTGCGCTTCAATTTGATACCGATTAAATAGCGGGACAGAATCCTGATACAATCTGGCTTTTGGCAACATCTGCGGCATGACTTGTCGCATGAAATTTTGGACAAGTTTGAATGAGGCTTCATTATCGATGAGTATTTCATCGATATTGCCCCTAAGATGATCCCGCAATGCCCGAATAATGACATTGCTTTCCTGGAAAACCAGGAACGGCGCGGCTTGTTCTGTGCTTGAGCGTTCGATGGCATCCCAAAGCTGCAAGAGATAATTCAAATCCCATTGCAGTTCTTCCGTACTCTTTCCGCATCCAGCCGTCCTGACAATCAAGCCCATGGTTTCGGGGATCTCAAGGCTTGCCAATGCTTCACGGGTATCGTTACGGGTGTCGCCTTCTATGCGTCTGGAGATGCCGCCAGCCTTAGGGTTGTTGGGCATAAGCACGAGATAAGTACCCGCCAGACTGATATAAGTCGTCAGCGCTGCGCCTTTGTTGCCGCGCTCTTCCTTTTCAATTTGGACAACAATTTCCTGGCCCTCTTTAATATGGTCTTTGACAGCACTGCGGCGAACTTCACCCTCAGCGTCATCATGGTTTTTTAGATAAGCTGGAGAAATTTCCTTGAACGGCAAAAAACCATGTTTTTCAGCGCCATAATTAATAAATGCCGCCTCCAGACTGGGTTCTACACGGGTTATTATGCCTTTGTAAATATTGGATTTTTTTTGTTCTTTTGAGGGTACTTCTATATCAAAATCATACAGTTTTTGACCATCTACCAAAGCAACCCGCAGTTCTTCTGCCTGCGTAGCATTGATAAGCATTCTTTTCATTTTGTTTCCTTTTGGTGTCCTGCTCCCTGCCAGTATTTACTGGTTTAGACTGATTGTTATCATCACACTAAGTTTTGGGATGTTACATCCATAACGGGCTTATTCGTTGTCTAGGCGGCCTAGTTATCGTCCACGCGGAAAATGAACAGGTTTTTACCTGCTCTAATGTATACCCTAACTGGCTATATGAGATGATAATCAACGATGGCTGCTCGAAGTGCCTTAACTAAGCAATGTGTTCTGTCAGTCGTAACGGTAAACGCTGTCTTGGACAGGTTTTATAATTCATTCGTCAAGGGTGAATGATCAACCCGAAATTCTTGTGGTGGGGGATTTGGCATTATCATTATGATTTTTTGTATGATAGTTTAAACGATGCCCTCACCAATCCACTTCTTTACGGTTTCAATTGGAAACCTTAGCGATTCTGCTATTTTTATTCAAAGTGTTGATAATATAGCAACCTTATTGCATTTCATCAATTTAAACAGTTAATGACCTAAAAATACTGGTATCATTTAGAGCATGGAAACCGACCAACAAAGCCCTGCCCCTGCGGTTCAATGGGTAGAAATCACCGAAGACAATAGCGAACAAAGGCTGGATAATTTTCTCATTACCCGCTTAAAAGGTGTGCCAAAAAGCCGTATTTATCGCATTGTCCGTAAGGGTGAAGTCAGGGTCAACAAAGGTCGGGTTGACATTAAATATCGCTTGGTCATAGGTGATATTGTCAGGATACCACCCGTACGTATGGCGGAAACGTCTGATGAAGGCTTACCCGTCAGCCGAGGTTTAACAGACATCCTTCAAAATAACGTTCTGTTTGAGGATGATGCCATCTTGGTTGTCAACAAACCTTGCGGCTTTGCGGTACATGGCGGTAGTGGTATAGATTCCGGCATTATCGAAGGATTCCGAAAACTAAATCCCGACCAGCGGTTCCTGGAGCTGGTGCATCGTCTGGACAGAGATACCTCAGGCTGCTTGCTGATCGCCAAAAAACGCAGCGCGTTGCGTATTCTGCACGAACAATTTCGTGATGATACGGTCAGCAAATCTTACCTTGCCCTGCTTTCCGGGCAATGGGCACGAAAAAAACTCATTGTTGACCAACCCTTGCAAAAAAATGTCAGCAAAGGCGGTGAACGCATTGTGGTTATCAGTCCCGTTGGGAAAGCATCCGAAACCCTGTTTAGGCGGCTTAAATTATTCAAGGACGCAACCTTGGTTGAAGTATCCCCTAAAACTGGCCGCACCCATCAAATCCGGGTTCATGCCGCTTATCTTGGCCATCCTATTATTGGCGACGAACGTTACGGCTTAGCTGACATCAACAAAACTTTCAAAAACAAGGGCTTCAAAAAGATGTTTTTACATGCAGAAAACCTGCAATTCCAGCATCCCGTATCAGGAGATACGGTAAAAATATCCGCCCCGCAACCACAACATTTCATTGATTTTGTTAAGAATGAAGAACAAGTTTGATTTAATCGTATTTGATTGGGACGGCACGCTCATCAATACAATCGACTGGATAGTGCATTGTTTACAATCTGCGGCAGAGCAATGCGGTTTCCAGGTTCCAGAGATACAAGCCGCCAAAGACGTGATTGGCTTATGTATAGAAAATGCAGTGCAAACCTTGTTTCCCTATGCTGATGCGGCCGCTCAGGATAAATTAGTTGCCAGTTATAGTCAGGCTTATTATTCCAAGCAACTTAGCCCGGATGATTTTTTCCCCGGTGTTTACGATATGCTGGAGCAATTGCGCCAGTCAGGCTATCAACTAGCTGTTGCCACCGGTAAAACTCGGGGCGGTTTAACCCAGGCATTGCAAGCGACGGGAACAGAACGATTGTTCAGCATCACCCGTTGCGCGGATGAAACCGCCTCAAAACCCGATCCTAAAATGTTGCATGAAATTATGCACCATACCCAAACAAGTGCAGACAGAACCCTGATGGTGGGTGACTCCATACATGATCTGCAAATGGCGAATAACGCCAAGGTATCGTCTATTGGTGTTACCTGTGGCGCAAACTCCATGAAATCTTTACTAAAATACAATCCGTTATATTGTTTAAACCAACCGACGGAACTTCTGGCCTATTTCTCAAGAGACTACTGATGGACAACCAATCAGACAACCCAGTGACTGCAAATTCAACCAACAAACCCGGCTGGGAACGGGAACTCGTCGAAAAACTGGCATTTGCTGCCGTTACCGAACAAAGGCGATCACGGCGATGGGGCATTTTTTTTAAAATGCTGATGTTTAGCTATCTGCTCGCCATTTTGGGCATTACGCTGTACCCAAAATTTAAAGAAGATATCGGCGTAGGCGGCAAAAACCATACCGCCGTCATTGATTTGGTGGGTGTTATCGCAGAAGACCAGAATGCGAATGCTGAAAGCATCATTGACAGCCTTCGCAATGCCGTCAAAGATAAAAACACCAAAGGCATTATATTTCACGCCAACTCACCCGGCGGCAGTCCGGTGCAATCGGCTTATGTGTATGACGAAATCAAAAAAATCAAAAAAGAACACCCCGACCTGCCCATTCACGCGGTAGTTAGCGATATATGCGCGTCTGGATGCTATTACATTGTTTCAGCCACAGACAAAATTTTCGCCAGCCCTGCCAGCCTTGTCGGTTCTATCGGCGTCATAATGGATGGCTTTGGCTTTGTTGAAACCATGCAAAAGCTGGGGGTTGAACGCCGTTTGATAACAGCCGGGGCGCATAAGGCAATACTGGATCCTTTCTCCCCTGCCAAACCGGATGAAAACCAATACATGCAGAACTTAATCAACCAAGTTCATCAACAATTTATCGGTGCCGTAAAATCGGGCAGAGGTGCTCGGCTTAAAGAAACACCCGACATGTTTTCAGGACTGGTTTGGACAGGTGAAGAGAGTGTTAAATTAGGTGTTGTTGATGCCATGGGTAGCCAGGAATACGTTGCCAAAGAAATCATCGGGGCAGAAAAGTTGGTCGATTTCACCCAACAAGAGCGATTGGTCGACCGCATTGCCGGCAAACTGGGCGCAACATTGGGTTCCGGTTTTAGTAACATGATTCGAGGACTGTCATTACGTTAAATTCAGCGTATATTCAGCCCACTGCGATATACTAAAAGCCCTGATTTAATTATTAACCAACGACTAAAAATTAATCTGGTGATAAACATAGACTGACTTCAGCAGTACCGATTATGCCATTATTGATTAAAAACTTAGCCTTCACTCTGATTACCTTATCCGGCATGTGCTATGCGGATGGCAATATCGACATCGCACGGCTTAGCCTTGATGAAGCCACACGAAAAATTCTCCATGATGAGAAAAAACGAGTATTAGGCGCTACGACGGTCATCATTGATGGTCGCGAAGTCCATGTCATCAAAGTCTTAACTCCCGACGGACGCATCCGGCATTATAAAATCGACGCAGAAACCGGATCGATAACGGGCTGACGGATTTTCATATAGGAAAAACTATGCGTATTCTTGTTGTCGAAGACGAATCCATCCTTTGTAAACAAATTCACGACTACCTCGAAGAAAAAGGCTTTGCGGTTGATACTGCCCATACCGGTAAAGATGGCTATTACATGGGCAAAGAATATCCGATTGATGCCGCCGTCATTGATATTGGTTTGCCTGATTTCTCAGGTATAGAACTTATCAAGCGACTGCGAAAAGACAACATAACCATCCCGATCCTTATCCTGACTGCCCGCAGCCGTTGGCAAGAAAAAGTGGAAGGTTTGGAGGCTGGTGCTGACGATTACCTGATCAAACCTTTTCATTATGAAGAACTGCTGGCGCGTATCAATGCCCTCATCCGCCGGTCGGTGGGCAAAGCACAACCCATCTTGAGCCATGATAATATCGAACTGAACACGGTCACACAGGAAGTGCTGGTATCCGGTGTTAAACTTGACTTAACAGCTTACGAATATAAAGTATTGGAATACTTGATGTTTCGTAGAGGTGAGTTAATCTCAAAAAGCGTTTTAACGGCACATATCTATGATGAGGAGTTCGACCGGGACAGCAATGTCATCGAAGTGTTCATTGGTCGATTACGCAAAAAACTGGATCCTGATGGCTCCCGTAAACCAATAGAAACCTTGCGTGGACGGGGTTATCGGATACCGCACATTTGAGTGTCGCATTGCCTTTTAACGGGAGCAAATACCGCACGTGCAAACAAAGTCGTTAAGTTTCCGCTTATTAGCCACTGAAGGTATTGTGCTGGTGGCATTTTTTGCCCTGGTTTCTGTTGTGCTGGAGCAAAGTTTTCGGGAGAGTGCCGTCCAGGCGCTTAAAGAACGCCTACAAATCCAGATTTATTCATTGCTTTCCACTGCCGAATTGAAAAATACCGGTGAGCTATCGATTCCGCCTACCCTGCCCGAACCGCGCTTCGCCAACCCTGGTTCAGGGCTTTACGCGTTTATCCAAGAACCCAATAAGAATCTGGCCTGGCGTTCGCCCTCGTCAATAGGGCTTGATGTGCCGGTGCCACCGCAAAAATTAGGCGCAGGCAATAACTATTTTTTATTTGATAATCGTGGTCGTTATTTCCTTCATTCCGATATCATCTGGCAAAACATGACAGGTATTGAGCGCGAATATATTTTCACCGTGGCGGAAGATGCCGAATTCGTCAACAACCAGCAAGACAAGTTTAAAACCAGCCTGCGCTCTTTACTGGCTATCATCGGCATCATACTGATATTTCTGCAATTTGCGCTGTTACGTTGGTGTCTTAAACCGCTTCGGATTATCGCCAAAGATCTTAATGACATAGATCTGGGAAAAAAGACTTTATTGGATGGTGAATATTCAACCGAGCTACAGGGACTTGCCGGGAATTTAAATGCGTTTATTACCCACGAACGGGCGCACCTGGAACGCTATCGAAATACTCTGGCAGATTTGGCACATAGCCTTAAAACGCCGCTGGCAATTTTGCGTGGTTACACGGAATCTTTCAGCGCGAACAAAGAGGCCGTGCAAGAACAAATTTCCAGGATGAATGAAATCGTCGAATATCAGTTGCAAAGGGCTGCTGCCAAAGGCGAACAAAATTCCAGTAAAAGTATCGAATTGCCCCTATTTATCAACAAACTCAGCACGTCACTCAATAAGGTCTACATAGACAAAGCCATCGACTTCGATACCAACATACCTGACCCTTGCCAGATTTATTTTGAAGAAGGTGATCTCTATGAAATAGCAGGCAACCTGATGGACAACGCCTGCAAATGGTGCAAAAAATCCGTTAAAGTCACCGTCACCCAGAATCCGCGCAAAGATCGACGAAATTATTCGTTGCTCATCCAGATTGACGACGACGGCCCCGGCATCCCTGACAGCAAACTTAATGACATCCTGAAACGCGGCGTACGCGCCGATGAAAACATCCACGGTCATGGTATTGGCATGACCGTGGTATATGACCTCATCAGTATTTTGGGCGGCAAGCTGGAAGGCAGCCGCAGTTTAACTTTAGGCGGGATGTGCTGGCGGGTTTACTTACCGTAAAAATATGCTGCTTAGTGATGACATCCAGCGCCATGAATATGTCCGTGCGCGGCTTCATCTTTAGTGGCCGGCCTCACAGCAACGACTTCTACATCAAAGTTTAACGCCTGTCCTGCCATGGGGTGGTTGCCGTCTATGGTAATATCATTGCCATCAATTTTAGTGATGGTGATTACCCCAGAACCGGTGTTCACATCGGCATGAAATTGCATGCCCACTTCCAACGTGTCGATTCCGTCAAACATTTCTTTCGATACGACCTGAACCATCTCATCACTCAGTTCACCGTAAGCGTCGATAGGTTCGATTCGGACATTAAACTTATCGCCCACTTTTTTATCATTCAGCGCCTTTTCCAGCCCGGAAATAATATTGCCTTTGCCATGCAAATACACTAATGGCTCTTCCCCCACCGTTGAGTCAATTTCCGCGCCAGTATCATCAGTCAAGGTATAGTGAATTGAAACGGCTGTGTTATCGGTTACTTGCATGGTAAGACCTGTCTATTTATATAAAATCGCAATGATAGCGTTTTGGCTGTGTTTTGTCTTAGTTTTTAATAAAAAATAGTTTTAAAACCAGCGTTATTGGTATTGTTGCAAATAATCAACCAGCACATCAGCCATCGGCCTTCCGTCTGCCACTTGCTTAACCGCTGCCCAACTGGAGACAGCATAGGTTTTATTTTTATTTAACAACTCGCCGTTATTTAAGCGCATTTGTGTGATTCGTTCGCCTATTTCCGCATTCGGGTCGCAGTGAAAAGTCATCCCCCCTACCCTGACCATATCGCCGCCTTGCTGATAGTAAGGATCAGTATTGAATAAATTATCTGCCGCATCTTCCAGGATGGCTTTAATTTTAGTGCCAGTCAGATTACGACGTTGAGTGTTGGGATAACTTATTGCCGTGTGGTTCATCACGTCTTCGTAGGTGATTTGCTGTCCGGGCAATACCGTTGTACCCCAGCGAAAACCGGGCGACAAAGCGATTTCCGAATCATTAATTTTAAGTAAAGCATCCAATAATAGTTGGTCGAATGTACCGCAATAGGTGTCGCGCCGATACAATAATTTATCGGCAACTCCGAGCGGTTGCTGCAGTTTGGTTAGATACGGCTTTCTAAGCTCGGTGATTAGCCGCTGCATTCCAGGATCGGGTTCTAGTAGGTTGGTAAATACTGGCAATAATCTATAACGCACATCACGTACGCGGTTTTGCTTAATATCCAAATCCAGGACACCCAAGAACTTGCCATGACTACCAGCATTGGTCACACAGGTTTTACCACCGCTATTTTTTATCCAGATCGGTTTTGGGATGGCATCATGGGTATGCCCGCCTAAAATCACGTCTATTCCTGACATCTTACCCGCCAGTTTTAGGTCAATATCCATACCATTGTGAGACAGAAGGATGATGGCATCAGCGCTCTTTTTTTGCCGGATGTCATCAACGGTCTTTTGCAAGCGTTGTTCCTGTATGCCAAATTGCCAGTCGGGTATTAGATAGCTTGGGTTGGCAATGGGGGTGTAAGGATAAGCCTGCCCGATTATGGCAATGCGGATATTGTTGAATTCCTTGATTATATAAGGCTTGAATACCGTACTTGTTTCTGCGCCGGAAGTAAATTGGGTTTCTTCATCAAGGGATACGTTCTGGGCAACAAAGTCGCCTTTGAATTGCTGAATATTTTTTATAACCTGTGCGCTTCCATAGGTAAATTCCCAATGCCCAGTCATCACATTGACACCCAGAAGATTGCACGCCGCCAACATATCAGCGCCCTGCGTCCATAATGATGTCGCCGAACCCTGCCAGGTATCGCCGCCATCCAGAAGAAGACAGTTGCCGTGTGAACTGGACTGTTTAATTTGCTTGATTAAAGTCGCCAAATACGCAAAGCCACCCATTCTGCCATAGACTTTTGCCGCTTCAGGAAAGTCAAGATGGGTAAATGCATAAGCCTCTTTCGACCCTGGCTTGATACCGAAAAAACGCAGAAACTCCATTCCTGTCAAATGCGGTGCATAACCAATCAATCCATTTGCCGCTATGTTGGTTGAAGGTTCCCGATAATACACAGGCAAAAGTTGGGCATGGCAATCGGTCATATGTAGCAACGTGGCATTGCCGAAATCAGCTGCCGGATACAGTATTTCAGGAATTGAAGACAAGCAGGATGACAGCGCTGGTGCTAGCCCAGCTAATCCCAAATAGTGTAGAAAATGACGGCGTTTCATTATTTATGATGCCTCTTCAACAACCGATTAGCGGATCACTATTCAATAAGTGATCGGTAATTTATTTTAAAACGGGGTATTACGAGCGTGGTTATTCTAGCTCATTAACAAGCCAGATACACTTTGTGCGGCTTTTTTGATGATAACACCGCACATCAACAGTTGAAGTGTGCGGTAATTAAGAAGCGGTTTATCTATCGAATTTCATCCAATCCGGTATCAGTCATTTTTGATTTAATGTCATAAGGCAAATTGATATTCTCAGATTGTTTGTCATCTTGATTATCGACAACTGACCCGGAGTCGGTTCTCACAACTTTGTTTATGCTAGCATTGGCAAGAGGACGATTACTGTACCCAGTTTTGACGAAGCCAGCTTTAGTGAAGCGCTTAGCGCGACGCGAAGAAACTTCATGGGCCAGCGCCGGAAGATTGAACGCCACATCGGTCGCAGACGGATGGCTGACAATAACATCAACACGTCGTGATGCCCAGCCATCGCTATTGGGTTGCCCTCTTTTGCTGCCGAATGACAGCACAGCTACGCCTCGCGCTGCCAGATACTTAGCAACCGTAAGCGCCCTCTGTTTGCCAAGTTTATTATTGTATTCGCTATAGCCTTTTGAATCGGTATAACCCAAGACTGTGAGTTCTGCATTTTCAGGAAGTTGTCTTATGAACGAATCCAGGCGATCCCTGTGGGCAAGTGCCAGGGTAGAACTGTCAATCGGGAAATGAACGACACCTGTGACAGTTTGCTTATTTGTCTTACTTGCTTGGGCTTTACGAGGCGTTTCAGCCTGTGCCGTTGGTTGCGGCTTATGGGTAGGCGTGTTAGTGGGCAGGTTTTTTTGTGAGCCTAAGGTGCCTGCCGTTTCTGTAGGAATGATTTTTTGAGAATTGGTATTGGGCAGACTTGCTTGGTCTTGATTCTGGATTTTGCTATTTTCAGCTAGCTTTTGGATCGCCGGCGGCAATGTAATCGCTAATTTTTCGGGCGACGAGTGGTTTACTACGATATCGACCCGACGAGCTTCCCAACCCTTACGGCTCACCAAAGCACCTTTACTGCCTATCGATTTAACCGTTACCCCGCGCCAAGCAAGGTATTTGGCGACCATCTGCGCCCGCTTCTTACCCAGCTTGAGGTTATAACCTGGATTACCATTTGAATCGGTATGGCCTACGACAATTATTTCAGCATTCTTGGGTAATTGCCCAACAAAAGAATCAAGACGATCTTGATGCGTCATCGCAAGTGCTGAGCTATCAAACGCAAAATGGACAACGCCTTTGAAAATCTGCTTGTTTTTGAGTGCTTTTCCTGTATCTGCTTTCCCTACTTCGATAGGCTTGGACATTGGCATCTCCGGTGCTGTAGGCTTTTGAATACTTGCCAAGGCAGCTTTTGCATAGCTGCCGCTTTGCGAAATAGCATGTTCTTTATCAGGTAAATTCATACAACCGACACCGCTTAATGCTGTTGCGGCAAGGGTTCCGCGAATGACTTTTTTTACATTTTTGACACGTCGAGTCTTTTTCATTTCCTCGTAATCAATTAATGCAGCAAATACCACCGCCCTAATTTCGTTTATTTCTTCTGGTGTCATATACACAAGCCTCTAGCTTCCGAGCAATATCATCGCGCTCAATTTTGTCTTAATATTGCGTCGTGTTGCAAAAATCACACTTAATTGATGATTGTTTTAAAACACGGGCAACTTGGCATTATAGCTATACCTAAAGGTATTGCTTATATATGCTTATATTACAGATGAACAATGTCTTTGTAAACAAAGTAGCCTAATGGCCGAAAAACCCACAATGCAGGGTCATATTAGAAATCGAACCCCATCGGCACCCGTAACGTCATCTGCACATCCGGTGCATCACGCGTGGCACCAATGGCAACGGCAAGGTTGGCGCTGGTTTTTTTGGCAAACACATAATTCAAGCCAAAGGTGAATTGACCGATATCAACATCCGTACCTTGTTGGTTGATGCCATTAAATGAAGATTTGAAGTAAATACTGTGTGCATAAGACAGGCTGAATGAGGCTTTCTCGTTGTAAGCCAGACTCGTGCCAAAACTGAAGCCGATAGCGTCGCCTGGATCAACTTTACCGCCTGACGATGGTAAGGGGATATTACCACCACCATTAGGTTTAGGGACAATCGACCCCGCCAAACTAGTGGTTTCAAGATTCCATAAATAACTGACGTTGCCATAAAACACGGCAGGATCAGTAGGGAAAATAGCCGTCAAACTGGGCTGAAGCGACCAAGATCCTGTGCCGGTATTTAGTTTGGTCGGCAAGTTATATCTCTTATTCATAGTCATATCGAAAGGGCTTGTCCCGGTATCGGTTTTGACACGCAGGTTACCAATCAGGAACGGCCAACCATGCTGCCCATCGGTAATTTGATAATGCCCCGCGAATTCTATATCGCCAATATCCAAGCCTCTGATGTTTAAAAAATCGTTATTAGCTGCAGGCTTATCAACAGGCCGTGCCTCTAAACTGTCTTCCCTGCGGACAAATGGAACCCTGGCTTCCAGCTCAATTCTGTCAGTCAGACCATAACGGGTTGTTAGGGCAACGGTCTCCGCCTCTCGTCTGGCATCCCTGACGTTAAATAAACCGAACAGAACCGGACCGACCGTAAAACCGGCAATATTCACACGCTGCGATTTGGTATAGGAATATTGCACCGTAGGTTCAACAACAAATCGACCTTTGGGTGTCTGTACACCACCAACATCCGCAGAGACGCGAGGAATTTCTGGCGGCTTGGTATCTTTAGGCATTTCTTTGAGCCTTTGTTTGCCACTAGACGCTTGGGGTTGCTGTTGAGATGAGTTTGCCGCAGCCTGAGAGGGCTGATCCGTTGACAAAGATGATACCGATTTATTATTTTTACGGTTTTTGGACATGATCTTACTTGAAGCCGGAACGACCTGTTCATCACTCATGGTATCAAGCCGATACTGCAATTCCAGTAATTGCCGATTTTGTGCATCCAGCATTTTTTGCTGGTCTTTTAGCTGTTTACTTTGTTGCGCCAATAATTTTTCAAACTTCTTGGCATCACTACGTTCTGAACCGACCGCATCCTGATTTATTGTCAGGATAACTATTAAACTCAAGAAGATACCCAGATAAAATTTACGCATAGCAGACACCCTGTTCTTTATAATTAATTCCTGTTAACCTAAGTTCCCCCTTAGGTCTCACGCTTTTTGGCACTTTGAGAATGCGGAAAGATTTACTGTCATTTTAATAATTGCATCTCCTGAGCAGATCTGATGTCATCAACATTCCGCATAGATTCTATGGAGTGATTGAAAAAATTGGTGGGTAAATTTTTCACCGCAACATCTAAAACCGTAAAGTTTGCTATGTGTTTGTTGTCGAGATTATTTTGGATGATGGTTTTAAGCCCACCGACTAATTGACTCAAGTCGCTCATGGGTATTTTTTGCAGATCGGCTACAGAGAGTGTATGTCCATTCACGCTGATGTTTTGGCCTAAATCCAAATTATTTTGGGACTGCAATACACCATCAATAAATGTCGCCCTGCCTACGCCAATGTCTATTTTAATGCCGTCAGGTGTGATGAAACCGCCACGCATCTTGTCCAGCAAGGAATCATCAACGGCATATTTTTCCTCAAACTCTAGGGACTGAGAAGGCATCATGCCACTGCTTTGGGCAAAAACTGTACTGTTGGAACCCACCAAAAACAGGCATAAAAATAAATTGTTTAAGTGACTCATGTTTGTCTCCCTAAAACCCACCTGAAGAACCATCGAGCGAAGGTGCCATTAGGCTGAATGCACCCAGACTCTCCCGGCTTAAAGCCGCACCCAATGGGGATTTTTCCCTTATTTTCCAATCGGTCTCTTTATTGAAGGCATTGCGAGCCAACTGCGTATTTTCATGGATAACAAATACTAATTTGTTCCATATCGCTTCAAAATCTTTCCGCGGCAGCGTTCGCGCGCCCGTGGCAGGATCACCAATCAGGACTTTCTCGTCATCAATGCCTTTAATGACGACGAAGTGCAAATAACCACCGTTATTGATTAAAACAATAACCGGCTTGCCCACTTTGGCGACCTTGCTAAGATTGGTTACATAACCGTCGGAATGGTAGCCATTTGCCTCAAGATAACGTTTCATATCGAGCAAGGAAAAACCTTCACGCTCGATTTTTTCCTTATTGCCACGCTCAAACATGGCCTTAAATACCTTGTCCTCGGTAACCGGGTCATCATAGTGATAGGTCAACAACGTCGCCAACGCCGCTGAGCCACAACTGAAATCATGCTCTTGCTTAACGGTTGCTTTAAAGCGAAGTTCTTTCAGGCTGGTGACTTGTGCCGCCATTAAACCGCCACCGGCATCAATCACTCGAACTGTGCCTGCCAAAACCGGAAACACCATAACCATTAACGAAGGCAGAAAAAAAATAACCGCCCATTTATGCGCCACTATGAATGAAAAACTCATAACCGGTTACCTCGAATAACAATGAATTTGCCCATGCCATTCATTCAATGATCTCTGTTACTGGAAGCTCACGTTGACAACCGTATTATTCTGGATGGCCACGTTATTGCCGCTATTTTGAATAACGGTTGCAATGCCGTTTACATTGTTCATTGATTGATCACTGATGATGTTATCGCCGTTGACCTGTGACCCGCCAGCACCAATGTAGGTCACGTTCCCTTGAACCTGGGCACTGGTAACAATGCCACCACCCTGACCTCTCTGGCTGGACAGTTCTGTTTCTGACACCAATAGCTCTTCATTAAACGATGCACCGGACTCATCGGCAAAAACAACCTGGATGTCAGCGAAAAACATTAATATCATCGCTGCAATAACGATGTATTTATTTGATTTAATTAGTTTCATAGTGTTGTCCTTCAAGCCACATAAAACATCCCATCGGCTCAAGGCCGTACCGCTTTCCC
The DNA here is from genome assembly GCA_013141505.1 of Methyloglobulus sp. Taxonomy (GTDB): domain Bacteria; phylum Pseudomonadota; class Gammaproteobacteria; order Methylococcales; family Methylomonadaceae; genus Methyloglobulus. The sequence continues at coordinate 71,913 of JABFQX010000008.1, forward strand.
CAAAAAACCAGCGGCAAGAAAGCGATGCTTTCTTGCCGCTGATTAACGTATCCAGTTCTACACCTGACTGAAATTAGTTAACTGTCAGACTTGCCTGGGTGGTGACGTTTTGTTGGGTAAGCGCATTTTGTCCAGTATTTTGGCTAAAGTTAACGACACCAGCAGCACCAGAAACGGCACCATCGGCATGGTTATTACCCTCATAATTCACACTACTGTCCCAACCGCTGGCATTGAAGTTAGTGTTATTGCCAGAAACGGTGGCATTAAGCGTGCTGTCGGCAATCGCCATATGGACTTCAGCGGTACCACCATTGTTTGCGGCAGCTGAGAAGTCACCGTTTGCGGTGGCTTGGCTATTGTCACTGTTGTCGCTATTGTCGGTATAACTGTTGTCGCTGTTATCGCTATTGTCACTGTTGTCGCTGTTATCGCTCCAATCGTTATAGCTGTTGTCGCTGTTGTCCGTAGCGGTGGAAAATTCATTCGCCTGAGGGCTCTTGTCGCCACCTTGGGTCGAATTTGCCGTAGCTGTCTGGGTACTAGGACTCCAGTTATTTTCACCACCGTAGTTGTGTGGGTTGGCCCATACTGTGGAAACAGAACCTAAAGCCAGCAAAATACTGGAAGCCAATAAAGTTTTTTGTAGAGGTTTCATGTTGATTTCTCCGTTTGTATCAAATATCAAGTCCCATTAGAAGAGTTTCTAATGGCTGTTTACAACGGCAAGTTCAGCTTTTACACCGAACAAATCCTACCGTCGGGTTCAGTATCTTTTAAACGGAACTTAATTTTCCATAAAAACAAACTCAAAATACGCTCATTTTTAATGAAATATTGTTTATTTTGTGAGGGCTTAGAGCGTTTTTTAAATGTTGGCAATGGCAAATTTATCAGACGACCTGCACCACCTTAACCCATGCCGCACCAGCCATTGGCTACTAGTTTTTTTCAGAAGGATAAAGATATTAACCTTACAGTTCAGGTCAGTAGACAGGGCAAATGACTTTAAAATTAATGTCGTTAAGTTACGTGTTAAATACCAATAAACATGGCTTAACTTAACCGCATTAGCTTTAAAAGGCGCGAAGCGAGGAGCCTTAGAATTACACAAACAAAATACTTTTCAGGATATTTGAGGGGCTTTTATGTGGAGTCCCGTGACGAGTTTAGAACGGTTAGACTGTGGAAGAACCCAAGCCGGATATTAGTGCGTCACAATACCTCCTGGAATTGGCTGTTTAACAGATGCTTTAATTTAGGTTTAATTTGTAACCAAAGCCTTTGATGTTCATCAACCATTTGGGGGTATTGGGATCTTGTTCAATCTTTTTTCTAAGTAAGTGCATGTATTGATAGAGATCAGCTTTGGTCGCCTTATCACTGGAAGGCCAAAGATGATTTATAATCTCGTCCGCCATAAAAATGCGGTCAACATCGGTGAGCAATAAATCGATCAGCTCAAACTCTTTTGGGGTCAAATCGATTTTTTTACCTTCAATTATCAAACATCTTTTGCACCAATCCAGATGAAAATCCAAGTGACCCGCTTGTTTGGCATCAATTTCATCCGCCTGAAAGCGCGGCCGCAAGGCTTGGTTTCCATCATTATATGAAGATCTACGATTAGCACACGAACGTCTTTCCTGGTGCCTTCTTTCAACATAATACGCTGGACTGGGATAGACGGTATTGATGTAATTATCAATCTCACAAAGAACAATCGGCGTATGGATAACAACGTCAATCCAACTGGCAAATTCAGGCGGAATAACATCATTGGCGTGGTCAGCTAACACACCGATGTTTAAATGATTGCCGCCGCTGACGACTTCCCGCCTCAGTGAACCAATTTCCAGAGTATTTCTACCGCTATGTAACAAGTTGATTGGCATTATGATCAGCCCGGGTTTGATTTCGCCAATTTCACGAATCCCTGGCATCGTGAACTCCAAATCAGTTACCGTTATTTGCTTTGCAAAACAATAACCTCGCAGTAATACTAATAAATGTTCATCGTTACTAAAAACTATAATGTTAGTGAGTGTTTTCATAATTTTGAATTCCCGTTAACTGTCTGTAGTGCACGTTTTATACCTTAATAATGTGACAACAATTGACTCACATCAAAATGCTCACAATTAATATAAAAACTTTCAGATAATCTTTTGATAAAAAAGATAAACAATTGGCTCTAACGCATTGGTTGTGCATAATCTATACGCATTAAAGTCTAGTGTAAAGACTTTAATCTATAAGAAACAGGTAATTATTCACACTATTGATGTGAAAAATTACCTCATCAAGTATTTTTTCACGAAAACATAACAACATGAATGCCCTATGGCAGGTGCTTATATTGACCGAAAATGTACCCTGCGGGTAATGCCACAGACTAACGTATAAGGTATGGTATCTGCATAACGGGCGATTTCTTCAACGGCCAAACCATCCCCCCATAATGTGACTTTATCGCCTGGTTTTGCACTAACTTGAGCCGCTAAATCGACGGTAATCATGTCCATCGACACCCGTCCGACCAAAGGCACACGCTGGCCGTTCAGCACAATCGGCGTACCTGGCTTGGCATATCTTGGATAACCGTCGCCATAACCAATAGCGATGATGCCGATAGTCGTGTCTTTATGGCAAACCCAGCTATTGCCGTAACCGACGCTTTCGCCTTTTTGCACAGGCTTTACCGCTATCAACCGGGAATGTAAGCTCATGACCGGTTTTAAGCCCAAATCAAGTCCGGTCGAATCTGAAAAAGGCGATATCCCGTAAAGCATAATGCCAGGGCGCACCCAATCGCTGATTGCATCTTGCCAGGCAAGAATACCGGCTGAATTGCCGATACTACGCTCGCCCTGATTGGTACACGGGTACGGCGCCAGGGTTTCATTAAACGACTGGATTTGTTGTGCAGTAAAAACGTTGCTGGTATCGTCGGCACTTGCCAGATGGGTGACGAAGTTGATGGCCGGGTTGACCAGCCTACATTGCTTAAGTCGCCGATACATGCTGTCAACATCTTTTGCCTTAAAGCCCAGACGATTCATGCCCGTGTCGATCTTTAACCAAACCGGCAAGATATAGTCGGCCTCCCCACCTTCAAGCAAATCCACTTGATGGCTTGAATGGACAATGGTTTCCATTTGATAATCAATAAGCTGCCGTAATTCATTGGCATCAGTGAAACCTTGCAACACGACAATCCGGTGTTTGATGCCCGCTTGTCGCAACCGCAATCCTTCATCCAGACGGGCGACTGCGAAAGCATCGGCATCTCCTAAAGCCTGCGCTATGCGTAACAGCCCATGTCCATAAGCATTAGCCTTAACGACCGCCATGATTTTTGCCTGTGGCGCATGACTGCGGACTTTTGCCAAGTTATGCCGCACAGCAGCCAGATTAATTTCTGCGTAAGCGACAGGATTGATCAATTGGTTCACAAAACGTCCGTGTAATTATTCATAACCGCCGCTGTTATAAGATCCACCCGCATAATTCTCAAAGCGGGTGTATTGCCCCAAAAAGGTCAGCCGCACAGTGCCTAGCGGCCCGTTCCGTTGTTTGCCTACAATCACCTCGGCTATGCCCTTATCCGGGCTGTCTTCGTTGTAAACTTCATCCCGATAGACAAAGATGATCAAATCAGCATCCTGCTCAATCGCGCCAGATTCGCGTAAATCCGACATCATTGGCCGCTTGTTGGGCCGCGACTCAAGGTTACGATTCAACTGCGACAAAGCCACCACCGGCACATTCAGCTCTTTCGCCAAGGCCTTTAAGCCACGGGATATATCAGAAATTTGCTGAACCCTGTTTTCACCACTGCTGGGCGATTGCATCAACTGCAAATAATCCAGGACAATCAAGCCGAGTTGCCCATGTTCGCGGGTCAAACGCCTTGCCCGTGCACGGACTTCGGTGGGCGAAAGCGCCGGGGTGTCGTCGATAAACATTTTGGTTTCACCCAACAGGCTTATTGCAGAAGTCAGCCGAGGCCATTCGTGGTCTTCTAGCTTGCCCGTCCTCACTTTATGCTGGTCGATACGTCCTAACGATGACATCATCCGCATTGCCAAAGCATCACCCGGCATTTCCATACTGAATATCGCCACCGGCATACCGCTTTTAATGGCGACATTCTCCGCCATGTTCATGGCGATGGTGGTTTTGCCCATCGAAGGCCGACCAGCGACGATAATTAAATCCGAAGGTTGCAAACCGGAAGTTAAATCATCAAGATCGGTAAACCCCGTTGCCGCACCAGTGATATTACCTTCCTGCTCGAACAGCATTTCAATCTTGTCAACCGCTTTGGCTAGCAAGGACTTGATGCCAGTAAAACCGCCTTGTCCGCGCTGGCGCTGTTCGGCAATTTTGAACACTTCACGTTCAGCATTTTCCAATAAATCAGCCGTATCGCGGCCTTCGGTATTGAACGCGGAATCGGAAATTTGGGTGCCAACATGGATCAATTGCCGCAGCACTGACCTGTCCCTGACAATATTGGCGTAGCTGACGATATTGGCGGCACTGGGAGTATCTTTCGCCAACATGCCCAAATAAGACAAACCACCGATGGTTTCCAACTCGCCGATTGCTTCCAGCGTTTCCGAGATAGTCACTACGTCGAATGGCACCTGTTTTTCAGCCAGTTGCGCTATCGTGCGAAAGATGATCTGGTGATCCCTGCGGTAAAAATCGCTTTCGCCGATCTTGTCCGCGACTGAATCCCAGGTCAGATTATCCAGCATCAGTCCGCCCAGCACCGACTGCTCGGCTTGTATGGAATTGGGCGGAACCTTCAAGGATTCGTAGTCATAATCAGTCATAATGTTTTTAAGATATTGCCTAAATAATCAGGATATTTGGATAATGTGTAGAAACGCCATCAAGAACAGTGAGCACTACCGGGAAAAGGGCTTGCAGAAAAACGGCCTGATCGACTATCGGGTGGCATTTTACATGGAATGCAAATGTTTAAGAAGTTCGGCAGGAAAGCATCGACTTCGTTATAGGCACATTAATCGCCACCTGAAGCGAACGAATCTTACCGATACCTAACTTCGACTGCTGCCAAGCCCGGCAAGCGTTTTAAGCGGGCAATGAGATCGTCAGTCGGATGGACACGCCAATGGTCGCCGAGCATTAAATTAGCTTTTGCTTCCGGGGAGCCGTAACTGAGACCTACGGCACACGAACCGCCTTGATAGGGTTGTAAAGCGGATTTCAAATCGGCTATAAAATCGACAGCATCCGGCTCGTGGGCTTGTACTGTCCAGTTGAGGTGTAAGCCTCTGGCGAATTCCGCCCTCGCTTGTTCTATGTTGTAGAGATTTTCGATAGTTAACCTGAGATTTCCAGAAAAATCGTCAACTGATAGCGCACCTTCGGCAACCAGCAAATTATCGCGGGTAAAAATATTCCGGTTGTTTTCGTAAATATCCCGAAATGCAGCAATCTCAAGGCGACCAGTGCGGTCATCAAGTGTGGCGAAGCCCATTGTTTTACCCTGTTTGGTCTGGCGAGTACGAATCTCGACCACCAAACCTGCAACCCGTGCCTCCATCCGCCCTTTCGAGCGTTCAACCTCGGACAACAAATGAGCAATAGTGCCACTGGTAAACTGCTTGATTTCCGCTTCGTATTCGGCGATAGGATGTCCGGTCAGGTACAAACCTAAGGTCAGTTTTTCACCTGCCAGCCGTTCTTGCTCAGACCAGGGTTCGGTAACTGTGGTATAGGTTTCTGTGTTATCAGCCAAGTCTTCTTGCGAAGAAGTCGTTAAACCGAACAGATCATCCTGGCCTGTTTCCGCCATCTTGCCATGTTGTTCCGCCACCCTGACTATCGTCGGTAGTTCCGCCAGATGTGCGGCTCGATTAGTGTCAAACACATCGAATGCCCCTGCCCTGCACAAGGCTTCCAGCACGCGCCGGTTAACTTTCCTTAAATCAACCCGTTTACATAAATCGTATAGCCCTTTGAAAACACCGTGCGCGGTTCTTTCCTGGATAATCTCTTCAATCGCCGACTCACCCACGCCCTTAATCGCGCCCAAGCCGTAGACAATATGCACGTCATCATTAGCGGTAAAACGATAATTGGAAATATTGATATTCGGCGGGCCTATGTTGAGGTTCATCTGGTTGCACTCCTCAATCAGGGTGACAACCTTATCGGTGTTATCCATATCGGACGACAACACTGCCGACATGAATGCGGCCGGATAATGTGCCTTTAACCAAGCAGTTTGGTAGGCCACCAGCGCATAAGCCGCAGAGTGCGACTTATTGAAACCATACCCGGCAAACTTCTCCATCAGGTCAAACACGTAGGTAGCTATCTTTTCTTCGACCTGATTGGCGATAGCGCCTTCAACAAAAGTTTCCCTTTGCTTTGCCATTTCTTCGGGCTTTTTCTTGCCCATGGCTCGCCTTAACATGTCTGCGCCGCCTAGCGTATAGTGTGCCATTTCCCGGGCGATTTGCATGACCTGCTCTTGATACAGAATGACACCATTGGTGGGTTTTAGCACGGGCTCCAATAAAGGATGGGCATATTCAGCTTTGGCACCGTGCTTGACCTTGATGTAATCATCCACCATGCCTGATTCTAAAGGACCGGGACGATAAAGAGCCACAAGCGCGATGATGTCATCAAAACAATCGGGTCTGAGCTTTTTAATCAGCTCTTTCATACCGCGCGATTCCAACTGGAACACGGCAGTGGTAAGCCCTTTCTTTAATAGCTCATAACTTGCCGGATCATTTCTGGGAATACTGTTGATATCTACAACGTCTGTATCGGATTTCTTCAACCTTGCGTTAATGATCTGCAGCGTCCAGTCGATGATGGTCAGGGTTCGCAAACCCAGAAAGTCAAACTTGACCAAGCCAACTGCTTCCACATCATCTTTATCGAACTGGGTCACCAAATTACCACCACCCTGTTCGCAGTACAGTGGGGTAAAATCAGTTAATTTGGTTGGAGAAATCACCACGCCGCCAGCATGTTTGCCTGCGTTCCGCGCTGTACCTTCCAACGACAAAGCCATATCAATCAGGTTTTTGACTTCTTCTTCAGTCTCATATTGCTGCCTTAATTCTGCGCTATCTTCTAGGGCTTTATCCAAGGTCATGCCGATTTCAAACGGAATCAACTTGGCAAGGCCGTCCACAAAACCATACGGAAAGCCCAGTACCCTGCCGACATCACGGATAACCGCTTTTGCTGCCATCGAACCGTAGGTGATGATCTGGGCAACATGATCGCGACCATAGTTTCTGGCAACGTAGTCAATAACTTCATCGCGCCTGTCCATGCAGAAATCGATATCGAAATCGGGCATGCTTACCCGCTCAGGATTTAAAAACCGCTCGAACAGCAAATCAAATTCAATCGGATCAAGGTCAGTAATCTTTAAGGCATACGCAACCAAGGAACCTGCACCCGACCCCCGCCCCGGCCCGACGGGGATTGCGTTGTTTTTTGCCCATTGGATAAAGTCCGCCACAATCATGAAATAACCGGGAAAACCCATTTGGCTAATCATCTGCAATTCGTCATCGAGGCGCTGGTCGTAGATTTTGCGGTTTTCCTCGATGGTGCCGTTACCGATTGCGGGATGCTGCAGCAGACGTTCGTCCAGGCCTTTTTTTGCTGCATCGGACATCAGTTCGGCTAAAGTCATTCCCGGTGGAACCGGGAAGTCGGGCAGAAAATTTTCACCTAACTCTAAATGCAAGTTACAACGTTTGGCGATTTCCACCGTGTTTTGCAAGGCTTCGGGAATATCAGCAAACAACGCCAACATTTCATCCGTCGTCCGCAGATATTGTTGCTCGGTATAATCTTTAGGCCGTCTGGGGTCGTCAAGAACGCGGCCTTGGTTAATACATACCCGCACTTCATGCGCGGCAAAATCAGTTTGCTTCAAAAAACGGACATCATTGGTCGCTACCACAGGCAAGCCGGTATCTATTGCCAAATCCACGGCGGCGGCAATGTAACGTTCTTCTTCCGGCTTGCCGACACGCTGTAGTTCAAGGTAAAAACTTTGTGGCAACAATGCGTCCCACTGCTGAGCCAATTGCTTTGCCAGATCGATATTTTCAGCCAACAGCGCTTTGCCAATATCGCCTTGCATCGCACCTGATAAGGCAATCAAACCGTCATGATTGGCAATTAACCATTCCTGCCTGAGCATCGGCACGCCTTGATGTTGCCCTTCTTGATAGGCTTTGGAGATAAGCTCCATTAGCGTGATATAACCGGTGCGGTTTTTTATCAGCAAGGTCAAACGATGCGGGGCGGCAGGTTCTTCGGGATTAAAAACCAGAACATCAGAACCGGCAATCGGCTTGATACCCTGCCCTATCGTCGCTTTATAAAATTTGACCAACGCAAACAGGTTGGCGTGGTCGGTCACCGACACTGCGGGCATATCCAACTCAGCCAAACGCCTAACCAACGGCTTGATTTTGACGATACCGTCAACCAGGGAAAATTCGGTGTGGAGTCTTAGGTGGATAAAGTCGGGTTGCATAAAAATTGAGCTAAACCGGATTAGTAAATACTACGAAAGGGAATTTAATATCTCTAAAGATAACTTAAAAATTAGCAATTCGGCTTTATTTAGCTTTTTTATCTTCAAAACGCCGGACATACCTGCCAAGGTGTCCAGAAACCATTCTTACTTGTTCAACACTGAGTTGTTCTTTGCTATTGCCAATAAATGTGGGCAGTGCTTTAGGGTTGAGCACCCAAACCTCACTGTTTTTGGCTTCAGATGTCGGCTCTATAAACCAGCCAGGAAAAACGATAACAGGCTTGACGGTTAACTTAAGTCCGGTAAGCTCAAGGATCAAATCATTGAGCCATTTAGATGCCGCCCGTACTTGAATAATCGGTTTATCAACCTTGATTTTTCCATTCAAAAAAATCGCATCGCCATTAAAGATGATTTTTGCTTCACCTTTATCCGGCTTACTGTAGGTTTTTGTCTCAATAACGTACAGGCCGCTTTGGCAAATAACCACATGATCAAGGTTAAAATTATCCCCCGGAATGTCGTGAAATACTTTTGCGCCATTTTCGCGGAGATTTTCTAAATATTGGCCGACTGCTTTTTCTCCATCCCTGCCTTGTTTTAGGTATTTTGCCTTCTTTAGGGTGCGATTAATTTTTACTGCTGAATAGGAAACTGTAATGAGTGCGATTAGCGAAGAAATCCAAGGTGAAGGTGGAGCTTTAAAATACCAATGATGCCATTCAATCATTGCCATTGATACCATAAGCATAGATATTACTAAGTATATTAGTGCTCCATCAAATACTAAGTCGAAAATCTGCTTATCAAGTGATTCCCCAGGATTCCTTAATGGCTTATCTTTTAGTGGTGACTTAAGTTTCTCTACTGCCATTTACATGTCCTATCAAGAGCTACTGAATACGCTAAATACAGATCATCCTTCTCGATGATAGCCCACCACCCGCTCAACCTCCTGCTTCGACCCCAAAATCAATGGCACTCGCTGATGAATATCAGTGGGTTTAATGCCCAGGATACGTTCACGCCCAGTGGAACAGACACCACCCGCTTGTTCGATAATAAACGCCATCGGATTGGCTTCATACATCAAGCGTAATTTGGCGGGTTTTGCGGGATTTCGGGTGTCCAGGGGATACATGAAGATACCACCACGGGTCAGGATGCGGTAAACCTCGGCAACTAGGGAAGCAATCCAGCGCATGTTGTAGTTTTTCCCCAGCGGGCCTTCTGTGCCTTGTAAACATTCGGCGATGTAACGCTGGACGGGTGGCTCCCAAAAGCGCTGGTTGGTCATATTGATGGCGAATTCGGCAGTTTCTTCGGGAATCCGCATGTTCCGGTGGGTGAGGATGAATTCACCGATGTCTTGATCCAAAGTGAAGGCATTCACGCCATGGCCGGTAGTCAGCACCATCATGGTTGACGGGCCATACAGCACGAAACCGGCACACACTTGTTCAGTGCCTTTGCGGAGGAAATCCTGCATATCTGCATCTACCCCTTCCCGGCAACGTAAAATAGAAAAGATGGTGCCGACTGCAAGATTGACATCAATATTTGAAGAACCATCCAACGGATCGAACAGCACCAGATATTTGCCCTTGGGATAATGCCCGGGTATTTTGATAATATCGTCGATTTCTTCCGATGCCATGCCCGCCAGATGCCCTGTCCAGTTGAGCGCATCAACCATGATGTCATTGGTGATGATGTCCAGCTTTTTTTGCACTTCACCCTGGACATTCTCAGACTCGGCACTCCCCAGCACCCCTATCAATTCCCCCCGATTAACGAGGTGGGAGATTTTTTTACTGGCGGTGGCAATGTCATTCAACAGTGACGTAAAGGCACCGGATGTGCCTAACTCGCGCTGCTGTTCAATGATAAATTGGGTTAACGTCACTTTATTGGTCATGCCGTGCGGATCTCCTTTTATTGGGTTAACAGGCTATGAAATATCTAAAAAAACTTGCTTTGATCAAGGTAAAACCATACTTAATCGATCATTTCTTTAAAACTTCGTAAATCTTAACTGACAGTATAGTTGCAGCTAATAGCAGGGTGATTGCGTTTGAGGCAATGATTGCGAAATCGCCGAGCTGTATTCCGTAAATCAGCCACGCCAACACCCCGAATGTAAACAAGCTGTACATAGCCAGAGAGAGCGATGAGGTATCCCTGGTTTTGATGGTCATAATTGCTTGCGGTAAAAATGAAACCGTGGTCAGTGTGCCAGCCACATAGCCGATAAGATCCTGGTTGATTGTCATGATGTTATTTATAAGAATTGGAAGATACAGGTTACAGCTATTCAGAATTACAAACAGGTTTCAGAATAATTAAACATATACAGTTGATAATTATAGTTGCTTGAGCCATCGTTTTTTAACTTAAATGTTTTTAAGTTACATTAACGAAACCACGATTATAAAACCGGCATTAGGCGCATATCGTTATGTGTAAAAGCCTAATCCCTTAAATTTGTGACCTTTATCACACTTATGCACAAATGCTGTGGATAACTTTGTGGAAAATTTGTTTTTCATTGCTCTCAGTAACTGTTTTTACTGGCTTTTAGTTAAATTGTCCATAAACGGTACAATTATTATTATATTTTAAATATCAATTGGTTATACAAATATCATATTTAAAAAAAGCGCTTTAAAAACTTTTGCTAACTCATTGATTTTTTCTGTGTACAAATAATTTTGAATCGCTGATTATTGTGTAATTATTTACTTATAAATGACTTGAATAAGCTATTTTTTAAACATTATCCACGTTCATGCCAGGCTTTTTCGAGCCTTTGCAGAGAGATAGGGTAAGCTGTTTTTAATTGCTGGGCGAACAGCGACACCCTTAATTCTTCCAACATCCAGCGAAAGGAATCCAGCTCCGGTATTAAATAACCTTCTTTAGATTTTTTCTCAACATCTTTCCAAAACCAGGTCGCGTAACGATTAATATCCTGGATTTTTTGCCCATCCTTCTCCGGTTTGTCAAGACGATAGGCAATCGCTTTTAAGTAACGCGGTATCGCTTTTAGTTGTGATACCGGGGTGTAACGAATAAATCCTGAATAAATAAGCACAGCCATCTGGTTGGAAATATCATTTGCCCTTATATCCTGATTGTTCAGGCGCGTGAGGGCGGTTTTTACGCCGCTATAAACCGTCATAATATCCAGAACAATTTTGCCAACCTCATTCGCGACAGTGATTAACTGCGTTTTACGCTCGCTTATCACTTGATCAAATGCGGTTTGCGTTCTAATGCTGTTGTCCTCAACAAAAACGCTGTACAGAATTGAATGCAGTAAATCGTCTTTAAGCGAGGTTTTGCCATCGCCGTCTGTCGCATGGTGCACCTTTAATAGCGGATGCGCTGGCATCCTGTGGTATGCCAACTCAACAGCCGCTGACATCGGGATGTTCTTTACCAGATAGGTACATTCCTTACGAAGTCGAAGCTGAATCAACCTGATTAAACCTTCTCGATGATGAGCTGATGCTTTGGTTTCGGTATCAAAAATACGCACACCCACCGTATTACCTTCATCAATTATCGCTGGAAAACCGACCAGAGTTTGACCGTTCTGGATGAAAGCATAGGTCTCCGGTAAGTCTTCAAAAGCCCATTGGATGCAGCCGGTGTAGTTCAACTCATCGGCAGCAATCTGGTCGAAATTTTTCTCTGCTTTTACTGTATATTTCTGCTGTAATTGTTTTAAATCCCGACCGTAATCAATGAGTTTTCCTTGTTCGTCGATAATCCTGAAATTCATCCGCAAATGATCGGTCAACGCGCTCATTTCCCACGCATTCAACGGAATGGCTTCACCGGTCAGTTTTCTGAGTCGGTTACCCAGCCATTCTGGCAACGCACCTTTAAAATCGGGTTCTATTTCCAGGCATTGCTTCACCGTTTCCGATACCGGCACAAAATGTTTTCTGATCTGTTTAGGTAGTGCTTTAATCAGCGCGATACACTTTTCCTCCAGTAAGCCTGGAACCAGCCAGTCAAACGGTGCTTGGGTAAGCTGATTAAGTTGATGCACGGGGATGATCGCAGTAACACCGTCCTCATCATGGCCCGGTTCAAAGCGGTACTGCAACTGAATGCTAATAGTGCCGATTTTTTTGTGGTCGGGGAAATCCCATTCATTGACATAATTATCCTGCTCGCGCGTTAGGTCTTCTTTGGTCAAAAATAGGAGCCTGGGATTATCCCGTTCAACCTTTTTACGCCATTGATCCAAAGTAATACCATTAACCACCTCCGGCGGAAGTTTCTGGTCATAAAACGAATACAGCCATAATTCGTCTTCCACCAAATCAACCCGGCGGCCTTTTTGTTGGATGTAACCGACTTCTTCCAGCAACTTTTGGTTAGCGGTAAAAAAGGGGGCATTACTGTGGTAGTCATGGCTGACTAAAGCTGATTGGATAAACATTTCACGCGCCGATTTGGCGTCAACATTTTCATAAGGCACTTTTCGGGCGGCTTGCAACGTTAAGCCGTACAACAAGGTGCGTTGATAAACCCCGCAACGACCGGCTTTTTTCTCCCAATGGGGATCGAAATAATTGTGTTTAACCAAATGACCAGCGCAGGCTTCTATCCATTCCGGTTCAATCTTGGCAACGGTACGTGCATAAACCTTGGAGGTTTCAACCTGCTCTGCCGCCATAATCCATTTTGGTTTGATCTTGTGTAAGCCAGAACCTGGGAAGATAAAGAATTTAAGCCCTCTCGCCCCCAAATACTCATAGGGGTCATGGCGGAAGCCGATGTTTGATAACAATCCTGTTAACAAAGCACGATGAATTTTTTCATAACTGGCATCATCGGTATTTGGATGCAGCTTTAAATCGCCTTTAACCACTTGCATGATTTGGGCGTGGATATCAAACCACTCGCGCATCCTGATGTAAGACAGGAAGTTATCAGTACAATATTTACGTAATTTACTGTTAGACAGGTGCTTTTTCTGTTCCTCAAACGTATTCCATATCGTGAGCAGCGTTAAAAAATCCGATTCAGGATGACGGAATACGGCATGTTTAGCATCGGCTTGCTGCATTTTATCGGCTGGTTTTTCGCGTGGATCCTGTACGCTTAATACCGACACAATGATGGCGGCTTCAGTTAGGCAGTGTTCATGTGCCGCAGCCAGGAGCATTCGAGCCAGTTTAGGGTCGGTAGGAAATTTGGCGATCTGTTTACCTATTTCGGTTAGTTTCCCCTGTTTATCTAAGGCGTTAACTTCATGCAATACCGTTTTGCCATCCCGGATCATCTTCTCATTGGGTGGCTCGATAAAGGGAAAGTCTTCAATATCGCCCAGATTGAGCGTCATCATCTGCAACATGACCGCAGATAAATTGGTGCGCAGGATTTCTGGCTCGGTAAATTCAGGTCTGGCTAAATAATCATCATGTGAATACAGCCTTATGCAGATGCCTTCCGCCACCCGGCCACAACGTCCGGCCCGTTGGTTGGCGCTGGATTGCGAGATACGCTCAATCGGCAGTCGTTGAATCTTGCTGCGATGGCTATAGCGGCTGATGCGGGCATGACCGGTGTCGATGACGCCGCGAATGCCAGGAACAGTAAGCGATGTCTCAGCTACATTTGTCGCCAATACGATGCGGATTTTGCCACCCTTGGGATTGAATACCCGTTCCTGCTCGCTCACGCTGAGTTTGGAATATAACGGCAAAATGTCATATTGCGTTGGCCGATGCTTTTTAAGCGAGTCAGTAGTTTCGCGGATTTCGCGCTCGCCGCTCAGGAAAATAAGGATGTCGCCGCGCAAGTCCCGGTACAGTTCATCCACCGCATCGAGGATGGCATTTTGCAATTCATCGGTAGTTTCATCGTCGTCATCGTTTTGTTCGATAGGGCGATAACGCATTTCCACAGGATAAGTCCGCCCTGACACTTCAATAATCGGCGCGTTACCAAAGTGGGTCGAAAAGCGCTGGGTATCAATCGTTGCAGAGGTAATAATCAGCTTTAAATCAGGCCGTTTCGGTAGCAGCCATTTCATGTAACCCAGCAGAAAATCAATGTTCAGGCTGCGTTCGTGCGCCTCGTCGATGATAATCGTATCGTACTGGTTTAAATAAGGGTCGTTCTGCGATTCCGCCAGCAATATGCCATCGGTCATCAGTTTGATTAAGGAATCGGCGTGGGTTTTATCGTTAAAGCGGATTTTATAACCGACCGATTTGCCGAGTGGCTCGCCCAATTCTTCGGCAATCCTGTCGGCGACCGTCCTTGCCGCTATACGTCTTGGCTGGGTATGGCCAATAAAGCCAGCCGTACCACGACCAATCGACAAACAAATCTTGGGCAACTGCGTAGTTTTACCGGAACCGGTTTCGCCGCATAGTATCACCACCTGATGATTTTTAATCAGCTCGGCAATCTCATCCTTTTTGCCAGTAACCGGCAAATCAGGGAAATTTAGGGGAGGGATACTGGCAAGTCGTTTGTTTCTCGCCGCAATTGACCTTTCAATCTTACTGGCTAATGCAGTAAGCTGGTCGGCTGGCTCCTTACCTTTCTGGCAATCACTACGCAAGCGATCCAGTTGCCGCTTGGCGGCATGGCGATCCTGGTTTAAACAAAAAGGCAGTTGTTGGCTGAGTTGTTTTATGTGTTCGAGAGCAGTCATCAAGCTAGTGGCTAAATTTGGGCATTATACGTCAGCCCCTAAGTGCTAGCAGAATGTTAAAGTTATTCTTCCTTTGCTTCAGCCCTAAACTTATTCATAATTCAGCCGCTCGTGTTTAAGGCTACGGAAAAACCGTTCTGCCGGGCTGTCATACCCAAGGGCAGGCCTCACCTTTACCAGCGGGCACAAGCGCTTTGTGCCCTTTTCATGGCAGCCAAATGCTTACGGTAGCCATGGCTGGCATATTGGCCGCCCCGATCCGAATGATGGGGCAAGCCGGGCTTTGGTTTTCTGCGCCCTTGTGCCTTTATGCCCTGTGGGTACCCGACTTCCTTTGCTTCGATGCCTGCGGCCTTTTCGAGCGCCCCTTGTGGGTATTATGATTTCACGCCCATGCATAAACGTTCGATCTCTTTGCGTAGCCGTAGCAATTCAGCTTGGCCCGCCAGGCCCAAGGTTGCCGTCTCGATGCCAGATGGGTTTGCAGAACCACGCCTGCCCTCGGCCAACGGCCTATCGCACCCAACGAAATACCCAGGCTATCTGCCGCTTGTTGATGGGTCTGGCCTTGTTCCGTGACCAACTTGACGGCATCTTGTTTAAACTCTAATGTGAATTTAGGATTCGGTCGCTTTATTTGATTGTTCATGTTCACCTCCAATGGCATTGCTTGTACCCCTTGGCATAAGCCTGCCTCTAGACGTGTCCTGTTAAATTAAACCATTACATTATGCATTAGCTTTTCCTCAACGCCCACTACCTGCACCCTTAATACCAGCAGCTTGAGGCGGTTTAAAGCCAGTTTCCGACAACAGGCTTGGAGCCTACCATCATCTTCCAATGAGCTTATACACATCTGACCGCTATTTCCGTATAGTGCCAGTTTGTGTGCCTGTGGCACACTCCACGATTTTCAACGAATGATGCCTATTTTTAAAGGCATCCAGTATGCCCTCCCAAACCCGGCGCCGGTTCTACTGCCGCCAATGGTCATACACCGTTTGCCAAGGCGGGCAGTCGCCCGGCAAGCATCCGCCATTTATGCTCTTTGGGTACTGGCGCGCCCGTCTTGTTGAGGTAAAAAATGGCGTTTACGATGTAACGATGGAGTGCTTATCGTGTTTTGGCACCGCCCCGCGCTTGTCCGTCAACTGGAAGTAGGCATCGATAAGACCCCATTCTTCTTGCATAACATCACTATCATACATATCTTTAACCAAACAGCTTCTAAGCCATAGACTGGACGCTAAGTTCAGACCAAGCAACATAGCCTTATAATCAGTTACGCAAGAAGCTAACGTGACGCCTTTTATTAAAGAATACTGGCTGCGACAAATTTACACGACTATGATTATCTGGTCGACTTTATCGCCGCCAGCCTTCCACGATTTTATGTCTTGGGAGCAAGTCATAGTCGTGTCATAAGTCTTCGCTAAAAATTTGTAATAACTTGCCTTGCTACTGCTTTGCGGCTGGCGGTTTAATGGAAATATCAGCATTGGCCTGTAATGTTGCCAGCATTGCATTAAACTCCGACTGACCGAAAGCCTTGGCAAGATTTTTTCTGGCTAAGGCCAGCTGCTTTTTGTCTTCATCAGTGATTATGCCCGGCGAAACTTTTTTTATGTTGGCGACCACTTGCTCGCCTGTTGGCAGACCCACGCTGAACGATGTTGTTTTACCCGCCGCAGGCTTTGCTGCTTTGAATATCATATCACTGAGCTGTTCGGGCAAACTGCTCTTACTGCGGGTCAAGCCAGTTACGCTTTTAACCTCAAGTTTATAATCAGCGGCAACTTTTTGGATTTCTTCGCCGGCTTGTAAACGCTGCTTGATTTTATTTGCTTTATCAACGGCTTGAAGTTGGGATTTTTCATTGTCGATGGCGGCAATCACATCCGTTTTAACGCTGTTTAAATCACGTACAGTCGCTGGTTTACGTTCGAGGAGACGTAATACCAACAATCGATCCGCACCCTGCTCAATCGGCGTACTGTTATTGCCTTGCAGGACTTCTTCAGAAAAAGCAACATCACGCACTTTTTGTTCGGCGGCAATGCCTTCACCTTTATCTTTGGCAAACAATCCTGACTTTTTGACACCTAAAGACAGTGCTTCTGACACGGTTTGTAAATTGTCAGGATTTTCATAGCTCATTTCTGTCAATTTTTCACCGGCTTCGTAAAAGGCATTTTCGGCCTGGGCTTTTTGATAAGCCTTGGTGACATCATCTTTCACCGTTTCAAAGGACTTGACTTCGGCCGGCACCAATTCGGTGACTTTAATTAGATGGTAACCAAATGAGGATTTGACCGGCTTGGACACTTCGCCCGCTTTTAAGGCGCTGGCCGCATCTTCGAAAGATTTCTCCATACTGCCGACGATGAACAAGCCCAAATCGCCGCCTTTTTTGGCGGTCAGCTTGTCGTCCGATTGTTCCGCCGCCACGGCGGCAAAATCTTTATTTTTAAGATCTGCTTTTACTTTCAAGGCTTTTTCCAACGCCGCTTTGTCATTCGTTTTGGCATTAACGGCAAACAGTATGTGGCTTATCTTGCGGCGTTCTGGCGTGCCGTATTGGGCCTTTTGTTCTTCATAATAAGTACGCAGTTTCTCGTCGGTAACTTCAACCTTTTTGGCAATATCTTCTAGCAACAGTTCTACGTATTCGACCGAGACTTGTTCGGGAATTTTGTAAGCGTCTTGATGCTTTTGATAATAAGCTGTAACTTCTGCATCGCTGGGTTTATCGGAGGGTTTTTCGAGGGCGACAGTGACATAATCGGCATCGCGTTGTTGGTTTTGGATTTTGAAAAATCCATCAATAGCCTGCTGGGTGGCAAAACTGCTGTCAATTATGCCGCGCTGAAATTGCTCCATAATCAGGGCGCTTTTTATTTTGTTCACAAATTCATTGGACGACATCCGTTGTGAAGTGAGCAATGCTTTGTAACGCTTATCGTCAAATTTCCCGTCAGTTTGAAAATACGGCAAAGTCTTGATAAAACCCGCTGCACTGGAATCCGTTGCAACCAAGTTCTCGGCATGGGCATATTGCAATAACACTTCATCCTTGATTAACTTATCGAGGGACTGTGACTTGAGCAATTGCTCATCAACCGTCATCCCCTGAAAGTTCTGGCTGTATTGTTCATAGGCTTTGTTAACATCGCGCTGGTAAAAATCTTTACCCCCTACGGAAGCAACGGGGGCTTCCTTGCCGGTGTCCACATAATTTTGAATGCCCCACAATGCAAACGGGACACAAATAACTATCAAGATTATCCAGGCAAAGGCACCTTGCGCTTTTTCTCTTATTGTCGTCAACATAAACTTAATCCCAAAAACCAGATCTACATGCAATAAACCCTGTTAAAAAAAAAGCCCTGAGCCGGGTGGCTCAGGGCTTTCTGTTTGGCGGAGCGGACGGGGCTCGAACCCGCGACCCCCGGCGTGACAGGCCGGTATTCTAACCAACTGAACTACCGCTCCAAAGTCTGGTGGGTGCTGAGGGGTTCGAACCCCCGACCCTCGCCTTGTAAGGGCGATGCTCTCCCAGCTGAGCTAAGCACCCGACTTAAGCCAACTATTTTATAGCATCCTTAAGTGTTTTACCAGCCTTAAATGAAGGAAGTTTAGCCGCTTTAATAGTTATCTCATTTCCCGTCTGTGGATTACGGCCTAACCGTTCAGCCCTTTCTTTAACAGCATAGGTGCCAAAGCCCACTAAAGTGACTGAGTCGCCTTTGCTTAAGGCAGATGTTACCGCGCTAACAAAGCCATCTAAAGCACGACCTGCATCGGCTTTTGTTAAGCCTGACGACTCTGCAATAGCGTCAATAAGTTCCGATTTATTCATTTATTATTCCCCCTTAGGAAAGTGAGCGTTGTTTAAGAAAATCTACGGCGTTTTTCGTGTAGCAAGATCATTGCATCGATTCTTATGCAGACACCATAAACGACATAAGAATAAGACCGGGGTATTTATAACAACTGACTTCGGGCAGTGTCAAGCATTTACGGTCAGGGCAAATGCTGACCTGACCGTTATTTTATAAGATTTTATCACCGACAAGACTTTGCAAATGTCCTTTTAGTGGGCAATAACACTGGAACCGGGCTTTGTTTTAGCAGGATCAGGTTCAGTTTTACCTTGGTCGTCACTGATTATTTTCTCTAGTGGACTCGGCATATACTGTAAGGCGACCGCCAATACTTCATCTATCCAGTGTACCGGTTTAATCAGCAGATTCTGCTTAATGTTTTCAGGTATTTCAACCAGATCCTTTTCATTTCCTGAAGGAATTAACACCGTGGTAATACCGCCGCGATGCGCCGCCAACAGTTTTTCTTTCAATCCGCCTATCGGCAATACTTCACCACGCAGGGTAATTTCACCGGTCATGGCAACATTTGCACAAACCGGTATTTTGGTCAGGGCAGAAATAACTGCCGTACACATCGCAATACCTGCGCTGGGGCCATCTTTAGGTGTAGCCCCTTCAGGGACATGAATATGAATATCGTTTTTTTGGAAAACATCATGATCCAAACCAAGAATGTCTGATCGGCTTCTGACCACAGTCATTGCCGCTTCAATCGATTCTTTCATGACATCGCCCAGTTTTCCGGTCGCAGAGTGCTTGCCTTTGCCAGGGATCACCGCCGTTTCTATGGTCAATAATTCACCACCAACCTCAGTCCAAGCCAGACCTGTAACTTGGCCAATCTGGTCATGCTCTTCTGCAAGCCCGTAATGGTAGCGTCTAACCCCAAGGTAATCATTAAGGTTTTTCGGGGCAATGACCGCTATTTTCTCACTGGGCTGCAACAGGAGATTTTTCACCACTTTACGGCAAACTTTAGAAATATCTCGTTCAAGGCTACGCACGCCCGCTTCACGGGAGTAATAACGAATCATATCCCTGACCGCAGGCTCGGTAAATTCTATTTCACTTTCCTTTAAGCCATTGTTTTTTATTTGCTTCGGAATAAGGTATTTAAGGGCGATATTGATCTTTTCGTCTTCGGTATACCCGGCAATCCGTATGACTTCCATTCTGTCGAGCAACGCTGACGGAATATTCATGGTGTTGGCGGTTGCAACAAACATGACATCCGACAAATCAAAATCGACTTCCAGATAATGATCGGAGAAAGTATGGTTTTGCTCTGGATCCAGCACTTCCAGCAAGGCCGAAGCAGGGTCACCACGAAAATCCTGAGCCATCTTGTCGATTTCATCGAGCAAAAACAACGGATTCCTGGTTTTTACTTTAGCAAGGCTTTGTAATATTTTGCCCGGCATGGAACCTATATAAGTACGACGATGACCGCGTATTTCCGCTTCATCACGTACACCGCCCAAGGCAACGCGCACATATTTACGATTGGTTGCCCTGGCGATAGATTCACCCAAAGATGTTTTACCGACACCAGGAGGCCCGACAAGACATAATATCGGACCTTTGAGCTGCTTGACGCGTTGTTGGACTGCAAGGTACTCAAGAATCCGTTCTTTTACTTTTTCAAGTCCGTAATGCTCCGCTTCCAGTATTTGCTCTGCGACTTTTAACACCCGCGTAACCTTGGTTTTCTTCTTCCAAGGTACATTCAGCATCCAGTCGATATAGTTGCGTACCACGGTCGCTTCTGCGGACATCGGCGACATCAGCTTTAGTTTATTTAATTCAGCGCTGGCTTTGGCTTTTGCTTCCTTGGACATACCCGCGCTATCAATCCTATTCTCCAACTCTTCTATTTCGTTGGGAACATCGTCCATATCACCCAATTCCTTTTGGATGGCTTTCATCTGTTCATTCAGATAATATTCCCGCTGGTTTTTCTCCATTTGCTGCTTGACGCGCACCCGGATTTTCTTTTCCATCTCGAGGATATCGACTTCGCCTTCCATCAACGCCATCAAAACTTCCAAGCGTCGCTCAATGTCCGCTGTTTCCAGGATGACCTGCTTTTCATGGATTTTAATGGCAATATGCGCGGCCATGGTGTCAGCAAGTCTGCTTGGATCATCAATGCCGTTCAAAACATTGAGGACTTCCGGGGGGATTTTATTATTGAATTTAACGTATTGGTCGAACGAATTCATAACCGTCCGTTGCAAAGCATCCAATTTCTGCTCTGAAATCAGCAAAATATCGTTAATTTTTGCCACATTAGCCGAAAAAAAACTGCCGGTATTCTGATAGCTGATTACTTGGCTGCGTTCACTACCTTCGACCAAAACCTTTACGGTGCCGTCGGGTAATTTCAATAGTTGCAGGATATTGGCGAGGGTTCCCACTTCATACAAGTCGGTAAATTCTGGCTCATCCACTGCCGCTTCTTTTTGAGCAACCAATAATATCTGCTTGTTTTCAAGCATAGCAGCGTTTAAGGCATCTATCGACTTTTCGCGACCCACAAATAACGGGATGACCATGTGCGGATAAACAACAACGTCCCTGAGGGGTAAGACCGGAACCAACATTTCTAATTCTGTCATCTGCTTTTCCAAGTAAGGAGGTTTTACACTGTGTTGCCTAAGATTATGGGGATACTATTGTAAATAGCAAGAATTGACTGCAAAAGTTTCTACTTGATCCACATATTTTTTTGCAAATGCGACCCGCGTCATTTTCACCTAACGTCCACAAACAAAAAAGGAGCTTTAAACTGCAAAGCTCCATTCGTTATATTCTGTTGCAAGGATAGGTTAGGCTTTGATTTTCTCGGTCTCGTAAACTAAGTAAGGCTCTGACTCGCCCATTATTACGCCTTCATCAACGACCACTTTACTGATGTTATCAGCAGATGGCAGTTCATACATGGTATTGAGCAATACATTCTCAACAATAGTTCTCAGCCCTCTTGCACCGGTCTTTCTTTCCATGGATTTCCGAGCGATAGCGCCTAACGAATCCTCCCTGAATTCCAACTCTGCACCTTCCATCTCAAACAAATGCTGATATTGTTTGATAAGCGCATTTTTGGGCTCGGTCAGGATTTTAATTAAGGCTTCTTCGTCCAATTCATCCAGCGTGGCAACGACGGGTAGACGGCCAACAAACTCAGGAATAAGACCGTATTTAATTAGATCTTCAGACTCAACTTCAGCAAAAAGCTGGCCTACATTCTTAGACTCATCTTTCGCCTTAACATCCGCAGAGAAACCAATGCCACCTTTCTCTGAACGCGCCTTGATAACACGATCCAAACCGGCGAACGCACCACCGACTATAAACAAGATGTTAGCGGTATCGACTTGCAAAAATTCTTGTTGCGGGTGCTTGCGGCCGCCTTGTGGTGGCACGGAAGCAATCGTACCTTCTATCAGTTTTAACAGTGCCTGTTGCACACCTTCACCCGACACGTCACGGGTAATGGATGGATTATCGGATTTTCGGGAAATTTTGTCGATTTCGTCGATGTACACAATGCCGGTTTCGGCTTTTTCAACATCGTAATCGCATTTTTGCAAAATCTTCTGGATGATGTTCTCGACATCTTCACCCACATAACCCGCTTCGGTCAATGTAGTGGCATCGGCGATGGTAAACGGCACGTCAAGCAAACGTGCCAATGTTTCCGCCAATAATGTCTTACCTGAACCGGTGGGGCCAATCAGCAAGATATTGCTTTTCGCCAGCTCAACCCCGTCTTTTTTGGTTTTACTGCGTAACCGCTTGTAATGGTTATAAACAGCAACGGCGAGAATTTTCTTGGCGCGTTCCTGACCAATGACGTAACTATCCAATTCCTCTTTGATTTGCTTGGGTTTTGGTAATTCACCACCGTGAAACGATGATGTTTTGTCCTGCAATTCATCAGTAATAATGTCGTTACACAGGTCTACGCATTCATCACAAATATAAACCGAAGGTCCCGCGATAAGTTTTCTGACTTCTTGCTGGCTTTTGCCGCAAAATGAACAATAAAGTAATTTATCGTCGTCCTTACTTTTTTTGTCATTACTCATAAAATTGACTCCTGAAAGGCTCGGCTTAGATGTGATCCATTCATCATTGCAACAACACACATAAAACTATGCAATTATGACTAACTGCTTAAACAGGTGCAGACGTTCTACTCGACAACACTTTATCAATCAGGCCGTAACTGACGGCATCTTCGGGGCTTAAAAAATTATCCCTATCCGTATCAAGTTGAACTTTTTCAATCGGCTGTCCGGTATGAAATGACAACACCTTGTTCAATTTGTCCCTGATCAGCAAAATTTCCCGGGCGTGAATATCTATGTCAGAAGCCTGCCCCTGAAAGCCCCCTAATGGTTGGTGTATCATCATTCTTGAATGTGGCAAGCAATAGCGCTTGCCTTTTGCGCCACCTGTCAACAACAATGCGCCCATGCTGGCAGCTTGACCAATACACATGGTACTGACATCCGGCTTAATGAATTGCATGGTGTCGTAAATAGACATGCCCGCCGTGACTGAACCACCTGGGGAGTTAATATAAAGGTGGATGTCTTTATCGGGATTTTCTGATTCCAGAAACAACATCTGCGCCACAATCAGGTTAGCCATGTAATCTTCTACCTGGCCGACCATAAAGATGACCCGCTCTTTTAAGAGCCTGGAGTAAATATCAAAACTACGTTCACCACGGGCGGTTTGTTCGATAACGATTGGCACCAAAGTGCCAGCGGCTTGTGGTGATATCATCTGATTACTGTTGTTAAATTTGAACATTATTTGATTTGTTATCTTTGATTGGCTTCCATAATAGCATTAAAACTCGTTGTTTCCTTAGCAATTTTGGCTTTTTCAAGCAACCAATCTACAGTCTGGTCTTCAAGTACCATTTGTTGGACACCTTGCAAACGACTCTTGTCGCCATAATACCAAGACACGTAAGCCTCGGGCTGTTCGTAGCTCTTAGCCATATCTTCTATGGTCCAACGCACTTTGGCATCATCAACTTTGAGATCATTGGCATGGATAATTTCACCCAGGATCATGCCTAAAGCAACCCGACGCTTTGCCTGTTCGACAAACATTTCTTTCGGTAACTGCGACTCCGCATTTTTGAGTTTTTGCCGTTTGGCAGATTCCAGATACGGTTTTTTCAGGTTTTCAATTTCTTCATCAATTAGTACATTTGGGATGTCGATCTGTACTTTTTCATACAGGGCTTCCAAAACGGCATTTTTTAATTTGCCATGCAATGCCTGTTCAAGCTCACGTTGCATATTGCTTTTAATATCGGCACGAAAAGTGTTCAGCGCACCATCATCGGTACCGTAACTTTTTATAAACTCTTCATCAACTTCTGGTAACGCCGGGGCTTCTACGTTGAAAACTTCAATTTCAAATTCGGCAACTTTTCCAGCCAGCTTGGCATTGCCATAATCTTCAGGAAAGGTCACGGAAAAAGTTTTGCTGTCGCCCGCTTTTAGGCCGACAAGATTATCTTCAAAACCTGGGATCATTTGCTTGGCACCAATTTCAACCTGAAAATCAGCTACTTTACCATTGGTAAAGTTTTCGCCTTCACTCACGCCGGAAAAACTTATGCTCACCTTGTCGCTTTCTTGAGACGCACGCTCAACCTGACTCCAGGTTTTTTTCTGGGTACGCAGTTTTTCTATCATGGCATCGACATCGCTTTCCTCTACCGTTGCCGACAACTGTGTCACCTCAAGTTGATCGACACCCGCCAGGGAAATTTCCGGATATACCTCAAACTCAGCAATATATTTGAAACCTTCCGTTTCATCGAGTGAATGGATATTAGGCTGTCCCGCAGGTTTTAAATCCTGATCACGCAGGGCATCATAGTAAGTAGACTGGATCAAATCCCCCGCCACCTCGCCACGCACTTTGTCGCCATATAATTTGTTGACCACGTGCTGAGGAACCTTACCAGGCCGGAAACCATCAATTTTAACTTGCCGCGCCAGCGTTTTCAGGCGTTCGGCCATTTTTTCCTGAACAACAGTTTCAGGTACATTAACGGTCATTTTTCGGCTTAATTCTGATGTCTTCTCGACAGAAACTTGCATTGTGTTACCTCAACAAACGGGTTGGATTTTTACGGGAATGCCGAAGACCGGCGGTATCTGGATGTGTAAGATCAATGGTTTCTTACTGGTATTTAATTAGTGGTGCGAATGGGGAGACTCGAACTCCCACAGGCTGCCCTACTGGAACCTAAATCCAGCGCGTCTACCAATTTCGCCACATTCGCACATGGTTGGGCTGTGCATTATAGTGGCTAGACAAGTTGGCAACAAGGGCTAAGTTCCATATTTGTCCGTTATAAGCGTCAATAAGCAATCGACACCTTGAAACCTATCTGGCGAATGTCTTCGGCAAACGTGTCTAAAACAACTCCAGACAAAGCCCCTAATTGACCGGCTTCCGGCTGCAATGAGGGTCTCGCCAAAGTATACAACATGATTTCAGATACATTAGTTGTCTCCCTGATGGTTTTTAAAAGGTTCAAATAGGCGTTTTTTTCTTTGTCGGACAATCCTTGTGCGCGGTAATCAAAAACACAGGTTTGCAGTTTTGTTGAACATAATTCTGCTGATATTTTAAGGTTAGCCAAACTGCTTTTAATGCTTTGTGTGGTTTGGTTAACCAAACTCCGGCCTTCCTTGGTCGCACTATCCAGCTTGAACCAAACCTCACCTCCGTAAGTGTTCAGGATACTTAAGCCCTCTCTGACCCTCTGTTGATGAAGCAAGCTGCCATTGGTAATCAAAACAAAATGACTTTGCGGAAATACACCTAGCTGGGTTGCGATACCACCTATCAAGGCAACTGCATCCGCGAAATTTTTTGCGCTGGTCGGTTCACCATTACCGGAAATGGCAATATCTTTGATAACCCGATTATTGACATCGACCTGACAGCGCTGATAAAAACCACCCTGCTGGACATCATTCAAGAAAAATTCCAATTCATTTTGCAACAATGCCAAATCCAGATCCGGCGCAACGCCTTTGGTCAGGTTAGGCACCTGGCAATAAATACAGCGCCAGTTGCAGGCATTATTGACATTAAAATTAATCCCGACTGACAGGCCACCTGCTCGCCGGGAAATCACGGGGTAGACATATTGAAGCCCTGCGGCATCACGGTCGTGGTTATCTGTTGTAAGCATTGCTATTGCTGTGGGCATGTTTTTGTCGGATGGGATGACTGGTTTTTCTATTGCTAAACTTTGGCACTGTTTAAGTATGATGATTCAGATGGCGTACTGATGTAATAACAAACTAAATGTGTTAAAAGCCCTTAAATCCACTCATAACCCCACCAAAGCACTAGGATGACGTATCAACATTGACCACCCTCCCCGGTTTTTGTTCAGCCAACCACGCGTTTCAACGGTTTTACTAAGGTAAGTATTGATGTCGGGAAATAAACCCAGCCATTTTTTTTCGATGCGGGCTTGAAATTTCGGGGAAAACTCAAGATAAACATATTTTCGGCTGCTGCGGATGACCGACACTTTTCCGGCTATGCGTGTCCAGCCAGCATGACCGGTTTCAGTAAGCTCATTCACAGGAATCACGGCATATTCGGTCTCTTGCCAAATCCCCCGCTTGGCATGTTCCGCACGATTTCCCGCCTTGGTCAACTCGTTTACGTACAGCAGGTTGGGCGGATAGATGTTGACAGCTGCCAAGCCCATTTCAACCAATTGCAAATTGATATGTTGTTTGTCCTCGGTAATCAGGTGTCCGAGAGTCCGTTTATACTTGTCGGTCTGTTCAACGTCCGTGACCAGGCGCACCTTCTGATTTTTCAGTTTATCGATTAACCAACGTTTGGCGGCTTCACCACCGGCCTGATCCGCCTGGTTCCTATGCCGCACTTCAGGGGTATTGATGCCTAATAACCTGATTTTGCGACCATCATCCAATTTTACCGTATCCCCATCGTAAACCCGGTCAACTTTGTAATACGAATAACCGGGTGTTAAGTCGATTTTTTTACCGTCTTCATGCACCCGATCAGAAAAGTAATTTTTACCTTTCGCATCTTGCCACTGGTAAACATCTGCAGACGCCGATATAGAACAACCTAACAATACTATGAACAATAACTTCACAGATTGCTGTTTAGCGTGACTTATGTTTCTCATTTGCTTACTATTATTTCTATTCACTATTGGCATTTTCACAATATTCAACTAAAGCATGATCACTGTCATTCAACGCGTCACATCGGCTAACGTATCAGTCAACCGCTGCATTATAGGTGAGATTGGCAAAGGAATAATGGCATTGGTCGCCATTGAAAAAAACGATAACGAAAAAGCGGCCCAGCGTCTACTGGAACGCATCCTCAATTACCGCATTTTTGCCGATGATAACGACCGCATGAATTTGAGCCTGCTGGACATCCAGGGCGGTTTGTTGTTGGTTCCACAATTCACCCTCGCGGCAAACACCGACAAAGGCAATCGCCCCAGTTTTGCCTCT
This sequence comes from Methyloglobulus sp., assembly GCA_013141505.1. GTDB lineage: Bacteria > Pseudomonadota > Gammaproteobacteria > Methylococcales > Methylomonadaceae > Methyloglobulus. Next base: position 99,615 of record JABFQX010000008.1, read on the forward strand.
GCAGCAGCACCGGAAAAAGGCTTAGAATTATTCGACTACCTGAAAGCCTTGGCAAAATCTAACTATCCTCATGTTAAGTTTGGCGAATTCGGCGCGGACATGCAGGTATCGTTGGTTAATAATGGCCCGGTTACTTTTACATTGAGGACGCACGCATAAACTAAAGCACTTGTAAGAGATTTTTATAGCGAACTTTATCCAGTCATTTTCTTGTCTGGCTTAATATTGTATTTGTTTGCATGTTTTATCATGTTAGATTATTATAATATCAAATATAAACAACAACATAAAAAACATTTAGACTATGGTTGCAAGATATATCCACACAATCATTAGCCAACACATGTCACCTGACTTACCTTAGGAAGGTCAATGCTGTTATTTTTAACTTAACAAAGGGGATAAAATGCATGATGAACAAAAAAATACTCGCCTTAATAAGTTGCCTCGCTCTTTCATGCCTTTCAGGCTGTGCGCTTACCACAGAGCAGATCGAGCTTAATTACAATAAACAATCCGGGGTTTCTAAAATTGCAGGGGCAAGCAATGTTTCTGTGAACGTACAAGTGACCGACCAAAGACCAGACATAAGCAAGGTGAGCAGTAAAAAAAATGGCTATGGAATGGAGATGGCCGCAATTACGGCGGCTGAAGATGTTGCTGTCACTATCCGTAAGGCCATTGAACAAGAGCTTCAAAATCGAGGTTTCCAACTTGGTTCAGATACTGCCCTCGTCAAAATCGTGGCGGATTTAACCCGTTTCTATAACGATCACAAAATCGGCTTCTTTTCAGGTGATGCAGTTGCCGACCTTAATATGTCTATCAATGTAAAAGCAAAAAATGGCGATCAACTTTATTCAAAACAGATCGTTGCCCAGGGCATTGAACCCGATACACAACTCGCGACGGGCAATAACGCGAGGATAGCACTTGATAAGGCTCTTGAAAACGGCATGAAAATTCTTTTTGAAGACAAGGCACTCCTATCTGCTTTAATAACATCGTCAGAATCGAAATCAGCTTCAGAGTAATGGCTAACATAGTGTTCAAAAGGACACGCCTTTTCGTACCCACGGGGCATAAATGGCGGTTTTGAAGGTTAGTTGTTTTTCGGCTTCGGTGGCTTCGCTTATCGTCCGTGACAGGCACGCGACTTAGCTCCATAATGAACTCCTGGTTTTTGCAGGCTTTTTCTTTCTGATTGCATTGGTCAATAAACGCAGTTGCTTCCAACTATCCGTCCTGTTATTGGGATCTTGATTATCCCTGACCCTGATGGATATCCGCATGTTTTCAGCTCTATTACGTTATCGGCCTTGAAGGCCCTAAAGCTAAGCGGATTGCTGAGCAACTGGAAGTGACTATTGTTTTATCTCACTATTTGTTAAGCAAGGGACACTGCTGCCCTTTGTTAACCACGGGTTGGGTCGAACGTCATAATCCTCTGAACTTGCCCAAACAATCCTGGCATTCTTGTTGGCCACGGCCACGGCGGCAATATTGACATTCCGCCGTTTGACCAACCCGTTGATCTAGCGGCTCTTGCACCCGCACTCTTGGGCGTTGGGCATCGTCTTTCTTGGCGGCGGCATTGCTATCGCCCTGCCGCCATGGATCAACAGCGAGCGGCAGATACCCCCCGCTTGCTCTTGTGCCCTCTAGGCAGATGCCCAAGAGTTTAGGCTCACCACCATTTATGCCCTTTGGGTACTGGAATCTTGCCGGTGCACAGGCCAAGCCAAGGGGCAACTTGCCGTGCCGAGGCAAAGACCTTACATAGGTTACCGCTTAAGAAATTATTTACCTGAAAAATTAGCCGAAGCAAATTCCCAGTTAACCAAGGCCCAGAACGCTTCCAGATAGGCTGGGCGGGCGTTACGGTAGTCGATGTAATAGGCGTGTTCCCAAACGTCGCAGGTCAATAAAAGTGTATGACCTTCTGTTAATGGACAACCGGCATTGCTGGTACTGACCAAGGCTAATTTGCCTTCTGGATTTTTTACCAACCACGCCCAACCCGAACCAAATGTGGTTACTGCACATTTGGTAAATGCTTCTTTGAAACCAGCGAATGATCCGAACTCTGCATTAATCGCATCGGCCAGTGCGCCTGTAGGTTCGCCGCCGCCGTTAGGTGACAAACTGTTCCAATAAAAAGTGTGGTTCCAAACTTGGGCGGCATTATTGAAAATGCCACCTGACGATTTCATGATAATTTCTTCAAGCGTCAAGCCCTCAAACTCAGTTCCCGGAACCAAGTTGTTCAGGTTGGTGACATAGGTTTGGTGATGCTTGCCATAATGGTAATCCAATGTTTCTTCGGAAATATGGGGGATCAATTTATTTTTGCCGTATGGTAATGGGGGTAATTCAAAAGCCATGTTGTCTCCTTGATTAACAAACACATTCATATTCCCTAATGGGAAATGCAATATCTGACCATTTTAGTACATATTTACTTCTACAAATTTATCTTATAGGTAAACACTGTGTTTAAATTTTGAGATGAAATAAAATTTTTTGCTATTAACTGCTGTTGATTCAGCCTTGTGAAGCCCTTAAGTCCCGTTCGCCTTTATGCCTTTTGGATATTTGGATTCTATGGCTTTTTCAACCCGAACATCTAAAGCAAGCTATTTTTTGTGCATTGAATTTTTCGCCAGGTAGCTGCCAAAGTAAAAACGCGATACGTAATAGTTCCCTCGCCAGGATCACCAAAGTTTGGGTGGCTAAAAACTTACCGGTTTTTAAGGTGAGCACAGTAAGGTTTCCAGGTTGTCGTTTTGGCGGCGGCTTGGGCGAAATTCATCAGGGACGCTTGGATAGCCGCCTACGCCCCGATTTTTGACCTGAATCCGGGACTCTTCGGTCAAAAAGCCAACAACGGAGTTTTCATTGGTCAACTCGGCTCGTGTGATCTGGGATCACGCAGCGGTTATCGAGTTTTCAAAGCTGGCAAGCCTTTCGGGAAGCAGGCCAATGTGCTGACGAACCTTGTTAATGTCGACAGCAATACCCGTATAGCCGTAGCAATGGATAAGTACACAGCCCTGCTGGTTACCGACGATTTAGGCAATACCATCTTCTGCGCGTGATATTATCGTCAACTGACTCTGGAACGATTAGGCGGCTCCAACCGAACATTAAATCTGTGAACGGTATTTGGCGACGTATAGATCTTAAGTTTGCAGCTGACGTGGCACAACAAGCAGACTGCCTAATAAATAGCCACACACTCCTTTGTTAAAGATGAACAGTTTTTAACCCTATGAAATACTGGCGATATATGCCTTATGACTACATCGGATGAATCGATAACTGTAGCGCCAGTTCCGCACCACTGAGTTCAGATGAGATCAACAGCATTAACGCTTATTGGCGTGCATGTACTTATCTGGCTGCGGGTATGATTTACCTTCAAGATAATCCATTACTGAAAGAACCACTCAAATCAGAACATATCAAGAACCGGTTGTTAAAACCTGTTCTTGATCTAACCAGCAGTAACCTCAAGAAAGCCAAGTTCACCATTTGCAAACTTGAGTTGAGGTGTTTTTCATGCCGCCCAACGCCTCTTGACGGTCAGTCACCTCAGCCGTAGTGACTGCGACAAAGTGCGGCAACCCTTGGCTGTCAACACCGATGTGCCCTTTGGGTATCGTAACCTTTCCGCTTGGCGGTGTCGGTGTTGCCGACGCCCTGCGCGTCAATAACCAGGAAGCTGGTCTTGGCCTTGCGTCCCTTTATGCCCTCTGGGTATTGGTATCCGCTTTTGAGCACGTACAGCAATCCACAAAACACATCATAAAGGTCGACTTTCCTCGGCTTGGTTTTCTCCCGTGCCGATTCCAATAGCCCCCTAATCCGCTCAAACTGTTCCCGACTCTTGTGCCCCAGAGGGTATATGTCGCTTGGACAACCCATCCTGTATACCTATCAAAATTTTATAGGATATTCTTAATATTGAATCTTGAACAGGTTCTAAGAAATTAAAAGATAAACATCAGCCACACTCGCTTGAATTGGTTCTCCACTAGAGGTTTCCGAACCTAGTGTGGCGATGGTTTCGAATAGCTTAATAAATATGGGCAAAGCTTTGTTTCTCTAGCTTTATCGGTTCAGCACTTATTCCAATGCTGCCACAATTGCATCACCCATTTCTTTCGTCCCGACTTTAGATTGCGGATTTAAATCAGGCGTAACGTACTTGCCTTCCCTGACGACTTTTTTAATCGCATTATCAATACGCTTGGCTGCTTCAAACTCGCCCAGATGATTTAACATCATCACGCCAGCCATAACTACGGCGGCGGGATTTGCTAGGTTTTTCCCGGTAATGTCCGGTGCGCTGCCGTGGACAGCTTCGAAAAGAGCCGCGTCATCACCAATATTTGCCCCAGGAATCAAGCCAAGTCCACCCACCAAACCGGCGGTTAAATCCGACAGAATATCGCCGAACATATTGGTAGTCACGACAACATCAAACTGCTGGGGATTCATCACCATGTGCATGCAAGCGGCATCGACGATTTTTTCATCGAACTGGATGTCTGGATATTTGGCCGCAGTTTCCCGTGCGACATCTAAGAATATCCCCTGGGTGTATTTTAAGATATTGGCTTTATGGCAAACGGTGACTTTTTTGCGGTTGTTGTCGCGAGCATATTTAAAAGCATATTCAATGACGCGCTTGGAGCCGCTACGGGTGACCACCGCCAAACTTTCGGCAATATCTTTTTTGGGGGTGAGATAATGCTCAAGCCCCGAATATAAACCTTCGGTATTTTCCCTGACGATCACAATATCGACATTATCAAAACGGGTTTTGATACCTTCCCAATTGGTTGCAGGACGAACATTAGCGTACAACTCATATTTTTGCCGCAGAGCAACATTGATGCTTCTGAAACCGGTGCCCACGACAGTCGTCAACGGCCCCTTAAAGGCCACACGTGTCTTGTCGATGGAATCCATTGTCGCTTCTGGCAATGGTGTTTCGTATTTGTCATACGCCGCCATGCCTGCATAGGCTTCTTCCCAATGTATCTTGGCACCGGACGCGTCTATTATTTTGACTGCCTCGTCCATAATCGACGGGCCAATCCCATCGCCTTTAATCAGTGTGACGTTATGCATGTATGTCTCCAACTATTTTTAAAAATTTAAGATTTGAATTTCAGCATTAGCTTCTGCAGCCTGCGCGATGGTTACAAGACCTCAATCCGCCGCCTAGCACAATGCACTCAGTGTTATGCCATACCCTAATTTAATAGGTGATAGCTTGTCAAACGGAAGTTGAGCTTATTGTTTTAATTAGGGAAACTTATTTGGAATGATGTACAATGCACATATAGCTTTAGGGCTAGGTTATTTGTGTCAACAATCAATTGCTCCGCTCTGTTGTTATCTGATCTGGTTATCTGGTAGGGTTCGAGCTCACAAGCTATGACTGAAAATGTCAACTTAAAAGCCGATTGTGAATCATAGCGCACCACGCTAAAGCACCCTTCTTATTCCCAACAGGTAAATTAATGTCTATTGATACTCCAGAAGCACCCTCTTTCCATACGCTAGCGCTGATTGAACCTGTCCTAAAAGTATTGGACGATGTCGGCTATGAAACGCCCTCACCTATCCAGGCGCAAGTAATCCCATACATGCTGGAAGGCAGAGATGTATTGGGGCAAGCCCAAACCGGAACCGGCAAAACCGCCGCTTTTGCGTTACCTATCTTGTCCCGGATAGATCTCAAACAAAAAGACCCGCAAGCACTTGTTTTAGCGCCCACTCGTGAGCTAGCTATTCAGGTAGCTGAAGCATTTCAACGCTATGCCGCCCATTTAAAAGGCTTTCATGTCCTGCCAATTTACGGCGGTCAGGATTACAGCACACAGTTGCGCTCACTCAAGCGCGGTGCTCATGTCGTTGTCGGTACGCCAGGCCGAGTTATGGATCACATGCGCCGTGGTACGCTTGTTTTAGATAAACTGAGCGTATTGGTGCTTGATGAAGCCGATGAAATGTTACGCATGGGTTTTATCGACGATGTTGAATGGGTACTCGAACAGTCGCCAGCAGACAAGCAGATTGCGCTGTTCTCGGCGACCATGCCCAGTGTCATCCGAAAAATCGCACAAAAATATCTGAACAAACCCGAAGAAGTGACCATTAAAGTCACCACCGCATCGGCAGAAAATATTCGCCAGCGTTTTTGGTTGGTGAGCGGTACCCACAAACTGGATGCCCTCACCCGCATCCTGGAAGTCGAAACCTTCGACGGCATGATCATCTTCGTCAGGACGAAAACAGCAACGGTCGAACTCGCCGAAAAGCTGGAAGCACGCGGTTATTCTGCCGCCGCAATCAACGGCGATATGTCGCAAGCGTTGCGTGAGCGCTCTATTAACCATCTGAAAAGCGGCAAACTGGATATTTTGATTGCCACCGATGTCGCTGCCCGTGGGCTCGACGTAGACCGCATCACCCATGTCGTGAATTACGACATCCCTTACGATACCGAATCCTACATTCATCGTATCGGCAGGACGGGCCGTGCCGGACGTACAGGCGATGCAATCTTGTTTATCGCTCCCAGAGAACGCAAACTGCTGTTCAACATCGAAAAAGCAACCAAGAAAAAGGTTGAAGAGATGGGTTTGCCGTCCACGGAAGTTATCAACAACAAGCGTATCTCCCGCTTTAAGCAAAATATCACCGATACTTTGGCTGCCGAAGAATTGAGTTTTTTCAGCCAGCTTATCGAGCAGTATGAGCAAGAACATAATGTCACCGCACTGGAGATAGCCGCGGCATTAGCCAAGCTGGCACAGGGCGACACGCCTTTGCTAATGCAAAACCTGCCCAAACGGCCTAAAGACAGCCGTGACGACAGGGACAGTAGAGAAGGCAAGCCATCAAGATCAGACCGGCCGGAACGCTTTGACCGGTCACAAACCGAGCGTAAACCTCGACGTGCGGGTGCCGCAAATATCGAAATGGAAACCTTCCGCATTGAAGTAGGTCATGCCCACGGCGTAAAACCCGGAAACATCGTTGGTGCCATCGCCAATGAAACCGGTATAGACGGCGACCACATTGCCCGCATCAAGATTGAGGACGACTACAGTACGGTGGAATTACCGGCTGGTATGCCCAAAGAGTTGTTCAACGAATTGAAAAAAGTTCGGGTTGTCGGTCAGGCGTTAAATATTTCCAGGCTCGGCGAATCATCAGGCAAATACCCTAAATCTGATGATTCCGCTAAAAAACCGGACAAAAGTAAGAAAAGAATTAGTTCAACTTCCAGTCGGGCTAAACCGAAAGTGATTGATGCGTAATATATTTGAGATTACTCTGCAACTTGAAAGTAAGGCCGCAAGAATCGGCGACAGGCTAATATAGATTGGAGTGGCGAATTACGCGGAGTGACAAATCTAGGTTTGTCACTCCGAAATACACGCGACTCATAGGCACTTGTACACTCATGGACATAAATGACCTTTAGGTTATTCCGCCTACAAACCAATTAAAAACAAATACTTAAAAAACTACCTATATTAGAACGAGATGGTTTTCGCATCTAATCTACCACAACCTACTGTTTCCAAACACACAAGCCACCCGCTTTTTCAACCGCAGACAATCGTTGTTGATGCTCAACCAGCTCCTGCTCGTTGCAATAAATAATGGTTAACGACGGTCGATTGCTAGCTAATTGCTTGGGCTTATGGATTTTTCCCGATTCCTGTTCAGCTTTTTCGCCTTCATCCAGCAAAGAGAATTGCCCACCGGTCATCAGCAAAAACACGTCAGCCAGAATTTCGGCATCCAGCAGCGCGCCGTGCAGTTCCCGGTGGCTGTTATCTATAGAATAGCGCTTACATAAGGCATCCAGGCTATTGCGTTGTCCGGGATGCTTTTGTCTAGCATAGGCCAAGGTGTCGAAAACAGTACTGAAATCGCGTACCGTGCTAGCTTTGTCGATTTTGGATTTATCGGTTAAAAGAGAAAGTTCATAATTGATGAAACCGACATCAAAAGGGGCATTATGGATAACCAATTCAGCATCTTTGATGAAGGCAATAAAATCGGCAACGATGTCAGTGAATCGGGGTTTGTCTTCCAAAAACTGACTGGTAATACCGTGCACTTCAATGGCACCGGCATCAATGTCCCTGTCTGGATTGATATAGGCGTGAAAGCGGTTGCCGGTGAGCCGACGATTAATCAGTTCGACACAGCCTATTTCTATGATCCTGTGTCCGTCCTGAGGATTAAGTCCCGTGGTTTCGGTATCAAGTACAACAATTCGATTTGATAATACCGGACTTAACATACTCAGGCGCTATTTGAACTTTGTGTTAAACAATTAGGCAAACGGGTTCTCAAGCACTATCGTTTCATCCCTTTCCGCACCAGTAGACAGGATCGTGATTTTAACGCCGACCAATTCTTCAATGCGTTTGATATAGGCTTTAGCATTTTCGGGCAAGGCGTTAAAGTCGGTAATACCGGCAGTGACGCCATTCCAGCCGGGCATTTCTTCAATAATTGCCTCGCATTGCTGGTATTGCTCAGCACCAAGAGGCGCTGTTTCGGTCACTGTTCCATTGAGTTTGTAGCCTGTGCAGATACCGATTTTTTCAAGGCCGTCCAACACATCCAGCTTAGTCAAGCAAATGCCGCTAAGGCTGTTGAGTTTTGCCGATTTACGCATGGCGACCGCATCAAACCAGCCAGTACGGCGTTTACGGCCTGTCGTTGCACCAAATTCATGACCTACAGTGCCAAGGTGTTCGCCATTGGCATCGTGCAATTCGGAAGGAAATGGGCCGTTGCCCACGCGGGTAGAGTAGGCTTTGGTTATGCCCAACACATAATCCAAATCGAGCGGCCCGATACCGCTGCCAGTCGCGGCACCACCTGCTGTGGTACTGGATGAGGTCACGTACGGAAATGTACCGTGGTCGATGTCCAGCAATGCGCCCTGGGCACCTTCAAACAACAGATTTTTGCCTTGTTCCTGATAGCGGTATAAAGCCTCGCTGACATCCGTTAACATCGGTTTGACTTGCTCGCCCAATTTGAGCGCTTCATCGAGTGTTTGTTGATAATCAACCGCTTCGGCCTTGTAATATCCAGTCAACATGAAGTTATGGTAATCCAGCAACTCTTTAAGTTTCTCGGCAAACACCATCGGAGTGAGCAAGTCCCCTGCCCTCAAACCCCTGCGTCCCGCTTTATCTTCATAAGCAGGGCCAATACCGCGACCTGTCGTGCCAATGGCTTTGCTGCCCCTTGCCAATTCCCGCGCTTTATCAACCGCGACATGGACAGGCAGAATCAAGGTACACGCTTCACTAATTAACAGGCGATTTTTGACTGAAACCCCGGCATTTTCCAGAAAGTCGATTTCTTCCATTAAAGCATTTAAGGACAACACGACCCCGTTACCTATCATGCACTGGACGTTTTCCCTGAGAATGCCAGAGGGAATCAGGTGTAGGACGGTTTTCTTGCCTTTGATAACCAGGGTGTGACCAGCATTATGTCCGCCCTGAAAACGGACGACGGCATGGACTTGTTCGGTCAACAAATCAACCAACTTACCCTTACCTTCATCACCCCATTGGGTACCTATAATTACGACATTTTTTCCCATAATAATTCCGAACTTAGTCTAGTGTCTTGATGATCCAGGTTTGCTGGTCTTGTGTAAGTGTAGCCGTGCAACCTAATTCTTTTGCACCACCCAGTTGCCCTGGCAATTGCTGGATGACAATTTGACCGTTGGCACGAAGATCACTGACTTTTTGACGTAACTCAAGACAATCAAGATGGGGGGCAAAAACGCGTTGCATAGATTGATTCTGGTTGTTCTGCTTAGCCAGTAAAGCCAAACATTTGAGATCTGCACTAAAACCCGTTGCCGGGCGGGCGCGACCAAATACGGCACCAATATTGTCATAACGCCCACCACGGGCAATTTCCCGGCCAATAGTCGGTACAAAAGCAGCGAACACCACGCCGGTATGGTAGTGATAACCACGCAGTTCGGCTAAATCAAAACTCATCGTCAAAGACGGAAAGTACGCAGACAACTGGTCTGAGGTTGCTTCAAGATCTGTTATTGCTTGAGCAACCTGTGTATCTGCTTTCGCCAACAGCAATCTGGCTTTGTTGATGACTTCCCTACCGCCATTTAATTCTGGTAGCTTCAAAAGCATGGCTTTAATGTCTTTATTAACATTAAGTCTGGCGATTAACTCAGCAAGTTCCGGTCTGGCTTTTCGTTGTAAAATGTCAAACAAAGCACTTTCTTCGGATTGGTCGAGTCCAGCCTGGTTAGCCAGGGCGCGAAATATGCCCACATGCCCCAAGTCAAGATGGACATTTTGTATTCCTGAATGCCCTAGTAGTTCCAGCATCAAACGGATAACTTCAACATCGCTCTCGATGCCGGCATGACCATAAAGTTCAGCACCTATCTGCATTGGGCTTCTGGTTTTTTCCAGAGGATCGCCACGGGTATGCAGCACAGTTCCGACATAGCACAGCCGCGTAGGCCAGTCGCGTTTGAGCTGATGGGCATCGATCCTTGCCACCTGTGGTGTCATATCCGCCCTGAAACCTAATGTTTTGCCGCTGATTTGGTCGGTCAGTTTGAATGTTTGTAAATCCAGGTCATGCCCGGAACCGGTCAGCAATGAATCAATAAAATCAATCATCGGCGGAACGACTAACTCGTAACCCCAACACCCCAACAAATGAAGCATCCGCTGGCGTAATTTTTCAAGATACGTCGCTTCATCAGGCAATAACTCTTCTATGCCTTCAGGTAAAAGCCAGGAATCTTTTTGTTGCATAATTCTCACTCAAACAAAACGCCCCACAAGTGGAGCGTTTTTATTTTAATTTCTAAAGCCTTATTAAGACGTTTTTAAACGTAAAACTCAGGTTCGAAATAGTTCAACTCAAATAAATATTTTAGCCCGGATTTATTTTCCTGAACCTTGATTTTTGAAATATTTGAAAAAATCTGAATCAGGATCAATCACCATCATACTACCTGAACCAGAAAAAGTCTTTTTATAGGCATTTAAACTGCGATTGAAAGTGAAAAATTCAGCGTCAGCACCATACGCATTGGCATAAATTTCAGCCGATTTTGCATCGCCTTCACCGCGTAACTTTTCTGCATCACGGAAAGCATTAGCCAAAGTCACTACGCGTTGTCTATCTGCATCGGCACGAATTTTTTCGGCCGCTTCTGATCCTTGCGAACGAAACTCCCGCGCAACGCGTTCACGTTCTGCTTCCATTCTCCTGAATACAGAACTGCTGACTTCTTCTGGTAAATCAATACGTTTAACCCTAACATCAATAATCTCTAAACCCAAGTTTGATGCCAGTGGTTTGGAGTTTTTGATAAGAATTTCCCGTATCGCTTCGCGGTCGGTCGATACTAACTGCTTAATATTACGCTTACCAAATTCACCTCGAAAAGCATCTTTGATAATTTGATCCAACCGTAAATTTGCCTGACTGATATCACCGGAAACAACCGTATAAAATTTGTTAACATCGCCGATACGCCATTTAACAAATGAATCAACAATCACGTTTTTCTTTTCTGCTGTCAAAAAACGCTCAGGCTTTGAGTCCATCGTCTGAATTCGGGCATCAAATTTCTTGATATTGTTTACGAACGGCCATTTGAAGTGCAGCCCTGGTTCGTAATCAGATTTTTGGATTTGACCTAATTGAAATTTAATGGCTTTTTCTGTTTGATCAACTGTAAAAACGCACATCATCCCAAGGATTATGAGTGCACCTACACCAAGTATTATTTTATTCTGTAACATTAGCGTCCCCTTGCATCACGTTCACGACCACGAACAGACGGCCTGTCAATTATTTGCTGTTGTTGCTCTTCCTGGATAACGACTGGACTGTGTTTAGGTGACCGACGATCTATTTCCGGTTGGGAAGCAACTTCGTCTACTTGCGTTTGGGCGGTAGTCTGTTTTTGTTGGATCATCTTGTCCAACGGCAAATACATCATATTGTTGCCGCCCTTGACATCGATCATCACCGGGTTTGTTTCGGATAACACGGTTTCCATAGACTCGATGTACAACCGCTTTCTGGTCACTTCAGGGGCTTTTCTATATTCCGTGAGTAATTGGGTGAAGCGGCTGGTTTCACCTTGTGCTTGGGCAATTACTTGCTCTTTGTAGCCTTCGGCTTCTTGTAATTTTCTGGCGGCAGCACCTCGTGCCTTAGGCACGACATCATTAGAATAGGCTTCAGCTTCATTGATAAAGCGTTGTTGATCTTCTCTCGCTTTAATAGCGTCCTCAAAAGCGTTTTGGACTTGCTCAGGAGGCTGCGCGTCTTGTAAATTCACACTCGCTATTTGCAGGCCGGAGTTGTATGAATCCATTGTTGCCTGAATTTCTTTTTTAGCCTGGGCAACAACTTCGCTTCGGCCTTCAGTCAACACAAAGTCCATATTGCTGCCACCTATAACCCCACGCAACGCACTTTCGGTAACTTGCTTTAAAGTCGCTTCTGGCTCGGCTAGATTAAAAAGAAACGCTTTTGCATCTTTAACTTGATATTGCACAGCGAGCTGGACATCGACGTAATTCTCATCCTTAGTGAGCATCAGAGCTTCTTTGGGAACGCCAACAGCACCTTGTGCCTGACCACCGTTACCGCCGGATCGATAGCCAACTTCGATATAACGCTGTTGCTGCACATTAACTTTTTCAACTTGCTCTATTGGCGCAGGAATGTGCCAATTTAACCCAGAATCTGTGGAGCGGGTGTATTGCCCAAAGCGTGTTTCCACGCCTCTCATCCCTTCATCAACCGTGTATAAACCGCTGAAAATCCAGATCGCTAAAAACCCTAATGCGATGAAGCCAATGTTTTTCAGGATATTCTGTGTAGAAAAAAGATTTGGGGAATTGCCGCCATTACCACCAGAGCCTTTACCACCACCAAAGATATTGCTTAGTTTTTCTTGCAATGACCGTATTGCATCATCCAGATCGGGTGGCCCCTTTTGATCGCCCTTGCCACTCCAAGGATCTTTCTTATCACCACCTGGCTCATTCCACGACATATTTGTACTCCATATTGGATTATTTATTGGCTATCTTCGGGGATGTTTCAGTATTAGCACTTTGATAACATCGAGATGTCTTACCGACCTAATCGCGTATTGTATCGTAGTTAACCGGAATTTCATTAGCAAAGTTCCCGAAAAACTCAACTAGCGATATTGGTTGCAATTAATGATTTCCTGATGTCTTGGGCTAATAACTACACTAACTCTTCTGTTTCGATTGTATTTAACAACCCTAGGTATTTGTTATCTATCTCAATTATCAAATCGCTACCGCCCGAATCGTTAATATGCTCGTCTATAATTTTTGCGCAAGTAAATAATTTGGCTCTCAATTCGCCTTGATCGGGTCTTAGATAACATTTTAGGCGATTTTTTGCGCTCGAACACAGCTCGGCCAAGACCTTGAGCAATAGATCAATACCAATATCGGTCTCAGCTGATATCCAGACCCGAACCGGTTCACCCATCGCATCCCTATCGATTCTGGCATGGCCTTCCGGCAACAAATCTACTTTATTAAACACTTCAATACATTTAATTTTATCCGCGCCTATGTCGCCCAAAACCTGATTGACTTCTTTAATGATGCCATCCCTGTTTTCAGAGTTCACGTCGATAACATGCAGCAATAAATCTGCTTCACTGGCTTCCTGCAAGGTCGATTTGAATGAAGCCACTAACTCATGCGGCAAATGGCGAATAAACCCCACCGTATCAGCGAGAACGACATTAGTGTTGTTGGGAAGACGACATTCGCGCAATGTAGGATCAAGAGTAGCGAATAATTGGTCAGCCGCGTAGGCAGATGCACCAGTCAAGCGGTTGAATAAAGTGGATTTACCGGCATTGGTGTAGCCCACCAAGGATACCGACAGGATTTCGGATTTCTTTCTTTTGCTACGGCCTTGATGACGTTGTTTGTCGACCTTTTCAAGGCGCTTTTGTATTTGTTTGATGCGAACCGCGATTAAACGTCGGTCAGTTTCCAACTGAGTTTCACCAGGGCCGCGCATGCCAATACCACCTTTTTGCCGCTCTAAGTGAGTCCAGCCACGCACCAAGCGAGTAGACAAATGCTTCAATTGCGCCAATTCAACTTGCAGTTTACCTTCAAATGACTGCGCCCTCTGGGCAAAAATATCCAGGATGAGACCATTTCTGTCAACCACCCTGACCCCCAAAAAGCCTTCAAGATTGCGCTCTTGGCTGGGAGATAAGGCATGATTAAATAATACGATATCAGCAGAATGTGCTTCGACAGCACTTTTAATCTCGTCCAGTTTGCCCGTACCGACAAAATATTTGGCATCTGGGCTTTTTCGACTACCTGTGACTACATGAACTGGATTTGTCCCTGCCGATTTTGCCAGCTCTTCAAGTTCCAGCAAATCTTCATGATGGGCTTTGAGAGTTAAATGAACAAGAATAGCGCGTTCGCCCGAATCCGGACGGTCAAACAAACAAATACCTCATCGAACTCCCTGCAAAGATGTCAATTTTTAAAATCAGCAAGACGCGCTAACAACATTACTCTTCAGATGTCTCTTCATCCCTGATTAGCCTGACGGTTTTGCCTGGGACTATGGTTGAGATGGCATGTTTGTAAACCATCTGGCTGACGGTATTTTTTAGCATGATGACATACTGGTCGAATGAATCCACTTTGCCTTGCAGCTTGATTCCATTGACGAGGAATATTGATACAGGCGTATGTTCCTTTCTCAGCGCATTGAGAAAGTTATCCTGTAAATTTTGACCTTTCGACATCCGATTTCTCCTTATATTTATTTTTAGTAGTTAGCAAACAAGTATTCATATTGAAGTCACTGGTTTTATATTTGTTGGGAACATCATTTTGAAAACTGATTGTTCCAGTAATAACCGACCGCGACCAGCAAAGAACAAAACTGGGCAAAAAACTTGATTGCGGATTCATGCCAAAGTTCAATTTTGAAATCATTTATTGCAATAACGAAGTTAATTTTTACCCTCTTTGCAGAAAATTTTCAACAACTTCTGTAAAAACGTCCGGTCGTTGGGCATGAACCCAATGCCCAGCCTGGGCAATCGTTATAAACTCGGCAGCAGGAAACAATCCTGTAATATCTGCTGGCACAACATATTTGGAGTGTTCACCAGCAACAAATAAGGTTTTGCCATTATAAGCAACCAAGTTCACTGCATTGGGAAATGCAGCGATATTAGGTGCCGTCAGCAAAAAAACCTCAAGATCCACGCGCCAATTATAGCAGCCATTGGCGAAGATTAAATTTTGCAATAGAAACTGACGATAATCAGCTTCTGGTATAGCGTTGGCCAGTAAAGTATCTGCCTGCTTACGGTTATGTACGTCAGTCAAGGGCAAATCTATTAGTGCCTGGATAATCGTGTTAAAACTGTGGGTATAACTTTTCGGAGCAATATCGACCACAATCAGCTTGTTCATACGCTCAGCATGATTCAACGCCAGCCACATAGCAATTTTGCCGCCCATACTATGACCAAGTACATGCGCTGTATGTAGATTTTGGGCATCTAAAAACCGCAAAACATCCGCTGCCATCGCCGGGTAATCCATTGTCCCATGATGCGGCGATGCGCCATGATTGCGTATATCTAAAACATAAACATGGAATGTTGCAGAAAGGTTCTCTGCGATTTTGCGCCAGTTACGTGATGAGGCGAAGAAACCATGCAGGATCAGCAGTGAGGCTTTATTCCCCGGACCTAATTCCTCAAATGCTAAGTCAACAGTTTCCATCTAGCCAAGAATCTAACCACGAAATTCAAAAACAGTTGCTTGTAGGTATAAAAATTCAGGTATAAAAAAGGCTGTCGTAATGACAGCCTTTATAATGTGGCGTCCCCAAGGGGGTTCGAACCCCTGTTACCGCCGTGAAAGGGCAGTGTCCTAGGCCGCTAGACGATGGGGACTAAAAATTGCTTAGTCTTTTCTAGTTTTTGGTGGAGCCAAGCGGGATCGAACCGCTGACCTCTTGCATGCCATGCAAGCGCTCTCCCAGCTGAGCTATGGCCCCTCAACTGAGACCCGGCATTGTACAACAATTACACGATATGTCCAGCATTAATTTGAATGCTTGATGTAGTTTATGGCTTTTTGTAATCTTGCCAAGGTCACTTTTTTACCAACCAATTCCAGAGTTATGTCAATGGCTGGGGAAACGGCTGATCCGCAAACCGCGACGCGCAAAGGTTGGGCAACTTTACCCAAACCCACTGCCATTTTTTCCGCCAAGTTGTGTACGGTTGCATGTAATGGCTCACGCTCCCAGGTCTGCAACTGCGAAAATTCGTCATGAAGGTTCGACAACACCAAATCAGAACCTGCCGTAAAGTTCTTTTTTGCCGCTTTTTCATCGTATCCATCAAAATCTTGATAAAAATAAAGGCTAGCCGCCGCCATTTCGACTAAGGTTTTACAGCGTTCCCTTTGCGCCAAGACCACGTCGACAAGATCAGGGCCTAGCTCCAAATCAACACCACGTTGCTTCATGTGCCATAGCAAATGCTTGGCTACGTGAGCAGGGTCAGAATTCATAATGTAATGATGGTTCAGCCACAACAGCTTTTCCATGTTGAAAGCAGAAGCCGATACATTGATGGCTTCCAGGCTAAAATTGGCAATCATCTCATCAATAGAAAAAATTTCCTGGTCGCCATGCGACCAACCCAAGCGCACCAGATAATTCAATAGCGCCTCAGGCAAATAACCTTCATCACGGAACTGCATAACGCTAACCGCACCATGCCGCTTGGACAACCGCGCACCATCAGAACCCAATATCATCGGCAAATGCGCGTACTTGGGCAATTTTGCACCCAGCGCATTGAGGATATTGATTTGCCTAGGCGTATTATTGACATGGTCATCACCGCGAACAACATGGGTAATCTGCATATCCATATCATCAACCACCACCGTTAAGTTATACGTAGGTGAACCATCCGTCCTAGCGATAATAAGATCGTCCAGCTCTTTGTTGGCAACTGTAATATCACCCTTGACCAAATCATGAATGGTAATTGCACCGTCCGCAGGATTTTTGAAACGTACCACGAATTCCTTACCGAGCTGCTGCTCAGTCAAATGGCGGCATTTACCGTTATAGCGGGGCTTCTCCTTATTTGCCATCTGTTGTTTGCGCAACTGTTCCAATTCATCCTTACTGCAATAGCAACGGTAAGCGTCGCCTTGGTCGATCAACTGTTGGATGACTTCCTTATATCGATCAAAACAGTGCGTTTGATAAAAAGGGCCTTCGTCATAGCTCAAACCCAACCAATCCATGCCTTGCAAAATGGCATCGACCGATTCCTGAGTTGAACGCTCAAGGTCGGTATCTTCAATTCGTAAGATAAATTTTCCATTGTGCTTACGGGCATAAAGCCAGGAAAACAGGGCGGTACGGGCACCGCCTACGTGTAAATAGCCTGTGGGGCTGGGGGCAAATCGGGTTCTTACAGTCATTTATTCTATTTTTTCTAAATGTAGTTAAATACAGGAATACTGATCAAAGTAAAGTACGCCGTTAGTCTTTATAACCAAGGGTCACAAGTACCCTTCGGATGCCGATCCTGTACCACAGGCACTTCCTTTGGTCGTCGAAGGACTTAGTCAGAACCACCTATGCCATGTTCCGTCAGCCGTCCCTCTACATACTTGTGCAAAAGGCTGGAAATAAGCGTCTGATAAGGCAAGCCTTCACTCAAGGCGCGTTTTTGGAGCAACCGTAAATCTTTGGATGAAATACGAATATTGATCCGGCTATCTTTTTGAAATGTCCCTGCCGCATAGCCTTTGTGCCGTTCAAGCTCGGACTTAAGGCCTGGAACTCGCGTGAGAATACCAGTATCAAAGTCATCTAACAGTGCTTGCTCTTCAGGATCAAGTTTTTTCATTGTGATCACCTACATAAAGTTTTGTGGCTTTGCGGCTGGGGATGATGGTTTTTAGAAAAATTTCCACGTCCGATTCAACGAACGGCACCAAATAGGCATAGCCCTCTATCAGAACAACCGAGATTTTTTGGTTTGGATAACGCTTCTTGTTGGGATGTTCCAAGACATCAACCTCATCACCCGCCTCAATGTGAAACACCACGTCCTCAAAGCCAATGCCACGCTCTTTTTTGAGCATCTTGTTCTTTTCAGGATTCCAAGTGTAGTGCTTCATGCGGAGAATAATAGCATACGATGTGTGCTTTGTGTATTCAACCAAAACAGGAAAGTAGGTTGTGGGGAACTTGTGAACCCCAACAAATATAATGGTCGGCATCACGTTGGGGTTCGTACCTCACCACCAACCTACAAATACCCAACATACGGGATTCGCTTTAATTCAATTTATACGTATACCATCGTACGAAATTTACCAGTCAGTCACATTGTGGTAATTTACCATTTGTGAAGATTTTTTTACAAAATTTAAGGATACAACAATGAATATTTCAGGTTTTCAAGAAGATAGTAGTGTTGGATTGAGCAATGACCATAAAACGCTTATTGATAAATATGAAGAAGATTATAAATCTGCATTAAAGGCAATAGATTCTGATGTTAAAGAATTGATTGAAAATGGAAAGGAGATGAAGGCTTTATTGCTTTTTAGTGAAAGTTTATCTTCCATCGTCAGCACACATGAGTCGTTACATACCTTTTATTCCATCATATACAACCATCAAAGCGTACTGCAACACTTTAAATCTGAAAGGTTAAAACAACTCGGGCATGAGCCAAAAGCAACATTTGATCTACTAAAAAATGCCAATGCTCCCCAAGAAGAGATTGAAAAACATGTTGTTAGACAATTAGCTATAGCAGGATTTGCTCCAAAACATTGGTATATAAAGGAAAGAGTGCTTGCAGAAATTGAGTATATGATAGAGGCACTTCGTATTTTGGTTGAGCCGGATTTTATTCCTTTTGAGGATCAAACTGATGATGATTTAACGAGCAGTCAACCCGAAAGATTTGTGCCATCCTCCGTAAAAATAGCAGTATGGAGGCGAGACAATGGTAAGTGTGTAGAATGCGGCTCAAACGAAAAGCTAGAATATGACCATATAATTCCAGTTTCAAAAGATGGGTCTAATACGGAGCGAAACATTCAGTTGTTATGCGAGAAATGCAATAGAAAAAAGTCAGCAAATATCCAATAGCTCATTAAGTTAGTGCTTGTATTCTCACGGTTATGGTAGTCATGTGTTGGGCTTATTTGCACCTTCTCAACCTGACTGTTCATGTTGATCCAAAAAATATATTCGATGTTAGTTAAATAAAGGATTTGGGCTTAACTCTTTTTAAAGATTCGAGTTCAAAAAAACTATCTTCTTTTGCTTCGCCTTTTTCAACACAATGTTCATGTTCACAAAATATAACAACTGAATTTTTTCCTTTAGACTTTGAACTTGGATAAATTAGACCGTACATTTTTTCGTTGTCTTTTTTCCTGTGATGAACGTAACGGATATGTTCCGTTATGATTTGTGTGGGAACATAGTCGATATGTTCACTCCCGTCTTTATCAATTGGTGCTGAAATAGCTTTTACAAATTCGTTTATAAATTCAATTTGATGATTACAGTAATTAGCGTTTTCAAAAAAGCCTAAACACGGCGGAATTCTACAAAGGTCAACTAAAGAAATATCTTTCAAAAGTTTGAATTTGGCAACTGTAGCAATTTGCTCTTTATTGTTATCTGAATATGTTTCTTTTATTGCTGTTCCTATATCAAAAGCACTGTAAAACATAGGTATTCCAGCAGGACTCATTCTATTTGCTTGTTTTGTATTTTTTGGGTTATTTGTTGCTAAATCAGAAGCAGATTTTAATTGTATGTCTTTGTTTTCAAATCTAACTCTATAAAAATAAGTGCCTTTAGATAAGGTTCTATATAATTCCAATTTTGAAAAAATGTCACTTAATGCATCTAAAAATGCATTAGGTGGTATTGGGCTACAGGGATATTCTTCGTCAAATTGGTAAAAAGCGTATCTGGATTTGTGTTTAACAACATCGACGAATTCATCCCAACCATATTGCAAGGCCTCTGATAAATCCGGTAAATAATATGGTGTCTCACACCATACACGGTCGCTTAAAGAATCTTCAACATCGTTCCGTAAAGATTCTTGCTTAGTTAAGTCTATGTCGCAATCGACCAGTAACTCGGTGATACCAAAACTTTTAGCATCATCAAAATTAGCAAGCTCCTCAAGAGGATTGCCGTATACACTATCAACATGTTCAAGAAAAAATTCTATAAACTTATTAAATTGAACTGTTTTTGCTCTTTTCTTTCCGCAATAGTCACATTTTGATTTTTCGCCATTTCCTTTAATAAATTGCTTTATATGCCTATCACTGACGCAATGATTACAAACACATCTATCAATACTCATATATCCGTATTCTGTTTCCCTATCAATTCTTCTTTTAGTTTGACCCATAAAATCAAGAATTTGAAAAATAAAAACATAATTTCCCGTATGCCGCGCAGGGATGCGTCAGGGATGCCGCACATTGTCAAAGGGACGGGGAGTCCCTTTTGACAACCCCTGGTAAATGCGAGAAGCGCAGGAAACAAGTGGCATCCGGAGGTCGTTTCTTTTGGATACTTTTCTTTGAACAGGCAAAGAAAAGTATCTCGTCCGCCAGTGCGGGAACTGGCATTTAAAACAATCGTCGCGGTAGCGACACTTTCAATACCCCCTCACCCTAGCCCTCTCCCACAGGGGGAGAGGGGATTAATATGCTGCTTCCTTTCATTGTTCGACAAGCTCACCATTTATGCCCTGTGGGTACGAACGGTATCAACCAAATTACTCAATAACCTTCACCCCACCCATGTAAGGCAACAACGCATCAGGAATATAAATACGTCCCTGATCATCCTGGTAATTTTCCATCACTGCAATCAACGTCCTGCCAGCTGCCAAGCCTGAGCCGTTCAAGGTATGCACCAACTCCGGTTTTCCAGTTTCTGGATTGCGCCAACGTGCTTGTAAGCGCCGCGCCTGAAAGTCCTTGAAATTGCTGCATGAGGAAATTTCCCGATACGCGCCCTGCCCTGGCAGCCAGACTTCAAGATCGTAGGTTTTTGCTGACGAAAAGCCCGTGTCACCCGCGCACAGCAGCATCTTTCGATAAGGCAAGTTCAGTTTTTCCAGGATGATTTCGGCATGACGGGTCAGTTCTTCGTGCGCCTTGGCAGAATCTTCCGGCCTGACGATTTGGACGATTTCGACCTTTTCAAACTGGTGCTGGCGGATCATGCCGCGCACATCGCGTCCGTAAGCACCCGCTTCGCTGCGGAAACACGGGCTGTGGCAGACGAATTTCAACGGTAGGTCTTTAGCATCGACAATCACGTCCCTGACTATATTTGTGACAGGGACTTCCGCCGTCGGTATTAAATACAAGGCCGGATCGTCGTTGGCCTTGAACAAGTCCGCCTCAAATTTCGGCAACTGGCCTGTACCGTATAAGCTATCGGCATTCACCAGATAAGGCACGTAAGTCTCACTATAACCATGCTCAGCAGTGTGCGTATCTAGCATGAGTTGGATAATTGCCCGTTGCAATCTAGCCAACGCACCATTCAATACCACAAAGCGTGCGCCTGCGATTTTTGCGCCCAGTTCAAAATCAATCAATCTGTTCTTCGCGCCTAAATCGACATGGTCTTTGGGCGTAAACTTGAATTCAGGCACCTTACCCCAGCGGCTTATCTCAACATTGGCTTCTTCGTTTTTGCCTTCGGGTACGGATTCATCCAGGATATTAGGGATAACTTCCATCAATTCTGACATTTTGTTTTGGATCTCAGCCAGCTCCATTTCCGCCGTTTTCAGTTCATCACCAAGGTGCTGTACTTGATCCATCAACGGTTGCGTGTCTTCGCCCTTGGCTTTCGCTTGCCCTATGGCTTTTGAGCGGCTGTTGCGCTCATTTTGTAATTCTTGAGTCTTGACTTGGACTTCTTTGCGTCGTGCTTCCAACACACAGTAGGGTTCCGGGTCAAACGCGAACGAACGTCTGCCCAATTGTTCTTTAACAAAATCAAGTTCAGTTCTAAATAAACGGGGATCTAACATAAAGGTGTATCTGCCTAATTAAAATTTAAAAAATGTGCCGTACAAAGTCTTAATATTTTTGCCTTATATTCTTTTGCCGGTCAACAAACCCATCCACAGCAAAAAGATGCAAATTAGGCCGTTACTGAGGAAAACACTCAGCATCAGATTCAGATGGGCTTCGAATGAATACCCGTGTTCCATCAAATAAAGGATTAAATATAAGCCAGTCAAGGTTAGGTATGTGCCGATGACGACTATCATAATCGCTGCCCGGTATTCCATCGACATTGTCACCTTCTGAAACAACACGGTCATGACGAGACCTATCATAAATGCGAGCAAGGCATTCACAATGACCATTGCGTAAGGGAACATGCCGCCAGACCATTGAATTGCACCGCCGGAATAATAAAATAAACATCTACCTAAGAGCAAACCCAGCCAAACCGCAAACAAGCAGGCAACAATACTAATCGACACATTGAGCGCAGCTTTTGTCAATGCGCCCTGCTCTATCAAATAAATGGTTTCCAGAGAAAAGCTGGAAAATGTCGTAAAGCCGCCTAACACACCGACCAATATGGCTGCCCGGTATTCTAAGGTAAAGCTGATACGTTGAAGAATGAGCGCTTCGGCAAGCAGGCCGATTAAAAACGAGCCGATGACATTGACAGAAAGGGTTCCATAAGGAAAACCCCTACCCAACCATTGATAAATCCCTGAGGAAACCAGGAAGCGCAGCACCGAGCCACAGGCACCGCCCAACGCCACCGCGAGCAATTGATTCATAATGCTACAACTTAAAGCGCACGGCCTTTATCCGAATACTTACCAGCAATAAAATACTCCCGGTAGTAACGTAGCTCGTCAATGGATTCGTGAATATCGGCTAAGGCCTGGTGCTTGGTTTCCTTTTTAAAACCGTCTTTAAGATCAGGTCCCCACCGCGCCACCAGTTCTTTCAGGGTTGAAACATCAATACTGCGGTAATGAAAATATTCCTCTAATTTGGGCATGTACTTCACCAAAAACCGTCTGTCCTGACCAATAGTGTTTCCACACATCGGTGATGTCCTTTCCGGAACCCAGTCCCGCAAAAAATCCAGGGTCAATTTTTCCGCATCTTGCTGGGTCAATCTCGACACCCTCACCCGGTCTATCAGGCCGGATTGACCGTGATGTTTTTGGTTCCAATCGTCCATCGCCAATAACGCAGCATCAGGTTGATTAACCGCTATTGCAGGGCCTTCGGCGAGGACATTCAAATTTTTATCGGTTATCACGGTGGCTATCTCAATGATCAGGTCAGTATCAGGATTGAGCCCGGTCATTTCAAGGTCGATCCAGATCAGGTTTTGGTTGTCTTGTACCATTTATATTTTCCGTTATATTAATAGAACACTAGTTAGTGTAGCATTGCCTTATTTTTGTACCTAGTCCTTGAACGTGGCGGTAATTTTTTATGAATAGTTTTACCTTGATTTTTTTGCTAGCTTTGGCTCTTTCGTCCACTGTCCAATTTTGGTTGGCAAGAAGGCAAGGCACTCACGTTGCTCAGCATCGTAGCGCCGTACCAGAAGCTTTCAAGGATCGCGTTTCCCTGGCTGCCCATCAGAAAGCGGCGGATTATACGATAGCGAAAGGAAAATTGGGAAGGATAGATGGGATTATCGGCATCGTCGTTTTGCTGTTATTGACTATAGGCGGCGGCATCAATGCAACATTTACATTTTGGGTAGGCCATCTCGATTCACCTATACTTGCCGGTATTGCCGCCGTCGCCAGTATTTTTCTGTTCATGACATTGATCGACATTCCAACCAGTTGGTATCAAACCTTTGTTATCGAAGAGCAATACGGCTTCAACAAAAGTACGGTTAAACAGTATATAAAAGATCATGTCATGCAACTGGGTTTGGGGACGTTGATTGGCTTGCCCATATTCGCCTTAATCCTTTGGGTTATGGATAGCGTTGGCAGTTCATGGTGGTTGTGGGCTTGGGCGATTATCATGGGTTTTTCTTTGCTGATGAGTTGGTTATTCCCCACCGTTATTGCGCCCTTGTTCAATAAGTTTACCCCCATGCAGGAAGGGTCGTTGAAAGACCGTATCCAGGGCTTGCTGGCGCGGTGTGGTTTTAATAGCCAAGGCATTTTCATTATGGATGGTTCTAAACGTTCTGGTCATGGCAACGCTTATTTCACCGGCTTGGGCAATAATAAGCGTATCGTGTTTTTCGATACCTTAATTAATTCCCTTGATGAAGAAGAACTTGAAGCGGTATTGGCGCATGAACTCGGTCATTTTAAACGCAAACATGTTATCAAAATGCTGGTTGCCACCTCGGTGATGAGCTTGATTAGTCTGGCAGTCTTAGGTTGGCTAATTAACGAGACTTGGTTTTATAAGGGCTTAGGCGTAGAACAGCCCTCACACGCCGCAGCACTACTGTTATTTATGTTAGTATCACCGGTTTTCACGTTCTTCATGCAACCTATCAGTGCTTATTTTCAACGTAAATTTGAGTTTGAAGCCGATGATTTTGCTGCTAACAATGCCAAAGCCACCAAAATGATCAGCGGTTTGGTCAAACTCTACGAGGAAAACGCCAGCACCTTAACACCCGACCCGCTGTATTCAGCGTTCCACTACAGTCATCCACCCGCTGCAATTAGAATTGCCCATCTTGAAGCTAAATAACCGTTCGCGACATGTCTGAGCCTAAGGAAGGGCTGGTCATTGCCCATCTCGGGCAAGGTATAGCAGTTGAGTGTGAGGGTAACATTACCCTATGCCAGCCACTAAGGCGGCTTGATACGATTGCCGTTGGTGATAAAGTGCTCTGGTCATTATCGTCTCCCGACCAAGGTCGTATCGAAACCTTATTGCCTCGGCGTTCACTTTTAGCCAGACCCGCCAAAAATAACAAAACCAGACCAGTCGCCGCCAACATTGACAAAGTATTTGTCGTCATCGCCACGCAACCATTCTGCGATTTTTTACTAATTGACCAATATCTCGCCGTATGCGAAAACAGCCAGATTGATGTTGCACTGATATTAAATAAAACAGACTTGGAGCAATCCGAAGAATTAGAAAAGGAACTCCAGGTTTACCAAGATGTTGGCTATCAGATCCACAGGGTCAGTACCGTAACGTCAAAGGGTCTGGTCGAGCTTAAGGCGGCACTACAGGATCAGGTCAGCGTTCTTACCGGGCAATCTGGTGTCGGTAAGTCATCTATCACCAATGCCCTGATTCCTGACATTAACCTTAAAACCAATACCATTTCTGCAAACACCAAACATGGTCGCCACACCACAACTGCAGCAACACTTTATCACCTTGATTTTGGTGGCGATTTAATAGACAGCCCTGGTGTAGCAATTTTTGGGCTGGCCGATTTGAACGGACAGCAACTAGCGCAAGGTTACAGAGAATTTATTCCTTTGATTGATAAGTGCAAATTCAATGATTGTAGTCATTTACATGACAAAGGTTGCCAACTAAGATTGTCAGCGGAAAATGGCACGCTATCAACCTCACGGTATCAGCGGTTTTTAAAACTTAGCCAAAAGATGAATCTTTAATAATCAATCAGTAACGGTCTGTTTAAGACCTTGAACAATACTTGTCAGCATAAAAAAACCAGCGTAAACGCTGGTTTTTTGTTTACTTGGCAGACAAAAATGCCTGACTAACTCAGCATATTACTTGAATATTGCTTTAACTTTGTCAAACAAGCTTTGGGCGCTGGCTACAACTTCTTGCACTTCATCACCGTATTCGGCGACAAGTTTGCCATAGACCGCTTCAGCGTCATCTTTTAAATCTTCCCACATTTCTTCGGTAGCATCTGCCAATTCGCTCAGTTTACCCTCGCCTTCAGCAAATTTAACCTTAAGGTCTGCTATTTGCTGGTCAAGTTCAACTTTAAGTTCATCGGTAGCCACTTCCGCTTTAGCTTGCAAACTATCGACTTCCACTTGCCAGCTATCGAGTTGGGTTTTTAATTTTGCTAGATATTCTTCTTTTGTCGCCATAGTTCTGACCTCTCAGGCAGTATCGCGTTACCCGAACGGACACGCGATTGTTAATAAAATTGTTATAGTAACTTTTCTCTTTTCCACAATGTCC
Organism: Methyloglobulus sp.; assembly: GCA_013141505.1. Taxonomy (GTDB): domain Bacteria; phylum Pseudomonadota; class Gammaproteobacteria; order Methylococcales; family Methylomonadaceae; genus Methyloglobulus. Next base: position 125,993 of record JABFQX010000008.1, read on the forward strand.
AGGCACCATACACCAAGCCCGCCCATGCAGTATACTTCATCAACGGCGTGGCAACCAGTGCGATGATACTGATAACGATGATAGTCACTCCATCCCAGGAGGTCCGCTCATTGACACGTGCCTGACACCAATCCACTACGTAATTGGCTATAGCTTTAACCGAGATGTCCGCCATGTATTCCCCTGAATTTTTATTATTACGATAACCGGATAAAAAAATTTAAGTAGCTAGGCCAGAAACAACCAAATGACCTGTCACCTTTTACAAAATACTATAAAAACTGGAAACATACAACAATAACTGCTGGCCAAAATGACAGGGTTTACAATTACTGTGATAATAAAACCACATGATTTTTATTTCAGTTATAGTGCTTTATCTTGTAACAAAAAAGTGACTCATGGATATTATCTTTAGGGAATATGGACGGGTTGTCTGGCAAAAAAAATGGTTTTTTTTATTGGCTTTATTAGCCTTATTAAGCACCACAAGTTTAGATTTGCTGGCACCTAGCTATTACAAAAACATTGCTAATGCGCTTGCGCTACCTTATTCAACAGCAACTATGGAAGCGCTGCTTGACAACCTGAAACAGCTTAGCTTTGTTTATGCCGGTATCTGGTTTTCATGGCGCTTATTAGAATTAGCAATCGTGCCTTTGGACGGCGGCGGAGTAAATCTGCTGGAAAAACGTTGCTTCGATGTCCTTAAAAAACAGAAATATACTTTTTTTGAGGATAGCTTTTCAGGGAGCTTAATTAAACAGGCAAACCGCTTTTCCCGTTCTTTTGAAATCATTATGGACTGGTTTTTATTCCAGTTTTATATGAATTTGTTGACGGTTTCCATTTCATTTAGCATCTTTTTTCAGTACCAGCGCCAATTAGCTTGGTATTTTCTGATCTGGGTTGGCCTGATTATCGCGTGGAATATTGGTTTTTCGATGTGGAAAATGCGCTTCGATAAAGCCGTGGCAGAAGGAGACAGCAAAGTAGGTGGTGTTTATTCGGATGCCATCAGCAATATTTTTATTGTGAAAACATTTGCTCTGGAATGGAACGAACAGCGCCGTGTTAACGATGCCGCCAATGAGGTTTATAGAAGAAAAAAAATCGCCTGGTTGATGACCTTCATTTCCTTTGCGGTCCAAGGCATTATGACGTTCGGGATCGAATTGCTGTTGATTTGGTTTATGATCCAAAAATGGCAAGTAGGCAATTTTCAAGTCGGTGAGTTTGTCCTTTTCCAATCCATCATGATTATGTTGATTCAGCGCCTATGGGAGTTTGGCCGTAATTTCAGGAATTTTTTCACCGCGCTTGCCGATGCGTCGGAAATGGCGGACATTTTTCGCCGGACTGAATTAGATATCGACCCACCCCGTGCTAAATCTGCCAAGATTAGTCAAGGCAGTATTCACTTTGACAATATCAGTTTCTCATATAATGAGCATAATGCCCTGCAAACCCGACTTTTTGAAGGGTTTAGCCTAGACATCAAAGCCGGTGAAAAAATTGCCCTGGTTGGTCATTCTGGTTCAGGTAAATCAACTTTAACCAAACTGTTGTTCCGGTTTCTTGAACCTCAACACGGTCAAATTACTTTTGATGGGCTTGATGCTAAAGCCTTTACGTTGGAATCCTTACGCAAACAAATATCCATGGTACCGCAGCAACCGGATTTATTTCATCGTTCGATCCGAGATAACATCACATTAGGCGCTGATGTTAGTGATGCCGACCTGATTGACGTTGCAAAAAAATCATGCAGCTTTGAATTTATCAACGATTTGCCAGAAAAATTCGCCACTATGGTCGGTGAGCGCGGTGTTAAGCTGTCCGGCGGAGAAAAACAACGCATCGCGATTGCTAGAGCCTTTATGGAAGATGCCCCGATTGTTGTTCTAGATGAAGCCACCAGTGCATTGGATTCTCTCACCGAGCAGCATATTCAGGTCGCTATTTTCAATCTTATCAAGCATAAAACCGCTATTGTAATCGCTCATCGACTATCTACCATTTTGAGCATGGATCGCATAGTAGTGTTGGAGCAAGGAAAAATTATAGAACAAGGAACACATCAGCAATTACTCGATAAACAGGGTAAATATTTTGCTATGTGGCAACATCAAAGTGGTGGGTTTTTAGTGGATTGATAAAGGAAGACCTTTAAATTTAGAAATTCTTAAATCAATAATTTAGACATAAAAAAATGGGGGCCGAAGCCCCCGGAATGAGCGCACCTCAAACTTGTCCAGCAGGCTTTTTAAAATCAGATGTTATTGTTGTGTCCTGCTTTGGTTTATCTTGATTGTTACTAGAATCATTTGAATCAACCGGTGGTTTCGGGTCTTTACCAGCCATCAAATCATCTATTTGACCTTTATCAATGGTTTCCCACTTCATTAGAGCGTCTGCCATTTTGTGCAAGATACTGATGTTGTCTTGCAATAAGTTTTCCGCTTTTTTGTAATTTTTGTCGATAACAGCACGAATTTCTTCATCGATCTTATCTTGTACAGAGTTAGATACTTTTCCGCCTTGTGATGAGTAACCCATGAAAGGTTGTCCACCCTCTTCACCATAAACCAAAGGCCCCATGATGTCAGAAAAGCCCCAGCGCGTTACCATGTTGCGAGCCAATTCTGTTGCACGCTCGATGTCGTTGGAAGCGCCTGTCGTTACACGGTCGCCGCCGTAAATCATTAACTCAGCGATACGACCACCAAACAAGCTGGCAATTTGACTTTCGAGTTTACGTTTGCTGGCGCTGTACTGGTCGCGTTCAGGTAAGAACATAGTGATACCTAATGCCCGACCTCTTGGCATGATGCTGACTTTATACACAGGATCATGGTCAGGAGACATTTGTCCTACGATGCAGTGACCTGCTTCGTGATATGCGGTAAGCCTTTTGTCATCTTCGCTCATCACCATGGTGTGCTTTTCAGCGCCCATCAGGATTTTGTCTTTAGCCTTTTCCAGCTCATTCATGCCAACTTTTTGCTTGTTGGAACGTGCCGCCAATAGCGCTGCTTCATTGATGATGTTGGCTAGATCTGCACCAGAGAAACCTGGGGTACCACGAGCGATGTTTTTCAATTCAACATCGTCACCTACAGGGACTTTCTTTATGTGGACATTCAGTATTTGCTCCCTGCCTTTTACATCCGGTAAGCCCACTGTCACTTGGCGGTCAAAACGACCTGGCCTTAACAATGCTTTATCAAGAACGTCAGCACGGTTGGTCGCGGCTATAATAATGACACCCTCGTTGCCGGTAAAACCGTCCATTTCGACCAATAATTGGTTAAGTGTTTGTTCGCGTTCGTCGTTACCACCACCCATTCCAGCACCACCTCTTTGGCGGCCTACGGCATCGATTTCGTCAATAAATATGATGCAGGGTGCATGTTCTTTAGCTTGGGCAAACATATCCCTGACTCTGGACGCACCAACACCTACAAACATTTCTACAAAATCAGAACCTGAGATAGTGAAAAACTTTACCCCTGCTTCACCGGCAATCGCTCGTGCCAACAAGGTTTTTCCGGTACCTGGAGGGCCTACCATCAAGATACCACGAGGGATCATGCCGCCGAGTTTTTGGAATTTTTGGGGATCCCGCAAAAAATCAACCAACTCTGACACTTCTTCTTTAGCTTCTTCACAGCCCGCCACATCAGCAAATTTGACTGTCAACTTGTCTTCTTCAAGCATTTTAGCCTTGCTTTTTCCGAATTGACCTGCCGCACCTGCACCACCTTGCGTTCTACGCATATAAATGACCCAGACGATAATCAGAAGCAACATCGGAAACCAAGCAATAAAAATCTGCATTGCCATTGATTGTTGTGGTGGCGGAGTAGTTCTGATCTGAACATCGGCGGTCAAAAGATCGTCGATTAGATGGACATCGCCCGGATTGTAGGTTTGCAGGTTCTGGCCATCGGATGTACGTACCTTGATGGATTGACCCGCTATCTCCACACGATCAACCTGACCACCTTTAACTTTGGCAATAAATTCTGAGTAAGCCAGCGAATCTTGGATAGGCGCAGTTGAATTTATTCTGTTATATATTAAAAAAGCACCGGCAAACACAACACTCCACAGCAATGTGTTTAATATGTATCTCTTCATGATTACTTCCTCCTGACTGCTTTTTATTGCAGTCTTTAGTTTTAAGTGCGCCTTTCTTCTTGGATATTACTGTCTAACAATTACTAAATGCACAGTTCGAAAATGTTAATTTACTTTCATGTTAAAATTATGTTTAAAACAAAAGCATTGGTATCTTAAATTGTTTTTTACTTACTTATTATATTTATTCGAAAAACTGTGATATCCGTTTGCATCATATTGCGAAATAAGTAAAAAAATTAATTGTCCTATAAAAAATTCACGAGCTGTTCGCCGTAGCGCATTTTGATTTTATTCAAAGCAACTACTTGAATCTGTCTGACTCGTTCTCTAGTCAGGTTAAGTTCTGTACCAATTTCTTGCAGAGTCATCTGCCGATCACTGCCAAGCCCAAAATGAGCGCACAATATTGTTGCTTCTCTTGGGTTAAGTGTCTTTATGGCCGCGCCCACCAATCCTTCCAGCTGAGATGTTGCGATCATTCCGAATGAAGGGGTAAACACCTGCTGCTCGATAAAATTTATGGGTGCAAAAGATTGTTCATCGTCATCATCGTCGAAGGCTTCCAAAGAAACCGCAGACTGTGAAATCGCCAAAATAGCATTAACTTCATCCTCAGTTAAATGAGTGTGTTCTGCTAATTCACAAATGCTAGGCTCTTTGCCATTGATAGCAATTAGTTCATCTTTTGCACGGAATACTCTATTAATAGTCGCTATTTGACCGCAAGGTATCCTTACCACTCGTTCTGAGCGAGATAATGCACGGGAAATGGCTTGTCTAATCCAATACCCTGCATAAGTAGAGAATTGAAAGCCCAATCGATATTTAAACCGATCAACAGCCTTCAACAGACCGGTATGGCCTTCCTGAACCAAATCTTCAAAATCAAGGAAATTGCCTTTATATTGGTTGGCTATATAGAGCACCAGCTTTGCATTCGCTGAAGCCAACTGTTGGCGATAATCCAGCCAATAATGTTCAGCAAGGACTACGTCCGCAAATACCGCATTCATTTCCACACTAGACATAAATAAAAATTGTTCGTCGTATTCCTGCAATTCAAGGGCTTTAAAATGCCACGACAAATTTGCACGTCCTAACCTATCAACACCATGTAATCTATGCAAAACAATGTCAGCTTGTTTTTTGTCGAGTTTTGTCGGCTGAAAAGAAAGCCCTCTGAGTTTGAACGCATAGGTAACGATATCAACTATTTTTACCAAGTCATCAAAACCAAACGGGAATTGCTGTAGTGCAGAAATTAAACGGCGCTTAGTAGTGCCACTAGATTGTTCATTGTCAGCTGGTCTGGAAGAGCAACCCAATAACTGATAGTGTTCCTCGATGTTCTTAACAAAGTCGCTAAGCTCGGAAGAAGAGGGCTCTTCATCATGATCGCTACTGTTGGACGGCTGATATTTGTTTAAAATCCATAGTGCCGTGATCGGAAATTTAGCGAGTTCATTGATTAAATTATTTTTTTGTATTTCAACCTGTCTTGCTAAATGAAGGTTTCGGTTTTCAGGTGTTTCAGTCTCTTTTTTTAGTATATTGCAATTATTATCAACAAATCTGTCGGTTTTTACCGGAGCAGCATTGATTTCTGGTACAGGCATGTATTCGCTTAATAGTCTCATGACACCAAATCCTCACAAACATTGTTCATATCAAACAAGATGATTAAAAGTCTGTTAGAAAATATACACAAACAAACAATTTGGCATTTCTCGCTTATCGTTTTCGACAAGCTGTTCAAATATTAGTTTTAGAAATTTTCTTTTAAATCAATTACCGGTGAATTCGGAATTAGATTATCAAGATGTAATATTTTTGTCAAACATTATTTATACAAAACATGGACAAAATATACATTTTTTTTGCTGGGCTCCCATTTTTGTAGACAAAAAAATATCTTAAATCCTGTTGGCGGATAGTCGTATAAATTAATTATATTAAAATCAATAATATAAATAATTTATACGCTATTACAAGGAATAACAAAAGTTTGACAGCTACCTGTTTGACAAACAACTTTTACATCGCACGTACAGGGTAGTCTTTTATTTATGGGGGATTCGTAAAAGTGTGTGGGAAATGTTTTGAAAAACCATCTTGAAATGCTATGGCAAAATCGTAAAACCCTATGAAATTGATATTGTTTAAGTTAAACGTAGGAATCCGTGAATAAGTAACTTCAACTATGTTATTGGCACAACACTTTGGTCTCGTTTTTAAGCCCCAAATTAACATACCAAACCGTGGAACGGGTATTCGGAATCCTCAAGCAACATTACGGCATCGGCAAGGCGCGTTATCTGGGGTTGCTGCTGCACAACCAGGCTCGATTCATACCCTCTGGGACATAAGCGCTAGGCAGATGGCCTACCACAATATCAAGCACAGGTGGCTAAGGTCGAGATGCGGGCGTTTGCAGGGGAATTACAACCAATGGACGTAAAACGGCAAACAAGAAAAACCAAGATTTTAAGAAAAATTACGGCATAGGTGTTATTTCAGCCAAATACTGCCCATTAAAGCTAAAACCGGTAGTGGCTTAATCTGTGACTTGATATAAAGCGGAGTGACAAACCTAGGTTTGTCACTCCAAAATAATACATACAGATCACCGTTATGAATCGGTTTTGGGTCATTCTGCCGGAGTTTCTGCTGTCCGTGTAAAGATTTCAGTCTGTACAAAAGTCTGCTATAACCCCATAACGCTATCCAGCAGCGCCCTGCTCTCAATGATGCGGCCCAGTTTTCCGGTCGTGCCAAGTTGTTCGGTAAACTTTGGCTTGCCGACGTTACTGCCGTACTCCCCCGCCATTTTATTGGCGTGTGCATTTT
>JABFQX010000042.1 GCA_013141505.1 Methyloglobulus sp.
CAATACCCGGCTCAATGCCAGCGCCAATTCAATCACTTTGGCGCAAGAATTATCCCAACTTAGACAATACCTGGATTTTCAGAACCTGCGTTTCCCAGACAAATTTAGGTTTAAAGAAGAAGTCCCTACCAGTCTTTTGGGTTGCCGCATCCCTCCGCGCAGCCTGCAAACGCTTGCGGAAAATGCCTTGATACATGGCATGCGTGGACAGCCGGACATAGTCGAAATCACTATCAAAGGCGTAGATTTCGGAGGGACTATGCAACTGTGCGTCATTGATAACGGCTGCGGAATTACGCCAGAACGATTGCAGGAACTTGGCAAACAACCCGTGCAATCAGAACAAGGCAATGGCAGTGCATTACACCAAATGAGCCAAAGCCTCAGCATGGCATTTAATGGACATGCCAAACTGGACATCCAAAGCCAGTTGGGGACAGGTACGAGGGTGGTTTTAGACCTCCCTAAGCGGAGTAAACCATGGTAACCAAATGGCGGGTCATCTTGGTAGACGATGAGCCCCTGGCACGGATGGGGTTAAAACACACCCTTTCTCGTAGGCATCCTGATTTTGAAGTTGTTGGTGAGGCTGAAAATGCAGCGGAGGCCTGGAATCTAATTGAGTCTGGCCAAAAGATTGATGGCGTGTTCCTCGACATCCATATACAGGCCGAAAGCGAACGTGCGGGGTTGGATTTCGCCTTTGCCTTAAACCACCATGTCAATCCACCCTGGATCATCTTTGTGACTGGCTACGAAAAGCATGCACTTGAGGCACATGAAATTCATGCGGTAGGCTATGTAGTTAAACCTTTAGACGATACCAAAATTGATAACCTGCTCGATTGGATACGAAATAAACGGCCAGCCAGTAGTCAGGACCGTATTGCCATCCGTCATCGAATCATAAGCCACACGGCTGAAAATGAATGGTGCACTGAGTTTGTAGAACTTGATGAAATACTTTATATCCATAAAAATAAATCCGTTAACACGGTGCGGGTGCATCTGGCCCAAGGCGATATTTTGGATGGTGTAAATGCAACCTTAGCCACTTGGGAAACCCAACTTAATCACCACGGTTTTCTCAAGATCGGTAAAAGCAGTATCGTCAATCTTAAGCATGTGCGAAGCCTAAAATCGCCCCAAGCCGGGAGCGAAATTTACAAGTTATCCTTCAAAGACTGTACGGACGAATTGTCAGTGGGGTTGGACTATGTAGGCAAGCTACTAAAGGCAATTAATAAATGAATTCAGTGTGTTATTACCTTGAGATTGGGATTGATGGATTTATCAATAGTGTATGGCTCGCTAACAAGCGTGCCTTAACTCAACCATGAAACTGCTATTTGAATTCAGCGAGGAAGACCTTGATGAAGCACCTATTCCTGTTTTTCCTAAGCCTCTTTATAATCCCCCGGTTGTTTTCAGAAACGGATCTTAGATAGCCAAGCGTCTACTAGCAGAACAAGCAGAAAAGGTAGGGATTAAATCGTTTAAGGTCAGGGGATTTATGTACGACCCCACGAAAGGAATTTATAGGGTTTTAGTGCATACTGATCGTGAACCGACAGATTACGTTGCTGGATCTTTTTTATGGTTTGATGCGGTTTCAGGCGTACTAAAATTAACGAGCTTAAGACACAGTGAAAAAATCGGGAATACCATAACCGCTTGGTTAGTCAGCTTGCATATGGCTATAGTCTGGGGCTTGCCATATAAGATTCTTGTTTGCTTGATGGGTTTCGTGATTACTATGCTATCGGTGACTGGGGTTTATATCTAGCTTAAGAAAAGTCGTGCGGCAAAAGCCAAGCATAACAAAATATCCTCTAGCGCAAACATGCCTAGGCAAAACAATTAGCTAGTGCCCATTTTAAGGTCGGCTTTTGAGAGAGTAAGACATTCGGTACATTTTATTGTGCTACCGCTGTGGGTCGACAACGCCAATTCGATACTTGTTTTCTACTTGGAATATGGCCGTCTGCTTTCCGGTTCTTAGCGAACTGCCATACTAATTAAGTGTGCAGTCAATTGGTTTTCAATGACTGCCAACTGAGAATCATCATCGTAAACTTTATACAAAAATTTGTTGTATAAATAGCTCTTTTTTCAACAACCCTATGGAGCACCCAACATGAAGCACCTTTTGATCATTATTATTGGGTTTTTCGGCATTATTTTGAATGTCCATGCCGGCAAACTCAGCAGCGGCCAATGGCAACCGACAGGCTGCGGGCAAAAGAGCCCAAAACCAACATTCAACACAAAAGATGTAGACGGCTATAACAAAAGCGTGAAAGAAGTCATGGCCTGGCAAGGTAAAGCCCAGGAATATTACAACTGCCTTGTCAAAGAAGCCAATACGGACAATGACCATATCGCAAAATCAGCCAACGCCGCACAAGAAGAATTCCGGAATGAAATCAACCAACTTAAAAAAGACGCTGAGACAGCCAAGGCAAAAGCGGAGAAAAACTGACAGCCTTTGTGATTAGCTAACGAGTATTCCCTTACGGTTCGGGGCGCTAAAGCCAAATCTGCGGGGTTCAATTAACCCTTGTTGACGCAAAGCTTTACCATAGCGACATGCTAAAAGTTCAGCCGTGGCTGGCCAACAGCCACGGCTTATAGGTGGTAACAGTTTTCCGCTAGGTTTGGAATGCCCTAGACATCACAACGCTGCGTGGTGCCACAGCAATCTGCCATGTTGCCGCCGTGTGTGGCGCAATGTTCCGTACTGCAATTATGCGCCGCAGCACCGGTATGGGACGAACAACTGACGGCATTGCAGCTTTTCGCCGCCACCGCCAGGTGCTTGTCGCAGTGCGGGGTATTGCAGACATGGGCTTTGGCCGCCGTGTCCGACTCACAATGCTTGGCGCAAGCCCGGTCTTTTTGGCCGGGATGCTCTGCACAATGTTTGGCACAATCATGGGTGGCAGCGGTCTTGTGTATGTCACAGTGTTTCGGATGGGCTTTGGCCCATGCGTTTACTGAAACCAGCGAAAGGGATAAAGCAAGGGTAAGCAAAAGGGTTTGTATTTTCATGGCGGGGACTCCAATAGTTATTACGGTTTTATTTTAACCTAAAATCAACGGGCTTTTAATTAAACTGTGTTATATCACACACTTTTGTTAGAACGTCCCTGCTTACCCAAGTTCAACATTGAGCCCTACGGCACTTAAGGCCGAAATCTTTTGGTGCGGGACACGACCCCTACCGGTATTTACATTTGGCTTAAAAAACGCCGTGCTGCAGAAATTAAGCGTAATAGAATATTCTCAGTTGCAAACCAGTCTGGACGAGACAATTAGCTAGCATTCATTCGAACGTCAGCTAAGGTGTTTGCAGTGACATTCGGGAAAAAAGAACGAACTACTGGATTGGGTCGATTTTGACAATTTAACTTTGAGTAAAAATTATCAATTGCGAGTGACTGCAATGGAGAAACCCTTCAGGCTTTAACTCTTCTAAATTGTAATTATTCGCCAGAAGGCTTCGGGTTAAAGAATCCGATTTATGCGACCCACAATGAATTCTATGCTTTGGCTGCTTAATTAACTGGCCAACTTGTATTAGGCTACCATGCATTAATTAACGTAACAAAACTAATCAAAAACTGTCACATAAAGTTAGCCTTTAACTTGGGATAAAATTTCAATTATAAAAATGATGTTGACCATGAACCCAAAAGCACTAACACTCGATGAATACCAAGAAATTGTTGCTTCGATACCGAAACCAACCATTCAACAAATGGAGAGCTTCGCGGAGTTTGTCTGTACCGCGCACAGTTGGTATAAGCATTTGCCAACTTTGCCGCCAGGATGCCCATTTCAATTTTTTCTTGACCCTGGCGCCGGTTTACAACTGATTGTTAACGACTGGAGAGGAAAACTAGAAGCCATCCCTCGATACGAAAAAGGTTTCCATTATTCCTGGCTTCCTACCGATGAATACCGTGAGCGTTTTGCTTATTTGGCCTATAGTCGTTCAGTCGGAACATCAGTTTCACTGCGTCTTAACGATGGAACACATCTGCTACCGTCAGATGATGTTCCAGAAATATACAACCCTATCAAGGGCACAACAGGCCAAGTACCATCAGAGGTTATTGATGCTGGCGTTGCTTACCTAAGCGGCCTTGTTCATATAGAGGGACAGAAAATGTTGATCAGGCGCTTTTTGGAAAAGTCCGACTTTGACTGGCCAGAGGAAAGTGGAGGACGGGAGGTTTTTGCTAAAATAATCAAGCGCTGTAAAGAACTAAGTGAAGACTATAGCGCAATTCAACGTATTTCATCGGAAGACCTCAACGGCAGGTCTTGGGATTTACTAACCGTCGATTATCCACTTTATCAATTACTGGAGCCGGAACGGGAACGTCAAAAGCGCGGAATTGTTGATGCGATAAGTCGCGTTTTAAATCTATTGTGAATTTAGCGACTACTGTCCACTGAATCTATTTTAATAGATCTTTGCACTAACCTAAGCCCCTAAACGGGTAAAATAAGTTTTCATCAAACCGCAGCATGTAGGGATCCTGTGGAAGAACCCCCAAAAGTGTTTGTTCTGAGCTTAGGCGCTTTCCAGACGTGCCGTTTTAAATGTTTTTCAAACCAGAAAGACACACTATCAAACATCAACCCACACCCTGGGCGGGCCAACATCGATATGCACGAAGCCTTTGTTGTGGTACTTGCCGACACCGCCTTGCTGGATAGCCAAGGCATACCTTGACAGGGTTTCCACTGGGACGCCGTGCATCCTGACATCCATTGCATGGAAATAACCACGTTCGTTGGCCATATGGTAAGAATGCCCAGCACCGCCGACAAGGGTGTTCGTGTGGCGGGTCCTGTAACCTGAGTTAATGATGAGCGGTTCAAAACCGTGCGCTTGGGCGACCAAGGTTTGGAGCAGCGATGCGGTATGCAGCAGCCAAGGATGGGCATGCG
>JABFQX010000033.1 GCA_013141505.1 Methyloglobulus sp.
CGACTGCCTTGCAATGCCCGGCACGCCTGACTTACGGCCTTCTCTTCCAGATGGTGAATGACGTTATCAATCATTTCAGTGCGCGGGCGAAGATGCCCAAAGGGCATAAAAGGCGGACGCTTTTTTTAACGGGCCATTGTCCGATCTGGGCGCGAGGTTACTTCTGTGTGACTTCGGGTGAATTGACAGAAGAAATGATAAAAAATTACCTGGAACATCATTTTAAACCCAAAGGTGATGACAATTTTAGGACAGAACCATGACGGGCCTACCGGCCCGTATCCGGACTTTAGTCCATTATACGAACCCTCCAGCTTTAGCTGGTGGTTGTTTAGTAGACCATGACACAAGTGGAAAAACTGCGAAAAACACTTCAACTCAAGCTTGCAAATGGTGAACTTGGCTTTCTTGAGGTTACTGCTGGTTAGATCTTGAACCGGTTCTTAGCGAGCTGGGCTAAGGGCATGACCGCTTGTTTTGCTAAAACACGCTGCTAATCCGCAGAATTGATCACGTCGACTATCTTTTTGATCGAAGCATCATCAAGATAAGGGCATATCGGCAAGGAAAAACAGTTAGCCGCGACTGATTCAGTAATGGGCAAACTGACATTTTTACATTCGTCTTTAAACACGTTTTGCTGATGCAGCGGCACTGGATAATAGACAGCACATGCTATCTGGTTATCCTGTAACGCTTTCATCACGTGATCGCGGCGATCACTCAGCAAGGTGTATTGGTGATAAACATGTTCGCCGATGCCGTCTTCGAAAGGTGTGGTGACGGCTGGATTCGTCGCCAGTAATGCTGAATAAAGATGGGCGACACGACGGCGGCCTTGATTGTATTGGTCGATACGTTTCAGTTTCGCCCGTAAAATCACAGCTTGCATTTCGTCAAGCCGACTGTTGTAACCGATGACATCATGGTAGTAACGTACATCCGAGCCATGATTACGAAAGCGTTTGATTTTGGCCGCACTTTCGTCAGAATTGGTTACAACTAATCCGCCATCGCCAAATGCACCGAGATTCTTGCTTGGGAAAAAGCTGAATGCGCCAACATCGCCAAATGTGCCGGTTTGCTTGCCGTTGATTCTCGCACCGAAGGATTGGGCGCAGTCTTCGATGAGTTTTAAGTTGTGGTCGGCACAGATTTTGGCAATTTTGTCGATATCCGCAGGCTGCCCGAACAAATGCACGGGTATCACAGCCTTGGTTTTTGGCGTTATCGCTTTTGCTATCGCTTCCGGGCAAATATTGAAACTTTTGGGATCAATATCGACAAAAACCGGTGTTGCACCAACATACTTTATGGCTTCTGCGGTGGCAATGAAGGTGAAAGCGGTGGTGATGACTTCATCACCCGCGCCAATCCCTTCTGCCAGTAATGCCAAGTGTAAGGCATCGGTTCCAGACGCTACGCCAATGACGTGTTTAGCACCTAAATATTTGGCGGTTTCTTGTTCAAATGCCTGAACATTCGGCCCCAGAATAAAGGTGCAATTTTCTATTGTTTCAGCCAATCCCTGTTCAATTTCGTCTTTAATTTCAGCATATTGGGCTTTCAGGTTTACCATCGGTATCATGCGTGTTGCCTTTCGGGTGTTTTATTTTGGTGAACCCAATCAGCACCCAGAGTGCCTTGTAGGTTATCGAGATAATCACGGCTGGATAACTGGGTCAGCATAGTTTCTGCTTTTGCCAGCTTTTGGGTCAAGCTATCCAGGGTAAGTGGATCGTAGCGATCACTATCTTCCATACAGCTTGCAATATGGGTTTTATGTTGCTGCCAAAGCGCCACATCCCGTTGCTGTTTTATTTTGAGCCGCTCCAGATACCAGTCGCTTTGTATCAAATAGTCACGGGTAAACAGGTTGCGTAGTGCGGGATCGTTGATCGTCTGACCTTCGTAATCACCGTTTGCCATGATATGCAGCAGGGCTTTGAGGGGAGGGCAGGCATCATGGATGGAGCCATCTTCAAAAAATTGCAAGGCGACCCGTTGCTGGGCTTCGTAGACGTTATTGATACCATCGACGAAGCTCGCCATATCCTGGCTTTCGGGCTTGAGCATGGCTTCGTCAAATACGGCCGTCGGGTAATTGAACACTTTGCCGAAGTTGGTGTGGACAAAGCGTTCAGTAATTCGGTAACCCAGGCGGCTGGCAAATACGGTTTTGCCTTCATGTTGAAAATCTTCAAGTTTTTCCAATTGGCCGTGTTCAATCAAATAGCTGGGGTCGCGTTGTTCGACCGGTAACCGAGACCAGATTTCAGGTATCAATAAACTGATGTCATGGTCGATGCGGCGTAAGGATCCGATGTAGCCGGCGGCGGTAGAGAAGCCGTCATATCCGCACAAGATAAACGACACCAACGCAGTGTTGAGGTCGGCGGTTGCAGAAACCGCATTAAACGGACCTTTGGTCAACGCGCCTTCCGATCCTGCGCCCGTCGTGGAAGGTGATTTGCCGGTCAGGCTGCAAATAAAATCCATGAACAGTTCCGGCAATTCCTGGTAATGGATGGGGTTGTAGATAGCCAGTGGCCTGATGCCTGCGGCACTGTCTATGGGATTATTGCGACGGCCTGTCAACACTGAATTGACCGGAAAGTAAACAGGCTGGTCATGGCTTAAGCCACGAGCTAGACGGGTTGATATTTCCGCAAGATAGCGCATTTTAGGGTCAAGAATGTCAGGGCGAGCCTGTAAGTAACGTACATTCTGGCTAGGTTTGCCGTCAACCAAACGCGGGTGCGCGGACGAAACAAAATACTTACCGCTTTGTGCTTGCGCCGCTTCACGGATGACGTTTTGCATAGGTTCGCTGAATTCCTCAAAATGAACCACATCTTCCAGCAGGTCTATAGCATCAGCTGTATTTAAGGGTTGAAAGTTGGAAATAAAATTATCTTTGCCGGAAAAATCTAGCTCGGTTTGCAAGTCTACGCCACGATGGATGGCATCGTCTGGACGTTGGAAAAAACTTTCCTCACAATTGTTGACCAGTTTGACGCTGGGGTTTTTATAATCAGGGTTCAGGCCAGCCAGTGACCGCGTGGCGACAACCGTTGAGGCACTGATATCGTCCTCCATTTGCAGTTTTTCTGAAGCCATAAAATCTTGTCGCAGTTTGAATACCCGCCATGCGCCTTTTTCGTCGAATCCCACCCGAAGGTAGCTGGCGATCAGCTTCCTGCCATGGTATTTGAGTTCGTTGCCGGGGCGGCCATTGACCAGGTCAACAGAGAAATGCTTGCGCCAGTTTGAACCCCATTCCGCCTTGTAAAAGCGCTTGATCATCAAGACTAACCCTAAGATATGTTGGGGGATTTCTTCCAGCCATTGGTTGTAAGCATCAGAATAATCGGTCGCCGACGGCGTCAGTAGCTTGATGACTGAACCTAATGTACGCTTGTTGCTGAGCAGGCTGCGCTGGTCGCTGCCATGCAAGGCCGGATCCCGAAAGCGGTTGGCGTAGTCATGGTCGAATATTTTTTTGACCGTATCCATGTCCTTGTCAAAATCTTCAACGAAGAAATCACCGGATATCACGGCACCGGCTATGGATTTGGATATTTCTGATTTGCCGCCACCGGACACCGTGCTGGGTTTATGGCAAAAAGTGCCTTCAGGGTAAGTGCCGACCAGCCGCCAACTGGGCGCATGGGGATGGCGTTCCATGTGCACCCTGAAGCCATTGGGATACACATAGGTATGATTAATGAGTAATTTAAGGGTTTGCAACTGGTTATTATGTTGCCAGCTTACCAGTTGATCGTGGATGTTGATCTGGGTCGTTGAAGTGACATAGATAATGTCCGAATAGTTTTTATCAATACCATAACCGAATTCCTTTTGCAGCATCTGTGCATTCAGCAATTGGCTGGTTTTACCAAAAGAAGGCTTTTCAGTCAGTTGAGAAGCGCTCGGAATATGCATATCCCCCAAGACAACGCGTGGAAAAGCTAAAGCACCACCCGAGTGTTCTTCTTCGCAATCGCCAAACAGGTTGGCGGCATAACTGATGTGCGACTTAATTTCTTTTTTGCTGTAACCGAAATAATTGTCGGCGATGATGGTGACAATGATTCCCTGCATATCTCGGCATACCAGCTTAAAGGGTTTGCCATCGTTGTATAGCTCATCTTCAGTTTGCCAACACATGCCGTCTTTACGCTGGCGCGGCGTAGCGTTGTCAACATGGGGCAGCCCCAAGGCTTTTTTTCGGTACTGTACCAAGTGCGGTGCGAGGATTATGCAGCCGGTATGTCCTGTCCAATGGTCTATATCTAAAGCAGAATCATTTTCCGGTAGGAAAGGGTCGCCGGCATTGCCGAAAATGGATTCAACAAAATCAAGGTTGGCGACCAAACCGCCTGGGGCAAAAAAGCGGATTTCCATTGTGTGCGCTGGAATTTCTGCCGAAATGCCTGGACGTACGATAGGCCTTTGCAACAAGGATGCCCAGAGTGTTGCAGGATTTTTTTGGCTGCTGGTAAACGGTAGCCGAAGTAACTCATCGGGCGGCGATAAAGCCAGGGCAAGAATCGCCGCATAAGCGGCAACCGGCACTTCGCTTTTATCTGCAGGAACCGGAAGGCCGCCCGAAGCGATATGAAACACGCCTTTAGTCGTACGCTTGTCGTTTTG
This sequence comes from Methyloglobulus sp., assembly GCA_013141505.1. GTDB lineage: Bacteria > Pseudomonadota > Gammaproteobacteria > Methylococcales > Methylomonadaceae > Methyloglobulus. The sequence continues at coordinate 4,657 of JABFQX010000033.1, forward strand.
CGGATTGTGCAACACGCCTTGCTGAATGCGGTAGGAATCGACATACGCCGAGTGGAATTCATCTTCCTCGTAAGGTAAGGACAGTTCCCTGGCAAGCCCTTTTTGCTCAAGTATAAAGGTATCGCCCGGCAGACGGATGGTTGAGTTGATGCCATTATCAAGCAGATAACGGTTAAGGAAGTCTTCGATTCTTTGATCGGCAGGGCAGCGGTATTTGGCGAGAAGGCGGCGTTGTTGGGAATATTTCTTCAATAAACCATCAGCGATATTAAGGTAATCATTGTTACCCTCTATCTCGCAGGTAGGTTGCCCCAAAGCAGCCAGTTGCAGATTGATGTGATGGTGTTTTTGTTGCCGCCGGTCTTGCTTTTGGGAAAATGCTGGCGGCATCATACTTGCGTTCATTGGGTATCGGCTCCACTGCTGGTGTCATTAATGTGATTGTTGGTGTGACTATAATTCAAAAGCGGCTCGTTTAGCTAAAAATTTTTCGCGCCGAATTCAGGAAGGCAATGCCTTATGTTTTTAGCAATTGAATTAAAAACATATTTTTTTCTGGGGAGGTTAAGATGCGTATATTGTTGGCATCTAAGTGGGAGGGGTTTTAGTGCGCTAATCGAGGCTGTGAAGGCTCTCCCATATTTGTCGGTCTATATAGCGGTTTTATGTCTATATTTCAGTCACGAGCTTGAAATTGTTCAGGCTCCATTCTGTTTTTAATCGGCGTAAACCCAAAATATTGACAGTTATGTAAATGAAACCATTATTGGATTGAGTCTGCTGTATTGATATTCTGGACTTTTGAGTTTGATAGATAGGTGAGCAATAATTTTTCTATTTCAGTTGTGGGCAATGGTTTGCTGAATAAATAGCCTTGGCATTGATCGCAACCAAAGTGGCGTAGGATGTCCAGTTGTTGTTGCGTTTCGACACCTTCCGCGAGTACGTCTAGCTTTAAAGTTTTTGCCATAGCAATTATTGTAGAAACTATTTCGTTGTCATTGGTGTTTTCAGTTATATCGCTAACAAAGCTCCGATCTATTTTAAGTTTGTCTATTGGAAAGCGCGTCAGATAAGCTAGAGACGAATAACCAGTGCCGAAATCATCAATGGCCAGTCGCACCCCCAACCCTTTCAAGCCATCCAAGGTAGTAATCGCTTGTTCAGCTTGATCCATGACGATGCTTTCAGTCAACTCCAATTCTAATTGCTGAGAGGGTAAGCCGGTTTCCTGTAATACTGCGCGTACTAATGATATTATTTTACCGGACTGGAATTGTCGTCCTGACAGGTTCACAGCCATAATTAGCTGCGTAAGGCCAATATCTTGCCACGCACGGGCTTGGGCGCAGGCGGTGCGTAAAACCCATTCACCTAGGGGAACGATCATGCCGGTTTCTTCAGCGATTGAGATAAATTTGTCGGGGAATACTAAAGCCCTGTTGGGAGGCTGCCATCGTACGAGCGCTTCAACACCAATAAGCGTACCGTCGACTATGTTTATTAGTGGTTGGTAAAACAATACAAATTCATCTCGCTCAAGGGCACGACGTAAGTTGGTTTCCATAGCTAGCCTTTCGCTGGCGGCAGCGGTCAGGGCTTCGGTATGGAATCGATAAGTATTTCGGCCATCTTGTTTGGCTTGATACATCGCCAAGTCGGCATATTGAATCAATTCGGCGACTGTTTTGCCATCGTCCGGAAATAAACTGATACCTACGCTGATGCCAATAAAAACTTCATGCCCAGAGGGTAAGTTGAAGGGGGTCGTTAGTAGCTCAATAAGCGATTGAGCCAATGCTGCAGCGCCTTCAGGCTGGGCGACAAATTCCATTATTAAAAGAAATTCATCGCCCCCCAATCTCGCTAAAACATCTTCTTCTCGTAGACGAGTACTCAGGCGTTGCGCTATTGCAATCAACAATTCGTCACCCACCGGGTGGCTTAAACTGTCATTGATGGTTTTAAAACGATCTAAGTCGATATAGAGTATCCCGATACGGTAGCTGTGGCGTCCAGCGCGTTCGACGGCTTGTTCCAGTCGAGATTGGATGAGTAAGCGGTTGGGGAGATGCGTAAGTGGATCGTAGTGGGCCAAGTATTCAAGGCGTGCTTCTGATTGTTTGGCTTGGCTAATATCTGTGAAAACGCCGACGTAATTTTTAGCTTTGCCCAGCTCATCTAACACAGTGCTGATGGTCAGCCACTGCGGATAGATCTCTCCATTTTGACGCCGGTTCCATATTTCTCCTTGCCAAAACCCCTTGTCTTTGACGTTACTCCACAGGGTTTGGTAAAAATCGAGGTCGTGTCGACCAGATTGCAGGATACTGGGGTTTTTGCCCAACGATTCTGCCTCGGTATATCCTGTGATTTTGGTATAGGCGTGGTTAATGGCGACAATCCGAGGAACCAAGTCAGTAATCAGCACACCGTCTTGGGTGCTCTCGAAGACTGCCGCTGATTGGCGTAAGGCATCAGTGGCATTCACTTTCTGTATGGCTAATGCCGTAATGCGGGCAAATTCTTCGATCAAATCCAGTTCGGCAGACGAAGGTGCGCGTTTTGTTGAGTAATAGATACAAAAGGAACCAAGTGCTTGGCCTGCTTCATCTTTGAATGGTACCGACCAACAGGCGTGGAGACCCGCTCGTTGGGTCATCTCCAGATAAGGTTGCCAATAAGGGTGATTGTCAATATCCGTAATAACGACCACCTCGCCAAGATATACCGCTGTACCACAGGAGCCTCGACCTAAGCCAGGCTCGAGTCCTTCGACTGCGGCGTTAAAGAAAGCCGGTAAACTTGGGGAGGCCCCATTAATCAGTTGCCCATTACGGCAGTCCAAAAGCAGGATGGAAACGTGCATATCGGGATTGACTTCTTCCAGGCGATGGGCAATATCGTCCAATATGATTGCTAACTTCTGGTTGCCAACGACCTGATCGAGTACTGCATTTCTGGCCATTTGGACAGCCTCATTTCGCTTGGTTTGACTAAGATCCAACCATGTTCCTATTACTTCCAATGGCTTGCCTTGGTTATCTGTCACCAAGTGGAGTGCTTCGCTAACCCAGATTGTCCGACCATCGTTGTGTAAAAAGCGATATTCGTAAGAATAGTTAATTTCGGACAAAATTTTAATCGAAGCGGCCTGAACTTTTGGGCGGTCATCAGGATGTATACGCGACCACCACCAGTTAGGAGATAGAGCCTCTTGCTGTGTATAACCAAGCATGCCATGGATGTTCTCACTTACCCAAACCGGGCTTAAAAGGCCCTCGTTGACTTGTAAACAAAAAAGAATGCTAGGGCTGGTAGCGAGTAGGTGATTGAGGCGTTGGTTAGTTTCTTTAAGGTTGGCGCGTTCACGTTTTAAATCGACTTGTCGTTTAACTTTCTCAAAAGCAGCAGCGAGTTCGTGTAGATAGCCGGGGGTTTTAATCAGGTAGTCATCCACCCCCAACATTAATGCCTGAACCGCAAGTTCCTCACTGCCTTGGCTAGTAATTAAAATGATGGGTATATCAAGTCCCCGCTCTTGACGGATAACTTTTGAACATTCCAGACCATCTATGCCGGGCAGATGGTAATTGACGAATAATAAATCAAAATTAGTCGGATCTATGGCCGTATCGGGAAGCAAGCCTAGCGCTTTCTCTGCACTGGCTACGGTAGAAAGCCGGATATGCGGGGCATACCGTCTCAAGTGATTATCGATTGTTTCCAGATCGGATCCAATAGGTTCGACAAATAGCACTCGTATCACTTGGCTTCTAAGTTCTGTAAGCTCATGGAAACGGGTAAGCGCAGCTCTTAAAATAAATGGCAGACGTTCCAAGTAGTCGCTTCGTTTAGCAACATAATCATCAGCGCCAGACTTGAGGGCGGCAATCGCCGATTGTTGGTCTCCAGAATTCGTAAGGATGATCATTGCCAACGGCAAACCACGCTCGCGGACATGGTTGATGATTTCAAAGCCTGAGCCATCCGGCAAATGAAGATCAATAAGTAATATATCAAAGTTAAGCGGCTGCTCTAAGAATGCCAAACCGGCGCTCAACGTAGTAGCTACTTGCATCTCAATCTCAGGTGCCAAACAGGTAAGTGCCCGCCTCGTTAAATCAATATCGACTGAAGAGTCTTCAATATAAAGAAGTTTCATTGTTAGTTATTTGGGAAGTTCGTTGTATACACACCAGTACAATTCAATTTGTTGCGCCACTTCCATGAAGTTATCGAAATCCACAGGCTTGACGATATAGGAATTAACGCCTAATTCGTAAGCTTTGCTGATGTCACGATCTTCCTTGGAGGTGGTCAGGATCACAACGGGTATGTCTTTAGTTCCGGGGTGAGCTTTTAGTGCTTTTAATACTGTAAGCCCATCGACTCGAGGCATATTGAGATCGAGTAGAATCACAACAGGTTTAGTTTCACCAGATTCCCAACGGGGGATCCATGCTAACGCTTCTTCCCCGTCGCGTGCTACCAGAACTGGATTGGCGAGCTTACAACGGGCAAACGCCCGCAAAGTAAGATCGACATCTACGGGGTTATCTTCGACAAGCAAGATAGGTGGATTAGTCTGCATAAATGATTCTCCAAATTGATTATCATTATAGTACAGACTTAAGGTGTTAGTGTTGGATGGGGAATATTGCAATAACCCTATATTTTAAATTACTTTTTTAACTCTAAAAAAAATGTGGCTCCATGCCCGGGTTCGCTTTCTGCCCAAACTCTGCCGTTCATGCGTTGCATGGCGGTTTTGACTAGAGCCAAACCAATGCCGGTGCCAGGATAGTCTTCCAGGCGGTGTAATCGCTGAAAAATTTCGAAAATACGATCAATGTATTTCATATCAAAACCTATGCCATTATCCTTTACCCACAGGGTGGCTGTGGTTTCATCTTGCATAGCGCCGATTTCAATATGAGGCTTAGGCTTGTTTTGGCTAAATTTCAGCGCATTTTCCAACAAATTACGCAGAACCAAGGCTAAACCTTCTTCATCAGCATAGACGGTCAATGAAGGTAGATTTAGTCTGTCAATTTCAATCCCGTGTTTTGTAATATCCTCGCACCGCTCTACCAAGATATTGTCCAGTAACTGATTGATACTAACAGGTTCGTTATCCAGTTTTTGTCGGCTCATGCGCGAATAAGCAAGCAAATCATCGATTAAATCGTTCATCCGTTTGATGCCTTCAGAAATATTGTGCAGGAATAACCTTCCTTCCCCATCCAGTTTTTCGTCATAATCTTGTCGCAGTAGTCGGCTATACCCTTCTATGCCACGCAATGGGGTTTTAAGGTCATGGGAGACGGAATAAACAAAGCTCTCTAGTGATTGGTTAAGGGTTGCGAGTTCCTCCGTACGCATTTCCACTCGTTGTTCCAGTTCGGTATTCAGTTGTTGTAATTCTTTCTTAGCCTGTTTGCGGTCGGTAATGTCCTGAACGGTAGCAACCCGATATAGGATCTTGTTATCCGAATTTTTAACACTTACCAGATCCAGTTGAATATCAATTCCACTACCATCTTTGCGCTGATAGAATGATTCGAAGCGAACATGACCTAGTCGGTCGGCTTCTTCGATATGAGCTTTGATTTGTTCAGCTCGTTCAGGATGGTAAAGCGACAGAATAGCCATCCCTTCGATTTCTTTCGGGCTGGTATAACCCAACATACGGGCAAATGCGGGATTACAAGTGATGATAGATTGCGTATAGGGGTCACCAATAACAATTCCGTGTGCACAATTAATAAAAGCATCGGCCCAGCGTTGTTTCTCAAATTGTAAGTTTTTATTGTCGGTGATATCTAGGTCGACACCCAGCATGACCAGCGGCTTACCGTTGTTGTCGTATTGACATTGCCCACGGGCTGAAACCCAGCGTATGTTTTGATTGGGTAACACTATGCGAAACTCGGCTTCATAAGTTTCTTCTGACGTAATGCTATGTTGCAGTCGTTCTGCAACGGCTTGGCGATCATCGGGATGGAGCAATGCATTGAACTCGCGTTTATTTTTTGGACGAATATCTTCCGGAAGGCCTGAAATTGACCTGCCGGGTTGGATGGTGCTGATAAGATCCCGTTGTATATCCACACGCCAAACGCCCATATTGGTGATTTGCAGCGCCATTTGCAACTGTTGGGACAGCTCTTTCAATGCCAGTTCGTTGAGTTTACTTTCTGTAATGTCTTGGACTATGCCTCGGCAGAATGTTGCTTGTTTTAGTTCATTACAAGAAAAACGCCCTTTGGCTGAAATCCAGCGGATATCGCCGTCGATCCGGCGAATACGGCAAACAAAACTCCAATCCGTCTTGTTATCCAGAGCGGTACGATAACACGCATCCACTCTCGCCTTGTCCTCTGGCAACACGTGTTCAAGAAACAGGGGGTAAGTCCACTCAGCCAACAACTCTGGATAACCAAAAATTTGGTCGTGCAATATTGTCCGTTGGGCGGCAAGCGTATTTAAATCAAGCTCCCAGGCACCTGCTTGAAGAGTTTCCAGGGCAAAATTAAGCCGTTCTTCGTTTTGTTGTACTCGTTTTTCATTTTTTTTGCGTTCCGTGATGTCGATGACAACACCACGGTATAGCAACAGTTCACCTTTAGGATTAAACTCCGGCACTCCTCTCGCCATTAACCAACGAACATTATCGTTATTCAAATTAGCTACACGCCATTCCAGATTCAGTTCCGCTTGACGTTCTAGCGCACGATTTATAATTGTTTCAACGGTTATGTGATCATCTGGATTGACTGATGCCAACCAGCTTTCATAGGAAGGTTGGCAACTATTTGGTTCTATACCATACAATCGCCATACACTGTCGCTCCATTGATTATGGTTAGTGGCAGGATCCCATTCCCATATTCCAGCATTTGCCGCATGAAGCGCTAGAGACAATCTTTTCTGCTCTTTTCCAAGTTCCAGATCTTTGAGGTGTTGCAATTCCCTTGTTGACCGATGAAGATGTTCAAATAATAAACTGAACGATAATCCCATGCTAGTAAATATAGCAATCGAAAGGGCATGGCCGCTATCGCTGATTGCCCAGGCGAATTGGGGTGGGATGAAAAAATAGACACCGAGCATGACGGCAAAGCAGGTGGCAATAAATCCACCTAATAAACCGCCGATTGAGGCACTAAAAAAAACAGCAGGGTAAAAAAAGATCCAGGTCTTAGGTGATAATGTCGGCCAAAGTTCCCACTGCAATAAAGCTGCCAGTATTGGAATTAATACTGATGCTAACAGCTTCAGGCTAGAGATATTGTGGCGACGCATAGGTGACACAATAAATATTCAATAGCATTCCGTTAGTGATTATTGTCGTTGCCATTTATGAATTGAATAACATGTTAAGTTTCTTTGATACCCGCCATTTCATAATTAGAAAATGTCTGCTTGCAAATTTACAAAACATTGAAAACCAGGTTTTCGTAGAGGGATAGTAGACAAAATCTTATTCAGATAATGTGGTTTCCGACTTGTAGTATAGCCCAAACTTGACGGGCTGATGCTGCTGGTTCCCTCGTCGGGGATACCAATGGGCTGTGAATTTATGCATGCTTAATGTTCGTGCTCGAGCGGAAACCAACATAACTAACAAGTATTATTAGCTGAAATCATATTGTGTTAAGCACTCGATAAACCAGCGTAAGACTTTACCTTTATTTGATGTTTTCCAGGCCATATTGATGGTTTCTATCGGTATCGTGTTTTCTACTGGCAGCGCGATGAGTTGGCCTTGTTCAAGCTGGGTTTGAATCCGGTGTGCCGGCAGAAATCCAACACCTAAACCCAAACACTGGGCCTGTATTTTTTCGGTAATCGACGGCACGCTCAAGACCGGACGTTTACTAAACACCCGTCGGCTTTGTGGGGCTTGATTCCTGGCTGAATCCCTGACCACGATAAAGCGGTGCTGCTCGATCAGTTGCTGTGAAAGCGGAAGTAGTCCGTTGGTCAGCTCATGCCCAGGCGCAACGACGAAAAGCCATTCAATCTCACCAATCTTGTGATATTTAATGCCTGAGCTGGGCGTGGTTTCAGCGCTTGTACCGATGACCAAATCCGCCCGATTGCTCACTATAGCTTCTTGTGCGCCACCCAATACTTCTTCATAAATATTGATTTCAATATCCGGCAGCACTTTGTAAAACTCGTTTATCAACGGATAAATGAACTCAAAACTCAGGATGGAGTCGATTGCGATATTGAACACAGGCTCGAAACCGCTATGGGTTTTCTTGGTGGCAACCGCCAAACGCTCTGTTGCTTCCAGGATTTCCCGGCCTTGCTCAAGTAGGACTTTTCCGGCTTGCGTCAGTACGGCCTTCCGGCCTTCTTTGCGGAACAACACGACATCCAGGTCTTGTTCCAGTTTCTGTACGGTATAAGAGATGGCCGATGGCACCCGGAACAATTCATTGCCCGCAGCGGCAAAACTGCCTTTCCGGTCTATGGCATCCAGGACTTCCAGGGCATCAAGGGTGATCGGGTATTTCATGACGATTATTGTTCAAATATTTTGAATGTATCAAGCAAAATCTATCGCTTTTTATTCCAACAAGCAACTCTATAATGGCTTTGACGTTTCAATTTATTACACATTTACGAGGTAAGTATGAAAAATTTAATCAATAAAATTCTAGTTTCTAATGCTGGTTGGGAAGCTGTTACCCTACGTGTGCCTATCGGTATTATCCTGGCGGCACACGGTAGCCAAAAATTGTTTGGCTGGTTTGGTGGTTATGGATTGGAGGGAATGGGGCAATTTATGGCATCAATAGGTTTAAATCCAGGTTTTCTCATGGCGTTATTGGCTGGGAGTGCAGAATTTTTTGGTGGTTTAGGCTTGATACTCGGTTTAATGACCCGCCTTGCGGCTGCGGTAAGTGCCATCACGATGTTGGTCGCGTTGTTTTGGGTACATTGGGGCAAGGGCTTTTTCCTAGATTCGCACGGCATTGAATATGCACTGGCTTTATTGTCAGCGACAGTAACACTGATGTTGATGGGTGGCGGACGGTATTCTTTGGACAACTATTTAATCAAAAAAAATGTATTGGGGGTTAAAGATGAATAAGCAAAATCGGCAACTTGCAACGGTTGTTGCTGGGCAAAATACCTCGGATGGTGCGGGCGTTAAACTGAAACGCATCTTTAATCCGCAACAAAAACATAAGTTTGACCCGTTTCTCTTGTTCGATGAGTTTGGCTCGGATGAAGCGGCGGATTATATCGGCGGTTTTCCCGACCATCCGCATCGCGGCTTTGAAACGGTGACCTATATGCTGGCAGGTGCCATGCTGCACCGCGACCATTTGGGCAATGAAGGCCATTTGCGACAAGGTGATGTGCAATGGATGACAGCCGCGCATGGCATTATCCATTCCGAAATGCCGGAACAGGAAAACGGTTTGCTGCATGGTTTTCAACTTTGGCTAAACCTGCCTGGCAAAGAGAAAATGAAGCCGCCGCATTACCAGGATATTGCTGCGAAAGATATTCCTCATGTCGCATTGGCGAATGGCGGCTACATCAAGCTCATTGCTGGGGATTATGTGGGCGAAACAGGGAAACAATCAGGCGCTGTGACTGGCGTGGCGACACAACCCTTATATTTCGATGTGTTGTTAAGTCCGCAGCAAGAGTTGAATATACCGATAGATCAAAAACATACGGTTTTAGTTTATGTTTACCAAGGCGAGTTGACGGTTGGATCATCGGATAAGGTTTTAAAGACGGGACAATTGGGGCAGTTGATTGATGGTGATAACGTACAATTGGCAACGAAAGACCAATCGGCACAATTTTTAGTGTTAGCCGCGATGCCATTGAATGAGCCAGTTGTGCAATCAGGCCCGTTCGTCATGAATACGATGGCCGAAATTGAACAGGCGTACCGCGACTATCGTGATGGCGTGTTGACCAAATAAATCCGTTATTATCAAACAAGTTAAGGAGATAAACATGCAGCATAAACCAGCAAATACTGCCGTAAAGATACATGATCTAATCCAAAATCGTTGGAGTCCCAGGGCTTTTGATTGTGACAAAGCAGTCAACCACGACGATTTGCTGGCACTGCTGGAAGCCGCACGTTGGGCAGCGTCGTGTTTCAATGATCAGCCGTGGCGGTTTGTGGTGTGCGACAAAGCGACCGACGAAGCGGCGTGGCAACGGGCATTCGGGACGCTGGTCGAAAAAAACCGGCAATGGGCAAAAAATGCACCTGTGTTGATATTGGCGGTGGCTATGGAGGATTTTAACCACAACGGCAAAGCCAATCGCTGGGCCATGTACGATACTGGCGCTGCCAGTGCCGGTCTGTGCTTGCAGGCAACAGCATTGGGTTTGGTTGTGCATCAGATGGGCGGATTTGATGCCGACTTAGCGCGTGAGGCTTTTCAACTTCCGGGCAATTGCCAGCCGATGGCGATGATGGCTGTGGGTTATCAGGCCGAAGTCGATGTGTTGGATGATGATTTCAAGGCCGTCGAACTGGCTGAACGCAACAGGGTTGCATTGAATGAGCGGTTCTATGCGGGTACTTGGGGCAAAGGGGTAGAATAATCTACTGGTGTTTCATTTCAGCCGAAATAAACAGGAATTTCCGGACATTTAAGGATTACGGCTAAAACCGCTTCCACAAAAGTCAATTTTACCCCTCTTAATACCGTATACCAATGGATCCTATAAACGTATGCGGCTGGTTGAAAGCCGTTACATTGTGGAAGGGCGACTTTCAAAATATACGATCTGCGGAATACGGGGGCAGGATTTACTTAAACCCGTATTCCGCGAACACTATTGTTGCTGCTTAGTTGATCAATGGTTTTGAATTTTGATTATTTTTTTTAACTTTAAATCTAAATAGCCAAGCAAATGAGGGAAGAAACAGCCAGATTGCCCCTGGAATTGGTGTTCCGATAGGGGGGATTGTACTGACAGTTACCGGGCCAGTGGAATTGTAAATATGTAACGAAATGGGGTTGGCACCGTCAAACAAGACAAACCCTAACTGGCCAGCACCCGCATCACCGTAAATACTGTAATCGACATTCCACCCATTGTTCTCGTCATAACTGATAAGACTTTGCAGCGAATTATTGTTGATATCGTAAGTAAGATCTTGTAAGTATGCGCCGCAATCATTGCCACAATTAAATTTTGAGAAAAATGCATTGCCGGAATAACGTATACCGAAGTTGCTAACTTCATCGAACAAGGAGAAGACATTGTAACCGCCTACAATTTTGCCATCAGGAGTCGAACCATCTAACCCATCTTCACCGTCAAAATAGCCGGTAACATGGCCGTTATCATTGAAATCATCAGTGAAATCTTGTGAAAAATAGTATCGTGCAGCATTTGCATTAGCTGATACTATCAGCCCCAAAAAAAGGATTAACAAAGCCAGTTTAATCGATTTAAAATGATCTTTTTGCATAAAATACTCCTTAAGTAACCTAGAAAAGTTAAACATATTCCAACATTGAGTCAGTTTACGAGTTTGATACCACTTCGTATGTAGGATACTTAAAAACTAAAATTGAAAAAAGTGAATATTTCACATTATTTTGTGCAATATTTTATTGAGTTACTAACGTTACGCAATAAATGACTACTTCTCGACATTGAAATAGGGTGGCATTTTATTGATGTACGCCATATACATCGCATCCGCCATCGACCACAACACATCCAATTTAAACTGCAATATCTTAATCATGCGGTCTTGCTGTTCGCGGGTTTTGTACCAATCTAAGGTAATTTCCAGGCCGTGTTCGACATCGCGGCGGGCCTCGGTCAGGCGCTTACGGAAGTAGGCGTAGCCGTCTTTGTCGATCCAGGGGTAATGTTCCGGCCAGTTGGCTAGGCGTTGCTGGTGGATTTTTGGGGCGAACAGTTCAGTTAACGAGGAACTGGCGGCTTCGTGCCATTCGGCTTGGCGGGCAAAGTTGACGTAAGCATCGACGGCAAAACGGACTCCCGGCAACACATGCTGTTCGGATGTGATTTCTTCGCGGCTTAAGCCCACCGCCATGCCAAGCTGTATCCAGGCTCCAATGCCGCCGGGGTCGCCAGGATGGCCGTCATGATCCATGATGCGCTGAATCCACTTGGCGCGGGTTTCGCGGTCGGGGCAGTTGGCGAGAATGTTGGCATCCTTGCGCGGAATGCTGACTTGGTAGCTTGGTAGCCCGTATGAAGCAGCGTGGAATACGGGAACACCGAAGCCACGAATGGTCGGATTCCGCAAGCTCCATCCAGGCTTGTATCTCTCCAAAACGTGATATATATGCCTAGCTAGCTATATATCATCGTGCATGACCAGAGTTTGTATCCAGGCTGAGACCTTAAGTCTGTCGAGTAGATAAAACCCATGCACACCTTATCTTAAAACTGAATGGTATCCAAGTTCTTCCCGACCAGGGAAAGAAACTGTATGAACAAGCGGAGTAGAAGAGATGAACATTATTGGTATAGATGTGAGCAAGGCCAAGCTGGATTGCGCGTGGTTTAGGGACGAAAACAAGGTCAAAGCCAAAGTGGTGGCTAATCGGCTTGACGGCTGGGAAGAGTTGATAAAGTGGGCGCGGGCTAACACCGGTGCTGGCATCAGTGGCCTACATTTCGTGATGGACGACTGCATGGATGCAGGAGGTAGGGCAATGCAGGAGCAATTGCCGAGGCCACGGGCTCGTATCATGAGAATTTGGCAACCTGGCTGCATGACAACGGTGCAAACGTGTCCGTCGCCAATCCTGCCTTTATGCCCTTGGGTGCATGTCAAGCATTATGCCCAAAGTTTAGGGGGGCGGACTAAAAATGACAAGAAAGACAGTGTGGTGTTGGCACGTTACGGCTTAAAAGAATGCCCCGCCCTTTGGCAACCTGCCCCTTTGGAAATCAGGACGTTAAAAGCCTTGTTGGCGCGCTTGTCAGCGGTCGGAAAAGACCTGCAACGGGAAAAAAACCGCCAAGAAAAAGCCGCCGCCACGGACATGCCGACCTTTGTTTTAGAATCAATCCGCCAAATGGTAGGGCATCTTGAAACCGAACGGGAGACCCTTGAAAAATTCATCGGACAGCCTATTAAACAACACAATACTCTCAAAGAAAATACGGTGTTACTTGAAAGCATTCCGGGCGTTGGCAAGGTGGTCGCAAGGCAGATGCTGATGGTGCTGGGTTCTCATCAATTTAATAGCGCCAGCCAATGTGCCGCGTATTTAGGCTTGATTCCCGTGCAGAGAGAACCGTGCAGCAGTGTCAAACGCCGTTCGCAGCTCGCCCTTGTGCCCTGCGGGTAAGAAACGGCAACCCCGCCATCCGCGCCAAACTTTACCTGGCAGCGGTCACCGCAACCCGCTACAACCCGGACATTAAGGCTCAATATGATCGTTTGACCAACAAGGGCAAAAGCAAAATGTCGGCCTTGGGTGCCGCTATGCGAAAACTGGTGCAGATTTGTTTTGGTGTCCTAAAACACCAGCAACCTTATCAACCACAAGTGGGATGATTTCCCTCTTGCGATTGATTTGGAGAGATGGTATCTACTCGCTTCTGCAGTAGCCATCGCAGGAGCCATGGCGGAGGAGAATAACAGTTTTTGGCAAAGGGAAACTTTGGAACGAGCGGCGGATCGTTATGCCCTCTCCGGCACCGATCCTCCCGCCCTTTTTGCTGATGCCAATACCTGGGGACCTGTTATTGCTTTAACTACCTATTTTGCCCAAGGCGCACTAACCATCGGGCAGTGCGCCGTATGTTTTATGGCTTCGACCATGCGGCGCACTACGCTGCGCTACTGCGCCCTACGGCGGGTGTTTTTGTGCGCCGTACGCGGTCACCGCATCCTACATTAGCGCACGTTACGGGTTACGTCCCTAAAGATTGGTTTATGTTGAAACGGTGTGGACGGGTTTCAAAACCCGTCCAGCTCAATATACCCCGTCACGCGAAAGATTTTATTCAAAATCAGGGTAATTAATTGGATATTTATTTCCTTTTAAAAGCCCGATAATTCCAAGTGGATTAAATACCAAGCCAACATATGCCTTTCGGTTTTCTCCTTCCAATTTGCCGACACGGGTGAATTTCTCGTCGTTAATGTGCCAAATGAACCACTTGTCAGAAATTTCGACTCTTTTCTCGCCGACTTTCGTTCCGTAATCATTTGTATCTCGGAACAAAATGCCGTCCAAACACCCTAGTTCTTTGCTACTTCCAACCTTATCCCAGAGATTCATTTTTAGCCCAAACTTAGTTACGCAATGGGCATAGAAATCGACCTCATCCTTGACTATATCCGTTAAAGTAGGACTGTCATCTGGAGGATAAGCTGTTTTAAAAGCCCCGATGACACCACTGTTTAACTGCGTCAAGTCGTAAGCTATCAATTGGAAATATTTTTTCTGATGGTCATCCAGCTTAACCGAAAAAACATCGCCAATTTTTGTATATGCCCTAGCCATTATTCAATCCCGTGCTGCCGCCAATATTTAGAGGCGATTGAGCTTGGTAGCCCGTATGAAGCAGCGCGGAATACGGGAACACCGAAGCCACGAATAGCCGGATTCCGCAAGCTCCATCCAGACTACTCGCTACGGTAACGCACGTTACGGGTTAAGCATTCATTTAACGATTCGGCCTATTGCTAAAACATTAAAACCACCTAACAATTCAATTAACTCTCCATCTTTTATCCATTCGCCGGGTAAAGGAGCGTCTGATGATAATTTACAGCTAGCCTTACCTTGCAAAGTGGCTGGATCAAAATGAATTATTTCCCATTGGATATCCCTTGCACATTGAATAAACTCATTTATGTATTTTTGCCAACGAATAATAGTCCGCATACCTTCATACGGCGCTCCACTATGCCCACCTAATGAGCTGGGTATCCAAATAAAATTGAATTCAAATCTTGTACTCATTATTGAACCCTCTTCAATCGTTTTAAATCATTACAAGCAACACAAAACCCTGCTCCAGTGTTATCTATGTTTGGATGTTTGTAGCTCTGCTCATACACATCTTTAGGCACCTGAACTTTAATAACTTGCTCTAAATCAGAATAGTTTTGCTTGAACTGTTCAGCACCTTCTCTGGTTTCTGAAAACCATTTATCTTGCATTGATCTACCTAAAGGATCAGCTCTAAAACCATACTCCGCAATATCATCAGCTTCGGCTCTCGAAACAGCTCTGTAGCCATCTACAAAATCATCTGCTTTGTCCGCCGCCCGGATACCGGCCCCCACGCCGGTGAGTCCCGGCACGACCGCCCCGAATACGTCGCCCCCTAAAGCGGCGACGTTGGTGCCGGTAAAGGGCCGTAGGATGCGGTGAACACAGTGATCCGCATCAATCGCGATACACGAACGATGCGGTTCGTACCTCACCGCATCCTACATTCGTGCAGGTTACGGGTTATAAGCCCATCTTATGGCTTTGTATACTCTCGTAAAGGCGAATTCGTTCAGTAGGGACATCAAGACGATCAAAGTCCCTTATAAATTTTTCTATTTTTGTGCCAACATTTTGATGATACTTCCACAAACCAGTTGCTGAAATTTCTTGAAGAAATGCTAGGGCTTCCAAGCTATCTTCACACTGCCGATAAGATAAGCCCTTCATTTTATTAATTAGATACTGAAAAATTTGTTCCATTTCTTGCCGATGTTCATCTGAGAAAATTACAGCATATGTATTTGATTCATTCATTTTATCGTCATCAGAAACCGGAGCAACGTCGTCAAAACCCAACCATTGTTCCATCCAATTTATTTTTCGCCCACCTCTGTTAAGAAACAACCGATAAATATTTAATAAATTTTTATTGAACATATGGTTTCTTCCCTAGCGGTTGTAAATGCCAAACTTCTTTACTGGCTGGGTTATAAACCATTTCTGAAAACTCATTGGTATAACGATAAAATCCCGCCATACGATCAGAAGAAACCTTGTTCGCTGTGTTTAAGATTTCTTCGGCTTGCAAGAATGGTGCGCCCCGGCCTGTAGACCAAAGTTTATCATAATAATATTCTGAGAATTTGAACGCCGAACCCTCTGCCTGATAAAATCCATCAATTAAATTGATCTCACGACCAACTGATGTGACAGCACCCGCCGCCCCTTTAGCAGCCCCAAACTCGCCCAACGTCAAAAACGGCACCGATGACTGCGGCAAATCGTAAAACGCCCCTCCCGTGGTCATGCCTTCGCTAATAGTGTTGCCTGCAAAGCTATCAAACAACGATAGCTCGTAGGTCGGAAGCGGCGACAGCCGTGTTCCGACAATAGATGGTTCCGTAGTTATGGCGGAACGCCTATCGGCTTCCGCCTTACGTGTTATCCCTGTAGCAAAAAACGTGCAAACTCAGATTCGACGATTTTCACAATCTCTTCATCTTCATCAACATAGCGTTCAAACCAGCCCTCTATGCATGCTAAGCTTTCTGGCAATATCTCCAAGCTTGACCGCTCAGTATTAATCAAACTGACAGTCATACCAACGGGAATTTTTGCTCTTTCAATAGCAAATAAAACTGCTGGAATACAATTAAGCTCTTTGCTGCTATCTTCTGCCGTCGAATACAACCATAAGGTTCCTTTTCTTTCTACGATACCAATCACCAAATGCTTAGTATCGCGCGTTAAGCCAAAATCGTAATTTATAGGACTAACAAACTCTTGATAAACTGAGACATCCATTATCTCAGTTAACTCAGAAAGATCGAGATAGCGGCAATAAGCTTTGATCATTGGAGACCTCCATTTGGATTACGTTCGTAACGACCAAGGCCATCCGAACTTCGTTTTTTAAACTTAAAATCCATTAGTTCATTATTAGCGGGGTCACGAACATAATGCACCACGGAATCTCGTCCTTCAGTCGATTTAACCTTGTACTCCCACTTCTCCATGCCTTTAAAGGTTGAATCATTGAGGCTGTCAATAATTTTAACACCTTGACCGCTTTGCGCTGCTTCAAGAGTCATCTGATTCTGGATCGAATAAGGTGTTCTTATCCATTTATCCGTCCCTTTCGCCGCATCTGCCGCCTTATCCGCCGCCCGGATACCGGCTCCCACGCCGGTGAGTCCCGGCACCACCGCCCCGAATACGTCGCCCCCTAAAGCGGCGACGTTGGTGCCGGTAAAGCCTTCCGTGGCGATATTGTACAAATCCAGGCCAATCGAAGTTATTTTTATTCAATAGTGACCCACCGTTTTTTCCTAAGCCATATTGGTTAATCAAAGATTGTTCCCAAATTCGGGCATCGGTCTTTGTTAACCCAGTTGCGCCATCAATCGGTCCGTATTGTAAAAATTCTTTGCCGGTTCCAAATGAATTCAAATGCTCACCAAAGCGCAGCACGTAGGGCGTACTAGCGTAGCGTAGTACGCCGCATGGGATTCCAATACGGCGCACTGCCTTTCAGTTAGTGCGCCCTACGTCCCTTGCGCTTCGGCAAAACCACGTTGCATGACAGGATAAAAGCCATCTCCCGATGCCCTGAGGTCCAGCTCAATATACCCCGTCACGCGAAAGACATTCGTGCAGGTTACGGGTTATAAGCCCATCTTATGGCTTTACGGGCTTTTAGATTATTTCGATTTCAGCAACTTTTGTCTTGCCCTCATGCATCTCAAATTTTTTACCCCGTATGAGTCGTTCTACAGGTGCGTTCTCAACCAAAAATCTTGCCGTTCCCAGACATGGGTTTCCTTGTTTGGCGGGGGAGGTATTAAATTCTAAAACAATACTCCATGCTTCCTTTTCCCAAAATTCCTTATCTTCTTGGAATTTCGCAACAGTAATATACTGATGACAATGAGGCAAAGCCACAGCCTTGGATGCCAACCATGTAACTTTAACATCTACAATTTTCATCATCGCACCTTTTTGATTACGGCATTGCGGAGTTGTTCTAGTTCCCCATATCTAGCCGGACCTATCCCGTCAAGGCGTTCCCATCTCTGAAAGCCATCTGCTGTGCCTTTTGATATCTCAGCCCCAACAATCCTCGAATTGCCTGTACCGTTAAGTACATTGCCCCACTGCTCAGCATGCTCAATACTCTCAGCAAAAAATTTGCCTCCAAGAGAGTTTTGTCCGGATTCGAATGTTCCTGTTCTCATAATTTGAGAGAATTCTGCTTCGTTTACGGCTCGGTAAAGAGTAGTTGTTCCCTTAGCAGCCCCAAACTCACCCAACGTCAAAAACGGCACCGATGACTGCGGCAAATCGTAAAACGCCCCTCCCGTGGTCATGCCTTCGCTAATAGTGTTGCCTGCAAAGCTATCAAACAACGATAGCGCACTGTCAAAGAACGAGCCGATCATCCCCATCAGGCCGCCGTCAGATGCCGAACCGTCCGACGACTCCCAAAACGTCCCCGTCGGGTCCATGTACATGACCGGATTCCCGCCTGCGTAAGTATACACGTTGATGCCACCTTCCAGCCCGATCAAGTCCGGTTGCAGGTAGCGGCCGGTGCGGGGCTGGAAGGTGCGGGTGTGGTTGTAATGCAGCTTGCTCTCGGCATCGTAATACTGGCCGGGGTAGCGCAGGTTGAAGCTGACCGCAACCCCGTCGCCGTCCGCATCTGACGTTGCGGGAAAATCGCCATAAGGCGCAGGCGACCAATACCATACCACTTTGGTTAAATCGCCTACCGCACGGCGTAAATAACGCGGAGTGTTGCTAAAGTCGGTTTCGATAAAGTAGGCGGCGGTCTTCGCACCGGCGGCATCTTGGTCTATAACTGCCAGCGGGATATCGCCCAGCCACACATAGTTGTGGCGGCTGCCGTTGGGGTTTACTTCATAGATTAAGTGGTCGGCCTGGTCGTACACAAAACTGGTGGTGCCGCCGGTGCCGGTTTTAAGCACTCGGCGGCGTGCGCCATCGTAGGCGTAACGCACATTAACCCCGCTGCGCAGGTAGCGTTTCATTTGCCGCGCGGCATCGTACTGGTAACTGACCGGCCCTTGCTGGATGATAAAGCCGGATTTGTCGTAAACGTTAGCGACATTAGAACCGCCGGTGCCATCGGTAGGTGGCGCGGGGCTTATTGCTTCACTGGTCACCCGGTTATTGGTGGCGGGGTAGGTGAGCACGTCATGCCGCACCAAGGCCCCGGTGGTGCTGTAGGTATCCTGCTGCTCCAAGTTGCCGTTTAGGTCGTGCCGCAATGTCCAGCGGCGTTTGTCGGTAGTGCTGTTGACAAACTGCCCGGACAAATGCCCCAAGTCGTCGTAGGTGAATTGCCAACCGTAAGAGCTGACTTGGTTGCGGGCATTGTAGCCCACGCCAATCGCATAAGCGGGTGTTCCTGCGGCATTGTTGACGCGGATGGCGTTAGAGACTGTGAAAGTATTATTTTCACCCCATATGATATAATGTAATCGATTGATAAATATAATGAGTTTCATATAAACATGACCTCACGCCGCTACAAATCTGTTGCCGACCGTCAGCAAACCAG
>JABFQX010000013.1 GCA_013141505.1 Methyloglobulus sp.
TGCCGCTGCCTACCATTGACGACGCCATCTTTGACGCAGCCCTCGCCGTGGTATTTTGGACAATTTGCCATCAAAACCCCATCAGAAATGAGGAGAGTTTATAATGACTATATTAATTTAACAATACAAAATAAACAACCATTATGAAAAACGATATAAAGAGAAAACCCATAAAGATACCATTTCCCAACATTATCTTGCTTATAAGCCTAAGTTTTATCAATGTTGGCTGTGGACACCACCCTGCTAAATATGATGTTGATTTAAGAAATACATCAGAAAATTTTGCAAATAAAATCTCTCAAATATATCTTGAGAATAGTAACTTACGAAGTAAGGCTATATTATTAGAAGCATTAGATGATAATGCACACAGCAGTGACTCTCAATTGGCTATGAATTCAAAAGGTCAAGAAGCTATTTTCTTATCCGCTTTTGTAAGGGAGTCCGAATTAATAAAACAAGGCTACTCTTCTTCTGATAGTCAAAAAATAGTCGGTCAAGAAATATCTTCTCGCGAATTACCAACTGCGGATTCTAACGAGAAAGCTTCTGTAAAGAAAATGCTATTAGGTACTTTAAGACCATAAGATGCGTGTATAGAATGCTGACGAGAAACGAGGCGTATCTTCTGGCTCTAATGATATTTGCTAATAGTTTGCCCTTAGCACTGGCGCAATCTTTATATTAATTTCAGCATTTTCTCCATCATCGGCGTAAGCCGAGTTATTACGCTCCAACGCGTGATGGGGTATAAACCCAATCAAAATCCTACGAACGAAGCAACATGCCACGTCCGGCTGGTGGTTGCTATTACCACCCCAGTTCAGAATGTGAACCCAGCCTAACCAATTGCAGTGTGTCGTTGCCTACTTTTCGGTAGATAAGCACCAAATCTGGCTTGATGTGGCAATCCCGAAAATCTTTCCATTCACCATTGAGCGGGTGATCACAAAAGCGTTGCGGTAACATTTCGTCATTGGCAAGTTTCCATAGCACTTCAATAAAGGCGGCTTCAAAAGAACCGTGGCGTTTAAAATCGCGCTTAAATGCCGTTGTCCATTCAATCGTCCGCACTCATTGCCTCATTAAATTGCTCAACGCTGACAGCAGACGCTAAATTGCCTTGTCTGGCTTCCCGCATTGCTGCAACGGTTTCTGTATTGGGGCTTAACACGTCAAAAGGTAACTCATGATCATGCGCGATGCGGGTTAGCATCAAGCGCACGGCATCGGATACCGTCAACCCCATTGCTGCCAATACGACGGCGGCTTCGTCTTTAATCGTGCTATCAATACGCGTTTGCACCAAAGCATTACTGGCCATAAAACCTCCTAACGTTATTTTGAATGACATTGTAATGCAATAATGGGGTTGAGTCAAAATGCAGCCTTATTAAGGCTATCAGAGGGGTACATCAAGAACCATAAGATGCGCGTATAGGATGCTACCGAGAAGCGAGGCGCATCTTATGGCTCTAATGGTATTAGCTAACAGTTTGTCCTTAACACTGGCGCACTCTTAATATTAATTTCAGCATTTTCTCAATCCCCCGCTTTTTTATCCTGAATCATGAGGGTAGGGATAGCGAAATTAATCTTACAAAGACTTTTCGCTAGCGATTGTTAACATTTGTTTAGATTTTACTAAATTTAGTCGCTTTGCTGCCAGCTTGGTGGGATTACCAAGCTCCAGTACACAGGAAGGTGTGCAGCCCAGGATTTTCCTGGCTAATGGGTTTCGGCAAACCCCTAACCGAAACGGCTTTTTTATTAACGTGTTGAAAAATTTTATTATTATCGTTAAACCTATTTACAAGTCAGGTAAAGCTATTTGCTAGTTTGGTACAGTAGATATTGATAAACTTGACATTCAAACAAAATACATAACGAAAAAGTTAGAATTTTTATTTAATTTTCATTTTGAGCTAGCCGATGCCGACATTCATTTCAGTGCCAACCATCTCAGATTCAGCATCTAAGTTAGTCCCTGTCTACAGCGTTGCCGCTAGCCCGCTTTCTGAACTCGACCGGCGGCATGATGATAAAGCTCAAGCCTTAGTTCCTATTGAACTCCGCGATTTTAACTTATACCCACAAGGCCTGACAGCTGTTAAGGCAGTCCGCCAAATGCTGGCCAAGGATGGCAAAGCCATTTCTTGGCTAGATAATCTTAGGCTTCATTGTAGCGTTAACTGCGATGGCGGTAGCATTGAGCTTGGTTTTGCCTTGGCCTTGCTTTTCCATAAGCAAAATTTCGCGGTAAAAATCGTTGCCAGCGGCAAACTCGATTATGCCAGTGATGACGTTGTCATACAACAGGTCGATAAAATCCCGGAAAAGCTGGCACTGGTCAAAGATGAGTTGGCTAAAGAATCTTTACCAAAGAACAGCATCGTCATCACCCCCAAGTTTTATACCGACAACACGGGTATCCCCCGGCTTATTGGAAGCTTACCGATTGTCGCCAGCCTTGCCGGCATGAATGTAAAAGTCATCCCTATCGAAAAATTAGCGGATGTTCTAAATATTGCGGAATTGTTTGGTAACAGCCCTTATAACCCAACCATAGTAGACACCATGCAAAAGATAATCATCACCCATACTCTGGGCGCGAAAGCCAATCAGACCGAAATTATTGAAGCCACCGGTAAGGAATATCTCATCGGGCGCGATCCAAGTTGCCATATTGCTTTCGACCAAGACGACTTGGTGAGCAGAAAACATTGCTCGCTGGAAATAAAAGACGATGGCCATTATTTTCTGGTCGATACCAGCCAAAATGGCACTTATGTGAATGTCCACAAAATCACCAGCCCTACCGAGCTGAATCCTGGCGATAAAGTGCAATTAGGGAAAAATGGCCCGCAGTTCGTTTTCGACCTAGACCCAAGACCAAAGCAATCCAAGCAAACCCGCCTTGAAGAAGTGCAATTGGCCGAGAAGATGGCACGAAATATGGCTGCAAAGACCAAAGAAACCGTAGCAAACATGGAGAATGCAACCCGTAAATTGCTCAGCCAAGCCATCACGGTTCAACACCTGGACGGTGCCAACGCGCAGAAGAGCCAGAAATATGACCTTACCCCGCAAGAAGAATTGGTATTCGGCAGGGACACCGCTTGCCAAGTGACCTTTGATGGCAACGATGTTGACATGGTCAGCCGGAAGCACTGCGCCATCAGCCTAGACAGCCAGAATGCTTTTATTCTGGCCGATCACAGCACCAATGGGACGTTTCTTAACCAACAAAAAATTTCCGCGCCGACCGAAATAAAAACCAACGACCAAGTACAATTGGGCAAAAACGGCCCCAAACTTTTATTTATTGTTGACCCTAAAAACAAGCAAACCGTGCTACAAACCGAGCCAAGCTTGGAAGCCATCAAACAAAAGGCATCAGCGCAGAGCATAGGTAAGGACACTACCATACGACTAATTAAGGAATCCATTGATCAATCCCAACAAAAATCCCGTAGAAATTTAGGGATTGCCGCTTTAGTCTTGGTACCAATCATCTTGGCTGGTTATTTTCTGACTCAGCAAAATAAGCCCTCCGCTGAGCCGCAACCAGTCGCACAAGCTAGAAAGCCAAGCGATCCAGCACCCAATAAGCCGCT
The DNA here is from genome assembly GCA_013141505.1 of Methyloglobulus sp. Taxonomy (GTDB): domain Bacteria; phylum Pseudomonadota; class Gammaproteobacteria; order Methylococcales; family Methylomonadaceae; genus Methyloglobulus. The sequence continues at coordinate 3,621 of JABFQX010000013.1, forward strand.
TTTATCTGCCGCCGACATCTTCAAACAATACGGCAATAGCACGGTCTTGATTGAAGCCAGTTGGAAGCTTATCCATACCGGCAGCGGCAAGCAACTATTCCAGAAAAAAGACTGCTTTATGAAGGACGGTAAATGTATTACCGAAGCCATGCCTTGGTACATACAACGTAATGGCGTGGTTGAACCTTATCTTGATGATACCGGCATTGCCATTGGCAAATCCCTCAGTGGTTCTGGCTTTGTGGTACATGAAGACGGCTACATACTCACCAATCGCCATGTCGCCGCCAACTGGCATGCCCAAAGTTACCGTTTTCAATTCCCAGGCATTTTAGTACAGTGTGACGATGCGGCTTGTAACAAACCGGCTTACAAACTGATGGATGAAAAATCCCCGCAGGAATATTTAGACTCCTTAAACCAATGGATTCCTTCAAAAACCAAAATGCTCGGGCAAAGCCCCATCAGCGGCAAAATCATCGAAGGCCGCAACGATTACCTGGATATTACTTTTCCCGATAGCGAACATCGTATTCCAGGGCATTTGGTCGGTACTTCTGAATCTGCCGATGTCGCCATGATAAAAATCGACGTGCCGCGCAAACTTCAACCAGTGCAGATCAGTAAAGATGACCAAGCCGCACCCGGCGAAAGCATCACCGTTATGGGTTTTCCGGGTATATCGCCCGAAGTGGTCGCCAAAATAAAATCCCATGATCCTATAGGGGGAGAAAGTGCGGTGCATACCGTGCCCCAAGCGACCGTCACTACCGGCAACATTGGCAAAATACTAAACGATACCAAACCTGACTCAGACCATATCAGCGATGTCTACAGCAGCATGGGCAATGTTTACCAACTTACCGTCAACGCCACCGGCAGCGGCAACAGTGGTGGTCCGGTGTTTAATGACAAAGGCCACGTAATCGGCTTGTTCACCTACAGCAAAAGCGACCAGAACGGCACCCAAATCACCTTTGCCGTACCCATCAAATATGGTCGCGAATTGATGGAAACTAGTTCTGCTAAATGAAATTACTCATGTTGAACACAATACGACAAATACTCGGTTTTGCGCCAAAAATTGGCAATTATTCTTTAGCTGTCCATGCCCAGACCGATGTTGGTAGACAGCGAGACAACAACCAAGATAGCGCAGCTTACTGGCTCTCCGACGATAAAACAGCAGTGATAGCAGTAGTTGCCGATGGTATGGGCGGGCATCAAGGGGGCGAGGTTGCCAGTAAAATGGCGGTCGATATTGTCTTGAATGCGCTTAAAGCCGAGATGGCCTTGGGTGTCATTAACGGCAAGGCATTACAAGCCAGCTTTAACCAAGCCAACGCCGAAATTTACCAAACCGCGCAAAGCCAGCCAGAACTTAACGGCATGGGAACAACCTTAGTCGCCTTGGTCATCCACCAAGGTAAATTGCACTATGCCAATGTCGGCGATAGCCGCTTGTATCGTATTCGGCAAGGTAACATCGAACAACTGTCTGAAGATCATTCCCTAGTTGCAGAATTACTGAAAGATGGTTTGATAACTCCAGAAAAAGCGGCTAAACATCCCGATAGACATATTATTACCCGTTCAATAGGAACTCATGCGGGTGTAGAAGTAGATTCTGAGTCAGTAACTTTAAAAGCAGATGACCGCTTCTTACTTTGTTCCGACGGATTACACGATTTAGTTAAACCTTCGGAAATTACTGATATTGTTAATATAAATGATACGAAAAAAGCCTGCGATGAGCTAGTTACGGCAGCCAATTTAGGTGGTGGACATGATAATATCGCCGTTTTAGTTGTTAATCTTATTGCAAAATCATTATCCGAAAAAAACTATAATCAAGGCCAATCTAAATGAATCGGATAGGTAAATATATAATCGAACATGATGCCGATCAAGACAAACACCGAAAAGGCGGAATGGGGCAAATCCATAAAGGCTATGACCCATTTCTCAAATGTTATGTAGCGATAAAAACCTTACATCTAGATAAGGGCGATGCAATACCCTTAGAAAAAAAGTTAGAGCGCTTTCGATTGGAAGGTATCGCGCTTCGACGCCTTACTCATAAAAACATTGTTCGCTTCTACGAATTTGATCAATTTGAAGATCAATTTTATTTGGTCATGGATTACATTGAAGGCACAACCATAAGGAAAATAATTGATGAAAAAGGCAAGCTATCCTGGCGAGAAGTCATCGATTATGCCATTCAAGCCCTAGAGGGTTTAGTTCATGCCCATCAAAACAATATTTTCCATCGTGATTTAACGCCTTCGAACATGATGGTAAAAGAAGATGGTACGCTTATCCTCGTTGATTTTGGCATTTCACGAAATTCGGAGCAAAAAGGAGTCACTGGAGAAGGCAGCACAATTGGCACGCCTGAATATATGTCTCCAGAACAGCACTTAGCAGAAGAAGTTGATGCTAGTACTGATATCTATACCCTTGGGACAACACTATATGAAGAGTTAACAGGTAAACTGCCCTTTTACGGAGAAGGTTTCAAAAAGGCCATCATAATAACCAGGCCTATGCCGTTACGGGAGTATGAACCAAGCATTCCAAAGCCATTGGAACAGATTATTCTAAAAGCTCTAGAGAAAAAACCGGAAAACCGTTTTACCAATGCCCAAGCCTTTATTGATGCTTTGGTGGAATGTCGCACGAAAATAGAAGCTGAAGAAAGGGATGGCAAAGCCAAAAAATCGTTTTGGCAAAAACTTTACCTGCATTTCAAACCCAAGCCAGACCCTTTAAAAGCACCTCAAGACAGTTCTGACGACACGGTTCAAGTTAACCTAGACTTAAATAATGCCGAAGTGCCGAATGTCGGCAATGAGCAACCCCAGCCAGCACAAAGCGTAAATGTAGCTAAAACAAGAATACAAACCTCGACAGAATTACCGCGCGAACCTAAAGAAACCTATTTCCAGCCGCAAACAGAAGCCCCAGGCAAAACAGTAAGCCAACGCAATCCGATTAACATAGGGTTAACAAAAAACCGCAAAGCGATTATTGTGGTTTTATTGTCTGTGCTGGCTGCAACCCCCTTGACTAAGCACTTAACTGGCGGTCAAAACCAAAACCCAGATGCAGATCAAAATAAATCTTCAGAGGTAGCAAAAATTGAAAATAAAACCAATCCCACCCCACCACCAACCAAAAAAACCTGGCAAACGCTGATTGCTGCACAGCCAATCCATAAATTAGAGGCCAAGCTTTCATCCGATGATTTAGCCACGTTAACCAACGCAGCGGATCAAGGCAACGTAGAAGTTCAGTTCTATCTCGCCCAGATGTACGGCTTAGGCAAGGGCGTTAGCAGAGATGAAGCAAAAGCTGACAACTGGTACGAGCAAGCCGCCAACAATAATCACGCCGAAGCGCAATTGCATCTTGGCCAACAATGGGTTGCGGACAAAGGCAACACAAAACATATCGAACAAGGTATTAAATGGTTAACCCAAGCCGCTCGACAAAACAAAACTCAAGCTAAAGAATACCTTGGCACGCTTTTTCTGGAAGGTAAAAATCAGCCTTTAGATAAAAAAGAAGCGCAGGAATGGATGGAATTAGTTGCCAAACAAGGCGACCCCAAACTGCAAAATAAACTGGGCAATCGCTTCTACGAAGGCAAAATAATCGATCGCGATCTATCTCAAGCCCTGCATTGGTTTAAACAAGCTGGAGACAAAGGCTTGGCTAAAGCACAACATAACGTTGGTTTTATGTACGAAGCCCAAAAAGAGATTAACACAGCGAGGATTTGGTATGAGAAAGCGGCTAAGCAAGGGTACACCAACGCACAAGTGAGTCTTGCAAGGCTAATCTGTACGCCCCAATGCAGTACACTGAAAGCCCACAAACAATCGTTCGATTTGCTTAAACAAGCGGCAGGCAAAAAAAATCCGCAAGCCTTGCATAACCTTGCTAAATATTACCAAGTGGGTATACCCGGCTTAGTCCATAAAGACATCAAATATGCACAAATGCTGGAACAACAGGCTAAGGATGCTGAAGCAGCATTAACCAAAACGCCTACTACCAACAGTGAATAACGTGCCATCAAAACAAGCTGGCAAAACCAGTATCTCATTAAAAATTAAGAAATCTTTGAACAAGTTGATTCCGATCATGGTTCGACAAGCTCACCATTTATGCCCTTTAGGGTACGAACGAAATCACCCACTTACCGTTCGTCCAGAGCCTGTCGACGGGCTTAATCAGAGATTCCTTAACAAGAATAATTCAATACACTTTACAGGACAATAACTATGCCATTATCCAAAACAACATTACTTGTCGCCCTACCGTTTATATTGTTAACCGGTTGTGCAAGCACCAAGCCCACAGATACGGGTATTAATTTTAATAAATTTCAACAAGATGGCTTAAATGGCTTAGCTGCAAACCGTCTGGCGGAAGCCAAAAAATTAGACTACGCTAAAAACCCCTCCGCCCTGGATTTAGCCAAAGCGGTTGAGCTTTACAGAGAAGCTGCCGATGCAGGTAGTGCCGAAGCGCAATTTGAATTATCTGGAATGTATTTCCGTGGGAGAGGAACTGCAAAAGACATAACTAAAGCGATTGAATTTACTAAAAAATCAGCAGAGCAAGGTTATGCTCCTGCCCAAGCAAATTTGGGCACTTTCTATTTTGAAGGTAAATATCTACCCCAAGATTATGGCAAAGCCTACGATCTTACTAACAAAGCGGTAGCGCAAGGCAATGCGCTGGCGGAAAACAATATGGCAATGTTTTATGCTAACGGTATTGGTGTTGAAAAAGATCTTAGTAAAGTACTGGAATTTATAAAGAAAGCGGCAAACCATGGGAATGATTTAGCTCAATATTCTCTGGGGTTGCAGTACCTTGGTGCTAAAGGCTTTGGGATTAAACCTGACTATCAGCAAGCCTTTGTCTGGTTTGAAAAATCCGCCCGACAAGGTTATGCTCCAGCCCAGAGTTATTTAGCGTTGATGTACTATAACGGCGATGCGGTCAGTAAAAATTCTAAAGAAGCGGCTATTTGGTTACAAAAAGCCGCCAGTCAAGGTGACAGAATTGGGCAAGCCTACTACGGACATATGCTATTCAATGGTGAAACACCGGTTATTCAAGATCAAGCCGCAGGTTTTAAATTAATCGAAGCCGCCGCTAAACAAGGAAACGTCCACGCACATAAATTACTTACGGACATCTATTCGCGAGGTCTCTATGTGAAAAAAGACCTAACCCAAGCTATCAAATACGCAACACCGGTTGCTAAAATGGGTGATAGTTTTGCCCAAGGGGCGTTGGCAAGTAGTTACGAAGAGCTAAGTGATTACCCCAATACCTTTAAATGGGCGCAAAAAGCAGCAGAACAAAATAATTACATTGGTCAAGCAGTGCTTGGCAATTGTTACTATTTTGCAAAAGGCGTAGCTAAAGATGTCAATTTGGCAGTTCATTGGTGGCAAAAAGCGGCAGATCAGGGTTACGGCTCCGCACAAGGCCTAATTGGCGTGTCGTATGAGTTTGGTCAGGGCGGTTTACCACAAAGTTATGAGCAAGCCGCCAAGTGGTATCAATTATCGGCTGATCAAGGTTTCCCTCTGGCAAAAATTCATCTAGCGGACTTTCTCTATGAGGGCAAACAAGGCGTTCCCCAAGATCGTAAAAAAGCCATTTCGTTATACCAACAAGCCGCAAAAGGTGGTGATGAATATGCTAAGCAAAAGCTGGATGACATATTCAAACAAACGATGCTTGAACCTGACAAGGAGGATAACAAACCAAAGGCACACAATGCGAACAGCGGCAGGCATAAACCAACCGCACGTCACTATACAAGCGTAAGCTCCAAAATAGCGACCAGCTTTGCTTCTGGGAGAAACACCCAAAATAGTGGCAAAACACTGAATGTCCCCATGGAAATGCCGTCTATTATCTTGGATAAACCAGGAATGGCTGGGCCAGATGAGTGACAGGCAGCCCATTAAATCGGCTGCGACTGCTTCAGAATTGAAATTCAGTCAGTTCTGAGGACGGCAGACGAAATGAAGAATAGAGACCATCACCTAGTAGTTTAAATTGAGTCTCTCAATTATTTAACGATCTCATGAAGGTTTAAGGTCATGATAATATTTGGTTCACGATCTATAAATAAATTTGTAAAAGGCGGCTTACGTCGCCAGCAGCATTGTTCCAAATGCGGTTGTCCGCAGGAATTCAAGGAAGCCCTGCATACACAGTATTTTACCTTGTACTTTATTCCAGTATTTCCACTCGATAAAGGCGAACGGGTGTTAGCCTGCCCTCGTTGTGATGCCGCTTACGTACTACAGCCTAGCAACAATTATGCCAACCGGCCAAAGCAAGAGCCAACAGGTTCATCCGATTGGAATGAGCCGCCACCTGCCGAGAAAATAATCGTCGCTTGCATCCATTGCCATAAAGAATCACGTGTTCCGAACGATGAACGAAACCTTCTCATAACCTGCCCCCATTGCCGAAAAAAATTCAGCCGGTTTATCGCATAAGGGTTTAGCTGGCGGATAACTTTTGGCAATTCTTAAGCCGGAGGGCGAACTGGTCAGTTGGTCGGCTTGCCCCGTTTCACTGCTACACTTTGAGATAGCCCAATGGCTTATGTAACGCAAAATGGCGCATGAATGCTGTCGGGCGATTATTGGCTGAATCGCAACGAAGTGTTGAGAAATCGTAGCAGCCTTTAGCCGCGCTTTCAAAAGGCATTTGGGCGTTCCGCCTAAGGTTTGGCGTTCTCGACGAGATTAGGTAAATTCCGGCAATTTGTCGTGCATCAATTATTCTTGCCGGTGCGATTTTTTCTGGGGAGATATTACCTGATTGACCTTGCGTGCCAATTCCTTGATGACTCGTCCCGTCACTTTTGCATGATTACCTTTTAAATCGACATAAAGCTCTTCGACTAGGCTGGCTGTTTGCACGTCAATGACATCAGCAATCAATGAAGATTCCAAAAAACTTGGTTTACTGTGCAGGCTAACGATTATCCAATCGGCAGCAAATTTTTTCCCCAGATGCGCTGCAGCATCATGAAAACGGAATAAGTAGCCGATTCCTGCATTGGCAGTTTTTTGTTCATTTAGGGGGATACGAACGATGTCATAATCGCCCAACCTGCTAATAGTTTGCTCTAGCAAGGGTTGCATTGATGCGGTACGAACCCACTCTGCTTGGTTATTTGGTAATGAAGTTATATCGTTGAGTTCAAAATTCAGGATGGCGATACGTTGTGCAGCGTACCCGGTGTTACTTGATAACAGGATCAGAAATAGTGCAGCCGTGGTGTTCAGTCGATTCATCACATGTCCCCATTACGGTTAATAAGCCGGTTACTGCTGTGCCTGTGCGGAATGAAGGTCAATGAAATCCTGCATGGTGAGTTCGCCAACAGTATTGAGTTCATCGTCGAGAATTTCGTAGAGAATGCCGTCGCTGTCGCGAATACTGAACAGCACAATAACATCTTCGTCACCACCACCCTCCCGATGTGGTTCGTCACTTGGCTGGCCGGATGTGTAACTGCCGACCGCCCTGATTTCCTTGAGCCTTCCGTCCGCTTCGTACAAACGATGCTCGCCCTGGATCACAAAAGTTTTGTTTAGAACCTTATGCCGGTGTAAGACAATCTGTTGCTGGGCGGCAAACTTGAACAGAACATCGATGATTTTGTTGTGTCCGTCGATATCTAGGATTGAATACTGTAAATGTTCAAAATTTCCCAGAGTTTGCCATTGTATGTGGCTGTCGTCGAAAAGGTGGCTTGTCATTTGCGTGTCCTCGTGAATAGATAGGGTAAAACGTTGAATTATGTCGTTTGTCCCAATGGTCTGGGCAATGGGCGAAAACAGTTTATGCAATGCTTAGCGCGGTGTAAGCCGATATTTGCCCGTCAAGTACGGGCAATTTGCCCGACCTTCCAAGAAGGCTTTCATTAGGCAACGTTGCCGCATAGAATGCGAGCAATGACGTGTTAGTTGTTTTATCTCCATTAGCAAAATCGCCGGGAAAAACTGCCTCACCATGAATTTGAAAACCCATCTGCTCTTGCAAATTATTCTGGTTGCTATGACCTGTTTAATAGCAACGGCAACCTATGTGCTGTATCACGCTAACCAGCAGATAAAACTAGAAAGCCGGATGACAGCTGAGTCACTCAGCAAACAGTTGGAAAGCCAGCTTTTGCGTATTGATGCCAACATTGCCCAAGCCAACCATTTTCCTGATTTTGACCTATGGAAACAGACTCATATGCAAGCTGGCATTTGCATCCGTTATATCTCGATTGACAAGGAAAATACTTACGGCCTATGCCAGGGCGAAAATTTGTCGCGCAGCCGCTGCCCTAAATTATTCGAAAAAATTTATCGAAGGGTTTTTAATACTGGATTTGAGGTATCGCGGCCCATTTCATTTAACGGACGGGAATACGGTTCGATTACAGTGACTCCCAATGTGGAAATGGAATTAGCCAAGGCTTGGGACAAAGTTGTGGGGTTGCTAGGACTTTCTGCCAGCACGGTAGTGGCTGTGTGTCTATTGGTATCTATCACAATATACCGGGCATTACGTCCAGCCGAGGTTATCGTTTCTGGCTTGGAAAACATGCAGAATGGCGATTTAACCATTCGCCTGCCAACTTTCAAACTGATTGAATGGCAGCGTATCGGTGCAGCTATCAATGAGTTTTCTGCCACACAAAATCAACTGCTTGCCGAACGAAAAAAACTGGTGTTGAAATTAATGACGTTGCAAGAGGAAGAACGTTGTTATCTCGCCAGGGAACTACACGATGAATTAGGTCAATGTCTGGCAGCCATTAATGCCTTCGCAGCAGCCATTGCACAAACCGCAAAGCTGGATTGCCCCCAGCTTGTTCAAGAAGCAGAAAGCATCAGCCGTATTAACCAGCATATAATGGATACGGTGCGCTCAATGCTAGTTCGTTTACGTCCAACCGAGCTTGATGAACTGGGACTTGAAAGCTGTCTGAAGGCAATGATTATGAAGTGGAACAGGCAATCTTCTGGCAAAATTCATTACCAACTCAATATCAATGGCAATTGTCAGTCATTAAAAGAGCCTTTGCCTATCACGTTATTTCGTATCGTTCAGGAAGGCCTAACTAATATTGCCAAACACTCAACAGCAACAGATGCATCAGTTACCTTGGAAGTAGTTAAACACATCGTTGTCTTGACGATTGCCGATAACGGCAACTTAGTAAACTTACCGTTTGCCGAAAATCAAGGCATTGGCCTATTGGGTATTCGTGAACGAGCCAGTGGACTAGGTGGGCATCTGAAATTGGAAGTCGGTCAATCCGGCGGACTTATCGTTCGGGTAGAACTGCCCTTTCAAGGCTATTCTGGGGCGCAAATATGAATGGCAATAATATTACTATTTTGCTGGTTGACGACCATGCCATCGTCCGGGAAGGTTATCGTTCACTAATAACGAAACAACCGGATATGGAAGTCATTGCTGAAGCCAGCGACGGCAACCAAGCCTATCTACATTTTAAAACTTATGCGCCTGATGTCACCGTCATGGATCTTTCAATGCCAGGGCAAAGCGGCGTGGAAACCATAGCTCGTATCAAGCAACGAAATTCTGCGGCAAAAATACTGGTGTTTACCATGCACCAAAATCCCCGGTTTGCCATCCAAGCTATAAGGGCTGGCGCTTTGGGTTATGTCACTAAAAGCAGTCCGCCTGATGTATTGCTTCGTGCTATCCACGATGTTTATCGAGGTCGCCGTACCCTAAGCCCTGATATAGCCCAAGCGCTTGCCCTGGAAAAAACGGGTCACGAAACAATCGCACTGGAAACCTTAACCGCACGGGAATTTGAAATATTACGCTTGCTGGCAGAAGCGAACTCGAAAGAAGACATAGCCAAAATATTGAATATCAGCTTCAAAACCGTCTCAAACTGTCATTACCTCATCAAGCGGAAACTGGGTGTCGCAAGCGATATAGAATTGACTCACTTAGCAATCAAAATGAACATAATCGACCTGTTAGACCTTTCTGGCTCAAATAGCTAACAAACCTTATGCGAAAGATTAACTGTAACAACACCTAAATCAGTGGTAGTTTATTGATTCGGCCTTTTAATGTTTGAACCGTTCGTGCTGAGCTTGTCGAAGCACGCAAGCCTTTCGACAGGTTCAAAGCCCCTTCCAAAACAGGAGAAAACCAGTGAGCGACATTTATCATGCCGGTAATCGTGAACTTCAAGATCACTTTGATTCGCGAAAATTAGCCGACCGTGTCAATGACATTATCGTACATGATCGCATAAGCGATGAGGAGCGGACGTTTATAGAATCACGCGACCTGTTCTTCATCAGTACCGTTGATGATCAAGGTAGGCCGACCGTTTCTTAGAAGGAGTACACGGAAGCGTAACGCGAGTGGAGCGGTGTACGACGACCCCCGCGTAGCCGTAGGGCCGGGCGTGTTGACGGAGTTGGAGCGTGAGCGGAAGCGTAGTCAACATGCAAGGCCATCCGACACGGCGTCAAGTCATTTGGGCAGTCGTGATGCACAGCGTACCGAAGGGGAGTTGTGCATCGTGACGAACCGAGGACGAACGCGGGCAGCCGAAGGCATTAATCGCCACGTGATTTTTCGCCGCTAAAATCGGATGGATCCCATTTTAGCTTTCGCGAAAAATAGTGGCGCGCTTACAAAGGTGGTGAGCCAGGTTTTATTCGCGTCATTGATGAGAAAACCATTGCGTTTCCTGGGTATGACGGCAACGGCATGTTTTTAACGGCTGGAAATATCGCCGCAAACCATGAAGTGGGGCTGTTGCTGATCGACTTTGAAAATCCGCAGCGTTTGCGGATTCATGGAACCGCTAACATACATATCAATGATCCGCTCATCAGTGAATACCACGATGCCCAATATATAATCCGCATCACGATTCGAAATTTATTTTTGAATTGCCCCAGATATATCCATCGCTTTCAAAAAGTTGAGCAGTCGGGATATATCCCTAAAAAAGGCTGTGAAACGCCTACCCCTGAATGGAAAAAACTGGATGTTGTGCAGGATGTCTTGCCAAAAAAACCCAATAAAGACAGTTAAGAGGAAACAAGAAAATAAGCCGTCCCTGGCTTGGGCATTAGGGCAATCCTAACCGAAATATCCTACTTTAAGGCTAATGATGGTCGTTATCCAACGGTACTTGATAATCATCAGTCAGCGTTTTCAGAAATGCGACAATCGCATCCTCCTCATCCGCAGTCAACCCTAAATTACCTAACTCCTGATGGTTAACAGTCTGCGGAATTTCAGGATCCGGCCAGCCCGTTACCGCAAAGCCGTCATCTTGATTATTCCACACCCAACCCAAAGTGTCTCGGGTATTGTAAAAGTGGACTATTTGCTCCAGCGAGGCAAACACACCGTTGTGACCATAAGGTGGGGTTATCGCAATGTTCCGCAGCGACATGACTTTATGCTTACCGATTTGTTTGCCTTCAGGATCAACCGCAGCAATATCGGCACGACCACCCAGCCCTAAATCAGGCGCTGGATTGCCGGGAATATTAAAATTCTGCGGTAAGCCGAGATTGTCATAGGTAAAATCGGTAAAAAGCGGCGGAATAGTATTGCCCGCCCCGTCAGTGGTTGTGGTGCTGACATGGCAGGTGGCACAATTGCCTTTATTGGGATCATTGAACAAAGCAAAACCTTGTTCTTCAAGCGGGGTAAATTGGCTTTTACCCGCCAAAACATAGTCGAATTTAGAATTGAATTTATTGAATACATTAGATTGCTCAAAAGCACTGATAGCCCTCGCCACAAGGTCGTAAACCACATCTACAACAGGCGGCGTGTATGAACTATCTTGTTGGTAATCATAAGGTACGTCCAATAAATTCACCCCGTAGACATACCAAAGCCATAAGGGGTAACGGCTATCTTCCCTCAGCCGCCTTACAACCGCCCACTTGCTGGGCATCGCCATTTCAGCGGGGTTCAGAAATGGGCCTTTGGCTTGTTCAACCAAATCCTTGGCACGGCCATTCCAAAACTGTCCGCCTTTATAACCGCCAATTCCGCTATCCCACTGGAATAATGGGCTGTAAGCGGCATAACCCGCGCTAGGCGCATTGAGGCTACCGGCGGCACCGGATACGGAACCCAAAGACACAGGCGTACCCGTGTTTACGTTATCAGGATCAACAAAACCGGGAATCCCCTGTGGATAATCATAAGGCTGTACGCTATGACAACTGGCGCACGATTGGTTTCTGTTCAAAGATAAATTCTCATCTTTATATAAAGACGCGCCAAGCCTTTGCTCAAGATTAAGCGTTTGACCCGCTTGGCTGGCAAAACTTGGACACAACATTACTAATAAAAGACCTGCTATAGGTAATTTCTGCATGGTTGAAAACCTCTTTAGGTTGCTGAATAAAATTAACCGCAATCCCCAAAAATAAATGATGGGATAAAGTGCCTGGCGGCAGTACCAAATCGTTTGTTTTTCTGGATCACACTATTGATTACAAATGTAAAGCTTGATTAAGGAAACTCTGATTAAGTCCTTCGACAGGCTCAGGACGAACGATAAGTAGTTGATTCCTTTCGTGGTGTACTCTAGGGTATAAAAGCTTGTCGAACCACTTGTGCCCTGTGGGTATGGGCGGAATCAACTTGTTCAGAATTTCCTAAAGGAAGGTTGATTTGCTCCAGCGTTTGGCATAAGTCGCAAGCCGCAGAAAAATCATGCGAACTTTCACCTTGCCAAGCATTGAAGAAAAGCGATGCTGCTGACCTTCCTTGATTATTGTTCAGCTTAGAAAGACTAACCCAGTAAAGTCTGTGCTATCGTGAACACAAAGCCAACAGGGTTAAGCCCTTGCAGAGCCAAAACAATAATACAGATTGTGAATTAACCAATAACAACACCCAAGGCAAGGGTGGTCTTCATCTCAGCAAAGGTGCAATGCCAGACAAGAATCTGGCATTAATTTAGATGACAGCAAAACACCTGAAATAAGTTGACCTAAGTCAATCGCAGGCCGGTAAAAGCTAAATCAGCGACATCGATTCTAACGTAAATCATTAGGACGGCCTATACGTATAAATACCTATATGGCAAGGTAGCCTGAATTAAATGTAGTGGAATCGGGCGCGGATAGCGCTTCGATTATTCTGGATTCCGTAAAGCGGCACAGTGCCACAAACTAACCTGTTTTGCCCATCACCAAAACGGAAGTTCACTCTTCGTTTATGTCAGGCTTTATTATGTCGCCCTATATTCATTTCTTTCATTACTTACAGCAGCCATTTAGAATTGATGAGGGCGATTAGATGTCTCCAGCAGCGCAACAGGGCGATGATTTTTAACATTTACAGCAATCAGGCATGAAATATTGTGACTTTTTCTATCCGTTAGCACTCATTTAGGTGTTTTCAGATCGAGTTGCACTTAGGTAATTGCACCGCGTATAGACTTCATTCAGTTGCTGGCAAGCATTGGAGTATTCAAATACACCATGAGATATTGCAGCGGCTAAGCGAATTTTGAATGTACTATGCTGGCTTTATTTACACTGTAAGTATCTTACGACATTGTTTTTTCAGTCACTACTCAATGCCGTTTAAAAGGAGCATAAGCTGTGGTAAACAAAAATGTATTTTCAATTAAGAACCTAACCCAGTATTTCCAGCAATCGCTCATTGATTCTGAGCGCATGTGTCCGGCAGACAAGGATGTGTTGCCGGTGCTTGGTAAAGGCAAGCAAACTAAGCCGACCGATTTTTATATCTCACTTGATTGCACTGCTTGGCTTTCTGGCACTATCAATCAAGATTTAGCCGAAAAACTCTTCACGTCCAAACAGACAAAAGGTAAGCCGCCACTCAAAGAAATAGAGTTATTGCTTTTTCCAAGAGTCGATTTATACACTGTACGTGGTGCTTGGCGGACTAGTCGAAGTCGCGAGGTTTTGCTGCCACTTAGCATATTTGTTCGGCTACAAAGAAATGGCACCTTTCTTCCCGGACGTAATCCGCCGTGGATTCCTCGCGAGTGGCTGTCGCCCAATGCCTGCGCCACCCAACCTTTTGCCGAATTTTCTGTTGTCGATGAATATTTAACCGATAACCCTTATCAAGGCGTTGAGACTTGGCCTGATTTACAGCGCTATTGCGTTGATTTACTCGCAGCGGCAACCGGTTACAGCGCACAGATAGAGACGAAATATGTCGGAGACATCGCCAAAGCGCTTTTTAGTATCCCATTACACGAGGAATATTCTCTAACCCAGCAATGTTTATTGCAAATAGAACCGCCTATTGTTGGTGCAAAAAAAAAGATTATTGGAGTTTTGGAAGCACTGGGGGAAGCGGAAGAATACCCGAATTTGTACCGACGTTTTTGCAGTGGCGAAGATACAGAATTAAAAGCCAATACGGATTTACAAGCAGACTCGGCTCTCGCGGGTCAGCATATCGCGCAAATGACCGGTGAGTTCCCGCTTTCTCCGAAGCAACGCAACGCCTTGCATCACTCCTTTAAGCAGGATAGTGGTGAGATTCTTGCCGTAAATGGTCCGCCCGGCACAGGCAAAACGACCTTGCTGCGGTCACTGGTTGCAAACCTTTGGACACAGGCCGCATTGGCTGAAGTGGAGCCACCCTTGATCGTCGCGGCATCAAACAATAATCAGGCGGTCACCAATATTTTGGCAAGTTTTGCCAAGGTGGACGAAAGCGGTTTGGCAGAACCCTTGCGAGGACGCTGGTTACCCCGATTAGAAAGCTACGGACTATATTGTTGTTCAAAGGATATTGCCAAGAACACTCCGCACCAATATATGTTGTCTGATGGCAAGGGGAATATCAAAGATTTTCAGAATAACGAATACGTGCAAGAAGCCGAAGCCTATTTTTTGCAAAAAATATCAATTTGGTGCGGCGATGAAGTTAAAGATATTGACACAGCAAAAACCCGCTTACATGAACAGTTAAAAAAATCGGTGCAGGAAACGCGACTCATCATCAAGAAGCTGGAAATATTTTTATCTTATGAGCAAGAAATCATAGGCCATTATTCCAGCTTAGATTTGATGCAGCAAGTATTACGCGATAAGGACACACTTTGCCATGAACTTAACAATCAACACCAGACCTTAAACCAACAACAGGAGAACATTTACACACTATGGGACAAACGGCCATTCTGGATTCATTTGCTGTTTTGGCTGCCATCCATTAGAGATCAGCAACGTCGTAAATCCGCTCGTTTGCTGAAAAGTTGGTATGAAGATATCGATATTGATATTTATTCTGATGCCAATATTGAAAAGTGGTTTGCAAGGCAATTAAAACTTGCCAAAAAAGCGCTCAATGACACCTTGGCTGAAAAAATCCAGATGGAGCAATTAAGGGATGGCTATGTTGATGTGCAAGAATTTTTAGAACAGTGGCTTGCCCCGCATAAACCACAAGGCTTTTCAGCGAAAACATTAACAGGGCAGGTTAACGAAATCAATGACCGTGTTTTCCGTTTCCAGAGCTTTAAACTTGCAAGCCATTATTGGGAAGCGCACTGGTTGCTTGAGCTTAAAACAGTTTTAGCAGATTCCGATGAGAATGAACAATCCCCTATAACAAAGCCCAGAAGGTACAGACGTCATGCTAAATTGACTCCCTGCTTTGTCTCTACTTTTTATATGATTCCGGCATTCTTTACTGCTTATCGAGGTGAAGAGATTCCTCTGTTTGATGAAATTGATTTATTAATAGTCGATGAAGCCGGGCAAGCATTGCCGGAAGTTTCCGTCGCCAGTTTCGCCTTGGCAAAAAAAGCCGTAATCGTGGGTGATACCGACCAAATTGAACCAGTATGGGGAATTCCAGAAAAAATCGACTTAGCCAACCTGACCTTATTTGACTTATACCAGTCCCAGCAACACTACGAATCTTTTTGGAAGAAAAGTGGCCTTTTGGCAAGCGGCGGAAATGTGATGAGAGCAGGCCAACGTCAATGTCGTTACCATCAGTTTCCTCAATTGCAAAGAGGGTTGTACTTAACTGAGCACCGCCGCTGTTATGACGAAATTATTAGTTATTGTAATCAGTTGGTATATCAGGACGTACTCGAGCCTTTGAGAGGTACCGCCAACAAACCCGTTCCATGGGGAAGCATGTCGATGATCGAGGTGTTTTCTCCTTCCAAATCTTATGCCGGTAGTCGGGGCAATGAAGGCGAGGCCACATGTATTGCCCAGTGGCTTAATCAGAATCGGCAAGCTATCCTGGCCTATAGCAGGACAACCAATCCGAGTTGGTCGCAAAAAACAGACAAAGAAGTTATCAAATTGTCTGTAGGCGTGGTCACGCCTTTCAATAAACAAGCACGGCTAATTTTAACAAAATTGGCACTGCACAAATTAGGCGACATAACTGTGGGTACTGTCCATAAGCTTCAGGGTGATGAGCGAGTACTCATTATTTTTTCCAGCGTTTACGGCGAGAACGATAACGCCATGGGCAAGTTCTATGATGTCGGCACCAATATGCTAAATGTCGCCGTTTCCCGGGCTAGAGACTGTTTTATTGTGTTTGGCAATCCAAATATTTTTGGCGTAGGCGGCATTGGTTCGCCCTCTGGCTTATTGCGGCGGCAACTGACAGTGCTTAAATAGCAAGCTCTTTACTGGCAAATATGTGACAACCGGTAAATCTGAATGCCTCAACAACCCCCTGAGAAATCCTACTCGATAAAAAAGGGGGGATGATACTTGATTAAATTCGGATGGATGGATCAGGAAATACGTAGTCTGAACTGGCTGGCTTGATGTTATGCAGACCCGCTAAATCACCATTAGCATGGCTGCTGTAGGTGCGGATAATGATGTCCAGTAAGCCTTCAACAATGTCGTAATGCGCCAGTTCATTCAGGTTGATCCATTTTGCATCGGCGACATCACTTTGCGCGATGGGAGTATACTTTTCCTCGTCAACTAGCTCGACAAAATAATCGATAATCACATAATGGAAGCCTTCCAGCTTTCTTTCCACTAAAGCTACGATGTGTTTCACGTTGATGTCCAGGTTGGTTTCCTCGGAGTACTCGCGCCGACATGCGGCAACAAGCGTTTCACCCGGCTCAAGCCTGCCGCCGGGTAGTGACCACAAGCCTTTAGCGGGTGGCTGATTACGTTTTATCAATAGTACCTGTTGATGTTTGTTGAACAACAAGCCACCTACGCCGATACTGGGGATAGGTATGATGTCGGTTGGCTGATTTTGGCTGGTCATTTCGGCAATTAGATTTTTTGATGAGCGCTGAATGTTTTTGGTTGTATATTATTAAGCTAAGCCGTTGAATAGCCAAATCTGCTTTTTGAATTAGCAAAAGCATTTTTTGATAAAATGACAGAAACAATTGTTAATTATAAAAAACCAAGCATCATTACTTTAGGAATAACAGCCCTGATTATTGTTTTTGGGTTTGATGCGTGATTCACAGTTATTAATTTGGTATGGCTGTAGGTATGGTAAAGATGTACCCTCTTTTCATAGCAAACAATTACCCACTATTAACTTTAGATTTTTGTGTTTAACTCTTTATGAGGTGAGCCATGCGGTTTTTGATGCAATCATTGTCTTGTTCATTGTTAATGACCTGTTGCGGACTGAGTGCGGCCTTTGCCGATGATTTATCGTCAGTCGAACAGAAAGCGGCGACTTGTTTCGCGTGCCACGGCGACAAGGGCAAAGGCAGTGATCCGCACCTCCCCAGTCTGGCGGCGCAGCAATCCGTTTATATCGTCAACCAATTGAATGCGTTCAAGTCGGGCGAACGAAAAAATCCTGCCATGCAGTCAAAGGCAAGCAATTTAACCACGGAAGATATTAACAATTATGGTGCCTATTTTGCGGTGCAGCAAGCAGCTAAAGCGGGGGGTGACTCAGGGTTAGCGCAACAGGGCAAGGTAAAAGCCGCGATGTGTTTAGGTTGTCATGGTGGAGCTGGCGAGGGCAACGGTCAGTATCCAAGGCTGGCAGGGCAACATCCCGATTATTTGGCTCAGCAACTGAGTCAGTTCAAAAATGGTTCCCGCAAAAATACAACGATGCAAGCGATTGCCGCCAACCTTTCGGAAGATGATATAAAAGTATTAGCGGCGTTTTTCGGTTCTTTATAAAGCCAGCCACGCTGCTCTAGCTGCACCAAAAAGGCGGTTAAACCGCCTTTTTTATGGTCGCGCCAATTTCGATTGCCTCTCAGAAAGGCAAATGGTTTATCATAAGCTGATTAACGACTTAGACCTGATTAAACCTAGCTCAAACGACACTAAAATAATAATGAATTCGTCAACCATCACACCAACGAACCGCAGTTTAAGCCTGATTCTTTTGTTTGCGGCAACTTTGTTCACCAGCGCGGGACTGATGTTTGTCTTGCAGCCGATGTTCGGGAAAATTCTGTTACCGTTGCTAGGCGGATCACCTGCGGTATGGAATACCTGCATGGTGTTTTATCAGAGCATTTTATTTTTGGGCTATTTATATGCTCATTTTTTGTCTACCCGACAAACGCCGCACCGACAAATTCTGATCCATATTGGCGTTATTTTGCTGAGCTTTCTGGCTTTGCCAGTCGCGCTGCATGGCGATATATCACCACCTACCGACAGCAACCCAACTTTCTGGTTGCTCAAAGTCTTGTTGCTGTCAATTGGCTTGCCTTTTTTTGTGGTTTCCACGACCGCGCCCCTGATCCAGAAATGGTTTGCCAATGTCGGCCACCATACCAGCCATGATCCTTACTATTTGTATGCCGCCAGCAATACCGGCAGTTTGATTGCCCTGCTCAGTTATCCTTTTGTGCTGGAACCCAATATTGGTTTGGCAAACCAAAAAACGTACTGGAGTATAGGCTTTGTCTTGCTTGCGTTGTTGATCGCCGGTTGTGCATTTACGGTCTGGAAAGCCCAGCAAGCCAAAGATGTTGTTGAAGACATCGAAAATCAGGATGATGAACTCAGCATAATGACTAAATTGCATTGGCTGGCGTTGGCTTTTGTACCATCCAGTTTGCTGCTCGGACTGACCACGTTTATCAGCACCGACATCGCCTCAGTGCCGCTATTGTGGATTATTCCACTGACTTTGTACTTGCTGACGTTCATCCTGGTTTTTTCAAAATGGCATGACCGGATCCATCCGTTAATGGTCAATTTGCAGCCTATCGTATTGCTGCCCTTTATCGCTTATTCGTTCATCAACCCGGCTGTATTGCCGTACTGGGTAGATTTAGGCTTGCACTTGACGGCCTTTTTTCTTGCTGTGATGGTCTGCCACGGGGAGTTGGCGCGATTACGACCCAGCACCAAGCACCTCACCAATTATTACCTGATTATGTCATTTGCTGGCATGTTAGGCGGTATGTTCAATACCTTCGTTGCGCCGTTTATTTTTAATGCGGTCTATGAATATCCATTGATGATTATTGCCGCGTTGCTGCTTCGCCCTGGCTTAAAAGCGTCTATTGGTAGCACTAAAACAGAATGGTTAAAGCAACTTATATTGCCCATTTTGCTAATTATCATCGGACTTTTGATCTTTTTTAACATTGATGATTTACCGCAATATCTCGATACCCTTGGCGTTGGCTTGATTCTTTTGGCGGGTTTAACCTATGCGTTCAGGGCGCAGCCGATTACCCTGGCATTATTGACGGGTATCCTGATTTTCTTTACGTTTGGTTTGCATGGCTTGCTGTCGAACACTTTGTACCAGGAACGCACTTTTTTCGGGGTGCTGTCAGTACGCGAAACCATGTTGACCAATGAACAAGGCCAGCCGGAAAAATACCGGGAGTTTTACCATGGTACAACCAAGCATGGTGCCCAGCGTTTAGGCGCAAATGACTCCCGAACACCGTTGACCTACTTCAGTCGCCCCGGCCCTATCGGCCAGTTATTCAGCGAATATGACAAAGCCAACGAAAACTGGGTAGTTGGCATTGTCGGACTGGGTGCGGGTACGTTGACCTGCTACGCAAAGCCCAAGCAGGACTGGACATTCTACGAACTGGATCCGCTGGTCGTGGATGTCGCCAGCAATCCGACCTATTTCACTTATATCAGCCAATGCAATCCCAAAATGGCGATGAAAGTGGGCGATGCCCGCCTGTCGTTGGAGAAGGAACCAGCCCAGAAGTTTGACCTGTTTGTCATTGATGCTTTCAGTTCCGACTCGATTCCGACTCACCTATTGACTCAGGAAGCCATAAAACTCTATTTCGATAAGATTAAACCGAACGGTATTTTGGTCTTACACATCACGAATCGGCATTTAGCGCTAAAAAATGTGCTGTCCGACCATGCCAAACAATTGCAATTATCAGCTTTAATTCAGGAATTTAAGCCGCAAGGCGATATTCCACTGGTGGTTGCCACCGATTGGGTGGTTATGGCTAAGTCACCGGAAACATTAGATGTTTTAAGGAAAAGCCAATTAGGGAATTGGCAAAAACTGCCGATTACTTTCGACGCAAAGTCCTGGACGGATGACTTTACCAACATTGTTACTATCTGGAAGTAACGCATTTTTTAAAATGGACTATTATTGTTTGTATTAGGCGATATTCAATGCATCGGCTAATTTTTTCAATAACCATTTTATTAAAAAATGCCATTTATGGTGGCTGATGCCAGGAGTCTATTCGCATACCCGCTATGGTTGTGAAAGATGTTGGACGAGGAGATTCGTATGAGTTCAATGCTGTTAAGACCCTTTCGAAAAACATTGACCACGCATGGGTTGATTTATCTAGCGGATGAAGAACAACCCGTTACCATTAAAAATATCTCCATAACAGGCGTGCTTGCCCAGCTAAACAGCAAAGTGGGCAAAAATGACATTCAACGTATTTTCAATACCTTTTTGGGTTCGACTATCGTCGACATCTATCTCCCGGAAATGCGCTTGGCAGGCGAAGTTGAAGTAATCAGGGTAGATTTGCAGAATGACCATATCCTGCTCGCCCTGGAATTCAGAAATGTTAACTATGACGTTAACGACCTGTTGTATAAACGTAAAGCCTACCGGAAAAACCTGCCTGGCCCTGGGCAAATTTTATTCAATGACGAATATGTTGAGTTTAATGCGGTCAATGTGTCTGTTGACGGCATGATGATCCGTCTTGATGAAACCGTTTATGTTGAACCAGGGCTGGTGACTGTATTTGAGTTTAAGAAGTTGGATCTCGAGGGTGAAATAAAAGTAGTTTGGCTTGACCACGTAGCTGGGGGCGGCACCTTGATGGGACTCCAATATGTTCACATGGAAAGATCCGCCATTAAAGGCATACCTGAATTTGCCTGGCCTAAAACGGCTTAAACCTATTGATTAGAATATGGAAATACTTGACTAGAGCGTTGAGCAGCGTTTTATTAACGCTTATTTCTGTATGTTAACGGCAATTTGTTACCGCCTTCTACCACAATACAAGATCCCCCGTAAAACGCTTCGCCAAGCTATAAGCCAGCTGATGCCAAAAAAACTGCAATAAATTACTCAAAAAAATCCTGTAAGGTATCCGATATTTTTTTGGTTCGGAACTTTTTGCCGAGATTTTTAAACCTCTGCTAAGATAACGACAGGAGGCGAACATGCTTAAGAAAGTATTGCGGGTTGTTGTCGGATTTATTGTAAAACATCTCTATCGTGTGGAAATCACCGGTATGGAAAACTTTGTCAAGGCTGGGAAACGGGTATTAATCATTGCCAACCACAGCTCATTTCTTGATCCATTGTTACTCTGGCTATTTCTGCCCGGCGACATCACGTTTGCCATTAACACGCATATTTCACAGCGTTGGTGGCTAAAACCTTTCCTGGGGTTATCGAAGGTTTTCCCGATGAACCCAACCCACCCCATTTCGCTTAAGGATTTGATCCATTACCTGCGCGGTGATACACATACGGTTATTTTCCCTGAAGGACGGATCACTGTGACCGGTGGTTTGATGAAGGTCTATGATGGCACTGGTATGGTAGCTGAGAAATCGCAAGCGACCGTATTGCCCATCCGGATTTACGGCGGGCAATTTACGCCTTTTTCCCGATTGCAAAATATTTACCGGCTGCGCTGGTTTCCCAAAATAACCATACATATCCTGCCGCCGACACTGTTAGATGTCCCCGCCGATCTACGCGGTAAGGCCAGGCGAAAATTCAGCGGCCACCTGTTAGCCGATATGATGTCGGAAATGATGTTCTCTACCAGCGTTTACCGGCAAACCATTTTTCAAAGCCTGCTAGATGCCCGTACCATTCATGGCGGCAAGCATGTCGTTGTCGAAGATCTTGAACGCAAGCCGTTGACGTATGATGACTTAATAACCCGCACGATTATTTTGGGGCAGACCCTAGCGGCTTTAACCACAAAAGACGAGCATGTCGGGGTATTTTTACCCAACTCGGCAAAAACCTTAGTGACAATTTTGGCACTCCAGGCGCAAGGTCGGGTGCCGGCGATGTTGAATTATTCCACCGGATCAGCAGCCATGCTGGCAGCATGTCGCATTGCGGAAGTAAAAACCGTGCTGACATCCCGGCAGTTTATCGAAAAAGGCAAGTTGACCGGTGAAGCCGAAGCCTTAAGCCAGCAAGTAAAACTGGTCTATCTGGAAGACATCGCCCAGACCATCAGCCGAAGCGACAAAATCAAGGCGCTTTGGCAAAGAAAAACCGCTGCTTGCTGGTATCCTAAAAGTGCTTCCAGCCCTGAGACATCAGCGGTTGTGCTGTTTACCTCAGGTTCTGAAGGCACACCGAAAGGCGTGGTGCTATCCCATGCCAATGTGTTGGGTAACCTCAAGCAACTGGAAGCACGAATCAGTTTTACACCTTTGGACGTGGTGCTGAATTATCTACCCATGTTCCATTCGTTTGGCTTTACCGTCGGCTCAATGTTGCCTGTTTTGAGCGGAATGCGGGTATTCTTTTATCCCACGCCTTTACATTACGCCGTGATCCCGGAAATGGCTTATGAAATCAAAGCCACTATTATGTTCGGCACCAATACCTTTTTGGCAGCCTATGCAAAAAAAGCCCATCCCTACGATTTCTACAATATGCGTTATGTTGTTGCGGGTGCAGAAAAATTGCAGGAGACTACCCGACAAACTTGGCTGGAAAAATTCGGCATCCGTATTCTGGAAGGCTACGGCGCTACCGAAACCACACCGATAACGTCCGTCAATACGCCGATGTACTACAAAGCCGGTACAGTAGGTCGCTTTATGCCCAGCATGGAATACCAACTGGAGTCCATTCCCGGTATTCAGGATGCAGGTCAGTTGCACGTCAAAGGCCCCAACATCATGAAAGGCTATCTGCTGAATGACAATCCCGGCAAACTGGTGCCGCCTGAATCCATCTATGGCAAGGGTTGGTATAACACTGGCGATATTGTCAATGTCGATGAGGAAGGCTATATTAGTATTCGTGGGCGCAGCAAACGCTTTGCCAAAGTCAGCGGCGAAATGGTGTCCTTGACCGCCGTCGAACAACTGGCATCACACGCTTGGCCGAATGCACTGCACGCAGCGACTAGCATTCCCGACCCCAGAAAAGGTGAACTGGTCATTCTGCTCACCACCCAAAAAGATGCCACAGCACAGGCTCTGGCCGCTGCATCACCGGGCGTTGCCGCTATCAGCTTGCCCAAAAAAGTCCTAATTATGGACAGCATTCCCTTGATGGCATCCGGCAAAATCAACTATCCCGGCGTTTCCGAGTTAGTCCTCAACATGAGTTTTGGTATTCATGAAGATAATAAATTAAATTCGGACGAGGATTTTTATGAAGATCAGGATGATTGACGGTGTTCGATTAAAACTTTAATCATACCAATCCCAATAAGTTCTCATTGCCCCTTATCCAAAGTGCACATAGGGCATAAGGGATAAGGCTGGATGAGGGGGTTTATTTAAAAACTTTTGGGGATTGCTATCACTTGTACGGAAACTCAAGCAATTCAATTACTTCAGATTATAAAGCCAGTTTCAAATGATTAAATTAGGATTATCGAATTGATAAATTATGAAACCGGCATCACTTTTTGCTTATGCGATAGAACCTAGGTAACCAGCAAATTTTCTAATTGTCAGTGACTGCGCTCATTGGAATTGTCGATTTAACTACACGCCCCTACTGGCGATCAGGCAATCATTATCTTGCCTGTAGGTTTAAATTGTCTCACGCGCATTGCCAACTGGGCACGTAAGTCGATGCAATTATGCAGGTCGTTATTCAGACACTTTCCAACAAACGCTGCAATGTCTTAATCAAGGCTATATAAGGCAATATATTGATGGGCAATATAGCCATGACTTCTTGATAAAGCTGGCGATAACGCTCAAGCCTGTTTTGCTTTTCGATATGTGTGTTGAAATAATCAGTGCAGGTTAAAGAATTCGACCGCACAATGTCTGAAATTAACAGCGCAATCGCTCGGTGCATGTCGATTTCTAGCTGCACCATAATCTTGCGTTGCCAGTTATCATGCTTCGGTAATTTCGCCAGCTGGGCAGTCATTGCTGTTAAGCCCAGAAAATCGTTAACATCGTTAATCCATTGACGGACAGAAAGTATGCCTAACTGTGTTGCGTTGGCTAATGACACAATGAATGGAAAGTCTTTCAGGTTGGCAATAAACAGCATGTGCCGGGTTAGTTCGTCTGGAATGCCATCCTTCTGATATTGAAGGAATCTAGTTTGATAAGCTTCTGTTTGAGTGTAAATGGGCGAAGAAAAATAGCCCTGATACTCTTTTAGATAATTGCGATAAAGCACAAGGGTTTGCTTATCAGGGTGTATTTTTTGATTTTGCATTAATGTCCAACTGCACAGGTCTGCTAGCGTATTTTCTAACTGTAACAATAACGGGTATTGTTTGTCTGCGGTTATCACATTATCCAGATCATGAATCGCTTTCCTCAGGCTATCGGCATTCAGCGCACGGTCAAAGGTCAGATAACAGCAGACAGAATCGACGACATCCGCAACCGCAATGTCGTCCTCCAGACCCAAAAATCCACAACCGCACTGGTTGATGATTTTATTGCTGATAACGGTCGCGGTAATAGCGTGGGCAAGTGGATGTGTGGAAAGATGGGCTTTATAGTGACCGCGTATAGGTGCAGGAAAGTACGACTCCAAATAACACGCACAGCTTTCACCCTGTAGGAACTGCCCTGCCTCCTCAATTTGCTCCGTCACGTATCGCTTACTGGCCGCCATTAATGCCGCCAGCTCAGGTCGGGTGAGCGTTTGCCCCGGCCTGGCAAGAATTTCCTTATTGCCGGGAAATGACTCAACGTCGCGATCCAGATAACCCCTATTTTCCAGGCGCTCTGCCAGTTGCAGAAATTTTTCCGGATCTTCAGCATTGCGGCGTTGTTCTAAAGATAAACTCAGGCTTTGCGCGATATTATCGGCCAATACCAAATTGCATACAGCATCCGTCATTTCAATGAATAATGGTTGATAATCGGCGATCAACCCTTGTTTTTGTAAGCCCGTCAAAAGGATTTTCAAGTTCACTTCATGATCTGAGGTATCGACCCCGGCAGAATTATCGACTGCATCGGTATTAATGCGTCCGCCCCCCAAAGCATATTCAATACGCGCTTTCTGGGTAAACCCAAGGTTTGCGCCTTCGCCCACGACCTTGGCGCGAAGCGTTGCCGCATCGACGCGCACATTGTCATTATTTCTATCGCCCACTTCTTCATGCTTTTCGCTACTTGCTTTCACGTACGTACCAATACCACCTAGCCAGAGCAGATCAACTTGGGCAGTCAATAAATAACGGACGAGCGTTTCGCCATCCAGTGTTTTGTAACGGATACCCAACCATTTTTGTAATTCCGGTGACACCGGTATGTTTTTGGCTGAGCGTAAATACACGCCGCCGCCAGCAGAAATCAGGTTGCGGTCATAATCGTCCCAACTGGAACCCGGCATTGCAAACAACCGCCTGCGCTCATTAAACGGCGCATCCGTTTTAGGTGGATTGGGGTCGATAAAAATGTGTTGTCCACTAAAAGCGGCCACCAATCGGATACAAGGCGACAACAACATGCCATTACCAAACACATCACCGTCCATGCTGCCGATACCAACCACGGTAAACGCTTGCGTTTGTGTATCCAAGCCGAGTTCATGGAAATGTCGCTTGACACATTCCCACGCTCCCCGTGCGGTGATACCCAATGCTTTATGGTCATAACCGTGGGAACCGCCACTGGCAAACCCATCACCTAACCAGTAGGTATATTCGGCGGCGACCGCATTAGCCATATCCGAAAATGATGCCGTGCCCTTGTCTGCCGCAACGACCAAGTAGGGGTCGGGGTCATCATACGCGACTATATTAGCCAACTTAACAATCTTGCCCTTGCTGTAATTGTCGGTTAAATCCAGCAAGCCGTGGATTAAGGTTAGGTAAGCCTTTTTACCGGCGGCCTTAAAATCTTGCTGACCATTTTTTTTCACCACAAAGCCGCCTTTAGCCCCGGTCGGGATAATCAGCGCATTTTTACTGATTTGGGTCTGCATAAGATCCAGGATTTCAGTCCGAAAATCATCGGGTCGATCCGACCAGCGGATACCGCCCCTGGAAATTTTACCGGCACGCAAATGGATACCTTGCATATCCACTGCATAGACAAAAATTTCATTTTGCGGGCGAGGTGCGGGCATATCAAAAACGCCTAAGCTGTTTATTTTGAAAGCAATAAAAAAATCAGGATGTTGGTGGCGGACATGGAAATTACTACGCATCGTCGCATCAATCAAGTTAAACAAGGTGCGTAAAATCCGATCATCGTTTATGTCGGCAACGGTGGCGATATGCTCCAGCAATTGCAACCGCAAGGGCGACAATGCCTGCTCTTCCCGGATAGCAGGATCATCCCAGGCCGGGTCTGGCCTAAAACGCGCTTCAAAATAATTGAACAATCCCAATGCTACGGTCGGATTGTGCAACAAAGCGTGGTGGATACTGGCAGTGGTCACAGGATGACCCAATTGCAAATAGTACTTAAGGTAAGCTCTAAGCACGGCTATTTGCTGCCAGGACAAACCTGCCAGCACAACCAGCTTATTGAGGCCATCGTTTTCAGCCTTGTCGCTCAACATCGCCTGGATAGTTGCCAATAAGCGCTGCCGCAATAAGGCTAACGCCGCGTACTGGCCAAGCTTGGCCTGAATGACAAAACTTCTGATATAACGAATGTGACCACCAACACTAACGGTAAACTGTACCTGATCTATCACCCGTAGATGCATGTTTTCCAATACCGGAATATAGACATCCAAATAATGTAATTGCGTACTGTAAAAATGCAGTCGGAAATCAGCAATGCTCTGGCAGGGTTTCAACAAACTAACGTGATCACATGAGCCACTAATTTGCTCCAGGTGCAATATATCTTGCAGTGCATAGCGGGGCGATACTAGAGACTGATAATCTGCTGAAAAAGCCGTGTGATATTTTTGCCATAGCGGTAGACCAATTGCACTACCTAGCGCACGTTCGGCAAATTGCTTTAATGAGTGTACCCAGGGCTTCGGTAAATCGTCAGTTCTTTGGCTAACGGTGGCATTAGTGTCTTGTTCCATGGCTGTCGCAGATGTTATCGTAGTTAGGCTGCAATTTTTTTTTCAACTCAAGGACGTTGCAATTGTCACCTCGTGCATAGGTTACCGTATCCATTATTGAGCGGATAAAAAACAGCCCCATACCTCCTGGTTTTGGATGCTCCAGGTCAGGTGCCGGTACACTTTCAAGATCAAAACCCTTGCCGTGGTCGCAGACTTTTATAGTTAACTGACCATCTTCAACATGGATTATTATCCGCACTGTTTGATCGGTCAAGACAGGTGAAGAATGTCTGATAGCGTTAGCAGTGGCCTCGGTCAACACCAAGTTTAGCTGGTAGGCTAATTTTTCGTGGTCGCCGGAAAATTCCTTTAGTTCCTTAGCCAGACGCTCGCCAATACTGCCTATCAAATCCAGATATTTGGTCTGGTTTGGAATAGTAACTTCTACCTGAAGGACGGAAGCGCACATAATGAATACCTAACTCGTATTTTCAAAAACTTCATTCAAATCGGCATAGATTTCAAAAACCGTATTCAAACGGGTTAGTTCAAACATAGCCAACACCTGTTTCTGTACATTCGCCAATGCCAGTTTTCCCGATTTGGCGGCAGCGGACTTATGTCCAGACAACAAAGCCCCCAATCCGGAACTATCGACAAAGCGTACTTGTTCAAGCTGGACAACAATCTTTTTTTCCCCACGTTCGATTAGACGCAGAATAGACTCTTTCAGTTCATTAGAATTATGCGCATCAACCCTTTCTTCCTGAATATACAAGACACCATAACCATTATTCTTTTCCAGACGCAAATTCATTGATCTTCCTTAAAATAACCTCAAATATATAGTGTTAATAACACAATTCCACACAGATACAAGCAAACATTTTAATCTTCAAGATATTGTTTTTCTATATCGAATGATAGATCACCCCTTTAATGTTTGCTGTCTTCATCAAACTGTGGCGTATACGTTCCATTCGATGTCGACCAGGGAGCTATCTGGTTTTGCAATCTAGGCAAAGCTCCCTGAGCGAAGTCGAAGGGAGTTTAAACTTCATAGGGCCGAATCAATAATCAAATTATCGGCTAATCCAAAAAACGGGAACATTATCAGAATGTGCGATTGGGCTTGTGTGCATCACAATTTTGCTGCCAGCCTCAGAAATCCCGAAATACTGCTGCTTACGTCCAGCAATACGCGCAAAATCGGGTAAAAATATGGATTGATGCGTTGGAAAGGGTACCGCGTCGGACACCGTCATACCCGTTGCCGCACCGGCATCAGCAGGTTGCCGTAGGCCAACGGCTTGGCTACCGCCACGAAAGGGAATTTGGACGAATTGCAATGCTGTAATAGGTAAATTGTTGGCAACTGACAAATTGGCGTAATTTGTAGATGATATTCGTCGATCCGCTGTCAAACAAAAGCCTTTGGTGTTTCCAATGGCGGAAGTTGAACCACCTGCCGACTTGCACTTAATGTCATTTATTGTTTGGGCAAGCGCTTTGCCATCGGCAAACTGCACTTGCAGAAACTGCAATCCTTCCACGGGCAAGTCATTAGCCATCGAGAAATTGGCAAAACCTGTGCTTAAAGTGCTAAGTTTGGATACCAGACAAAACTCACCCATCGCGCCAGTGCTTGCTGTTGAATTTCCGAACGATCTGCATTCTGCGCCCATTGGCGTTCCCAGAAGATGTCCTGCGCCATCATCGGTATAACGGTCTCTGAAGGAAACCTGTAAAAATTGTAGGCTCGCAGCCGACAACTTATTTGCTACTGCAAAGCCACTTAGGCCGGTAGATGGTGTCTTTAGATCAGAAGCCAGACAAAACCCTCCGGCATCCTGGTTTACAGCGTTAGACCCACCAATCGAAATACACTTTGCGCCAGTCACTGATAAAGGTGACGTTTGAACACCGGCATCGCGAAAAGCGACTTGGAGAATCTGTAAACTAGCCACAGCCAAGCTATTGGCAACAGAAAAATGCACCGGGGCTGTTACTGATGGCATTAGGTCTGCGGCGATGCAAAAATCACCAGTCTTGCCAGTCGCACTAGATCTGGATCCACCTACTGAGATACATTTGGAACCTATTGCCGTTCCTGGGCGAGGCAGAGGTATCGAACCGATAATTTTACTGCCGTCTCGAAACGAGACTTGCATAAACTGCAGGCCTTTCATAGGCAAAGCATTGCCAACAGAAAAATGAGCGGGTGGCGTTTTTAAAGCGTTAATATCCGCCGCAAGACAAAATGCCCCCATGCGCCCTGTTACACCGGCTTTTGAACCAGCTCTCGAAATGCAGCTAGTGCCTTTTGCTGCCCCCGCTATCAGTAAGTTATTCTCCGCTAACATCGAATATTCCGAGGCTGCTTTAGCCGATTCTGAAGCCTTACAAGACCCCGTGGCATTTTTGGCTAAAACATTGGAATCACCCCTTACAGTGCATTTGCCGGAAATATCCTCGGCAATCAGTATGCTTTTGCGATTGTTTGCTTTTTGTATTTCCGCAAGAGAACGCAAATCAACCGCCTGAGCGGAAAATATTGCTAAAGAAAAAGCGATGCCTACCGACAGAATTATTATCTTTTTCATTGTAGAATTCCCCTGAAATGCCGCCTTACGGTATCGCAATGATACGCAGGCTTGAAAACACCGTCCACGCTAAAATTATTATAAACAGCACATAAATATTTTATATTATTGATTTTAATAATCTTATTGCTATAAGCAACAACAACTATTTATACCCCTGCAATTTAAATTAGTTTCCAGAACGAGTTAGGTCTTATTTTAAAAGCCTTAAATAGCTTATATTAATATTATTTAATCTTATTTTATTAAGCCACCCTTAAATTATGTTTGACAATAAAATCAGACGGGCTTAATGTTGAAGACAGGATGAAGGCAGGGAGGCATGGATGTTAGCCTCGATATTTCTAAATAAAACGCCGACGAAAGGCTAAATTAGTTCACGTTCAAGATGCATCTTTTAGCCCTAAGTTCGGTATCTACACACATTAGGAGAAATATATGAAAACAACAAGAATGCTACTAATCGGCGCAGTCACAATGGCAATGTCTATCGGTTCTGCTGTCGCAGCTGATGACTTTCATGCACTGACCGTTTTAAAAGCAACGCCTGCACCTCTGCAAGATGACGCATTGGCAAGCACAGAAGGCGGCTCAATATGCGCCACCCCAAATGCTTCTACATCGGTAAATAATGGCGGCCCTGGCGGTGGTGTTAGTTTGTGCTCATCACTTGGCTCAGTAACAAAAGGTGCTTTCCATTCTGTATCTAACCAACTTCCCGTTACCGCTGCAAACTTCTTGCAAGTAATTGGTTGGGTGCCATAAGCTAAGCAATTACATCATCACACGATGATTTAAGCTCAAAGGCCTAGGTAAGGACGCTTACCTAGGCCGATGGTTTGTCTTTACTGAGGATAGATGCCAAAAATAATGCATTAATTATCGTATTGGTTTCAATGCAAACAAGTGATCTAACACTCGAAGATAGTTTCAAACAACACGGCAAGAATAATGATATGAAAAAGCCGTCCGCATCGGGCAAAAACAGCCCAAACCATTTCTTTTTAAACCAAAATAAAATTAATGTTACGTCTTGGTTAACAAGTAACATTCAGCCAACTATCCATGGCTTTTATCGTTATAATCCATACCGTCCTTTCAAAAAAATATACCGTCTGTTTAATATTCTGATTGTATTGTTTATTTTTCCATTCATGGCGAACGCGTTGCCATCCGGCGAAAGTGGCGACGAAATAAGTACAGTCCCCGTTCGTCATACCTTTAAAGAACTCCGCGACCAAAATGTGGTTAAGCAACAACTTGACTATTCTTGCGGTGCCGCTGCGCTAGCTACCTTGATTTCAGGCTATTATGGTGAAAACACCTCTGAAAAAGAATTGCTCGAATTGTTGAATGCTCGGCTGTCTAACATGAGCGATAAAGAAAAATCACGTAAAAAACTCAATGGTTTTTCGCTATTGGACCTTAAATTGGTTGCCCAGCAAAAAGGTTACAAAGCAGCCGGTTTTAAACTGACAATTGACCAACTTAAACAGCTTTCTGCGCCGGTGATAGTCTTTGTATTGCCCATGGGTTACCACCATTTTGCAGTTTTACGCAGTATTGTCGGTGATCGTGTCTACCTCGCCGATCCAGGCCGTGGCAATCTGAGAATGAGCGTCGCTCGCTTTGCAGACGAGTATGGCGGCATTATTTTTGTATTAGGTAAAGCGGGAGAAGAAGACATAACGCTGCATAAGTTGCTAGTTGGTCGACCCGACGATTTCACCAAACCCGACGTGCGTAATTTTATTTACCGTACAAACTTTTTCACCAAGATGGCTGTTGACTTTGCCCTTCGAGTACGCTCACCTTAACTGACAACAATGAATGCCAAATTTTGGGTTCCATAGGTATTGGCTTTGCATCAATGCACATTTGCTTTGACCTGTAGAATGATTACAAGCGTGACAGGAGCTAATCGTTCACTGACCAAAGTAAAACGACTTTTTAGGGGCAATAGACAACAGTTTTAACGATAAGCCTTATTGATCCGGCCTTATGAAGTTTTAATTTCCCTTCGGCTTCGCTCAGGGAACATTACCGAGGCGTTCCCTGAGCGCAGCCGAAGGGTAGCGGCTATTTCAAACATCAAAAGGCCGAATCTATAACATCCCAAATAAAGCACTTCTTAGCGTTAATTTCTATATTAAAGCGCAGTAAAAACACCTTAATTTATTTTAATACATAAAGATATAATGTACTTATAATAAATTACTTATTGTTTATAATATAATTATATGATAAATATTGTATTTTAATAAAACAGTTGCCAATAATATGAAAAAAATAGCCGTTTTATTTGTTAGGGTCATTGTGGTTTACTTTTTCCTTAATACAGCGTTTATGGGGATCAGTCATAACGGTGTTCTGCACGCACAAAGCAATGCACCCAAAAAAGGCTTTGTTACGATACGGGAACATGAAAAACTTAAGCAGGAAATGGAAACGCTTAAGAAGCAAATGCAAACACTGTTAAAAAAACCTCCGTCGTCGGATTCGGTGGCAAATAAGCCTGTTTCTCCAGCGACTTTGTCGCAAGCAAACAAAGATTCGTCTCAATCGAGTGCCAAAACAAATACCCAGACTGACCGTAGTGCTGGTTTAGCTGAGGGTGATCGCAAAAAAGAAGCCGTAGAGGCAAAACGGCAGTTGGACACTTTTTTGCGTAGCCAAAAATTATTATTCAAAAAAGGCGAGCTTCAGACCGAGTTGGATTTGGCGTATACAAAAAATAATCATAGAGCGCCCTCTTGTTCGTCAATTCCGAATCCAGACCCGAAAGGGAAGCCGCTCTTGAATTGTTTACCAGGGCAAGACAACCGTTCTGCAGGAGCGACAGCCATTGCCCGTTACGGTCTCTTAGGCAATGTTGAGTTTGATCTTACCGTGCCTTACAGTTATGTTGAACAGGACACATTTGGTTTAGAACATCAAGAGCGCACCGGTTTGGGTGATGTTGGCCTAGGCCTTCGATATGCGGCTTGGCGGGAAGATGGCACATTACCAGACATCATTTTGAATTTGAATGGTACCGCTCCCACTGGCGATAACTTATTAGGCAATGGCTCAGGAACTGTTGGAACGTCTATGACAATGGTTAAAACCTTCGATCCTGTGGTGCTATTCGGAAATCTCGGCTATGCGACAACTATAGGCGTGTCTGGCAGCAATCAAATTCCTTACTCGCTCGGCATGGGTTTTTCTTTGAATGATCGGGTCAGTTTTTCCATGAGCATGGCTGGTTCATCTACGTTAAACCGTTCTACAGGCAAGATCTCTCTTCCGGATTCATCAGGTAAACTTGTGGATCATTCAATTACAGTCTCTAGCCAAGACATTAATACGATGCAATTCAGCACAACCATACAAATGAAAAAAAACCTTTCTGTTGAACCATTCGTTAGTTTCGGCCTAACGAAAGAATCGCCTGATTTTGCTGTGGGCATACGCTTGCCTTATCGACTTGATGGCAAATATCCCTTGCCTTTTTAGCCTACCTGTATTTGCCGTCGCCCGTGAGAATTCAGGCCAAAAGGCAGGCTATAGAATCGGCTTTGCGAAGCCTTAACTCCCGTTCGCCTTTATGACTTTAGGCGAACGGCTTCAAACACATTAAATAGCCGAATCAATAAGTTACTTACAGCTACAGCGTTAAGAAAAAATCAAGCGCAGTTAAACCATAATATTAAAAATCAAGCACAAAAACATCAACAGCTTTATTAGTATCACCGGGAACCAAATTGCTCGCCATGGAAAGATACGCCACATGATGCCCGTCGGTACTCATCGTGGGCAGCAAACTGTGATTTTTCCCCCGAACGCCTTTTGAATTGGCACTGACCAAATAGGTTGCGTTAGTCACTTGATCTTGGATGAAGATATTACTCAAATTGTCTGGCGTAACCGCTTCAAACGCCAGAAAATGCCCATCCCCACTGATGCTGGGGTTGCCGCCGGCTAAAGACAAACCTGGGACTTCGGCAATCGCAGGCGTGATTTGTCCATTAAAAACGTTATAGATGAGCGTCATGCCGGCTGCTTCAGGCGTATCAGGATTTACAACGCCAAGAAATACTACGAATTGGCCATTAGCGCTGATCTTAGAATCGGCACCACCCAGAGGAAGGAGGTTACTTGTGAGATTAATGGTCATCTTTGACAAGTTGTCATGGACAAAAGCATCCCAGCCTTTATTTTTGTCGTTAGCGACCAATGTTTTAGACAGCGATGTGAAAGCAACAAACCGACCATCGCCGCTAATAGTGGCCAACCCTGCGCCACTATATTGGTCGCCTTGACGGCCGCTAGTGCTGACACTGACCCGTGTTGTTGTTTTGGCCTTGAGGTCACGGACGAAAATATCGCTGACACCGTTGGTATCGCCTGGCACCAGGTTGTCGGCAAAAGATTCAAAAACCACAAAGCGGCCATTGGCGCTAATACTGGCCTTATTGGAACTATTATTACCCTGAACTCCCTTGGAACTGACACTGACTAAGCTGGTGGTATGGGTGGCATTGTCGTGGATTAAGACATCATTCATGTTATTGGCGTCACCTTTGGCGAGCGTATCAACCCAACTTTCAAATACCACGTAACGACCATCGGCGCTCATACTGGGAAACATGCCGGGGCCTGCAACACCGCTGGAACTCACGCTCACCCGCGAGGTTTTGTGGGTCAAGCGATCATGAAAATAGACTGCTTCAGCATCTTTTACGCCACCAGGGACTAAATTGGTAGACGTTGAGCCAAACGCGACAAAACGGCCATTGGCGGAAATGCTCGGACTCGATGAGGTTGATGCACCTCGATTAGCCTGCACATTAGCGGAATTGACACTTACCCGCGTCGCTTGGGCATTAGCAATACCGCACAGTGTACTTAACAAAATACCTACATATAAACCACAATATATTCTTGATAACGATTGATTTTTTTTAGTCATTTTTTATTCCTTATACTTTAGTTAAAGTTAAAAAATACGTCATCGCATGATGCCGGCGCTAAATGGATACTTTAATATACGCAATACCCCTGCCTACACATGCCATCAATCAGGTTTAAACAAATAATGATATTAACGGCGAAGTCCTGCGTATTCTGCATAGTACATAGAAAATCGCAGAATAGCGATAATAACCGGTCAAACAGAGCCAGTTGCCAAACCTAACGGCTGTCACTAACTCATTTAAAATCAATATATTGGATCTGCTTGTGTATCCTGACATTAGCCAAGACCATTGATCCCGTGCGGCTTACCAAAGAATCGACTGATTTTGCAGTGCCCCCTTGCCCCTCAGACTGCTTTTGCTTTTTGGAAAGGCTAGCATCCTCTGCTTTTTTAAGCTAGGTAAAATGAAGTCTCCGCTTACTATGACTCAGCAGGATCCCTGCTAACAGTATTAATCCCGTCATAAATGCACTCAATGATCCGGGTAATGGCACACTGGAAACGCTCACTCCAGAATGCAGTGTTAAACGGGTCATTGGTTCGATAATATCGTAGGGCTGGTGACCCGGTAGCCCTGTACCCAGGAATTCAAAACCAACGGAAAAGCCCGTTAAAGTTGCACCCGCCGAAATACCTTGGTTAAGCGCAAGTGCATCATAAAAACCATTTGACGGCAAGCCAACAGAAGGTTCGTTGACAATGGCATCCCAGCCTAAAGGGGCAGCCTTGACAGTAAGATTGCGGAATTTACTGGGTGAAAAATACATCGTAAATTCATGTATGCTTTCTGATGACCTATCATTTTTGACTGCAAACGCATATTCCCAATAATTGCCGTCAACGTGCTTTGCCTCATAATTTATGGTGGCCGCCCGTGCCGGCTCCATAAAACTTAACCCTATCAGTACAACGTAAATTATGTTTCCCATTGTATTTCCTATTGATCTAGCCAAAATAATCATTCTCTAATCAGAGTGGGTAGTTTAACTTAGGTTAATGTGCATGTGCATGTACTATAAAGAACTTGATACATTACTTATTGGTTGATAAAAATTAATTGACAGGCACGGATTGATAGCTGAACGTAAAAAAGGCTTAAACATTCATGCCTTTAGCCCGTCTCCAAGGCATCCGCCACGCACATGGCTGCCATGTTGACAATCCGCCGCACCGTTGCGACAGGGGTAAGGATGTGGACTGGTTTTGCACAACCTAATAGCACCGGCCCGATTGCAACGCCGTTACCTGCGGCGGTCTTGAGTAGATTGTAGGCGATGTTGGCAGCATCAATGTTAGGCATTACCAATAGATTGGCACTACCTTTTAATTTTGAGTCCGGCATCAGCTGTTTCAGCAGTTCGTAATCCAGGGCGGTATCTCCCTGTACTTCGCCTTCAATTTCAAGATCCGGCGCACGCGCCTGGATGAGCGCCAACGCCGTCCGCATCTTTTGTGCGGATTCGCTGTTACTGGTACCGAAATTAGAGTGCGACAACAAGGCGACTCGCGGCACCAAACCGAATCGACGCATCTGATCTGAAGCCAACAGGGTAATTTCCGCTATTTGGTCTGCGCTGGGATTATGGTTAATGTGGGTATCGACCACAACAATTTGGCGATCAGGCAAAATAAGCCCATTCATTGCTGCGTAAACATTGGCTCCTTCGCGTTTGCCCAGCACTTGATCAATGTAGTGCAGATGCAGATCAGTCGTACCAAAAGTGCCGCAGATCATACCTTCGGCGTAACCTTTATGGATGAGCATCGCCCCAATCAGGGTGTGACGGCGGCGCATTTCCAATTTGGCATATTGTTCGGTGACACCTTTGCGTTTAGTCATTTCCAGATACGTTGTCCAGAAACCACGGTAGCGCTCGTCAAATTCAGGGTTAACCACCTCAATATCGACATCGAACTTGATACGCAAACCGTATTTTTCAATGCGGTACTGCAAAACATCAGGCCGACCAATCAGGATGGGCTTGGCAATCTTTTCATCAACCAGGATTTGCACCGCCCGTAGCACACGTTCTTCTTCACCTTCGGCAAATACGATGCGTTTCTTGTTGGCGGATGCCTGCTTCGCAACCTGAAACACCGGTTTCATGAAAGTGCCGCTGTGGTAGACGAATTGCTGCAAACGCTCGATGTAAGCAGCCATATCATGAATTGGACGTTCAGCAACACCCGATTCTTCGGCTGCTTTGGCGATTGCAGGGGCTATGGTCGTCATTAGGCGCGGATCGAAAGGCTTGGGGATTAGATAATCTGCCCCAAAAGATATGGGCTCGAATCCGTAAATACTGGTGACAACATCGGATTGCTCCTTGTGTGCCAACTCGGCAATCGCATGAACGGCAGCAATTTCCATTGCTCGGGTGATGGTCGTCGCGCCACAGTCCAGCGCACCCCTAAAAATGTACGGGAAACACAACACATTATTGACCTGATTGGGATAATCCGAACGTCCCGTTGCTATGATGGCATCATCGCGTACTGATTTAATGGCTTCAGGCATAATTTCCGGGGTCGGATTTGCCAGGGCAAAAATCAATGGCTTAGCCGCCATAGTTTTAACCATTTCGGGCTTCAACACTCCGCCTGCGGATAAGCCAAGAAAAATATCTGCACCGGCAATGACTTCGGTTAATGTGCGTGCGCTGGTATCTTGGGCAAAACGGGCTTTGTTGGGATCCATGAGTTCGGTACGGCCTTTATAGACCACACCGACAATATCGGTGATGACGATATTGTCGATTAAAAGCCCAAGGTCGATGATCATATCCAGGCAAGCCAATGCTGCCGCGCCCGCGCCGGAAACTACCAATTTGCAGGTTTTGATGTCCTTGCCGACAATTTTCAGTCCATTTAAAATAGCCGCACCAACGATGATCGCAGTGCCATGCTGATCGTCATGGAACACCGGTATTTTCATGTGTTCGCGTAGTTTGCTTTCGATGTAAAAGCATTCTGGCGCTTTGATGTCCTCTAGGTTAATACCCCCAAAGGTCGGTTCCAGCGCAATAATGATGTCGCACAGTTTGTCGGGATCCGCCTCGTTGATTTCGATGTCGAATACGTCAATGCCGGCAAACTTCTTGAACAACACACCTTTGCCTTCCATGACCGGTTTAGCGGCCAGTGGGCCAATGTTGCCCAAACCCAAAACAGCACTGCCATTAGTGATGACGGCGACCAAATTGCCCCGTGCGGTATATTTAAAAGCATTGGCGGGATCGGCGACGATTTCCTCACAAGCGGCGGCAACGCCAGGCGAATAAGCTAGGGCAAGATCGCGCTGGTTGGTTAATGGCTTGGTTGGGGTAATGCTTATTTTGCCGGGTGTCGGGAATTGGTGATATTCAAGAGCGGCTTCACGGAGTTGCTTACGGAGTTCGTCTTTTTGGTCGCTAGGGGAAGTCATGGCGAGTCTAATATCTTAATGTGTCGGTATTAATACTATACCTGTCATACCCGAAGGATGCATCGCCAACCTTAATTTATTGGCAGGCAAGAAAAGTGCGGGAGGGCGGTGAATTGCCAGAATTACAGGTGTGCAAAGTACATCATTTTATTTTTCAATCCGGCAACATCCAAATTTGCTCAACACATTTCCTGCGTCAATAGTAACTGACAAGTATCAAGCTACGACAATTTTGCCGAATAAAATGCGGCAAATTTTTCTATAAATTCACCTAACTGGTCTTTTGGTAAGTGGTTGATACCTGCTGCTGATTTCCTGCCACCACCGGTAGGAAATCCAGAACAAAACACGTCCGCGCCGGATTTATTGGTCAACGGCGCCCTCACGCTGATCAAATAACCACCGTCTTTGTTGTAGGACAGCACGGCATGAGCTTTTGCCGGATTATTATTTGCCAGATCATTACCATACACGCCGCTGACCCTTCGCGCCCAAGCAGCATCTGGCAACAAGAAAACAGCAACGGCATCATTTTGATATTCCGCTTTAATAGCTTGGGCATTTGCCATATCTTCTTGATAACCGTTTGCCAATTTTTCAAACGTACTGCGATTATCGGAGATAAAGTCAAACGGTGATGCATAAGGGAGCATTTCCTTATACAACACTTCAGGGGCAAAATGCAGGTCGCTTACTGCACTGCCGTAACCATTGTAGTTAATGTAAATGCCCAAGGTTTTTAAGGTTGTCCGTTGCGCTTCATTGAGGGACAGTGTGGCTGCAAGGCTGTCTGCAACTGAATCCAGATTATCGCCATAAGCAGCCGTAACAGCCCAAAGCGGATATTTACCGTTCAGGTGCTTATTGACTAAGAGGCTTGTGCAAACTGCACTGTCTGTGTCTATAATCGTCGTCAAATTAGGGTGGCTTGGAATATCGCCCGACTGGTGGTGGTCAACATAAAAAATAGAAGCACCTGCCTCTAAAAACTGATTTACACACTGACTGTTTTTTTCAAAAGATATATCCAGAACCGTCAAACTATCGCCTGAACTGGCGTTCACTTTATTCAACAACTGAATATCACGTTTAATGCCGGTTATCAGGGTCGCTTCAGTCGGTTGATCCAAGCGAAGCTGAATGAGCGCACAAATACCATCGGCATCACCATTGAAAACATCATAATGCATCATCTACCCCAGCTACAGGCAATATGTTTCTTGATCGCATCAACTCAATAACCTTTTTGACACAATCATCCAAACTGTTAGAACCGGTGTCAATCCGTATCTCAGGGTTTTCCGGTTCTTCATAAGGTGACGATATTCCGGTAAAATCTTTAATTTCGCCTTTACGGGCTTTTTTATAAAGTCCTTTAACATCGCGTTCTTCACAGACGGACAACGGACAATAACAATGAATTTCAATAAAATCACCGTGCGGCATAAGGCTTCTAGCCATCGCACGTTCAGCTCGGAAAGGTGAAATAAAAGCTGTCAGCGTGATAACACCCGCGTCCAACATCAGTTTGGCTGTTTCGCTTATTCTGCGGATATTTTCCTTGCGATCTTCATTGCTAAAACTTAAATCACCACACAAGCCATGACGGATGTTATCCCCGTCCAACACAAACGTGTTGTATCCATACTGAAATAATTGTTCTTCGACCGCATGGGCCAACGTCGATTTGCCTGCACCGGACAACCCGGTAAACCATAGCACCGCCGACTTATGGTTATTTTTTTCTTCTCTACGTTTTCTAGTAACCGTAGCATGATGCCAAACGGTATTTGTGCTTTTATCTGATTGATTCATCTTGAAGTTTGACTGGGAGGTTAGTTCAGCTGACATTGTATATAAACATTAAATAATTCGGAAATTGAAACGCAGTAAATTCTTTTAAAGTTGAAATTTGCTTCGAAGCAATGCCTAATTTCAAAATAACCTGTTCCAAGCAACGGGAAGGTTTTAGATCAAGCAATAAGGTACTGAAATCTCTGTTAAGTACATTTAAAAGTTTCTGCAACGGAGTAAAAGTCTAATTTGGCTACCAAAGTATAAGTGCATTAGCCGCCTGTTAAATTTTTTGAAATGACAGCGATTTTGATAGCTACTTTCACTACCAGCCACTTTCTTTAACCAAACCCACCATAAACAATCGCGCAAGCCTGCTCGCCAGACTTTCCGGCTCAGTGGAAATAGACAATCTGCCCCGGATCGTACCATTGTGGGCTAATTCGGACTGATTCACTCGCATCAATACTCGGTAAATACCCTGCTCAGGAATCAACTGTTTTTCTTCGTCTGGCCTGACAGCGATACTGCCGCCGTAGTTGGAGGCCAATTCTTCCACTTTCAGTTCACGGGTACCTGTCCGGTCTATGGCGATAGTTTTAACGGGTATTGGCGACAGATCCCCGCCTTCTGGATAAAAACTTGCTTTGCCATCAATACTTAATTTGGCTAAATCGGCTTCCTCAACATAAGCAATGACAGTGGCTTGTGGACTTTCGACAATACCCAACGGCTCATCTTTTGCCAGCCATTCACCTGGGCGTAATACATCGGACAAGTCCCTGATACGTCCAGCAAAGGTTGATTTTACGATTAATTTATCTTTTACTGCACGTAACCCTAAGACTTCTGCCTGCGCGGATTGTAATTCTTCATAATCCTTAGGATTATTACGCACCAGTTTTGATTCCAGGCTTTGCGAACCTAATCTTTGCTTCAATTCTTTGAGTTTTAACTGCGCGAGCAGGAGCTTGTAATCTAAATCCGGTGACACTAATTTGATGAGAACTTGATTGGCTTTGACGTTATCGTTTTCTTTGACCAATACCTCATCAACCTGGGCAGCTTCTATGCAGTAAAAAGTATATTCGGCCTCTGCCTGAAATAAACCCGGAACAAGCAGATGCGACTGCCAGGGAATAAATAAAAGTGCTATTAACAAGACGGGCAGTAGCCAGGAAGCGCGGGGGCGTAGGGGTTCTTCATGGGCAGCAATCAGTTTTCGCCAAACGGCTATTTCTTTGACAATAGGTAAAACAACAAACCAGCCTATTTCCACGGCAAACAACAACAGCCCCAAAGCCTTGAAGAAAAAATAATAAACCAGCCAAGCAATCCCGGTAAACAGAACCAGCCGATAAATCCATACGCTGTACGCGTAAGCAATCAAAAATTGTTCCCGTCTTTTCGGCCAATTTTCCGGCTTGGGTATGGCAAATCCGAATAAACGCTCTCTCAGCCACCAACGCGCCAGACTAAATGACCGGTCCTGTAAATTGGGAATATCCAAAGCATCGGACAACAGATAATATCCATCGAAACGCATGAACGGATTAAGATTGATACCAAGGGTGATTATCCACGCACTGCTTGCCAATAGATAACTGCCACTACGCAAGGCACCGTCGGGCAACACCGTCCATAACAGTGTTGCGAATACCGCGAGCGTCATTTCCGCAATCATACCGGCTGCATCTATGACCAATCTTTCTGAACGCCTGGACAAACGCCAGGCATCGGTGACATCTGTCCATAATACCGGCATCCCCAATAACAGAGCAAAGCCCATAGTGGGAACACGGCAGCCAAAATGGCTAGCGGAAAGCGCATGACCCAATTCATGCACTACTTTTGACAACGACATCATGCCCACCGTGGCGAGTAATCCTTCGGCAGTCAACGAGTATAAAAAGCTGTGGCTAAACTCACTCCAATGATTAGATACCAGGAAAATCGCAAAGCAGGCGGCTAACACTAAGGTCACCAAAAAACTGCGCTGGAAAAACCAACTGACGTGAGGAGCCAGTTTTTTTAAAATGCGATCCGGTTTTACTAAAGGCACTCGCATGAACAGGTAGTTGTGCAACAACCACGTCCAGAAACCCGGTTTTGAAGCATAACGCAAGTAAGCAAAACGACTGCTGTGTTGTCCACCCTTGGGTTTGATCAAGTGATGGTTAACAAGGAACTCCTGAAATTGCCCAACATCGGCTACATCAGCGTCAATTGGCGTTTCTGTTCGGATTGAGGCAGCAATATGTTCAGCATTACCCATACCCCACCGATGCAGACATTCGAATTCTAGCCAACCAACTCGATAGTACCGATGCGCCGCCGGATCATACAATGTCCAGGTAGGTGAGCCATCATACGCACGCGGCCCTTGCAACAACGTCAGCTCTTCGCGAAGCAGCGGCCATTCTTTTACCGGTTCTTTTTGTAAGAAATCTAAGGTTACAGCGTCAACCATAAGCGCATTGTCAGAATTGGCTTGCGTAATAGCCACAGGATAAACGGTCTACGCGAGCCATATAATTTGGCAGTACCGTGATAACCAAGGCGAGGCAGTTCCTCTTTTTCTGCAAAACTGGCCTTCAATCGGTAGGCCATCACATCCGCCGGAGTCGGTGATGCGCGATAACTGAAATAATCGAGCCGCGCTTCCTGGGGTTGGTGGGGGGTAATATTAGGGAAGAACAATACCTCAGACCCCGGCTCAAGAACGATCAAGTCCTCCATCGGCAAACGGATCTCTAGCTGCACGGCAAAAGGATCAGCAACCGCAAGAATTTTTTCACCCTGCTTGACGGGGCGGCCAAGCCAGTCATTCGGATCATCAAAAACAGTCACGCCAGGCTGAGTTGCCTTGACTTCACTGCGTTGCAACAAGGTACGTACATAATCGACTTCTGCCGCTTCCTGCTCCCATTTGCTTTTCAGGCCGGCCAGTTTAGACTTTACGGTCGGGTCAAGCATGGCTTCCTGAGTGGTTTGTTGGTATTCAGTCTGGGCAGAATCACGCTTTTCCTGGGCAATTTCAAGGCGACTACGTAATTCTGTTTTATCAAGCGAAAATAATTTTTGACCTACTTTGACAACCTCATTGGGTTGAATATAAAAAGTTTCTACAACGCCTTCCAAGGGCGCACGAACCAGATTTGGTTCAATAGAAATCACTTCCGCTTCTGCCAAGACGGACTGCCTGATAGGGAAAAATAACGCCAGAAGTAGCAAGCCG
Organism: Methyloglobulus sp.; assembly: GCA_013141505.1. Lineage (GTDB taxonomy): Bacteria > Pseudomonadota > Gammaproteobacteria > Methylococcales > Methylomonadaceae > Methyloglobulus. The sequence continues at coordinate 47,348 of JABFQX010000013.1, forward strand.
CCAACAATTAGTTGATTTTTTCGTAATTTGAGACGCTCTAACCATGGCTTTGGAGGATTTGACGCTTCCGCCAGAGAAAAAGCATGACCGTAAGTTTCAGCCAGGTAGGAAAGCAAGTGTACATCAGCGTCAGTCCAGGCTTCTTCCCGAAATAAGGCCAGTACATATTTAATGCCTTTAGGTGCTGATAAAGGCAACCAAAGGCCGTATTCCGGCAACCATTCAGCCCAGTCTTTAGCAAGTTCTGAGGGTAAGTCAGCTAGGGTAAACGGAGCGATTTTAGGAGCACTCCCTTGACCTCCGATGTGTTTGAGTATGGATGACAGCCACAGTGCATACGGACTGTTTTGCTCTGGCTTGGCAACGCCTGAAATTGTATCAATCCGACCAGTATCCTCTCGCCAGAGTATCGCTTGCCGGTAAGGTATTAATTCCGAAGTCTCATTGACTACAATATAGGGCAACTCCTTGGCGGGAGCCTGCCTTGACCTGCGCTCCATCTGCAACAGGAGCGCTAACCGCATTAATTGTTGGTTTAAACGCTCACTCACTGTGCAGGTGTAAGTTGTATAGCGCCACTCATGCCGGGTAATATTTCGGCAGCATTTTGAGTAATGCGACCATACACTTTAATCGTTTGACTTACGGGGTCAACCCGCCCACCTAGCCGAATAATAACGGCCTTGTGTGAGTTGCCGGTTTCATCCAGGGTCACTTTAAATGTGTTACCTGGTTTGAGTTCGGGCAAGGATTTGGAAGGTGCTATAAATTCAACCTCCAGATCATTTTCGTTGATAATTTCCAACAGGGGGTCACCTGGACGTACCGACTGATAAGCCCTGGCGGTAACATCAACTACTTTGCCCGAGAAAGGTGCTTTTATCGAACACTTCTCAAGCATGGCCTGCATTACGCGCACGTCTGCCTTGGCTTCAGCTTCTTCAGCTTTAGTGACATCAAGCTCCAACGTACTGATTGATCTTAGTTTTTCAAGTTTTTTATTGACTTCATGGGTCTTTGCTTTTTTATCTAATGTCGCTTTTGCTTTACTTAGTTGGGCTTCTTCCTGTTCGCAACTAAACCCAACCAGAAGTTGCCCCGCCTTGAATCGCTCACCATCCCTTATCTTGAGATGGCTGATTCTACCCGCAATTTCACTGGCAATCTGCGAACTTTCCCGGGCTTTGATTTGACCTCGAAGTAGCTGTTCCTTACTTGCGTCAGTTGACATCGTTGGCTCAGAAGACTGTTCTTGGGCTTTGGTATCAACATTCCCAATACCGTCCACCTCTGCCGCAAACTCGGGAGCTACTGCGAAGGTCACCGCTGAATGCAAAAACACGAAACACAAAGTCAAAAAAAGCCCTGATGTTTTTTTCACTTTACTTATGGACAATCGCTACAGCAGGTTTAGCTATAATCGGCAATTTTGGCAGATAGCCTTTGTACCAACTGTCCAGCGTTTTCTCCAATTTTACTGCTAAAGCACGCACAGTTACGTGTTCAATGCCGCCGGTAACGGGATCCAAACCGATAGAAGCATAAATATTACCCAAAGCTCCATACACATCAGCCAAGCCTTGTTCTTTTTCCAATTGCGATGCTAAAGCGGCGGTGGCAGCATGGATACGTTCTAGCTCTGTACCGGCATCATTGGTGCTGTTATTAGCCGTAGCGGTATAAATGCCTTGATCAACTTTATTCAATTCCTTGGCATTTTTGTAGCTATCCAAAGCCTTGATGTATTGTTGATAGCCGACGTTGATTTGCACAACAGCGGCAACACTAAGTGCTTTACGACGAACTCGCGCTACTTCTATCTGAGTCTGAGCAGATTTCCACATTTTAGGTGCGGCGATAAGGTTGACCAAGTTGAACGTGGTGCGGGCACCGGCTTCAAGCCAGAAGCTATTGACCAGAAATGAATTGGAGTCGAAGTTGAGGCCAATTGGAATAGTCAGCCCTGGCAAGACTTTAAGCATTTCCTTCCAAACATCGGCCCTGCTAATACGTTCCTGATAAATTTCTTCGCGCAAGTCACCACGATAAAACAGTCCCAAATTTTCAAGTTCTTCGGGTTTGGCTTTTAATTCTGGTGGTTCTGGGGTTATGTCCGGTTGTGCCAGAGAGAAGTTCGAGTGCATTGGTGCATTAATCAAACCGGCCAACTTAGGTTTGGCCATCAGCAGTTCGGCCCTGAGTTTTTTTAACTGGTCGATAATACGCAATAGACTGCGTTGGTATTCAAGCACACTTAGTACGGGCTGAAGGCGATTATCTTGTATGGTGCGGCTGGTTTCTAACGCGCTTTCAGCTTCTGTAAGGACAGGTTCCAGGCCGGGTAACAGACGCTCTGCGATATTGGCAGTCCAATAAGCCTGGAGGACATCCTTGATCAGGTTGTTGACGACTTTGCGGCGGCGTTCCTGAGCGATGAGGACACGGTCTGCTTGTTGTTTGGCCTGGAAATAGCTAACACCAAAATCAAGGACGTTCCAGGCAAAGGTAAGGTCGGCTATGCCACGACTGGCATCCTGGGAGGTGGCATACTGACCATTTCGAAAGACGTTTTGACCAGGATTAAAGTAATCTTCACTTGATGATCCCAGCTTTTTCTCCCTGAACGCATAACCTGCGTTGGCGGTAAGCTTAGGAAGCATATTGAGGGTAGCGACTTCGAGCTGGGTATCCTGAAGGACGGCTTCCATGAGGGTGAGACGATGGTCAAAATTATATTTAAGCGCACGCGCTAAGGCATCGTAAAAAGTCAGCGGCCTGTTAATCGGCTCTTGTTTGGCATACAGCTCAGTCTGATCTTTCATCATCGTAGCCAAGCGTTCGTCATCACCAATCGGCATTGGGTTAATGTTACAACCTGCCAAAAGGAGCACTGTCAGCCCAGCAACAACTAATGTGTTTGAATAGTTCACAACGTATTTCCTCATTTGATTTTAATTTTGACCTATAGATCGCTCATACACACTTAGCCTTAATGATGATCTGGATCGATACTGAGATGCAAAGGCAAACCTTGTCTTTTCAATACTTTAAAACATAATTGTAAAAATATTATTTAGAGTATAGTTAGGAATCATTTAAGTTCAATAAATTTTTTGACATACTGCCAGAAACCCTTGATATTCCGTCAAAATCCAGTCAAACGAACAGTTTTTCCAAGGGGCAAAGGCACACAATTTTTGCCGGGTCTTTTTGATCAAAAAAATTATTGTTCGGCCTTATTTTATTGATAAAAACATTGGCACACATTGTGTGCTGCAATCGGCATTATGACTGTGAAATACTGATTGAAATTGTAAAAGAATAATCATTAAAAATTGAACAATATCAGATTGCCACGACAATTACCTAATAAAAAATTCAAGAAATTTAATTCCTTCACAGGACATAAGGATGGGCGGCTTCAAAACCATGCACCTTTGCCTTGGTAGTAAACGGTGCCGCCAACCAGCTTGTTTGCACTTGCCCCGATAAGTAATTTGCTAACCACAACGCCTGATTACGAATGGGCAGAATGTAAGCATAAATTTTGCCATCAGGCAGTTCAGCCATATCACCCAGGGCAAAGATCGCTTCATCCTGCGTCTGTAAGTGGTTATTCACGTTAACACCTCTTGCGACATCAAGCCCTGCGTGACTAGCCAAGTCAGTGCGTGGCTTAAAACCACAAGCGACGATTACGGCATCAAACTCGGCATTTACATCGGTTTCCACGCAGATTTTCTCACTTTCCTCGACAACCGCCCGCACCGCTTGATTCAGCAACACTTCAACCCCGGATGCTTGCAATACGGCTAATAAAGACGCTGAGTCTTGGGCAACCAATTGCCGCTCCATCAAGCGATCCAGCGCATGGTAGATGGTTACTTTATCACCCGCTGTCGCTAAATCTGAAGCTACCTCGCAACCAATTAAACCACCGCCAACAATCGCCCAATGCGGATGCCTATTCTGATTTAAAAAGGGCTGGCGAAATTTTCGCATGGCTTTTAAATCGGCAAGGCTGTTCAAGCTGAAAAACAGCTTTTCACTACCCCGTAAAGGCGGTGGCACAACCGCAGCCGAACCTTGAGCCAATATCAACTTATCATAAGACAAGGATTTCTCCTGCCCAGGGCCGTCAATAGCGACCGTTTTGGTACTACGATTAATGGCAATGACTTCAGAGCCCGCGATGACATTAATCGATAGGTCGCGCAGTTTGTCGAATGTTTTCAAGATGATCGATTGCTCAATATCGGTCTTGGTAAAGCCGCGTGAAAGCAGCGGCCTCGAATAATAACCATCATGTTCATTGGTGACTATAGTGACTTCATCTTCGGGCGATAACGCCCGATATTTTTCGGCAAAAGTGACGCCCGCCACACCAGAACCCACGACGATGATATTCATGCCAAACTCCCGTTTTAATTATTGTTTTAGGTCATTTGATCGCTATCAAGCCATTAACTCAAAATCGCTTTTCCCAACCCCACATTCCGGGCAACGCCAATCGTCGGGAATATCGACCCACAACGTACCCGGCGCAATGTCGGAATCAGGATCGCCCAGCGCTTCGTCATATATATGCCCACAAACCGAGCATTCGTATTGTTTATATTCAGCCATTTTTACTCCGCATGTTTCATTAAAAGATGAAGGTCATTATAGAGCAAGCGCTGGATGCTGGGGCCATTTTTACAGTTGCCAAACAGGGTTACTTTTTAAACGGCAAATAGTTGGCGGCATCTTCTTTATACATACCTACCATAGCCTTTTCCCTGAGCAAAAAATGGTCTATCGCTTTGGCAAATCGGCTATCCTGAAACCAATGTGCCGAATAGGTGATGACCGGCTCAAAACCACGGGCTATCTTATGTTCGCCCTGGGCTCCCGAATCAAAGCGTTGCAAACCATTGGCTATGCAATAATCCAGCCCCTGGTAATAACAGGTTTCGAAATGCAGCACATGGTATTCGTCAAGACAACCCCAATAACGGCCATACAAGGTATCGCCGCCAATAAAACTGAGTGCCGCCCCGACATAAACGCCATCTTTAAGTGCGAAGACCAGTAGTAACTGTTCGCGCATTGTCTCACCGCACATCAGGAAGAAATCCAGATTAAGATAAGGCGGCATACCGTGTTTAAGGTAGGTCATCCGGTAAAAGTCATAAAACACCTGCCATTGCTGTTCAGTGACCTGTTTACCGGATAACTGAATCATTTCGATCCCTTGTTCGGCTACTTTGCGGCGTTCTTTTTTCAACATTTTGCGTTTGCTGGAACTTAATGTGCCTAAAAAATCGTCGAACGTTCGATAGCCTTTGTTAAACCACTGAAACTGTACCCCTTCACGGATCGCCATACCCAATGCTTCAAGAACTTCCATCTGCGATTTAATCGGAAACAAGCAATGCCAGGAGGAAATAGTATCTTCCTGAGATTTAATTTTGATGAACTTCACCAACAAGCTGATGATTTCCAGTTGATCGGCATCATCGTCGATAGCTATACGTAAGCCCTGACACGGCGTAAACGGAATAGCCGTCAGCCATTTCGGATAATAGTTGCCGCCATGCTGTTGGTAAGCGTAAGCCCATTGGTTATCAAAGACAAACTCACCACGCGAATGAGTTTTAAGATACAAAGGCATCGCTGCCAATAGTTGATTATTGTCCATTACCAGCACATGCATCGGTTGCCAACCAGTTTGCCTGGATACGCAACCGCTTGCTTCCAAAGCCAATAAAAACTCATGACGCAAGAAAGGGTAATCATCCCCGACCAGATGATTCCAGGCCATGCTATCCACCTGATTAATAGCTTTTATCTGCTTAATTTCCATTTCTTAGATTGCGTCCCAAAGGTGCACGAAAATTACAACACTAAAATAAAAATATATCAGGTAGTATAATAATAACTTTACGTTTAATAACTGCCGTTTATTTGCCAGCACTTGTCGCCATACTTTTATAGTTACCTTCATTCAAACAAGAAGTGCAATCATTATTCGCTAATTATTTAAAAATACTCAGCATGGCATTGGTATTGTGCTTAAGCGGCAGCGCTTACGCTGAAATTCACGCAACCCTCAGCGGCACAACAAACTATATCTACCGGATGTACACCAAAAGCAACGGCGGCCCCGCCCTGCAAGGCAATTTTGATTATTCGCATTCCTCCGGCTTTTACTCCGGCATATCAATATCCAGTTTTAATATTGGCCCCAGCGAATTGGATTTGAAGAAAGTTTTTCCTAACTCGGCTCAAGCCGAATTTGTCCCCTACATAGGATGGAATTTTGAATTCGCCGACGATTGGCGATTTGCTGTGCAATATTCACGCTATCTGTATGACGACAAAATTTATTCGTTGGACGGTGACTACAACGAGTTTTATGCTTTCCTGCATTATAAGGATCTGCTTACTGCACAAGTTTCGTTTTCTGAAGAGTTTTATGGCCTGCCAAATTACGCCTTGTTTTATGAACTGACGGCGCGCTACCCCATTACTGATTATTTGGAAATCTCTGGCACTGGCGGTTACGCTTACACTCGAGAACTATTTATGTGCGATTTTCCGTATTGGAACCTAGGTTTGACTGGTCATTACAAATTTGTATCTTTGGATTTACGTTATCACGACTCAACAGAAGTGATGGGTTACCCGGAAGACGATTCCCATCCCATGCCAGACTATCCTGAAACGATCAAGGCAGCTGTAGTCTTTACTATTTCCTTTGGTTTTTAAGCGCGCTAGTGATTTTGTAAAAAAATTACCGTTGCAAAAATACATGGCATGGTCATTCATGCAATATCACTACAATTATTCTCAACCTTACTACACAAGATTGACATATTAACAACCTGCTTGACTGGCACATTTGACGCACATGCTGGAGTAGGGCACGGCTTCCAGACGTTCTTTTCTGATAGGTTCGCCACATAGCTCGCAAATACCATATTCGCCGCTGTCTATGCGGGCAATGGCTTGCTGCACCCGATCCCTTTCTGCCCTAGCGGCATTGCCCAGGTAATCGAGCACTTCGTCGTTTTCTGACTGCGTGACAAATTCGGCAAAGTCTTTTTCCAACGGGATCTCTTCATGCTTCACATCGCTGCCGATCTTGACCAGACGGTCATCCAGATCCTCAAGCATTTCAATTAAATGGCTACGTACTTGTTCATATTCTTTCATTGTGCAACTCCTGCCAGTCTTGCCCATAATTTGGGTCATTGCTCTATACTAAGGACATATTTCTATTATGCAAGTATATCCTTACCATTAACAATGCAAAATGACATTCAACGGCTGCTCAACGCAGCCAATCAAATTATCCTGGGCAAAGAGCGGCAAATACGTCTAGCAGTATGCTGCCTTCTGGCGCGCGGTCATTTATTGATTGAAGATATTCCCGGCGTGGGCAAAACCACGTTGGCACATACCCTGGCGAAATTGCTGGGGATGAATTATCAACGCATTCAATTTACTAGCGATATTCTCCCCGCCGACATCATTGGCGCATCGGTGTTCGATAGCAGAAACCACGAATTTAAATTCAATCCAGGCCCCCTCTTTAACCAGATGATCCTGGCCGATGAAATTAACCGCTCGACACCTAAGGCACAAAGCGCGCTGCTGGAAGCGATGGAAGAACATCAAGTCACGGTTGAAGGTATCACTTATCAATTGCCAGAACCGTTCTTCGTGATAGCCACGCAAAATCCGTCGCACCAGATCGGCACGTTTCCCTTGCCGGAATCGCAGCTCGACCGCTTTCTGATGCGAATTGAACTAGGCTATCCCAGCCCGCAATATGAACGCCAACTGCTGATTGGACAAAACCGGCACCAGTTGATTGAAACCTTGATGACGGTACTTGCGCCGCAACAATTGCAGGATATCCAGCAGGCAATTACCAGTGTTCACGTCTCAAACGCTTTATTAGATTACTGTCAGGCGATTATTAATTTCACCCGTGACTCCACTGAGTACCACTGTGGCTTATCGCCCAGGGCGGGTTTAGCCTTGTTGACAGCGGCAAAAGCCTGGACATTTATGGACAACCGCGATGCCGTGATCCCGGAAGATTTACAAGCTGTGTTGGCGGCAGTCGCGGGACATCGGTTACGGTCAGCAAACAACGATTCCGAAGCCATTGTTGCACCTATTCTGTCTAAGGTTCCTGTGCATTGAAAGCGTTGCAGTTAACAGAACGCTTCGGGCTGGATCGATTTTTTCTGGGTGAACGGACATTAGTCAACAAACCGTTTACCTTAAATCAACGGCGAATTTTTATTTTACCGACCCAACGCGGCCTGGGTTTCGGCGTGTTGATCCTGCTGTTGGCATTGATTGCTTTTGTCTACAACAACAATCTCGCTTACATGTTGGCATTTTTGCTGGGTAGTATTTTTTTTATTACTATTCTGCACACCTATAAGGCTCTGGCTGGATTGATAATCCAAGAAGGTCAAGCTACAGCGGTCTTTGCTGGTGAAGCGGCGGGGTTTAGCGTTCATATCACTAATCCTGACGCTGTAGAACGTCAACATGTCCAACTGAAATTGAAAATTGCTGAACACTTCAACCTAAAACCGAACAGTAAAACTCATTTTATTTTATATGATTTAACCGAGAAAAGAGGCTGGCATCCAGCGGGCACACTCACTATTTCCAGCACGTATCCATTGGGCTTGTTTCGTGCTTGGTCGCCTATCCGTTCCAATGCCAAAACCTTGGTTTACCCCAAACCGGCAAGCCAACAAATTCCGTTCCCGGAAACAGGCACAACCCAAAATCCCAAAGGCCAATTCAAAAAAGGCGGCGATGAATTTTATGGCCTACAAAGCTATCAGGCCGGAGATTCTATCAGGCATTTAGATTGGAAAGCCTATGCGAAAGGGCTAGGCTTATACAGCAAGCAGTATGGTGGGGAAAGTTCAGCCGAAATATGGCTGGATTACGGACACGCGCCAGGACAATCGCTTGAAGAGCGCTTGAGTTATCTATGCCGCTGGGTGGTTGATGCCGAACAATCAGGATTAAGCTATGGCTTTGTTTTGCCCGGCTTGCGACTGGAGCCTGCGCACGGATCTGCTCATTTCCAAAAATGCCTGGAAGCCTTGGCCTTATTCAATTTATGAACCGCGCGCAGAACAAAGACATACTGATATTCTTGCTGTCCTCTATCGGTTTGATTGTACTCCCACATGTGCTGCACCTGCACTTTGCGGTATTCGGCTTTTTTTGTCTTTTACTTGCCTGGCGATTTGTCGGGATTTGGAAACCGGAATATTTACCGACTTTTCCGTGGATTTTCTTGCTGATTGTCTGCGGTACGGCGATCTTGTATATCCAGCATCGAGGCATTTTAGGACGTGACGGCGGCACCAGCCTATTTGTGGTGGCGCTGGGTTTGAAGCTGATGGAGATTAAGACTGAGCGCGACCTGTACCTGATTAATTATCTGGCGTTTATTGTTGCTGCGTCGCAGTTTTTGTACGAACAAAGTATTTTGATGGCGGCTTACATTTTGTTTGTCTGTGGCGTGTTACTGGCAACGCTGGTGTTTATCAACAGCCATGTCGCCAATACCACTGTCGCCTTAAAAAAAGCCACCGTGATCATTGCCCAAGCAATCCCGATGGCAATCGTGGTGTTTATATTGTTCCCACGGGTTGAACCGCCACGGTGGCTGTTGTTTAACGACAGACAAGAAGCCAAAATGGGGCTTAGCGATACGATGGAACCCGGCTCCATAAGCGATCTTGGCACATCCGATGAACTGGTATTTAGGGTCAAGTTTACCGGCGTAATTCCACAGCCCAACCAACGCTACTGGCGCGGCCCGGTGCTAACTCAAACCAATGGTAAAAAATGGTGGCAAGCCACTGACCTTTCATACTTACGCAATCTCGACAAAGTCAGCTACTCAGGGCAACCTTACCAATATACATTAATGATGGAACCACAAGAAAAGGATTGGGTTTTCGCCTTGGACATGCCGGTAGACTTCAGCAGTCCTTTGCAGCGCAATGCCAATTACCAGTTAATAACCTCAGATAACTTAAGGAAGCGCAGCGAATTCAAACTGACCTCATACCCAAACTATAACACCGGCGACCTTACCAAAACAGAACTCCAAGATGCACTGCAACTGCCCGGTGCGCCTTCGGAGAAAATCAAACAATTGGTCATCCAATTACACGGCTATGACAGCAAGCCCAAGGACTTCATCAACGCGCTACTCAGGCATTTCCGGCAAGAAGATTTCCATTACACGTTGACACCCCCTTTGATGGAAGATAAGCCGATAGAAACCTTTTTGTTTGAAACCCGCCACGGCTTTTGCAGCCATTATGCCTCCGCGTTTGTTTACCTGATGCGGGTTGCCGGCATTCCGTCACGCGTCGTGACCGGTTATCAAGGTGGCACGTTTAACGAGGTTGGCAATTTTCTGGAAATCAAACAAGCGGATGCCCATGCCTGGACTGAAGTCTGGCTGGACAAAGAAGGTTGGGTAAGATTCGATCCGACCGCCGCCATTGCGCCGGAGCGGATTGAAAAGAATATCGACATCAGTCGCTTAACTCAAGATGGCTTAATCCAGTTTTCCGCAGCCAACGAAGGCGCACACGCCGCATTCAATTTCCTGAAACAAGCCAGACAACTATGGGGACATGTCGATTATAACTGGCAGCGCTGGGTCATCAACTACAACACCGCCAACCAATCTTCTTTCATGTCAGCGTTCGGCATTAAAGACATGAAAACCATGGTGTACTGGATGATGGGCTTTGTAGGTATCATCACCGCCATCCTAAGCCTATTCTTACTGTACCAAAAACCCAAACCAGTTAACCGTACCCTACTGGTTTTTAATAAATTTTTAAAGAAACTCGCCAAGGTCGGTTTAACAAAAAATCCCGGCGAAGGCGCAAGGGATTTTGCCGAACGGATTAAACCCGAATTGCCTGAACAAGCCGAAACCATTGAAGCAATCACATCCGCCTTCATCGCACAACACTATGGCAGCAGGCCGACGGAAGTTAAGTTCAGACGGTTATGTCGCTTGGTAGCTGCCTTCAAAATCTAAACACCAGGTTAAGCCTAGGGGCTTCTCAATTAAGATTAATAATTGTCATACCCGTGATGCATTTAGAGGCAAATTTAAGCATTTCTGGCATACCGGATCCATGTTAAAGTTCAGCTTCGTTTTCAAATACTATCTTGGTGAGTCAATATGCCGCGCAGCTTACTATTTCGAAAATTGGTTCTCGCCTTGCAAACGGCCAGACGGGAAAACCTGAAAGCACAGGAACTGCCGCTTCCTCTGCCGTATCACGCAACCAACTGGACACGACGCAAATTTATCAAAGCCACAGCGGCAATCGGTGCAACTGGCTTGATCGGTAGTGGCCTGACTTTTTCCCCGGATGCAGAAGCATTACCTCTTGATCCACGCATTGCCATTGTCGGCGCAGGAATCGCCGGTTTGAATGCGGCTTATCAACTTAAAAAAGCCGGTTATCGCGCTACGGTTTATGAGGCCCGGTCACGGATTGGGGGACGTATGCTGTCTGCCAATATGGGCAATGGGCTTGTTGTTGAATTGGGCGGAGAACTTATCAATACCGACCATGCTGACATGCTGGCCTTGGCTGAAGAATTTGATATTGAGCTGTTCAATAGGGCGGCGGATTCGGCAAACTCACCCTTCCCCAAAGACGCTTACTACTTCGATGGGGTCAGTTACACTGAATCAGAATTGGCTGACGACTTGCGACTTATCGCTGCACAAATTGCCATGGATGCTGCGTTACTGGATCTGGATTGGGATACTTATGCCCCGCAATTTGATGGTCTTTCAGTGGCAGAATACCTAGCTTTACATACAGATAAGATCAACAAGCCTTATATTTTCAGGCTACTTAAAAATGCCATACGCACCGAATATGGCGTTGAGCTTCATGAATCGACGGCGATTCAACTGATCCTTGTCCTTCCGGTTGTGGATGGACAAAGCGTCAACCTGTTGAGTTATAGTGATGAAACTTATTCCGTCGTCGGGGGCAGCGCCAGAATCACCAATGCGCTAGGCAAGGAATTAATCGAAAATATACATTTGGGCATGCAACTGACTGAGATCAACAAACACGGTGCAAAATTCAGGCTGAGCTTTGCCAATCAGGCTCACGTTGATGCTGACATCGTGATTATTGCCATTCCTTTTCCTGTGTTATCGGGGGTAGCCATTAACGTCAAGTTACCTAAGCTATTACGTCAGTTTATTGATGAAGCCAAACTGGGCGCAAACGAAAAGGTCATTGTTAGATTCACCAGTCGCTTTTGGCGAACAATGACCGGATTTACCAACGCTGCATGGAGTGACTTGGGTTTTTCTGAAGTTTGGGATGCAACGCAAAGACAGGCATCACGAACGGACGGCGCACTTAATTTTTTTCTGGGCGGCACTGCAGCAAGGCGGTTAGCAAAAATCCATCATGCCAAGAATCTGGGCATTCGCTTTGTCTCCAGGCTGAATCGATTCATCCCCGGCGCCAACGGTGCAAACACAGGCCAAGTTGTAAAGACTGGCTGGACAAAAAGCCCGTTCACCACTGGTGGTTATGCCAATTATAAGCCTGGGCAGTTGACCCGTTTCGGCAGCTTATTCTGGATTGACTCTGATATCCCGGACGAACGCCAACAAGTGCATGTCGGTCATTTGATCTTTGTCGGTGAGCATCTTAGCGATGCTTATTATGGCTTTATGAATGGTGCCGCCGAAACCGGTCGCATGGCCGCCAATCTGGTCGTGGAAAAAATAGCGCGTTATAAGTAAGTTGGCCTAGCACAATTTCTGTAACGCTGGCTTTAATAAGCCTGTCTTTAATTACGGTTTTCGGTCGCCACATAGTTGTCAAAGCTCACATCCATGAAGTCGCTGCGAATTCCGGCAAAACCTGAGTTCGTAATATGTACTGCCTCGAATCCGGCATCTTCAACCTGAAGCACTTTAATCCAGCCCGAGCCGAGTTTTTCATCATTCAGATACAAAACAATTTCAGCATTACCATCCGCTTTATCCGCTATTTCGGTTCTGATCCCAATCCACCTATTGACGGGCAGCAAATTGGGTTCAGTATCCCGATTATAACTGCCCTGATAGACCGGGACTGATTTCAACAGGTAATACTTGCCATTGATTTTCTTTTTGACTACCGCGCAACCATCGACTCGAATTCCCGCATAATAAAGATTGTCGGCATCCTGGTAGCGGTGAAAAAACAATATTCCGTTGGATTGATTCCTGTTTGGGCTTGCAGAAATATTGACGTTATCAATCTTGAAAAAAACCTCTTGAGCAAAGTTCTTAAATTTTGCACGGGTTACCAGGCGAAGCAAATTTTGCGGGTGATAGCCGTTATCCGTATCGACCGGACTGGATTTTGCGTACGCCAACCGAAAAGGATCATTGTCCGCCAATTTACCTTGTACCGTGGTAGCAACTCCGCCCCTTCGGTAAACATAACCTCCAGAACTTAACCACCATTGTGGATTCAAGCTATTAAGCATATGACCTGTTTCAATAATTGCAGATGAACCACTCTCATTAAAATTATCTGTAAAAGACGACGATACGACAGTACACGCAACCAACATAAAGCCAACATAAACCCAGCCACTTTTAAAGTATGGTAGCCACTTTAATTGTGCCACGTTATAACCCCGTAGTTTTCTAGTTGTTAAGTCATGTATGGCATACATTTCCTTACCGTTCTCATTTACAGACGCCATACCTTGATGCCTGCTTGGGCAAATTCGTTTGCATTAAACTTTGATTTGATATCCATCAAGCACCCACCTTTGATCAATTTTTTTTGAAAATCTTCAACTGAAATAGCGCCGAACTGATCGTGGGATACGGTCGCCACAATTGCATCGGCTCTCGGTAAATGATCCCAAGATATCAACTTTACACCATACTCTTCAAGAGCTTCTTCACGGTCGGCATAGGGATCATGTACAAATACTTCGACACCATAACTGGCTAACTCGTTTATGACATCCATCACTTTGGAATTCCGCAAATCGGCACAATTTTCTTTGAAGGTAAGCCCTAATATATTGACCCTTGCACCTTTTACATAACTGCCGCATGAAATCATAACTTTGATGGTTTGCTCTGCGATAAATTTGCCCATACCATCATTAATACGCCTTCCGGCGAGAATAACTTGTGGATGATAACCAATCATCACGGCTTTATGGGTCAGATAGTAGGGGTCAACGCCAATACAGTGCCCGCCGACCAATCCCGGTTTAAAATTCAGAAAATTCCATTTCGTGGCCGCCGCGTTTAACACTTCGGTGGTGTCTATGTCCAGTTTATCAAAAATGATCGCCAATTCATTCATCAAGGCAATATTCAAATCACGCTGGGTATTTTCGATGACTTTACACGCTTCTGCCGCTTGGATACTTGAGCACCGATGCACACCCGGTAACACAATCTTTTCATACAGTTTGGCAACCTTCTCTAAAGTATCGGGCGTATCCCCAGACACTACCTTAATAATTTTGGTCAAGGTATGTTTACGGTCTCCCGGATTGATACGTTCAGGGGAATAACCAACAAAAAAATCTTTTTTCCATTTCAACTTCGATTCACTTTCTAACACGGGTACACAGATCTCTTCGGTTGCCCCTGGATAGACCGTTGATTCATATACTACGATTGTGCCTACCTTCATGTGCCGGCCTGCATATCGGCTTGCACCTATCAAAGGGCTAAAATCGGGGATATGTGCATCATCGACCGGTGTGGGTACGGCAACGATGATAATATCGGCTTCGGCCAATATAGCAGGATCACATGAATATTCGGCATGGATAGCGGAACGCATCTCCTCATCCGACAACTCATGGGATGGGTCAATACCCGACTTGCACGATTGCACTTTGCTCTCAGATATATCAAACCCAATGGTTCGAGAAAGCTTGCCAAATTCGATAACCAGAGGAAGCCCGACATACCCAAGCCCTATTACAGCAACAACTGACATAACATTTCCTTTTTATTAAGCTACATTAAAAATTTAAATAATGCACACCATGAAACTATCGGCTGTAGGAAAAAAACTGGAAAATACTTTTATTTCCTTCACACCTCATGTCGTGATTAAAACCTCACTAAGATGCCTGCGAATGTACTAAAGCTGGAATAGCTCGATGCCTGATAACGGCTAGCAGACACATACACACTAAAATCGTCATTCAGATCCCAATTTATGCTACCAGTCGAATTGATCTGAAACTTGAAATCGTGACCCGCCTCCTTCCCAATCCCTGGCGCAACGCTAACTTCGGCAACGACAGAATCGCCCCATTTCTTTTTCAAACTAAACGGGGCAGAAATGCCAATATAATTGTCAGGTGTCCAAAACAAGGGATTATTGTTCATCGTATCGTCACGGACAAACTGGAGACCCACGGCAATATCGGGATCTGTCCAAACACCTCGGCTGACATTAACCTCGGTTCTGTTACGCTGATTTTTGTCCGTATAGTAAAAATAGGCATGGTTTGCAGACACGCTAAATGCCTCCAACACCTTCGCCGTGAAGCCACCCGCAACGCGGGTGAAAGCAATGCCGTTAACGATTGCGCCAGCGGTATTGACATTGGTGTGATCAGCGGCGAACGACACATCGAAATCATCGCCAATACCCGCATTAAATTTGATCGACCCTAAAGGGAATGTTGAACTGGTCGAAGCATTTTGCGGTGAGTGTCCGGAAAAATCAGCGAAACCTGCCGATAATGCCAAATTGGTTCGGCTACCCAGCTTGTAGTTGAATTGGCCTTCAAATTGATGCCCCGTTGCCTGATAATCTTGTTCACCCAAGGCAGTAGCTAAAACGCCAGACTTAAGTGTCTGGCTGAAATCCAGGTATTTGTAATATGCCGACAAGGAAAGCCTATCTGAAACCGGAAATTGAAAGGAAGGGCTGAAACTGTAATAGGATCTGTGCGCGTTGTCCTGAAAATAAAGACCGCCAAGAAGCAGGCTCGGTTTCAGTCGGCGATCAAGTACGGCGAGTTCTTTCTCTATGGCTGGCGAGTGGGGACCGAGTGTTAGGGCTTGTTCAAACCGTGTCCGAGCTCCGGCAGGATCGCCGCTCCAATTTAGCATTTTTCCTGAACTGACCAGCAAGTCGGCATTATCGGCAACGTCTTCCTTAGCTATGCCATCCACTATTTTAAGAGCCTGTTGATAACGCCCAGATGCCATGTTTAAGTGCACTAATTTGTATGCGGTAGAGGATGCGGGTTGAATGCTCTTAAGCTGGTGAGCAAGATCGCTTCCCGTGTAAGTTCTTAGCACTTCAAATCTTGGCAGAGTAAATCGGGGACTATTTGCTGTTAATAGATAAGAGTTGTCCAGATTGAAACCAAGCCCGAAGTGCTGCTTTACCAGACGTTGATTGATATTGAACGCTTCTGGAACATTGGATAGCGACTTATGCCCCTGATCGCCAAAGGGAAATGCAAACGCAAAAACTTTTGAGCCTGAAACTTCCTGTGCCAGGGTTTCTTTACATGTCAGCATATCGCGCTCAATCCGTGCAGAAAACTCTTTATTGGTTTCAAGACGAGCCGAATCCGCCAACCACATTTTATTGGCAAGAAAATGCCCCAAATGACCTTTTACATTAACAGGTATGTAATGTTGAGCCTGTGTACCTTGACATTGAATATCCCACCGTCCGGAATTGAATTTTTGCCTTATCGCAGGCCAAACCGCTGTATAGGGTTGATGGGTTGCAACTTCGGCTACCGGCACAAACATCGTCGCCTTAAAGCCTGTCTCCAGCAGCACTGGGTCAGCAAACTCAAAACTATCAGACCTGGCGCCATCAAAGGTGATAATGAACGGTTTCACAGGAAGCTGCTCAGTGCCTTCAAAAAAACCAAGTAATTGAGCTAGCGTAATAGCGTGGTAGCCCTGCTGTTTTAAAGCTAACAACTGATTATGGAAATTCTGTAAAGGAACGGCATCCTGGCGACTGGATTTGCTAATGCCACGATACACCAGAACAGGAATGGCTTGTCTGGATGAGTCAAGATCCTTATTCAGCATCTCGAAGGCTTCATCCTTTTCGCCAGCATAATAAGCCAGCTCAGCCAAACTTTGTGTCAAGGCACTGCTATCGGTGAAATATGGCGTATTTCGAGCAAGTATCTGGTGTGCAGACATGTAGTCGCCCTGCTCCTTATAACAAGTAGCAACTTGTTTGATAACATCAGCGGAACTAGGATACTTCGCCAAAACTTCTTGACCCAGTTCCATGGCTTCTCTTTGCCGCCCTTGAAGACGTAACGCGTCTATCATCTCGATAGGCGCTCCCGTTTTGACAGGATCCAGATTTCCGGCTTGCTCAATTGCACCTGCCGCTGAACGATACTCAACAAGTGCTGCCCCATGCTTATCCTCCTTACTTAACTGATCGCCCAGAAGCATATGTAGTTTACCGAGTCGAATTAACCTGTCTGCGGTTGGATCAACGGCCGCAAGTTTAGTGGCCCAACGGATCGCCGTTTTAATGTCTCCAGAAAACGAGGCATCATCAGCAATTAAACCAAGCATAGTGGGTTCAAGAGGGGATTTGCCAATCACCTCATTAGCCATTTTTATCGCTGCTTCGTGCTGGCCTGCCCTGTGCAAAAGTAACGCCCGTTTAACGCGCCATTTAATTTCTTCAGGGTGTTTGTCGGCAAGTATCCTGAATTCACGTTCTGCTTGCGCCCATTTGCCTGCTGAAGAAGCCTGTTCGGCAAGTTTGGCTCGCACCATATCGTTTTCAGGATGTTTTGCCAGATAATTTTGGAGCAGCTTTTCTGCTTCGGAATAGCGATTATCATAGATATAAGATTGTGCAAGACCCTGAATGGCATCGGCATCATTCGGAGCGATCTGAAGACTTTTTTTAAAATACTTAGCGGCTTCCTCTTCTTTGCCAAGACTGTTCAGCGCAGCGCCCAAACGATTAAGGTTTTTGGGTGAGTAATTTTGGTCGGTCAACAGAAGCAGAATTCCTTGAGCTTCTTGATTACGATGCATTACGACAAGCGTCTCTAACAAGGCAAATCTTGCTTCAGTATCAGCGGGTGATTTCGTCAGGATTGACCTGATTTCTGACTCAGCCGATTTATAATCCTTGCTTACCGAAAAAATTCTCGCCCTGCCGAGATGGGCAGCATGATTAACCGATGATTTTTGTAAAACCCTTGCATAATAATCAAGCCCCTGTTGCCACAATTGATCTTGCTCGCTTGCATGAGCCAAAGCGATAAGCGTTGTTAAATCATTGGGGTATGACCGCAGCAGCTCTTGCCATAATAAATACGCCCTCTGACTTTGGCCGACTTCCCTGAGACGGGTTCCTACTGCCCGCCAGTCAGATAACGCTTGGCTATCGTGTAACATGCTTAAACTTGTTTTGTAGGCATCTGCTGCTTGCTCATATTTACCTTGTTCTGTCAAAACTTTCCCCAAACGTTTCAGATTGGCGGGCGCTAGTTTAATTCTATTTAAATTCCGCAAAATACTTTCTGCCTCCAGAAAGCGATGCTGATTATCCAGGACATCCGCAAGCCGGGTTTTTAGATCACTGTCCGTAGGCGATTGTTTTATCGCCGTCCTGAGATCCTGTTCTGCCTGTTGATATTTCCCTTGGGCAATAAACACCCTTGTTCTGCCTTTGAGCGCAGTCAATTGATGGGCATCCAGCCTTAATACCTGTGTGTAATAACTTACCGATTCCTGCCAATGTTGGGCTTGCTCATAGGCTTCGCCAAGTGCCAACAATGTCTGTAAATCCTCGGGAAATGCTTTAATCAGATCCGTCCAGATTTGATACGCCTGTTCGTGATTCCCCAGACTCCAATAAGTCCAGCCCAGGCCACGCCATGCTGTAATTGATCCTCTATCAAGTTCTACAGCATGTTGGAATTCGGGAAGTGCTTGGGCAAATTTTCTTTCCGCATAAAGTCTGTACGCCTGTTGCAAAACGGTGCTTGCCGACTCAGCCTTTGCTGCCGTTATACTTGATACCAGTGTTGCTATTATCATTACAGAAAATAAAGAAACTCTGATACTGATTAACCACAAAAAATTAACGCAACAACGCACCCGCATGAAAGGCTCAATATTGCCGTTACAAAAAGCAGGTGTTTGTGTGGATATTTTCATTCTGCATTTAATGATTGGAAATTTTAATGTTGGACAACATTATTTTTCATGGACGAATCCGATCTTGGTTCGATAACTTGCCCATAAATACCCGTCTTTGCTAAGCAAGCCCAAACCGCGCTATCCTAGCAACACGGTTTGAGCTACAGAAATGACTCAAGGAGCAAGGGCCATCGCATAATCATCGGTTATCAATGTACCCTCCTTGTTCAAATACAATCCGAAAGACACCGCAGTTGCTCCCGCAGGTACAGGCAGCGTTGTGTAACTTGCTTTAGCCCAAGAGTTAGCTGCAACAAAGTTTGGACTGGTTAGCCAATACGTCCAAACACCCGCGCTGCTTCGATAAAACACGGTCATTCCAACGGGTGCCGTCGCTTTGTACCAGCCACTTAAGGCATACCGCATGCCTGGTGTGACAACGGGCGCACAGGTACTGGCATCTTGCAGCTGTACAAGTTTGCGGTCACCACTGGTAAAGCTAGTCACTTGGACTGATTCTGCGAAATTACCACTGTGTGCATTAACGGCACCATTAAGACGCGTCCAGGCATAGCTATTCGTGCCATAACCGCCGCGCTGCCAACAATCAGCAATTCCGTTAGTATCGGAATCAATTTCAAGGGACGGATTCTTTACCAGATTACCGGCATTGTTTAACACATTAACATTGACAGTCGGTGTAACCGCGAAATTGCCGGCCACGTCAAACACCTTGGCAGTGATAGTTGCTTTCCCATCTGCAGACAAAAATGTATTCCAACTCGTTTGATAAGGTGCCACTGTGGAAGAACCGACTACAATCCCGTTCACCATAAAATCCACCTTAGCCACAGCGACATTATCCGATGCCGTTGCCGCAAGTGTAACCAGATTGGCAACAGTCGAACCACTCACAGGTGTTGGCGGTTGATTGAAAGATACCACAGGCGGAACCTTATCATTGCTGGCAACAAGGGTTCTTGATGTAGAAGTTTTTTCGTTCCCGGCAAAATCGACCGCCCTGACGACATAACTCACATTACCATTCGCAACCGTTGTCGAATTCCATGACACCGCATAAGGCGTTGTTGTGTCGGTAGCTACAATCGCACCATTGATCAAAAATTCGACACGTTGCAGGGCAATATTGTCGCTGGCCGTTGCGGACAATGTGACTGATCCGGTGACCGTGGTTCCATTTGCTGGCGCAAAATTAGCGACTTCAGGTGGTGTGGTATCGGTTGGTGGCGGACTATCCAAAACCAGCGCTATCGAGTAGTCATCTGTGGTAAGCGTACCCAAACGATCCAGTGCTATCCCAAAACTAAGTGCCTGTGCACCTGCCGGCACGACACCTGGATAGTAAACCATCCGTTTCCAAGTCGATGTGGCCGGCAATTGCGGCCCATCGCGCCAATACTGCCAAGTGCCATTCGCAGCGCGGTAGAACAATACTGGAGTCGCCGCAGATGTCGATTTGTACCAGACACTGAACTGGAACAGATCACCTGCCACGACTTTTGGCGCGCAACCACCAGGCTGACCGGCATCCTGGGCGATTAATAACGCACGATCACCCGAAGTATAACTGTTCATAGACAAGCGTTGGGCAAAACTTCCACTATGTGCATCACTGGTACGCGTCCAGGTTGCACTGTTAACGCCATAATTGGAGCGTTGCCAACAATCAGGTTGCTTATTATTGTCAGCGTCGATCTCCAGAGAGGGATTAATCAATTCATTGGAACCGAGTGCTGGCGGCGGTGGCGGCGCGGGATAATCGCCTACTATAACCTGATGGACGGTTCTTACATAAGTGCCTTGAACATCCCGTGTTTCCAGCCAGTCGAGAAAGGCATCAAATATCGCTGGAGTTACCGCTAACGTACTGCAACCATCGCAAATACGATGAAAGACCAGCGGCACCCAGCCACCTCCATTGATTTCGGCCTGAGTGACATAACTTTTCAGGTCATCCAGCGTTGTTGTCGAACTGACTGAATTATTGGTGGCAATATAATAGGGATTTCCAGGCGGAATTGATTCCGACCATGGGCAGTTGAAACACTCTGTTCCCGTTACCAGCCCCCCAACAGTACGTCCGCTTTCATAAGCTCCCACACCTGGGCATCCAGCAGCCAATATGCCTTGAGTGGACAGTCCCGTTGAACCATAGGGATAAGCAAGCGAATACACCTGATAGTTCCAATTGGTCAAAGCCTGCATGTCATTGCAGATTGCGGCCTTTTGTGCCGCATCAGAAAGCGTCGCTAAATCGACGTGTCCAATGGTATGCCCCCCGATCTCATTTCCGTCTGCATATAACGCGTCCAATTCTGCCCTTGTCAGGTAAGTTCCACCGCTGCCAATCAAGTCTGAATTGATGTAAAAAGTGCCATGCATATTATGGGTACGCAGAATGTCACGGGCAAGTGACTGCGTTAGCCCATCGTCGAAAGTCAGCGATACCAAAGTAAGCCAACGTGGATTCGCTGCTTCGACTGACTGAGTCGTTCCGACAATAATCGCAAAAGCAACCAGAGTCATGTTGATGGCTGAGACCATTGGTTTTAATATCATTCGGCCAAATTCGAGAACGCCATTGTGTATCGTTTTGCTTTTCATAACGCCTCCAAACTCAAGCTGACTGGTTTAGCCAATTGGGTCTGTCCATTGTCGGGAGATACCGCAAAAATCATTGAATAATGCCCTGACAAACGAAATGTCACACGCAAATTCCATAACTTGAGTGTCCTATCATGTATAGAAAAGCCACCATGCTTGTGACGCTCTTTATGGGTCGTTCCTTCTTCGCCTATCGCACCCAGAACCCCGCCATCAATAGGCTCAACTTGAATGCGCTTCCAGATGCCTTTTTCCTTAACTTCAATGTTAATATCTTGTAAGCGCACTTCGCTGTCTTCTTGACCATGAACAAATATTCGCAATCTGGAATTTGGCATTGCCATACTCGGATTAATAAGTGCCACTTTGATAGTCCCAATCGGCTTGCCCACTTTGCCAACTGTTGGTCCAAAAACATTAAGTCTCAGAATCGGCTTTGAATCTACGAGGGTGGGCTTAATTTGCATGTCATTACCCGCTAACGCAACCATCGAACCTGCCCCTAAAGATAAAATGCCCACCAGCCAAAGCTTTGACAAGATTCCTAACCCGCTTGCAAATTTCCCCAACACACTAATAGGCTTATCGCCATCTATTGGCACTGAGGGATCATTACTTTCACAATATTGACTCATGTTATAAATCTCCTTGGTTTTTTAATGCGATTGACTTACCTGCTTTCGAAAAGGCGACTGTCAATTCATTGTTGACTGGCGAAAATAGGCCTGGCTTAGCAGAAAATAACTTGCTGTCCTTGACAACTTCGAATAAGCCATCATGTTCCGATATCAGGTTCTGCAAATCCTCACTTCCGAGCAATGTCACCGTCAGAGTCTTTTTTGCTTTCGTCATTCGCAACCTGAGTTCGTCCAAAACCTGCCTCCATTCGCTTTGTAATAGTGGCTTTTCGAGGATGATATTAAGTCCTTGATAAGCTGGATTTGCAGCCCATAACAAAGCCTGATCTATCAGTGTTGAAGCATCATGTACCGCCGCATCCTTAGCGATAAACAAGGACGGCATTAGTTGCATCCGATGATGATGGGTAAATGTTTCTAACGCAAAATCATGCTGCTCAGAAGCGTAGGGCTTACCCTCTCTCCAGGCAAAATAATACGGGCTAACAATAGATAACTCACCTGACTGTTCACGTAATAATTTCCAGGCCGCCGGTTCAAGTGTTGCTGTAACAATTGCGGTTTTTTCTGATAAAGGGGTTGCACTGAACTGATCCAGATAAACTGAGGCTTTATTGTTAGCGGTAGCTTCTCCACCGGCATCTTCAGAACGCCATACCGCCAGCGCAAGGGTACCATGGCCGGCATCTTTAGGGAGTTCAACAGGTCTGGGTAAGATGCTTTGACCATCAATATAAGCCATTGCACGACGACCAATAACGCGGAATCTTAACGTCGGGTTGTTTGTTGACAGGTGACGGCTTGCCAATTGGCGAATGTCGCCAGTACTTTCGGAGGTTTGTAGCAATACCTGATCTCCCGAAACCCCTAGCCTCACCATTGGCTCACCAACGCGATAGCGCAAGATAATCCAGAATTGCCCTTTAGGTTGACCTTTCAGCTTAACCTGAACATCTGCATCTTGCCATTTCTCGGTACCGGCCAATGTAAGTAACGCACCTTCCTCACCAGTTTTGTTGACCATCCGTAACGCACCATGCTCAATGCCAATCTCACCGCTGTCTATCACCCATTCCGGTGCGATATTGCTACCATTGAAATTATCGGCAAATGCTTGCAAGCGGGGGGCGTGGCTTTTGATTTGCGCTAGAAGATCCGAACTGCCCCAATCCTTAGCAACACGAATTCGCCTTAGGCCAAACTGATAATCATCTTTGTAATTTGCACCGTAAGGCGCGGCGGTGAAACCGATTTTAAAACCCGCCTTGTCCAAGGCTTGATTCCACACCGTCTCACCCTGACCTTTTTCTAAGTCCCACGAGTAAGGACAGTCTGCGGCGATCACGGCAACTTTTAGACGTTGCTCCAGATTTTTTCGTCGCTGCGCCAATTTTTCCGCCAGTTGCATAGACGAATAGTTGGCGGGATTATCGCCGTCAGGACATCCGGAAATACCGACCTCCCATCGACCACTTTTGACCATTTGCTCGAGCTTGTGCCAGGAGACTAAATTAATATTGCCTTCATCGAGTTTATTGATATCGACAAAAACCAGTGCTGTCATTTCCAGTTTAGCCAGCAATTTATCCGCCAGCTCCATTGCTTCGCGGCTCGCTTCTTCAAACGTTAGTAACACAGGCTTTATCGGCAATACAGCCGTGCCAGACTGCCAGCGGGTAATCTGATTAAGACGCACCGAAGAGTAGTTGTTTTGCTTTAACGCCTCAAGATGTTTTTTGAATGCAGCATCCGAAATTGCCAACTCGCGAGTCGGGCTGATCCTGCCAAAAACAAGGCTCATAAAAGCTTCTTTTTCAGTGCCACCTGCTAATGTCGGCGATATATAAGCCGGAGTGATCGTGAAGCTATCCAGCAATCCGGGCAATTTTTGAACCGCGACAATTCCAGTTAACAAGACAAGCCACCAAACCAAGTTATGCCAATGATGTAATTTTCTAGTCCTCGGTTTACGGCGTCGATCAGGCCTTGAAACACCTGGTTGGGTATAGGTTTGAATACTATTCATCGCGTCCCCCACCTGTTGTCCCTTTGGGTAGCTATGGCATAAGGCATCTGCCAAACCAGAAAAAGTAAGTAATACACGGTAAAGTACAAGCCAAAAAACCAATAGCGGTCACATTTCCAAAACAAGTAGTAAGCTGAAAACATGATTCCTATCATTACGGTTCCTAGTAAGTAAATGACTGGGGACATGAGGTCATGATTACTAATCGGCAACCAGACACAGATCCTGAGAATTAAAATCGGTGCAATAATGGGAAACAACAATTGTCCGTAAAATGCCAATGCGGCAAGCGGCGGCTTCTTCCACATGAAAGTGGCTGCGATTAAAGTCTCGCGAAACCATGATTTTTTCCAGCGCAACTGCTGCTTAAGGAACTGCTTGTGCTGTTCAGGGACAATGGTTGTGGCAATGGCATCTGCTGAGTAGATAACCCGGTATTTCCTCAATAAATAGTTGGTTAAACTACGGTCATCACCAAATGTTGCTTGAACGCCCAGAAAATGCTGATTTAACCAATTATCCAAGACCTCCATCACACAACTTCGACGATAAGCCGAAAAACACCCAGGGCAGCAGGTTACAGTGCCAAACACACTTTCAGCCGCCTTAATCACGCGAAAAGCAACGAAATACCGGGCTTGCTGCATCTTGGTAAGGTTATTTTTTGTTACGTTCGCCACTTCCGTATGTCCTGCAATGGCGGCCACCGTGGGATCCGTAAATCCCTGAACAATTTTTTGTACACCATCACGCCTCAGAAAACTATCCGAATCGACATAGACAAGTATTTCACCCTTCGCTAAACGAGCCCCAGCAGCCATTGCTTCCCGCTTACCTTTATTGTGTGCAAAAGCGTTCAGGATCAATCCCGGCCAACTTTTTTGAGCCCGACCGACCTCTTCCAAGGTTTTATCACTGGAGCCATCGTCGACAACGATCACCTCAAAAAGGCTCGCCGGATAATCAACCGCATAACAACATTCAACAGTTCGATAAATGGCATCTTCTTCGTTGAATGCAGTAATGATAATACTGACTGTTGGAGAAAACTTCGTATCTTTGGGTGCGCTATAAACGAGTGAAAGGACGAACCGGGAAAAAATGAAACCCGCAATCGCTATCGAATAGGCATTCACCAATGGATGATACCAATAGTAGGTGACGTTCCCCCAACGCAGGCCGAGGACTATCGCCAAGGAAAGCACAATTAAAACAATTGCCAGTAGGCGAACAAAAAACCTGGTCACACTTTTTGCCCTTGTTGACCGAGTTATTTGCGGTGAACTGGACTTGGCATTTATAACGGCGGCTGAACGTTCTATTGTCGATGACATCTGGGTTTTTCTCCTAACGATTTGCCGATAACAGCCTAACATATAAAGTTCTGAGCACTTTTTTCGTCAGCTGCATACTTTCCTGGAAAATGCGTCTGCATTCACCATATCCACTGTGACCAAGTTATCTTTACCGCATGTAAGAAAGTATATTTTGGGGAGAACTAACTCCCCAAAAAAGCCTTCCCTTACTAGCGATACGTACAAAATCGAATTTCTTTATACATAAGCGAATATAAGTAAAGAGCAGCCATCCTACACCACGCATTGCTTACTGTATGTGCGGTAACGCACTTAAGAGCCGTTACCTGCCTCAGGCAGTGAACTTAAATTAATCATAGCAATATCCCTAAAAACACCGTGTTTTGACACCTTGAGCACGAAAAATAGTGCCATCAGAAAGTTAGATCGGCTTTGAGTATGAACTTGCTGATTGACTCCGCCCTAATCAAACTCCAGAACTCATTCATTAGCCAATGAGCCTAGTTCTAGGGTGTTTTCAACCGTGCTTTTCATTGCTTTTGTTTTCTGGATGCCAGCCCTCACATTTCTTTGCTCTGAGCTAAATTGTGCGCGTGTTTTTGTGTGACCATTTGATTTAAATCAACAAAAACAACAATATCATAATTATAAATAAGTGTTAAATCAGTATTTTGAGAGAGCGGCGTTAGATTATATTTAGCCCATAGTACAACCCCCTTTGTTAAGGATCGCTCATTTAAGCAGCTAATAAGTTCTAATCTATACTATATGTGGCCTACCGAACTGAACAAAAGCTATTTTTCGTGTAGAAGCCATCTCAAATTTGGACATCATCTCTATGAATGTCTCGTAGCTATATTCAATATTTTTTTAAGCGGTACATATTAATGAATTTACTATTTTCCATTCTTACATCTTTTTTTATTTGTTTAACTCTGACAGCATCAACAGCATCCGCAAGCGCCCTGGATTCGTTTGGCGTTAAACACATTTACCCTACTGTCAATGGCGGAAAAAACTGGGCCGCCAATTGGGATAATGGTGCTTCAAGAACTTTTAACGGTCAGGATCCGCGAGATAACTGGTTCGATGCTGAACATGGCGATGCCTCGTATTCTGTTGACGGCAAGGGGGTGTTCAAAATTTCCGGTTCGGTGCCACGTATGTATATCCATGACCCTGCGAAACGCAGCAGTTGGCATAACGTCGAGATGACAGTGTATGCGATGCGAGTCAACGATAGCGGGACGGCCTACGGTGGAATCATTGGCGTTGCTCGAACGAACCACGGCACCACGGGTTCTGAAACCGCCAATCTCTGCGATACCCGTGGCATAGCCGCACGCATCCGTTACGATGGTCGGGTTGATTTCGAGAAAGAAACCAGACATCCAGAGTCCACTGCCATCCTCAGCAAAACTATTTGGTCTGGCGGCTTTCCGAAGAATGTCTGGATTGGTTACAAATATGTCGTTTACGATCTTGCTGACGGAAATGTGAAATTGGAATTATGGATGGATCAGACTGACGGCCAGAATGGCGGCAATTGGATCAAGGTAAACGAGCTTGTGGATACGGGTTCAAATTTTGGGGTTAATGGAACACCTTGCAAGCCGGGCATCAATCCTGCATTGAAACTTTCCAATAATGAAAACCGTCCAGGTTCAGAATCCAGCAAACCGAATGTCTCCGTCTATTGGCGAAGCGACAATGTTGGCAGCAATGGCTTGTTGTATAAAATGATGAGTGTCAGGGAAATATCCCCGACAGCATCAACTGCGATGGATACAGAAACGCCAACATTCAGCAATATGGCTGGGGATAATATTGGAACTGACCGGGTCTCTTTGTCTTGGTCAACCAACGAGCCGGCTAACACGAGGGCGGAATATGGGACAAGCACAGCTTACGGTCAGTTAAGTGCCCTTAACCCGGTGTTGGCTACCAATCACAATGCTGAAATTTCAGGATTAAAACCCGGCACTGTTTACCACTATAGGGCCATTTCGCAAGATGCGAGCGGTAACGAAGTGAAATCCAAAGATGAGACTTTTAAGACCGCCGTTTCCTGTATTTCTAGCAGCGGCTCCTGGGCTAACACTCGGATCGCAACCAGCGCAAGCAAGTTTACTGTCGAATTCAATGCCACACCTTCCGGCTCAACGATTGATGGCGTAACCGGCCTGTCAAATAGCACGGCTTCTGACTATACCAATCTCGCGGCAATCGTGCGTTTTAATACCAATGGACAAATCGATGCCCGAAATGGCAATACCTATGCAGCCAACTATCCGATACGTTATCAAGCTAAAGTACCCTATAGATTCCGACTGATTATAAATATAACATCTCACAAATATGATGCTTATGTAAGTTCAGGTGGCAAACCTTATCAGCTTATTGGTAAAAACTACGCGTTTCGCACTGAACAAAAAAACGTAGCTCAATTAAGCAATCTGGCAAACATTGTTGGAGCCGGAAAATCAGCAGTGTGCGATGTAAAAACCTCTGCATTGTAAACACAATTTTTGTGCCGCTCATGTCAAATGCCCGCACTCGCCAGCTTTTAAGTCATGGCGAGTGTAGAATGGAACGAGAGTACCGCAACAAACTGCAAGACGCCGCTAACATAGGCCTGCTTTGCCAGTAACTGCCCAACGTCTCCGAAAAGCCCTGATTTTATGGAACGAAGGCCAAACAAAATTGACTAAAAACAACTGATCTTCAATCATAAAATGTAACTTAGAAGTGAGTTAACAACCTGTGAAAAATAACAATGCAGCAGCAGATTAATGATTTTTATTTAAACATTATTATCGTTGAACTATCCCTGCCACAAAGCGCGGATGCGGGTTTCGCCGCTCACATCAAACTGATCAACAGTGCCGCTGCTAGGCTGTTGGGTTATCAACAAAATGAGCTTATTTTCAAACCAATCGAAATTATTTTAGAAGCGGTAATTCAGCAGGACGTATGGCAAAGCGTGCTGACTAATTCAACCCATCACACTATCTACACAAGGTTAGTTGATAAGACCAAAAAAAAACTTCCGGCATTAATTGCTTTCTCCATATTAAGCGACATAAATGCCGAAAAAATTGAAGTTTTACTGGTATTGAACTTGATTATTGATACCGAAAAACACGTAATCGACAATCAGGATACAGGTAACCAAAATCACTTTGAGGATGTGTTATCGGCTTTGCGCGAAAGTGAGGAGCGCTTTCGCCAAATGGCAGAGATGACCGGCGAATGGTTGTGGGAGCAAGATCCCCTTGGGTTTTACATCTACAGCAGTACAGCGGTGAACCAAATTCTTGGCTTCAGCCAGGATTACGTGTTGGGCAAACACTACACCGAGTTTTTGACCTTGGCGGACAAAGCCAGCCAGCAGTCTTATTCGACAAATCAACAGCCGTTTTATGCGCTGGTCAACCATTATCAGCACAAAGACGGGCATGAGGTCATGACCGAATCGACGGGCTTGCCGATTATCGGGACGGACGGAAAGCTGCTGAAATGGCGTGGTGTTGACCACGATATTACGATCCGCAAACATTATCAAGACGCGTTGATAGACAGTGAAAAACGTACCCGGTTGATTATCGACAGCTCAATCAATGCGATCATCCTGATGGATTCCTATGGTCTTGTTACCGATTGGAATCACCGTGCTGAAAAAATGTTTGGCTGGTCAGCACAAGAAGCGATTGGTCAGCGGCTTGATGACCTGATTATTCCTCAACGCTTCCGCCGGTTACACAGAAAAGGGCTGCAAACCTTCCTGCATACTGGAGTCGGGCCGCTTTTAAACAAGCAAATTGAACAAGTGGCATTGCGGCGTGACGGCACCGAGTTTCCGGTAGAAATTAGTGTATCGCCTTTAAAACTGGGCAACTCCTACATCTTCAGCGGTTTCGTCCATGACATCACCGACCGTAAAGCCGCCGAGCAAGAAATCCAACAGGCACAAGTCAAGTTGGCGGTTGCCCGGAGTGAAATCAATATTGCCCGACAGATTCAGGCATCATTACTTCCCGCAGCGCCCATAAAAACCCCGGATTTTGAAGTCACCGGTTTTTGCCTACCCGCTGATCAGGTGGGCGGTGATTATTATGACTATTTTTATCGCACTGATGAGCAATTGGATATGTTGATTGCCGACGTATCCGGCCATTCGTTCGGCCCTGCCATGTTTATGGTGGAAGCGCGCAGCGCGATTCGGGTTCAGGCCAAACAATCAGGATTCCCGGCAAATACCCTGCGGCTGCTCAATAACTTTTTATTTCAGGATTTAAATAAGGCGGACTTTTTTATTACCCTGTTTTATTGTCAATATGACATCGCACAACAGCAATTGCGTTTCTCTAATGCAGGGCATCCACCGCCCTTGCACTATAGTTTTGAAAATAAAAGTTGCCAACAACTGGACGCTGACGGCTTAATCTTGGGTGTACGCGAGAATGTTCAATTTGAGGAAAAAACCTTTTCGATGGGCAATGGCGATGTCATCCTGATTTATACCGATGGCGTGACAGAAGCGGAAGATTTGTTTGGTGAATTTTTCGGGCTGAACCGGCTCACCAACACTTTCTTGAAACACGCCGAACAATCACCACAAGTACTTATCAAGGCTATACTCGATTATTTAAAGCGCTTTTGTCTTCGCGAGGTTTTTAATGACGATATTACTTTGCTGGTGTTTAAAAAGGAGTACCACGACCACTAAACATCAGTGAAGTTGCAAAATTGCAGATCACTTGCGTGCATGAAACCACATGAATTGCAGAACGAGTGACGGGGTATGTTATGTAACACCGTCACTCACGTTTTGCCGATAGATGAGTCTTTGAACCCTGTCGAAACCTACGAACGGGGCAGCATGCCCCGTTCGCAGGGGTGTCAGATTCAATGACCATTTTAAGATCCAGATTTAAAGATATTACTTGCAACAAAAGCAATTACCAAAAAGGATACAAATTGGAAAATTGCCATCATGGCATGAAAGAATAGCTGTAAGATAACCATATCAACCCCCTGTACCAAATAGGCACATAAAGTTTAAAGTAGGACAATGGGAGATACCCCACTGACACATAATTAAGCATAACCTCAATACTGAAAACTGGCCAAGGCGGGATAAAAATACCCAGCGCCGTTTCCCTCCTGACTGTCAGGCTCGCCTTTATAGTAGATAAAACTACAACAAAAAGAAGTTAAGTTTTACTAATTTTGAAGTGAATTAATACCGATTTATTACTTGCCGTTATCACACGGAATTGAATTTATTCAATTTAATCAAAAGCGAGTAGATACAAGCCTGGGTGGAGATTGCGCTTGTGCCCTTGGGTAGAATCCGGGAATTCGTGGCTTCGATGCCCCATATTTCGTTGCACACCATACGGTGGGCTACCTTGCTAAACTCCCCGTATTCAGATACTTTCCAACAAACGCTGCAATGCCTTAGCCAAGGCAATATATTGACGGGCAATATCGCCATCACTTCCTGATAAAGCTATCGATAACGCTCAAGCCTGTTGCGTTTTTCGGTATGCGTATTGAAATAATCGGCACAATTCAAAGTATTTGTCCGTACGATTTTGATAAAGGGGTTACGAGATTTTTTAGAACATCGATTATGAATGGATCTGTCTCGCGTTGCGTGAAGGTACTGAGACAGCAACCCGATGGGTACGGCGCAATCATCAATAATCCGGTCATTTTCTTTATGTTATTTTTCATTGTATGCCTCGGTTCACTTAACATTTCAACCGTCAAAAAATGAATTTTTCATTCATTTCTGCCGGAATACGTGGCAATTTTGGGCAAACAACACGTTAGTCATACTGGCCTTGCTCGGCCTATTGGATACAGTCACTGCTTATCAGATTGAAATGCCACCGCTAGTCCAAATAAAAGTAAGCAAACTAAATCTAACAAACACTTTATGCCGATAAAGGCCGGACAAGGTAATATGGCCTTTTCTTATTTTTTGAGAAACTAAGGGGAGGTAAGTAGCGTTGAAGTTTTAACACTATTCGAATAAAAACAGTGACTAGGTTACGTTGTCCGTTATATTGTGCCACAGCAATGTGATCTTGACCCGTTCAGAAGCCAAGTACCAAGTGTTCGAATATATCTAAGTGTGTATTATTTATAACCTAAAGGTCACAAGTGCCCTTGGGTGCAATCGCAAACGGCTTCATTCAAAACTAGGCTATCTCAGCCCAGTTGAGTTTAAAAACCAAAAAGTCACTTAGTGGAGTGTCCGCGAAATCCGGGCAAGATCAGTATAACTCTTGAAATAATTAGGTTTATGGGACTAACACTCGATAAAATCGTACCGTGGGGACGCTCGTATAGCGAATATGTCAGCATGTTTGATCTGACGGATGCGGATCTTGGGCTTCGCATCCTGGGCTGCGGTGACGGTCCTGCTGAGTTCAATTCAAATTTGACCAAAAACGGCGGCACTGTCGTCTCGGTAGATCCTATTTACGTCTTTGATGTGGAGCAAATTAAAGGCCGTAT
The DNA here is from genome assembly GCA_013141505.1 of Methyloglobulus sp. GTDB lineage: Bacteria > Pseudomonadota > Gammaproteobacteria > Methylococcales > Methylomonadaceae > Methyloglobulus. The sequence continues at coordinate 79,727 of JABFQX010000013.1, forward strand.
CGCTGAAACCTACGCAACCGTGATGAGCCAAATGCTTAAAAACCAAAGCGATTTCATTTGGGAAACCATTGCTTCGGTGGAGCAGCTCGGACACGTTCGTATGTCGGCGATGAACGCTTTCCTCGCTGACTTTAATGTAGGAAAAGATGAAGGCCGGTACATTACGGGAGAGTTACCTGCGTTGCCTTTTGCAAAAGCGACATTCGACATCGCGCTGTCTTCCCACTTCTTGTTTCTATACAGTGATCACTTGTCAGCGGAGTTTCATCTGCAAGCGCTTCGAAACATGTTGCGGGTAGCGAGTGAAGTCAGAGTATTTCCTGTATTGACCTTGGCTGGCTCTTATTCACCTTACCTTGCCCAAGTCACGGAAGTACTTGAAGACAATGGTTTTGCTGTTGCAATTAAGCGTGTCGCTTATGAATTTCAGCGAGGAGGCAACGAGATGATGGTGATTAAGCCCTCGATTAAATAAAGCTTTTTGTGCACGTACTTAAACTAATCCCCTCAAAAAACGACTTCCGAAAACTTGGCGTTTGGGTTCAATACTTTCATTTTACTGAGGTGGTTTAGCTCAATTTTATGCGTCTGTTCATTTTCGACGATTAAAAACTCACGCTTTTCAGATGTTATTATATTTTTTGCCACGCCTTCAACAGGCTTGCCATCCTTTAAGGTGAGTTTTATGCGGTATCCATACACGCAGGCAATCTCAAGGTAATCATGAAGGTCGCAAGATAGTGGTGTTGTTTTCATGGTGTTTTCAATTAATGCTGTGCAACCAAGAAAGCATCGGCATAAATATCAGCAATGGCTGCGCCTTTCAGGAAGGCTTGTTTTTTCATTTGATTGACCATGTCCGGATGGCCGCATAAAAACACTCGCCAGCCCTTTAAATCGGTAAACTGGGAAAACACGATGTCATTCACCCGCCCCATCACGAAACCATCAGGAATCTTTGTACCCGACAGGCACGGTGTGTAGTTAAAATTTGGATGTTGCTCGGCAAGTTGGTGCATTTCGTTAATTCTGTAGAGGTCTTCTACTTCACGGCTACCATGAAATAAATGGATAGGGCCAGTATGGCCTTGAGCCAAGGCATCGGTTAAGATTCCCGCCAGTGGCGCTAATCCTGTACCTGTGCCAACTAATAATATGCCTTGTTCGTGCCGTTCCGGGAGATAAAAGCAATGGCCACCTGGTTCAGAGACTGCGATTGAATCGCCAACACTGACTTCATCGTGTAACCATTCGCTGAATTTACCACCAGGCAAGCGTCGGATATGAAATTCTAAGGTATTTGACTGCTGGGGAACGTTGGCGATTGAATAACTCCGGGTTAAACCATCACTGCGCTGCAAATTTACAAACTGTCCGGCATTAAATTCAAATGCATCTTCAAACGCTATGATCAAGAGAATTGTATTCCTGTTGAGCAATTCATTGGTAACGACTGTTCCCATTCGATAAAAATCAGATTGGTCGGGAAGTTTTAAGTGCATGTCCTGCTCAGGGTAACACTGGCAGGCAAGGAAATAATTCTGGTTTATTAAGGTATTTTTCAAGCCTGACTGGGCAGATTGTGGTGGCGTTACATTGGTGCTGCGTATCATGCAGCTATGACAAGTGCCTTTTTTGCAGGCGAAGGCAAGATTTACATTTTCCCTTAACAGGGCATCGAGTACGGATTCTCCCGTCTGGCAAACATATTTATTTTGATCAATTGTTAATGTAGTCATAATGCGTGCCTGGGTTGTGATCACACAAGGGCGAATCGTGTTGATTGCCCTTGCGGCTCTGGCTAAATGTATACTGGTTATTTGCCTAACACATCTTTCCGGGTGCTTTCAGCGATAGCTGCGGCCTCGGCAATCAAGTCGCCAGGCACATTCAATTCTGTGAGGGTTGCACCTAAATGTTCCATAACGGCGTTAAAATGATCTTCATTCAAACCTACCTTGACCAGCCCCGCATGGGCATTTCGCATATCCTGGCCGGTATAGCTGTTGGGGCCGCCAAACGCCATAGTAAAGAAAGCCTTTTGTTTGGCGATTTGCTTGTCCATATCCGCATTCTCGAAAAAACGGTTGATGCGGTGATCGTTCAGTACCTTACGGTAAAAAAGCTCAACTGCAGCATTAACGGCAGGTTCGCCGCCGATTCTTTCGTAAAGTGTATTGCTCATAGTATCTCCTTCTGTGGAATAGGTTTTAAATGCTGATTTAAGCGTTATGGCTAACGTGTAACGTTGGGAATTGGTTACGGATTAATTATAGCGATAAAAAACAATTTATACAATAAAAATATGTTAAAAGTATAATGGGTAAAATTTCACAGATTATTTACTGTTTTACTGTTATGTTGGAAATGGATTTTAGAAAGGAAAACTTATGGCTGATCAAATAGGCTCACGTCAGCGTCAAATATTAGAATTGCTGCTCGAAAATAAACAAGGCCTCTGCATAGATGATATTGCCAAGGCATTGAACATATCGCGTAATGCCGTGCAGCAGCACATTTCTGTGCTGGAGGTGGAAGGTTATCTTCAGGCAGGTGAGCTAAATAAAACTGCGGGGCGTCCGGTGCGGCGTTACATCCTCACCGAAGCCGGCATCAACAGTTTCCCCAAGCAATATGCATGGTTTTCCAAACTTATGTTAGCTGAGCTGAAAAACGAAATCGGTTCTGAAGCCTTCGAACGCTACATGAATAGGCTGGGTGAAAATTTGGCACAAAACTATTTACACCGATTTACCGGCAAACCCATTGATGAACGTAGAAATGAATTATTAAAAATCATGAACGAATTGGGCTTTAAGACCGGCAAACCTGATGAGGAAAACCAACATGGCATGACGATTAAAGCCTACAACTGTATTTTTCATGATTTGGCACAAAAACATAATGAAATTTGCCAGTTTGATAGTGCCCTTATGACGGCGTTACTGGGGAAAGATCTTGAACTTTCAGAGTGCATGGCAAAAGGTGGAAGATTATGCTGCTTTAATATCAGCAATAACTAATGGGGCATCTACAATAACCCCCTCGCCTTCTGCACCCTGATGTGCATAAAGGAGAGAGTCTGGGCGGAGGTACACAAAGCCCCCCGCAAATTTCATCGAATTCGCCAAAGAACTCAGAAGCCGTTTTGTTAAAACTCATGCGCATTTTGGTAAAGTAATTTGAATCATCGCTATCCGAACCATATTCTCGGCGGATTGGGTCAATCGCTGAAAATCTTGGAAATGTCGCGTTAGCGGAGTGAATATTTTCAGCTAACGATGAAAAAACGTAAAAAAATGAAGCCAATAGATGAAATGCCCAAGCAAAATCCGATCGCAAAATTTGCCGGACAATTCAACAAAGCCAAAGTATTTGATGATAAAAGCAAGTACAACCGTAAAGATAAGCACAAGGAGGAAGAGGCTTCTCCATTGCCGCAAAAATAAGTCAATGGAGAAGTTTTTTCATTTCGAGGCGAGTTTACAAACCTCGTCTCCAACATTCGTGGCGGGTAAAAGCTCAGCTCATTGCCGCACCGACCATCAAGAATGAGGCAAAAGCCTCACATTACTTTTGGGCTTGACGGTGATATGGTATGTGACTTCCAAAGAGAACCCGTCAGCGGCAAACCCGCCTTTAAAGTGAATGGTATGCCGACCTATTGAGGGCGGTTTTAACAAAACCCAATAACCATCCGCAACAACCGGGCCATAAAGACCGGGAGTCAATCCATATCCATCGGGTTTAGGTAACGTAATTCCGAAAATATCGCCCATTGGGATATTGACTTTAATAGCCGGATTGCTTTGGAAGCGATAACGTTGAAGATTTCTGACCGACTGTCCGTCAATTTCAATATCAAGTCCTTTAGCTGTATCGACGTGTGGTTTAAGAAAGTCTTCGCGCACCCAGGCTTCTTGGGTAACAGACCAAACGGGATCCCCCAATTCGGGCAAGTTAAGCCAAAAATAATTCACGATGGGGAAGAATAAGGCGGTATCTTCGGGGATAGTCACTTTCCTATCGACATGATGCACTTCACCTGCTCCGCTTGTCCCGGCCAAAAACCAGACATTGCCTGATTGGCCATTACCAGCATTGACACCGGTAGTATCAAGTATTGGGTTGGTCGCGGCAGGAATTGACAGCGCCCATTGCAACCAAGCTGCCGACCATCCTGGGTAACTCTTCCCGTAGGCCACAGCAGATGGCGGAACAACCTGCGGCCCGGAAACCGCTTTCGCAGGACTGATTGCAAATAGCAGTAAGAGAGTGGCGAATACTATTGAGAACATTCGTTGTTGTTTCATAACTTTCTCCTTGTAACTAATGCGGATTAACACCAAAACAATAGCCAGCTCATTGAGTTATGTATAACAAATGAGGTAAAACACTAATCCACCCTCAACAACTCAAACCATCAATGAAGTGGCGAGAATATCTGAACAAACCCTTCGATAAGGTTTCCCTGATTCCATCAGGCTCGAAAAAAATATAACATGCTGATTAATTTATAATTTTTCAGACAAACCCTGATGCGGTATCGGCTTGTTCAGGGCTTACTTAGTAACAGTTTATTGCTGTATATTCAAGTATTATCAACACTAATTTTATACTTGTGCGCCTAATCGGCCATCGACCCCAATAACAAAGTAGCCGTCAAGCAATACCGCATCTAAAACGGCTTAACCACCGCCAAAATTACAATCGCAATCAAAAATAACACCGGCACTTCATTCATCCAGCGGTAGTAAACATGGCCGTGTTGATTGCGGTCGTATTTAAAATCCAATAGCCACTTACCGCAGATGATATGGTAAATGAATAAGATGCCCAATAGCCCCAATTTGGCATGTAACCAGCCGCTTTTGCCATAGATTTCCCAGTCGTAACTGATAAGCATCCAGATGCCGAAGAGGAAAGTCAGGATCATACCGGGTGTCATGATGCCGTAATACAGCTTGCGCTCCATGATTTTGAAGCGTTCGATGCTAATAATGTCATCACTCATGGTGTGGTAAACAAACAAACGCGGCAAGTAAAATAACCCGGCAAACCAGGTGGTCATAAATATCAAATGTAGGGCTTTCAACCAGAGCATGTTTTATCCTTTTAGTAGTTGTTCAATGCGGGTTTGCATGTCTTTTAGTTCAAACGCGCCGACATCACGCCGCGCAATGTTTCCGTCTTTGCCGTACAAAACGGTAGTCGGGGTTCCCCAGATAGGACCGAAAGATTTTGCGTAAGTTGAAGACGTATCCAGAACGACAGCATAGGGCAGTTGTTTGTCTTTGGTCATAGCCACGACTTGATTGGGCTGGTCGTAAGCCATTGCTATGGCAATCATTTCCAAGCCTTGCTCATGAAACTGCTTGTAAAGCGCGATCAGATCGGGTATTTCTTCAACACATTTCTGGCAATTGGTCGCCCAAAAAGTAACAAGAACAGGCTTGCCTTGTAACGCCTTCAAGGCAATGTGTTCGCCAGTGATTGTGGTAAAGGCCACATCGGGCGCATGTGTGGCAGGTTTGCGTATACTCATCCACAACGGTAGCGAAATAAACGCTAAAAACAGGAGGCCTTTAATCCAGCGGCTGATATTCATAATGCAACGATTTTATGGGGCATACCAAGATTATAGCAAAACTGTTAAACTATTGGTTTTTTGCGCAATTTCCTTTGGTCTTTAATTCATGAAAAAAATCCTCATTTCCGATAAGCTGGCGGAAGCCGGTATCAACTATTTAAACGAGCAAGCTGAATCTGGCATTCACTTTCATATTCAGACCGGTCTTGACGAAGACGGCCTCTGCGACATCATCGGCGAATACGATGCTTTGCTGATCCGCAGCGACACCAAAGTCACCAAAAAAGTCCTGGAAGCCGCCAAAAACCTCAAACTAATTGGACGTGCTGGGATCGGCGTGGATAACGTCGATATTCCCATGGCAACTGAAATGGGTGTGATCGTCATGAACACCCCTGATGCCAACGCCACCACCACGGCGGAATTGGCAATTGCCCACATGATGTCATTGAGTCGCCGTCTGCCTGCTGCGGATCGTTCCGTACGCGCCGGCAAGTGGGAGCGCACATTGGTTGGTGCGGAAATCGCACATAAAACCTTAGGTATTGTCGGTTTCGGTACGATAGGACGGATTGCTTCTACACGTGGATTAGGCTTAAAAATGAATGTTATCGCATTCGATCCCTTCGTTGCTCCCGAAATTTACGCCGAATACGGTGTGGAATCGGTGAGTTTGGATGATTTGGTCAGTCGAGCCGATTACATTACCTTACATTGCCCGTTAATTGAAAAAACCAAAAACCTGATTGGCGCAGCACAGTTTGCCAAGATGAAGAAAGGCGCACGGATTATCAACTGCGCCCGTGGCGGTTTAATTGATGAAAAAGCCCTTTACGATGCCTTAAAAAATGGGCAATGCGCGGGAGCGGCACTGGATGTTTACGAAAACGAGCCACCCGCCGGATCACCACTGCTGGAGCTGGAAAATATCGTATTCACCCCACATTTGGGCGCATCAACAGCCGAAGCCCAAGTTGCCGTCAGTGTTGAGATTGCCCGCCAAGCGGTCTTGTTTTTGAAGACTGGTGAAGCGGTTAATGCCTTAAACTTGCCGAGGGTATCTGCCGAAGAACTCAATAAATCCCATGATTTCATGAATTTAGCCACCGCTTTAGGCAAAATTCTTGCCGGTTTGGCAAATCAGCCCATCACTAAAGTTGAAGTTGCACTCTACGGTAAAGCCGCAGATGCGGCGGTACGTCCGGTATCGGTATCTGCACTCGTCGGTATTTTAAGTGGACAGGTTTCTACGCCCGTCAACCGCGTGAATGCAGAAAATATCGCCAAACGTCAGGGTATTGCCTTGGTTGAGTCGGTTTCCCAAGACTCGCCAGATTATGTGTCGCTTATCAAAGTTACCGGACATTGTGCCGACCAAAGTATTGCACTTTCCGGCGCATTGCTGGGCGGTCGCCAGCCGCGTATGGTGTGCATCAACCATTTCGATATCGAAGTCGTTCCTGAAGGCACTTTAATCGTCACCCGTCATGACGACAGGCCGGGCGTTATATCGGCAATCAGTTCAGTGTTGGGCAATGCCAATATCAATATCACCCGGATGCAGGTGAGTACGGTGGATGTCAAAGATCAGGCAATGGCGGTAATCAGCGTGTCCGAGCCTGTGCCAGACTCAATCATGCAGCAAATCTGCAACCTCACTCCCGTTTGCAATGCCAAGCAAATTAGCCTATGAGCTATGACATCATCTGCTTCGACTGCGACAGTACGCTAAGCAAAATTGAAGGCATAGACGAACTGGCGCGGTGGGCAGGAGTGGGCGAGGAGATGGCTCAACTGACGGATACGGCAATGAATGGCGAGTTGCCGCTGGAAGCTGTGTACGGCAAGCGCTTGGAGACTATCCAACCAGATCGGGCAAACATAGCTAAACTGGCTGATCTGTACATTCAGGAAATGGTCGATGGCGTTAAAGAAGTCTTCGCCACTTTGTTAGGACAAGGTAAGGATGTCCACATCATCAGCGGCGGTTTGCGTCAGGCGATTTTGCCGTTGGCTGATGTTCTCGGGATTCCAGAACACAGCGTCCATGCGGTTGATATTTATTTCAATGCGGACGGTAGTTATCAATCCTACGATGAAAGTCACCCTTTAGCGCGTTCTGGCGGCAAAGCTGAAATTTGCAAACAATTACTGCAAGGCAAATATTCTCTCGTCATGATTGGTGACGGCAAGACTGATATGGAAGCCAAACAGCCCGGAGTTACCGTGATTGGCTTTGGCGGTGTGTGTGACCGGGCAGTGGTGAGGGAGCTGGCGGATGAGTTTGTTGAGGATGCTGATTTAACAGCGGTATTGCCGTTGATTTATAGTTTGGGTCTACCCAAATAGCTAACCACAAGTTCACTACAAGCTACGTGCTTTCAGTTAGTGTAAAAGCTAACAGCTTAGCCTCGCTGGTGTGGCTACCTCAAACTCTCCATCAGTGCTTGAGTTTGAGGCAGCTATTACGTCAACTTGCTGCTTTCAAATATTTTGGCATTAAGGCCCAACAAGAACTGGATCGCCAGTTGACTGAAAGATGCATGTCTGAGCATTGTTGCTGATTTTGCGCGATTCCCTCAGCAAATTGCGAACGACGTAGAAGGCATCTACAGCACTTCCGCGTGAGGTTAAGCCCACTTTATTGTTCCAAGCGTGGAGTGTCGCCGCGTACATTGCGTGCTCAAGTTCCGGCGTAACGTGTACACGAAAGCAGGCATGAATGTTGTTTGGAACCGCATCGCCCGCCGACGAGCCATATTGGGGCAACGATGGATAAAATATAGACTTGCAGGCCGGTGCGAGGAATGATTTTTCATCAATCCGACTAGCAATGACGAGTAGATCCAATGGAGAATTCGCACCGCCACCGACACCCTTTACAGGATCGCGAGCGGCTTCGCCGTCAAGATTGGCCTTCTTCAGCAAGGCAATCGCGCCAGTTGTTTCGGTACCCACTTTCAAACGGAATGCAGCGATGTTCGCACGCGTCAGGCTGTTGCATGCGGGGGTGTTTGGCAACGTGGCGTGTGCCGCGACAATATTGGTTAATAGGGTGGCAGTAACGACAGCGAGTGTAGCCTTGCGAGACAATTTATATTTCTGATTCTTCAACATGGTTTTTCCTCAGTACGGTTAAAAAACTAATATCAGTTTCTGTCATTTTCGTGACGAAGATATTATTAAGTGATAAACCAGTCTTTTTCTGTGAAATTTTCCACTCATTATTTGTTGAATATTACCTTCTTTTACTTAGTCCTTAGGTCAGGTTGCGCTTGGGCTCCGTCACTAACATTTTATGTTGCTATTTTGATCAAATAAAAACTTACAAACGGGGCAACATGCCCCGTTTGGCTGTGGGGTGCAACTATTCAGCCACATTCTTGTAAGGTGCTTAATATGCCGTCATTTTGAGCGGCAGTGAGAAATATTAAGACTTTATTCAGCTCCCCAACGCTTAAGATTCCTCGCTTTGCTCGGAATGACAAAACGCTCTGAACAATTACCAAAGCTCAATAACTAACATTTCCTTATCCCATACTTACCTGTAAAATTCCCCCTTTAATTTTTACCGCTGGAGCAACAAGCAAATGGGAAGAGCCTACCAAAACCGTAAAGTGTCCATGGCGAAAACGTCAGACCATAAGGCAAAGGTCTACAGTAAATATGGCCGGGAAATTTACGTGTGTGCTAAATCGGGCGGTGTTGACCCAAACGGCAACTTGGCTTTACGGGGCTTGATCGACCGCGCCAAAAAAGACCAGGTGCCTGCCCACGTTATTGAAAAAGCGCTCGATAAAGCCAAAGGCGGCGGCGGTGAAGATTTTTTTCCGGCACGTTACGAAGGTTATGGCCCCGGCAATTGTCTGGTGATCGTCGATTGCCTAACCGACAACCCTAACCGTACTTTTGGCGACGTGCGCCTGTGTTTTACCAAAACCAAATGCAAAATTGGCACCCCAGGCACCGTTAGTCATATGTTTGACCATGCCGCTATCCTGGCATTTAACCACGATGACGAGGATGCTGTACTTGAAGCCTTGCTGACGGCTGATGTCGATGTAAACGATATCGAAAACGAAGCGGGAAAAATCACTGTTTTTACGCCGCCAACTTCATACGCTCAGGCCAAACAAGCCTTATCCGATAGCTTTGGTGAACTTGATTTTGAGGTCGATGAGATTCAATTCCTACCTAAAGGCGTGACATCTGTTACTGGTGACGATGTGGCATTGATAGAAAAATTTTTGGATATGCTGAACGATTTGGATGATGTCCAGAATGTGTATCATGACGCTGAATTCTAAAAAGAGATTCAAAGTGCTGCAAAGTAGGGTGCATTCCATGCACCAAATACTATTTGAAGGTGCATATAACGCACCCTACAAATTCTGTTACTACCTTAAAAAATAAAAATAGTTAGAGAGTAAAGCAACAATGGCCGGACACAGTAAATGGGCTAACATCAAACATCGCAAAGCTGGGCAAGATGCCAAGCGTGGCAAAATTTTCACCAAAGTGCTGCGGGAAATTACCGTTGCCGTCAAAACCAGCGGGGCGGATGCTGCCAGCAATCCCAGCTTACGTACGGCAATCGACAAGGCGCTAAGCAACAACATGCGCCGCGACACTATCGACACCGCCATCAAAAAAGCCTCGGGCGCATTGGAAGGTGCAAACTACGAAAATGTCCGCTACGAAGGCTACGGTCCAGGCGGCACGGCAGTCATCGTCGATTGTCTGACCGATAACCGCAACCGCACGGTCGGCGAAGTCCGTCATGCTTTCAGCAAGGCTGGTGGTAATTTGGGTACTGATGGTTCGGTTGCTTATTTGTTTAGCAAAATAGGCATTTTGAGTTATGCGCCGGGTGTCGATGAAGATGCCTTGATAGAAGCCGCGCTGGAAGCAGGTGCAGAAGATGTGGTCACTTATGACGACGGCTCCGTTGACGTGATGACCACGCCGGAAAACTATCTTGCCGTGAAAGAAGCGTTAGTAACGGCAGGATTCGAGCCGGACAACGCCGAAGTCACCATGCAAGCCTCAACCCAGGCCGAGCTGGATGCCGAAACCGCCGAGAAAATGCTCCGCCTGATCGACCGATTGGAAGATCTGGATGATGTACAGAATGTCTATTCGAATGCGGATATCAGCGATGAGATTATGGCAGGATTGGATTCTTAAATTGTCGTGCGCTAATGCCGTTTTGGTTTTATCGTTCCCGCGCTGGCGCATGGGAACGATAAGACTCGCTGAGTTGTGATTAAGAGACAGGCAACATCCCCAGACACGCCGAAGACGGGATTTCAAATCCCTTCCTGCATTTAGTAAATGCCGTGCTAGATGCGTTGGTACAAGTGGTTTTATAAATGACAGGCTTTGTCTTAACCCCATCTGCATCAGTAAGAAAAATTTCAGAGTTAGCGGTGGATGTAGGGTTGCTGGACGACCCGGTACAACCGAAGGTAAGAGTAAGTGGGGACTGTCTTCTTGCCGTATGTTGCGCTACCCGGCGTACAGGTGCCATCGCCGCAATTTACAATCCTATCCTCCAGCTTGACAGGGAACTGGGGAAAGCCTTCGTAGTAAATTTTAAGTGTTACACTTGTCCCCCATGGGGTTGATACGTTAGGAATGCTGGTAATATCAAAATGCTTGCATGGCTGGTTTTCCTTGAACAGGCGATAGCCTTTTTCCACGCCTTTCATGGCGGCGGTTTGGAAATTGGCATCTTTTAACGCGGCGGCATCGGTGGGGTTGTCATGGAAAGCGGTTTCTATGATGGCATTGGGTTTATTGGGGAGTTTTGTCTCTGCATGTGACGAATAATTGGTAGGTGCCTTCGCAACGGGAAAACTCTTATAAGCTGGAACGGCATGAATCAATTCATCCATGTAACAGGTGATGCTTGATGCCAGCTTCTGGTTTGCCGCTAACTTAGAATTATAAAACACTAGAGTACCCTAGTCTTACCATTATTGGCATTAGTGTGAATACTTAATAGTTCCGCGCCTAGCTGATTTGCATACAATGGTCTAGCATTGGTATTCTGGTGCTTTTCTCTGTCAGTAGCGGTTGGTTTGCTATAGGTGCTCCATATTTGCGGTAACTTCGGCAGCAGTTTTTGAATATAGTAACGGGCGGACACTTGCCACCAAGGTTTTTTTGAGGGTGCGTGAATAGCTGAACTACTGGGGGCTTCCCTCACCAAATAAGTGGTGGCCTTGCTCCTCTCTTTCAGTAAGGCATTTAGCTTATCGACCAATACAGGCGTTAAAAAATCTTCAACAATACCAAACTTTGGATCGCGCTGTGTCGTCCATTTTTTCATACCGTAATGATAATAAAGCCCGTGCCCTGCAGAAACCACGACTTTTGCTCCAGCCGTTGTTGCAGCAGCCTTACTCTGTGGCGCTAAACCATTTGATTGAATAGGCACAGGAGCAACGGGCCGCGAAATCAGGTTGGAATCGTAATGATCTACAGCGTAGCCATCGTAAACAAAGTTGATCGAATTTACGGCTTTTATTTTATGGGCAATTGTTTTATCAGATAAAATATGGTTCATAAGTATTTGACCAAAATCCTCCATAAAAGAACAGCATTTCCCCGATTTATCCAACAAAATAGCCTTATCCAGATTAACCAGAATACCGCCTTTATTGTTGACCTTAACGCTCAGTAATGAAGCCCCATTCACGCGAGGAAGATCACCTATATAGGTACTGTATTTTCCTGTTTGCTCGACTGTCTTGTCATATTCATCAAGAAAATCAGTTATTCCTGCAAACAGTTCCAATTCCAGGCGTGTCATAGGTACTTGGGTGATCGGATAGTAATAATTGGTTTCGGCAAAGCCGCTGTCATAATGGGTGACACTTTTGCCTTGTGCAACGGCAACTGACTGAATAAACAGCAATAACAGCATTGCCGTTAGGTTAATTGCATGATTTTTCATAAAATACTCCTATTTTATTAATGATTAGCGGTGCAAATGCTTCGCAAAGCCGCTTATGGCGTAGACTATTTTTGTGAATTGTTTATGAAAAAGATTTAAGCGAGTAGGAGCTTGCGTATCTTTTGCATCAGCCGGGCTAAAGGGCTTAAAGAATCGGGGCATTCGTGGCTTCGAGGCCCTGTATTCCGTTGTATTTCTACAGGCTACCTTACTAACGTCATACTTTCGCCCATCGGTTAGCCTAGTTGCAAGGCTCTATTTTTTCAGTCGGGTGAACATTTTAGGTTAAGAACCCTTCATTGCTATGCAAATATCTGCCCAACAGATAGTTTGGATATGTGATTGGCATGTTTGTAGGCGTGGAAGCTATAAGCATTGCGAGGTATTGTGTCACTTATAGTCCATAAGCTTACTATTTCGGTTTGTTTTAAATAACAACCTTGTCCACTTTTTCTCCCATGCCTTGGCATCATAAAGCAAGCAGGGTATTTTTGAGTTGCAATTGTCCTTTATTTTATATAGCATCGAGTCGGGTATGCCCAAGTCGGGCGGGTGGGTTTTAGAATTATCTTATAGCCATCGGTGGCTTATGGCTTAATAATAACCGACTAACCCAACGTTGCAGGTTGCAATTAAAATACAATTAAATAGGTGTTTGATTATGAAAAAAATTTCACAAATCCTTAAGGGTTATCTGGCTTATTTTCAATCCGTTATTTTACGAAAGAAAAAAGCAAAAAAAGATAATGACGACGACCCATTTATTTATCCACATTTTTAACAAATGGTTCAAATCTTTAACCAGCCGCCTCTGTATCTCTTTTCTACAGAGCATATGCCGTGCGCGCCCAGATTACAGTCGCATGCTCAAATGCGGTGGGTTGGTGCGGATACAGAAAAGCGTTATAAAGTAGCCCCACACCCTTTGCTACGACCAGAGGATGTCACTTATAATTTCAACTCGCTGGGGTATCGTTGCCCAGAATTCAACTTAGATAAACTGGAAAAAAAAGTTATATCTGTAGTGTCCATTGGCGCCAGTGAGGTTTTTGGCATAGGGCTTCCCGAAGATAAAACTTTTCCGCATCAGTTCGCTAAGTTGCTGGAAAAAGAGACCGGGTATCCAGTCATCAATTGGAATTTGGGTATGGGCGGCGCTAGCTCGGATTATATGTCACGGACGTTATTTTCAGCACTATCCGTTTTGAAACCGGATGTGGTTTTGTTTGTATTGCCGCCGCCCAGAAGACGCGAGCATATCAATCAGGCGGGTCGTGCACATTTTTATATCAATACCAAAACCGGGATTAACACACTCGATAAATTGAAAACTTACTTGGTTGACCCTGGACAAATTAGTCAAATTAAAGCTAATAATGCGTTGTCGAGTGATTTTAACGACCAGATAAATTACTTTAAAAACTATTTAATTTGCCAGTCAATCTGTGAAAGACATGATGTAATGTGGCTTTTTTCTTTCATTAGCAATAAGTACATGAGCCACATTGAACCTCTGGTAAAAAAAGAACATTTAGTCGCTCCAGGATTGTTGGAGCTTGCGCTTAAGCATAAAGATAACCCGGCCGAAGGTTTGGCGCGCGATATGGGGCATCCCGGTATAAAGCCTAATCAAGAAATGGCCGAGCTGTTTTTGGAGCGGTTAAAAGCGCTTTATTCGACTCGGTTGGAATCAATATGAAGATACTTTTGCAAGTTTTTTTAACGCTGTTTTTCTATTTTATCGTGACCCCTATTGCGTTAATTTTGAGGTTGTTTCATGTTGATGTCATAAAAAAGAATATTAACCATAACGCCGAGACTTACTGGGAAAATTACCAGGCAAGCCCTAATAATCACTTGCCGACAATAATAAGAACGGATTCCCGCAGACCATAACCCTTTGCTGATTTGTGGGGCATCACGTTGAGGCTGCTGGATAATTCGCACAACTATTACAAATATTATGAATATTTTAGGTATTTCTGCTTTTTACCACGATAGTGCCGCCGCACTGATCACGGATGGTTTGATTATTGCTGCGGCTCAAGAAGAGCGATTTACCCGCATTAAGCACGATAAAAACTTTCCCCTGTCAGCCATTAAATATTGCCTGGAAGAAGCCAAGCTCAAGATGGAAGATATTGATGCCGTGGTGTTTTACGAACTTCCCGAACTTAAATTCAAGCGGCTGGTAAAAACCTATTTCAGTTTTGCGCCGGAAGGTTTTGAGTCTTACATCAAGGCGATGCCACTATGGTTGGCGGAAAAACTTTATCAAAAGCAATTAATTGCCAAGCAACTTGCCACCTTAGGTAAGTTTGATTCAAGTCGGCTGCATTTTACCGAACACCATTTAAGCCATGCCGCCAGCGCTTTTTTTCCATCGCCTTTTCAGGAAGCGTCCATTTTGGTTGTGGATGGGGTCGGCGAAAATGCCACGACTACGATTGCCCAAGGTAAAGACAACCAGATTACAATTAGCCAGCAATTAAACTTCCCGCATTCATTAGGGATGTTGTACGCGGCATTTACCTATTACCTGGGATTTAAAATCAATTCTGGTGAATACAAAGTGATGGGCTTAGCGCCTTACGGGAGACCGCTTTACGCCGAAAAAATACTTAAGGAAATTGTTGATTTAAAAGCCGATGGCAGCTTCCGGTTAAACCAAAAATATTTTAATTATTGCACCGGTTTAACCATGACCAATGCCGCATTTGCTGAATTATTCGGCGAACCTCGCCGCAGTAGCGAAGCCGATTTAACCCAAAAGCATTTTGATATTGCCGCGTCAATCCAAAAAGTAACCGAAGAAATTATGCTGACGATTACCCGTGCGTTGGCAAAGCAAGATACTACGGGCAACCTGTGTTTGGCGGGCGGCGTGGCGTTAAATTGCGTGGCAAATGGCAAAATTCTTGAAGACGGTCATTTTAAAAATATCTGGATCCAACCTGCCGCAGGTGATGCCGGCAGTGCGATTGGTGCGGCGTTGCTTGCCCATTATGCCAATAACCCTCGCATGGTAACGGCTAAGCAAGACGAGATGCAGGGCAGTTATTTGGGGCCGGTTTTTGCACAAGCGGATTGCGCCAAACGTTTGGAAAAACTGGGGGCGGTATTTGAAGTTTTTAATGATGAAGAATTGATTGCCCAAACGGCTGATGCCTTAGCCAACGAAAAAGTGGTGGGCTGGTTTCAAGGTCGGATGGAATTTGGGCCACGAGCATTAGGTAACCGCTCAATCCTGGCCGATCCGCGTTCGGAAAATATGCAAAAGACACTTAATTTAAAAGTCAAATTCCGCGAATCGTTCCGCCCCTTCGCGCCTTCCATATTGGCCGAGGATGTGTCCGATTGGTTTGAGCTGGATCGGCCTAGTCCCTATATGCTACTGGTCGCGCCAATCAAAAATGCCATAAAAATTAAAATGACTGCGGAGCAAGAGGCGTTATTTGGTATCGACAAACTGAACGTGCCGCGTTCAACAATTCCTTCGGTCACTCATATCGATTATTCCGCGCGGGTACAAACGGTACACCAAGAAACCAACCTACGGTATCACCAATTGTTAACCGCTTTTAAAGCGCGTACCGGTTGCCCGATTTTGGTCAACACCAGCTTTAATGTACGTGGTGAGCCGATTGTCGGTACGCCGGAAGATGCCTTCACTTGTTTTATGACGACCGATATAGACGTGCTTGTCGTGGAAAATTGCTTGTTACGCAAAGAAAAACAAGTGGTCACGATTACCGATAAACCCATTTTTGAACCGGACTAAAAATGTTATGAAAGCCACTTCTCACGCTGATACCGATT
The DNA here is from genome assembly GCA_013141505.1 of Methyloglobulus sp. Taxonomy (GTDB): domain Bacteria; phylum Pseudomonadota; class Gammaproteobacteria; order Methylococcales; family Methylomonadaceae; genus Methyloglobulus. The sequence continues at coordinate 96,097 of JABFQX010000013.1, forward strand.
TTAAGGTACTGGAATTTTACAAAACGCTGCCCTTTAATCGGCATTCCTCAGTAAACGAGCAAATAAAAGCGATTCTAAAGAATAATCCGGTCACCTCGTATCCTGTTTTGCCGCCGCTATTAACGCCCAATACCAAGGTTTTAGAAGTCGGTTGTGGCACCGGCTGGCTGAGTAACAGCATAAGCCATTATTATCATTCGAAAGTTACCGGTATCGACTTCAATCCCAAAGCGATTGAATTTTGCCAACAAGTAGGCAAAGAAATGTGCTTGGCTACTGAATTTAACGTGGCGGATTTGTTTATGTATCAGCCTAAAAGCCAATTTGACCTGGTGGTTTCATTAGGGGTTTTGCACCATACCCATGATTGCTTGGCGGCAATCAAAAGAATCTGCGCCGATTTTGTCGCGCCGGGCGGTTATATTTTCATTGGCTTATATCATCATTATGGCCGCAAACCGTTTTTAGATCACTTCAAAATCATGCAAGCGCAAGGCGCATCGGAAGATGAGCTGTTGGCACGCTACCGGGAACTGCATTCTTATATCACCGATGAAACCCATGTGCGTTCGTGGTTCCGCGATCAAGTGTTGCATCCGCACGAGACCCAGCATACGATGAAGGAAATGCTGCCACTTTTAAAAGAGGCGGGATTTACTTTAAAAACTACGTCAATCAATAATTTTCAGCCGATTAATTCGGCTGCCACGGCTGAAGCCATCCTCAGCAAAGAAGTGGAGATGGAAAAAACCGGGCTTGACCGATTAAAAGCAAACCAATATTACCCTGGCTTCTTTTTATTTTTAGCGCAGAAGAATCCGGCATAAAGTCATCATATCGAGCCGTTTATGGACACAGAATTCAATTGGCAAAACTGTTGGTATCCAGTCGTTTTTGTAGAGGATTTGCCCAAGCGTAAGCCTTATGCTTTCTCGCTATATAACGAACCGATGGTGTTATTCCGCAATGAAAAAGGCGATCTGGCGTGTGCGGCAGACCGTTGTCCGCACCGTGCGGCACGGTTATCGGATGGGCATTTGATTGACGGCAAACTGGAATGCCTGTATCACGGTTGGCAATTCAATGCGGCCGGTGAATGCACCCGCATTCCGCAATTGGCACCGGACAAAAAAATTCCCGCAACCGCCTGTTTAAAATCGCATGTAGTTGTTGAATGCCAAGGCATGGTCTGGGTTTGGGTGGGTGCGCCGGACTTGGCTGCAATAGCCGACATTCCGTCCATTGTTGCACTGGATAATCCCGACGTTATCAGCGTGGATTACACCATCGACTTGCCGTACGACCAGACCTATCTGATTGAGAATGTGATTGATGTGGCACATATCCATATTGCCCATCATGGACTGCGTGGCGGCGGACATCGCGACTATGCCTTGCCGCTGGAATTTGACATCCTGGAGGATTCAGTAAAAGGCATTCGTGCAACCTACCGGTCTATCGGCCTTAACCAAAATCGGGATGAAGCAAAAACCGGCACGGCACACCTGGATTTTATTGCCCCTAACTTGATCAGTTACACCTCAAAGTATCAGAAGAGCGAATTGATTGCGGGACTGGCGTTGTATTCAATTCCCTTGGCAAAAGGCAAATGCCGCCTACTCTATCGGAAGTACAGTAACTTTTATTCCTGGCGGGAAAGGATCAAGCCGAAGTGGCTAGATCATTGGAACCAAAACGAAATTCTGCAACAAGATATGGCCTTGATTATCGGCCAGTATTCGGAGATAGAACGCTCACAGCAAAATGCCAAAGACCTGTGGTTACCGATTAAAAGCAGCGACACCCTAGTTATCCATTACCGCAAATGGCTGGATAAATATGCTGCAGCAACACCATTTTACCGGGGCTATGCGACACATAAGACCGTGCCTCATTTGTCGGATCAACATCCGTACGATGTATTCAGCATTCATACCCAGAATTGCACCTCGTGCTTGCGTGCTTACCGCTTCACCAAACAACTGCAAAAAATTGTAATAGCGCTGATACTCATACTGTTGCCGCTCTTATTTGTATTTGCAGGAGCTGCTTACAGCCATGTCATTTTATTTTCTTACCTTGGTTTAGTGTTGATGACTTGGGTAACCCAAAAAATCAGACTGCGATTTGAATAACGGATTGGGCTGACTGTTTTTTACAGGTGAAAAATGCTTTGCTATGTCTCTAATGCCGGGAGTCAGAATAGAAGTATAGATCAAGCATTACCTAAAGCGGCAAGCAAAGCCTTAATCTCAGGTTTTTTCAAACTGTGCAAGCAATAAATTCGGCTGGAAACCCCCATATGCCGCAACCAAGCCGACTTTACGCCGTTCAGACCACAGTGTTAAGGAAGGCCAGGAAACGCTTGAAACCTTATTCTCACAGCTGTGCGGCCAGTTTGTGGTTCGCCGCAATTACGCCACCAAATCCTTTGTAGGCTTTTCAAGCCTTATCCTCTCTAGTGACCACACGTGTACCCTACGGGTATTAATCCTCATCCAGTGGGCCAACCAACGAAATGGAAACAAGATAAAAATAACTTGAAAACCGTTATTTCCTAAATGAGCCACGGATGTTGTAACATGTTAATTCACTCGTGTAGGTCATCTTGCCGCATGAGCGATTGCGACATTTGGCAGCATATAAATGGTCAGGTGGCCTTCTGGCGCAACTTGATCTACTTGGCTAATTGTTGGTGGTTTCTGGCGGTAAGGTGGGCAATTCGTGGTTTTCCCGCATCATGTACACCACCACCTCGCCTGTTTGTTTATCCAGTTGCATAAATCGTGTTCCAGGCCAAGGTGTCGGGCTGTCCATAAGCGTCCTGAGTTGAAGTTCACCGCGCTTGCCCGGCTGGTCTAACGCCATTTTCAGCCTGCACATTGTGCTGCGGCAATCGGCATCAACAAAGCGTACGCCTTTGGCGGTGGCAACGCTATAGGTCGAACTCAATTTGGCCTGGGCATTTTCTGCCCATTGAGCGTCTTTTTGCTCTTGGCGCAGGTTGTTTTCAAGAATGCCTTTATGGGCTTTAACTAAGGCTTCCCGCTGTCTAGCAGTGTCTTCTGACGATAGTGGCGCATTGGTTGCTTCGGTTTCTGCCAGGGCGCTTGCCTTTTGTTTCGCTAGTCCTGCCACAGCTTGTAGTTGTTCGAGCCTGGCAACTTGGGTGCGTAGTTTTTCCATCTCCAGCAATACGTTTTTTAACAGACGACCTGATTCTTTTTCCTGTGTGTGACCACTATCCGTCGGCAATGGAGGCTGTTCAGCAACTACAGGTAGTAATATTTCCGTCTTCCCATAATGCATAAACAAAGCAGTCGATGCAGAACTGATAACAGCAACGGTAACGGCTATGGCGGTAATGTATTTGGCGTTCATGTCAGTACCTTAATGAAGACCGGGAATCTTATTTCCCGGTCTCTTAATGTTATTGCACGTTAAATTAGTTTTTCTCGGTGACTGTATAACCGTTTAGTTCTGCCCCATTGCCAAAGATATGACAATGTATATCATAGTTCGCATCGTTGGTAGGCGCTGCCACGGTTTGTGGTAAGGTCAGCGTTTGATATTCATTAGTTCCCCCAGGAACATCTTTAGCGTAGACATCAGTTCCGTAGATCACGTTCATCGTACCCGCAGAGACATATTCAATGTGGGTATGGCAATTTCCACCATCGTCGGCAATGGCAGGATCCGATGCATCGGATAGGATGACGGTGACAGACTTAAGTTTTGATGACGATCCGAACAGGCTCCTGTCTATTGCGCAGTTCATGCCCAGGTCGCTAAATCCACCAACAGGATCTGCTTGAACGTTATGAATTCCTGAGCCATAGTAGTTGGAAGTAGCGATAGTGGTGGCGTTAGGTATATCTAAGGCTAAGAACTCTGGATCATGAGCCTGACAGCTAAGCCCAGTGTAGACTCTCTTGCTCGTGTCGGCCTGGGCTTGAGGTATTGCCAGGATGCAAAAGGCGAGTCCAGAAATAGCGGAAAGCCCTTTGATGATCGATTTAAGTGTGTGCTTTTTCATATTGAATCTCCGAGTTATTACTTATTAAAATAATGGGACGGGCTTTTTTTGTGCAGATTCATTACAAACTAAAGCCTTTCCACATTTTGTTTTTTGCCCATAAATTGTTCAAGCCATCGGATATCGAGAAAATAAACTTAGCGCAATTAACAGGCTTGATAACTGTACTTTTTCAGTAAACCGAAGTCACGGTAATATTACCTAAATTTAAGGCATATTTGTTGCTGATTTTTACGGTTTTAACGGGCAAGCCGATATTTGCGAGTGTGTCGGGGGCGATTATTTGTGGCGTTTGCAGTCCGCCTGATGGGTTGTGCAGTCTACTGGCCAAAGGGACAATTGTAATGGTCAAGTAAAACCGGACACTTTTTTAGACAGCTTTCCTATAAAAATTCCATTCATATTACAACGGGGGTGATACCCGTGTTTGAATAAGACCGTTTACCCTTGTAAAAGGCCAAATAATCAATAACACTCAGTTTAGCTGATGCTTTAGTCCTAAATTTTTCATAATTCAGTTGTTCGTGTTTAAGGCTTCTGAAAAACCGTTCTGTCGGACTATTATCCCAACAATTACTTTTACGACTCATACCCAAAGGGCACAAGCAGCCAACCTTCAAGCGTCCGACCGTAGATAATATCCGTTGTCCAAACTTGGTTAGGGGCGGTCGTCTCAAATTGCCGATCCAGGCTGTTGGGCGATCTCGCCCCGCTATGGTCACTGTCAGCCGTCACCTTAAAGCGTTTGGGATAGTGTGCTTTAAGCCCGGCCTGGCCAATAAATGGCGCACTTGGTAATGGTCAGATTCCATGCCCGCCTTGCTTTTATAACCTAAAGGTCACAAGTGCCCTTGGGTGCAATTCATTGGATAGCCTCCGGTAACTTCATAGGTTCATTGAAAAGCTGGCGGGCTTTGGCCTCAAGCGCGGCTTTTTCTTGAGGATAAGCTACTCCCATTCAATCGTAGCGGGCGGTTTGCCAGAGATGTCGTAGGTTACGCGGCTGATGCCAGCGACTTCGTTGATGATGCGGCGGGACACCAGATCGAGGAAATCATAAGGCAAATGCGCCCAACGTGCGGTCATGAAGTCGATGGTTTCTACGGCACGTAGGGCGATCACGTAATCATACCGACGACCATCCCCCATCACGCCAACCGATTTCACCGGTAAGAATACGGCAAAGGCTTGGCTGACTTTGTTGTACAAATCGTGCCGGTACAATTCTTCGATGAAGATGGCGTCGGCTTGGCGCAATAAATCGGCGTAGCTTTTTTTGACTTCGCCCAAGATACGTACGCCCAAACCGGGGCCGGGGAAAGGGTGGCGGAACACCATATCGGAAGGCAAGCCTAGTTCCAGGCCGATTTTCCGCACCTCGTCCTTGAACAGCTCGCGCAAGGGTTCGACCAGTTTTAACTTCATATTTTCCGGCAGGCCACCGACATTGTGGTGCGACTTGATGAGATGTGCCTTGCCGCTTTTGGAACCGGCCGATTCGATGACATCGGGGTAAATCGTGCCTTGCGCCAGCCATTTAGCATCGGTTATTTTGCTGGCTTCTTCATCAAATATTTCGACAAACAGGTTGCCAATGATTTTACGTTTTTGTTCGGGATCATTAATACCTTTCAAGTCATCGAGATAACGTTGCTCGGCATTTACTCGGATCACTTTAACGCCCATGTGTTCGGCAAAGGTAGCCATGACTTGATCGCCTTCGTGCAGGCGCAGCAAGCCGGTGTCGACAAAGACACACGTTAACTGGACGGCAATGGCCTTGTGCAGCAATGCCGCGACCACGGAGGAATCTACACCGCCTGATAAACCCAGGATAACGTGGTCACTGCCCACTTTGGCGCGGACGGATTGTATGCTGTCGTCAATAATGCTGCTGGCGGTCCATAAGGCTTCGCAGCCACAAATTTCCAGCACAAAGCGGGATAATATTCTAAGTCCCTGTTTGGTATGGGTGACTTCAGGGTGAAATTGCAGGGCGTAAAAGCTGCTTTCTTCATTGGCAATACCCGCAATCGGCGCACCATCAGAACTGGCGATCAGTTTGAAGCCTTCAGGCAAATCCACCACGCGGTCGCCGTGGCTCATCCAGACATCCAATAAACCGTAGCCTTCCGGCGACAGGTGGTCTTCAATGCCTTGCAACAGTTTGGAATGTCCCCGCGCCCTGATTTGCGCGTAACCGAATTCGCGGTGATTGGACGATTCCACCTTGCCGCCCAATTGTTCCGCCATCGTTTGCATACCGTAGCAAATGCCCAAAACCGGAACGCCCAAGTCGAAAACGATTTGCGGTGCGCGTGGCGTGTTATTGCTGGTGACGGTTTCGGGGCCGCCGGACAGGATAATGCCATTCGGCGCAAAGTTTTTGACTTCTTCATCCGTGCATTCGCAGGAATAGATCTCGCAATACACCCCGATTTCGCGAATGCGGCGGGCGATTAACTGGGTGTATTGGGAACCGAAATCCAGGATGAGGATTTTGTGTTGATGAATGTTATGGGTTTGTTGCACTTTGTTTCCTATTCAATCTATTTAGCCCGAATATTCAAGGCGAAATACTGCTTCTAACTATAAAAGTGATCTAATGCTCATTACTATATAATGAAAGAAATCACAAAAAACCTTTCATAAAAATGTAACTTCAGAGTTCTTCTAATTTACTTAACCACTCATTAAACCCAGAACACATTTCTCTTATTCTCACCAATCCTATCTCCTTTGCTATATTAGGCCCATGAGTAGTTTTTCGGTAGTTAGTTGCTTTATCAAGTCGTTTGGAAGGCGCGGTTTCTATCGAATCATTAATCTTTTCAGGGTTATTGCTATGTTCCTTCAATATTAAATTTGCCCAATCAATAAGTGATTCACCTTGCAACACCGATGCCATAGCGTCTGGCGATGAAAATAACAATCCCTCAAACTCATACATTTGGATATAAGGGATAACTTTTTTCCTCAGATCAACTTTAACGGACTCATTGATTTTAGCTTCCAATGTTAGTTTGGTTTCGCCGTCATCTTTACGTCTAAATCCGTAAAAATCATAGAACGTACTTACATAGTCAAAGCTATGGATTAGATTTTTTAGTTCGTGCCTTATACGATCTATGCTTACGCTTCCATCTATTGAAACGGGTGTTACATATATCCCTTTGGAAGAAAGATAAGGGTCAATCAAAATTTTTATAAATCGTTCTTCAGTTAACCCTTCTACAGAAATCCCTACCCTTACCATTCTGGACGACCCCCAATAAGGTTCTTCGTCCATATATCGCCCATTCCGTAATCTTCAAGCCAATGTTCAAGCTCAGTTCTATCGGGTCTTTTAAAGGTTGATACGCCATTTTTTTGATCAACAACAATGAAATTTTCCGGCTCAAAATGATTCGCAAAAGCGACGGATTGTGTCGAACATATAACCTGATTAGTTTTTGATACTGACTTGATAATATCTGCTAAAACATTCAAAGCGGCAGGATGCAACCCAAGTTCAGGTTCATCAAGCACAATAGTACTGGGTCGAGACCATTCTGGCTGTAGGAATAAGGTAGCCAAACAAACAAATCGCGCAGTTCCATCCGAAAGTTGATTTGCTGAAAAAGGCATATCATGATCGCGATGCGTCCAACGCAATAATAGCGATTCATCGCTTTTATCACCTTTTGGTTCAAGATAGAAATCATGAAAAAATGGGGCGACTGTTTGGATGGTCGAAACAATCTCTTGATAGCTAGATTTATAACGTTCTCTTAAAAGCAGAAGAAACGGTGCAAGATTGCTGGCATCAGAGGCAAGAAAGCTACTTGAACTAAGTTTTTGAGCTTGTTTAAAACCTGCAGTTGGACTTGTATCGTGGAAGTGATAAACCCTGCATTTTTGCATGTACTCACGAGTATATTTTCGAACATAATCACTATCGGCCACCGACCCTGGAATTAGGCCGCTTTCACCCAATTTACCTTTAATAGACCATAAGTTGTTTGATCCTGTATAAGTGCAATATTCGTCCGAATACACAAGGCTGTCGTTCGCTTCACCATGAACAAATTCGACATGATAGCCATTATTTCCTACTTCAATATCAATAATTATTTTTGGCGTGGTTTTCGAGCCAAAGTGAAAAAATGTATTTGCAAAACCTTGTTTTTCTAAATAAGTTTGTAATTTCCCTTCCGATAAATATCTTAAGAACGTAAATATTGAAATTAAATTTGATTTGCCAGACCCATTTGCACCAATGAGTATATTGATTGGGTTCATTTTCAAATCGAGTTTTTTGATCGATTTGAATCCCGTCAATTTAATTTGATGCAAATGTACACTGTTCTGATCTGGCATATATCCGCTTATTATCCTGGGCAATCCGGTTTTTATTGTGGGTTCTTTGCTAAGTACTCAACCGACCAATCACTCAGTCCGATAATTCGGCGCTTCTTTGGTAATCGTCACATCATGGACATGGCTTTCCCGTATACCTGCACTGGTCACGCGCACGAATTGTGCGGTTTCATGCAAGACCTTAATGGACTTGGCGCCGGTATAACCCATGCTGGAGCGAACTCCACCTAACAACTGGTGGATAACCGCCAGCAAACTGCCTTTGTAGGGGACGCGGCCTTCAATGCCCTCCGGCACCAGTTTTTCAACGGAATCAGTTTCATCCTGAAAATAACGGTCACTGGAACCTTGCACTTGCGACATGGCACCCAATGAACCCATGCCACGGTATGACTTATAAGAACGCCCCTGAAATAACTCGACTTCACCCGGTGCTTCTTCGGTGCCGGCGAACAATCCGCCCAGCATGACGGCATGGGCGCCCGCTGCCAAGGCTTTAGCAACGTCGCCAGAATAACGGATACCACCATCAGCAATCAACGGCACACCAGTGCCTTTTAAAGCATCAGCGACATTGCTGACCGCAGTAATTTGCGGTACGCCGACACCGGCTACAATCCGTGTGGTACAAATAGAACCTGGGCCGATACCCACTTTTACGCCATCTGCACCCGCTTCAACCAGAGCGAGTGCCGCTGCTGCTGTAGCTATGTTACCGCCAATCACCTGAACATCTGCGTAATAGCGTTTGATCCAGCGAATCTTGTCCAGCACACCTTGGGAATGTCCATGGGCGGTATCGACGATGATGACATCAACGCCCGCCGCAATCAGCGCATCGACCCGCTCTTCGGTACCGAATCCGGTACCCACTGCCGCGCCTACCCGCAAGCGTTCTTGCTCGTCTTTGCAGGCTTGGGGGTAATCTTTGGCTTTCTGGATGTCTTTGACGGTAATCATGCCGCGTAAATGAAACTGTTCGTTGACCACCAGAATTTTTTCTATGCGATGCTTATGCAACAGGGCGATAGCTTCTTTCTGGTCGGCATTTTCGCGCACCGTCACCAGCCTCTCTTTGGGGGTCATGACCTTGGTGATCGGCTCATCGAAACGGGTTTCAAAGCGCAGATCACGGCTGGTCACAATGCCGACCAGTTCATCGCCGTTAACGACAGGAACGCCGGAAATATTTTTGGCACGGGTCAGTTTGATCACATCGCGGATACTGACATCTGGTGAAACCGTGATGGGGTCTTTGATAACACCGCTTTCGAATTTTTTGACGCTCTGCACTTCCCGTGCTTGCTGTTCAACAGTCATGTTCTTGTGGATAATGCCGATGCCGCCTTCCTGTGCCATCGCGATAGCCAAGCGGGCTTCGGTAACTGTGTCCATGGCGGCTGAAACTAAAGGTATATTGAGCGCAATGGTGCGGGTCAATTGAGTTTTAATTTCGACCTCGCGGGGCAGCACCGTTGAATGTGCCGGCACTAACAGTACGTCGTCGAATGTGAGTGCTTCCTGGATGATTTGCATGATTTACACCTTACAACCTGTGAAATAGCACGTTATTATACGGTTAATAAGCGTTTTTTCCGTAGCACTAAAATTACAATAGCCTTAACAACGACGCATTTTGCACTAAATTTCCGGTTTAGGACTAATGAACGTTGCATTGATTGCCCAGTTGGGAGGCTAACAAGGTTATCAAAGCAAACTGGCATGAGTTAAGATTATCAGTTAAGCTCATATTCTGCGATACACTTTGAAAAGATTAAACGGATAACACACTTTATGACCGCTTATTTAAAGACCCATTATGTTTAATTATTATTGCCATCAAACCTTCATTTTATTGATCATTTTGTTTATGAGCACTCACATTATGTCCTCCGCATACGCCGAAAACAGCAGTAACCCCTATCCACCATCCATACGTGTCAACGGTACGGGCAAGATCTCGACAAAACCTGATAAAGCCGATTTAGCATTATCAGTAGAAGTTCACGCCCGTACTGCCGATGCGGCACGTAACCAGGCGGCAGCAGCTATGGATACGTTGATTAGATCCTTGATAAATAGCCATGTGGCAGAAAAAGATATTCAAACCCGATCAATTTCTCTTTACCCTAATTATTCCCCTGATGCCGGAAATAAAATCATCGGCTATCAATTGACTAATCAAGTGGCCGTCTGTGTACGGGATGTTGAAAAGGCTGGCGATATTATTGATTCGGCAGTCAAAGCTAGCGGCAATACCACGCGCATAGAAGGGATTACTTATGGCATTGAAAATCCTGAAAACGCATTGACCGAAGCACGGAAAAAGGCTTATGCCAATGCAAAAAGCAAGGCTGAACAATATGCCAAATTAGCCAATTTAACGCTTGGTGCCCCCCTTTACATCAGCGAAGGTAGCGATATTCCCTCTACGCCCCTGCCATACACCGAAATGCGAACCCTGAAAGCCGAAATGGTGGACAGTTCCTCTACACCCCTGCAAGCCGGTGAGCAAGAAGTAACTGTCAGCGTCGATGTTATGTTCAGTATTCAATAATCGGCGGATTTGGGCATATACATATAATGATTGCAAAGTCCTGCCTCATTTATCACCCGGACACTGTAGATGATGTTATCAAGGCCTTGTACATCGGTGTTAAGGCGCTGTATGAAAAAGACGAATTAATTTTGCATTACGATTTGGTAGGCACTTTAGGTGATTTACTGATTCCCGAAGCACAAATAGCCACTGAAGCAGAAGGCTTATGGAAGCACACCTGTTTTGAGGCCTTTATCGCTGTCGTGGATGATGAAACCCACACTCGCTATCATGAATTCAATTTTTCGCCTTCGGGGCATTGGGCAGCATACGGATTTAACAATTATAGGCAGAGAAACCCCTGGCAAGCCAGTAACCCGCCTGTTTCTCGTTTTAGCCAATCAAGCGATCAACTGTCCTTGGATGTCATCATTAAAACCGCTGACTTACCTGTCAAGGAACCACATCAGCCCTACCGACTTGGCTTAAGTGCCGTACTGGAAACAAACGAGGGCGAACTTTCTTACTGGGCGCTTTGCCATCCTGGCGGCAGTCCCGACTTCCATCACCGCAGGGGATTTACCCTTTCTTTAAATCCCAATTAATAGCTGTTACATGATTAAATTTGGCCTAGACCTATTCCTTGAAGATCCCAGTTTACGCAAACCGCTTTCAGGCAAACGAGTCGCACTTCTGGCACACCCTGCCTCAGTCACCCAGGATTTAACGCACTCTCTCGATGCCTTGGCTGGTTTACCTGACATCACGCTCAGTGCTGCTTTGGGCCCCCAGCATGGTCTTCGGGGCGACAAGCAAGATAACATGGTGGAATCGCCCGATTTTATCGACACTCAGCTAGGTATTCCGGTATTCAGCTTGTACGGCGAGGTGCGCCGCCCAACCGATGTCATGATGGATACCTTTGATATTTTATTGGTGGATTTACAAGATCTGGGATGCCGCATCTACACCTTCATCACCACCTTACGCTATGTCCTGGAAGCGGCGGCAAAGCATAAAAAATCAGTGTGGATACTCGATCGCCCAAATCCTGCGGGTCGTCCTGTCGAAGGATTAACTTTACGTCCGGGCTGGGAGAGTTTTGTCGGCGCTGGTGCAATGCCCATGCGCCACGGCCTGACGATGGGAGAATTGGCGCACTGGTTTATTAGCACCCTAAAATTGGATGTCGATTGCCAAGTCATTACCATGCAAGGCTGGCAACCCGATGCCGCGCCGGGTTACGGCTGGCCTTTGGGTGAACGCACTTGGATCAACCCCAGCCCAAATGCCCCCAATTTGTGGATGACCCGCTGCTATGCCGGAACGGTCATGCTGGAAGGCACAACATTATCGGAAGGCCGTGGCACCACTCGCCCGCTGGAATTGTTTGGTGCGCCGGATATTGATGCTCACGCAATCATTAAAACCATGCACGACTTGGCTCCGCAATGGCTTGAAGGTTGCCGCTTGCGCGAATGCTGGTTTGAACCGACCTTCCATAAACATGCTGGCAAACTGTGTGCAGGCATACAGATTCACGTGGAAGACGCATCTTACAATCACCACGCCTTTCGTCCTTGGCGCTTGCAAGCGTTGGCGTTTAAAGCATTGCGCCAATTACAGCCGGACTACCCGCTGTGGCGGGATTTCCCCTACGAATACGAACTCGACCGACTGGCAATTGATGTCATCAACGGTTCGCCCTTGTTGCGGGAATGGGTGGATGATTGCCACACCACAGCGGACGAATTGGATGATATTACTCAAGAAGATGAGCAGGCTTGGGAAGAAGACAGACGGCATTTCCTAATTTATTGAGAGGCCAACTATTTCATTATATATTTCAATGGCATCCTAGAATGATCGGCCATTTGGTTTCTGTTGACCTATACGAAATTCTTTTGCAGCTTCTTACTATGCCCACCTGATATATAAATATAAAATTCAACAAAGTTGCAATTGTTTCCATAAGCTAAATCTTTGAGGTGTTGAATTGAAGTAATTTGTATCATAATGACGCGTTTGTATAGTATTGATATAACATCCAAATGACAGAATTCCCCAAAAGAGAGTTTTTTTTCAAGCCTGTTTTACAAGCAATACATGAGCTTGGAGGTTCTGGTACTAATGATGAAATAAACGATAAGGTCATTGCAATACTGAAAATCTCAGAAGAATCGTTGGCTGTTATTCACAAAAACACCAATCAAACCGAATTTGAGTATCAAATGGCTTGGGTAAGGACAATGCTAAAGAGCCAAGGGCTACTTGAAAATTCTCAAAGAGGCGTTTGGTCAATAAGTTCAAGTGCTGATTTTACTTTAGTAAACTTAGCTTTGGATAAAAAACTGGAATCTCAAATAAATCAAGAAGTGAATGAAGAAGAGAACTGGAAAGAAAAAGTTATTGATGTAATTACTGAACATTTATCTCCTGCTGCATTTGAACGATTAATTCAAAGACTCTTAAGAGAAAAGGGCTTTACACAAGTTGAAGTTACAGGAAGATCTGGCGATGGTGGCATTGATGGAAGAGGTATCGCAAGAATTAATGGAATATTGAGTTTTCACGTAATTTTTCAATGTAAAAGATATAAAAGTACATCTAAGGTTGGCTCAAAGGATATAAGAGATTTTCGGGGGGCTATGGTTGGTAGAACTGATAAGGGTCTATTTATTACTACAGCATCATTTACTAGAGACGCAATTGCTGAAGCCACAAGAGATGGTGCGCCAACTATCGACCTGATGGATGGGGAAAAATTAGCCGAAAAATTAAAAGAGCTTAATCTTGGATTAAAAATACAATTAAAAGAGACGGTTAAGGTTGATGAAGATTGGTTTAAAAATTTTGAAAAAAATCACTAAAAATTGAATTGCCTTAAACCTCATTTGCATAAAACGCACCCTACCTACAGATATAAACAAACGAAAGGATTGCCAGCCAAAAACAGGTAAAAGCTATGCGGAGATGTCTAATCAGCACTGCCCAGATAATCAACTTTAACCCTCGCCAAGCCATTAAGGCCGATTCTTTTTGCCGCGCCATGGGACAGGTCTATGATGCGATTTGGCTTGAATGGGCCTCGGTCATTGACGACCAAGACAATTGACCGGCCATTGTGCAGGTTAGTCACGCGGACTTTGCTGGGCAATGGCAAAGTTTTATGCGCTGCCGAATAGCCATGCGGGGAGAAGTGCGAACCCATGGACGTTTTAGAACCCGACTCCGAACCGTACCAGGACGCAATCCCTGTTTCGCTGTAGCCGTGCGCCCATGTCATTGGGTAATAAGTTTTGCCTCGAACCCGATAAGGACGGTTGTACGCCTGCTTATTGCGATATTTATGGTGCGGTCTGCTCGTATGGTGCTTTGCTTGTGGAAGAGGTAACTGCGGTGGATCGGTGGCGCAACCACTCAACAGGCTGGTAGCCAACAATCCGAAAACAACAAAACCAATCCTTGGACGACTTTTGAGAGCTTGCCAATATTGCTTCATAAAGGCTGATCCAAAATCATGGAAACAGCATGGTTGCCGATTGTTTCGGCAACCGAATCGCTAACGAAAAACACAGGCAGCATGGCAAAACAGAATCCCTTTTCCTTAACCCTTCAATGGTCGCCATGATAAGCAAGTTCTATTAAATGGCGATTAAGGCATTTTGTTCAGCAACAAAAGGTCTTCTATTTTTTTAATAGTTTAAATATCTGATATTTCAAGTAAATATTCGCCATAAGCGGTTTTGGCCAAGGCTTCACCACGTTGTATCAATTCCGCCCGACTTAACCAACCTTGATTATAAGCAATTTCCTCAAGACAGGCTATTTTGAAGCCCTGGCGATGCTCAACGGTTTGGACGAACTGTCCGGCCTCTATCAAGCTGTCGTGAGTCCCAGTATCGAGCCAGGCGAAACCTCTGCCCAGAATTTCCACGTTAAGCTGTTGTTGCTCCAGGTAAACACGATTGACAGTCGTTATTTCGAGTTCACCACGGGCTGACGGTTTTATTTTTTTGGCAATATCGACAACTTGATTATCGTAAAAATATAGCCCGGTAACGGCATAGTTTGACTTAGGTTTTGCGGGTTTTTCTTCGATGGAAATCGCCCGGTTGTCGGCATTGAATTCCACTACGCCGAATCGTTCGGCATCTTTTACTTTATAGCCGAATACTGTTGCACCTTCAGTTCGTGCCATCGCATGTTTGAGGTTAATGGAAAAGCCTTGTCCAAAGAAGATATTGTCACCCAAAACCAAGCAACTGTTACTGTCGCCGATAAATTTTTCTCCAATCAGGAACGCCTGAGCCAAACCTTCGGGTTTGGGCTGCACGGCATACTCAAGTTTTATGCCGTAATCAGAACCATCACCCAGCAGGTTTTTAAAACTGTGCTGTTCTTCAGGGGTGGTAATAATCAGGACTTCCCGTATCCCTGCCAACATCAATACCGATAAGGGATAGTAAATCATAGGCTTATCATAGACTGGTAACAGTTGCTTTGATACCGCCTTGGTAATCGGGTGCAGTCTTGTGCCGGCACCGCCAGCGAGAATTATGCCTTTCCAGTTCATTGCTAGTCTCCTAATCCTAATCTTTCTCGGCGGTAGCTGCCATCTTGGACATGACGACACCAGTCCATGTTATCGAGATACCACTGCACTGTTTTTTTCAGGCCAGTTTCAAAGGTTTCTTCCGGTGTCCAGCCCAGTTCATTGGCGATTTTACCGGCATCAATGGCATAACGTAGGTCATGCCCTGGACGATCCTTAACAAAGGTAATTAAATCCTCATATTTACTGATGCTGCCAGGTTTTTGTGGATGCAATTCTTCAAGAATGCTACAAATAGTCCTGACCACAGTGATATTTTCTTTTTCGTTGTGTCCACCTATATTGTAAGTCTCGCCGATTTTACCGGTTTCCACAACGGTAAGCAGTGCCCTGGCATGGTCGTCCACATAAAGCCAATCCCTTACCTGTTTGCCATCACCATAAACGGGCAATGGTTTGCCGTCGAGGGCGTTAAGGATGACCAAGGGAATGAGCTTTTCCGGAAAATGGTACGGCCCGTAGTTGTTGGAACAGTTGGTGACCACGACAGGTAGTCCATAGGTGCGATGCCAAGCACGGACAATATGGTCAGAACTGGCTTTCGACGCAGAATATGGCGAACTGGGCGAATAAGGCGTTTCTTCGGTAAACAAGGAATCATCGTTCGGCAAATCACCGTACACTTCATCGGTAGATATGTGATGAAAACGGAATTTGGCTTTTTTATCGACCGCCAAATTCTGCCAATAGTTACGAGCCGCTTCGACCAAGCTATAAGTCCCGACAATATTGGTCGTTATAAACTCTGCCGGACCATCAATTGAACGGTCAACATGGGATTCGGCAGCCAAGTGCATAATCACATCGGGTTGATGCTTATCCAACAATTGCTTAACTGTTGCGGCATCACAGATATCGGCTTGCTCAAACTGGTAACGCGGATTGGCCTCTACCGACTTGAGCGACTCCAAATTACCTGCATAGGTCAACTTATCAAGATTGACGACATGGTGATCCGTGTTGCCAAGCACATGGCGAACTAGCGCGGAACCAATAAATCCGGCGCCGCCGGTGATTAAAATCTTCATGGATGGAATTTTCTCGCTGCTTTGGATTGTTTGTTAATGAATGTAATCATAGTTTTTGTTTTATTAAAAACAAGGACATCATCTAATTAAGCCAGATCTTGCATGCATAACCGGAGTGAATTATCCCATGATGGCATGGTTAACCTAAAATGCTGTTCCAGTTTTTGACAAGACAGGCGCGAATTTGCCGGCCTTTGCGCGGGCACAGGATAGTCAGTCGCCGGGATGGGCTGTATGACGCGGTTTTTAAGTGTCAACGTCCCTTGTTCGCGGACGTTATTGACTATTTGTTCGGCAAAGCCATGCCAAGACGTTTCGCCTGAAGATGTCAAATGGTAAATATCGGATTTAAATCGGCCACTTTGCCTTTCAAGTAATGCTTGCCGTACTAGATGTGCGGTCGTTTCGGCGATCAAACGCGCCCAGGTCGGTGAACCAATCTGATCAGCAACAATTTTCAATTCTTCGCGTTCGGCAGCAAGGCGCAGGATTGTTTTTAAGAAATTACTGCCCCGATTGGTGTAGACCCACGATGTCCGCAAGATCAAGCAATCACCAGCCACTTGCTGGATAGCCTGCTCACCCGCCAATTTGCTTTGTCCGTACACGTTGAGGGGATTGGTCGGATCATCTTCCACATAAGGTGTAGTTTTACTGCCGTCGAAAACGTAATCGGTCGAGTAATGCACCAATAAAGCACCAGTTTTTCTGGCTTCTTCCGCCAATACACCGGGTGCTTCGGCGTTAATCAGGAAGGCCAGTTCTTTTTCTGTTTCGGCCTTATCCACGGCTGTGTAAGCCGCAGGATTTACGATGACATCCGGTTTATGCTGTTGGATAACGGCGCGTAATGAGGATAAATCAGCAAGATCAGCCTGATTACGATTGACTGCAATCACCTCACCCAAGGGTAATAAGGTTCGAGTCAATTCCCAGCCTACTTGCCCGGTGGCGCCGGTGAGAAGAATTTTCATGTAAACACCTCGGCTTCACTGAGCTGTTTGCCCACTTTGTCCTTGTTCGAGAGCAACGGTTCTTCGCCGTTTAAAGGCCAATCAATGCCGATGGCAGGATCATTCCATAACAAGCTTCGCTCATGCTCTGGTGCCCAGTAGTCAGTTGTTTTGTATAGAAACTCTGCTGTCTCGCTGGTGACCAAAAAACCATGGGCAAAGCCTTCTGGAATCCAGAATTGGCGTTTGTTTTCGGCGGAAAGTAGCACGCCTACCCAATGCCCAAAGGTTGGCGATTGCTTGCGAAGGTCTACCGCAACATCGAAGACCTCGCCAGTGACAACCCGCACCAGCTTACCTTGGGACTGCTGAATTTGGTAATGCAAGCCGCGCAAGACACCTTTAGCCGATTTGGAGTGGTTGTCCTGGACGAAATTTCTTTTCACCCCTGTTAGCTCGGCGAATTTGTTGGCATTAAAGCTTTCGTAGAAAAAACCACGTTCATCCCCAAAAACCTTGGGTTCAATAATCAAGACATCAGGTATCGCTGTTTTAGTTATTTGCATAATGAAGCACTTTTATTAGCTGAAATGGATGAATTAATGCGTATCAATTTGGGCATTGGTTTTGTCAATTTGATCCCATAACAAGGCAGTGAAAACGCCTAAAATTAACCCTGCTATAAGCGATATTAAAATCACCGGTATTTTTCCAATACCGACAGGTTCAACCGACCTTGTTACCGGAAATAAAACATTGGTATCCTGCGTTAAGCCTAGATCGAGTAGTTTATTGGTCAATCTTGACTCAAGCCTAGCTTTCTCGTCCGCTATTTGCTGCCGTTGCCCGGCCAGTCCAGTCAAAACTAAAGCGGTCGTACCGCCGTTTTCGATGGGTGCGGATTTAAACAATTTGTCAAAGCTCTGGATTCGGTTATTCAATTCTGTTTCCTCTATGGTTAGAAGTTCCAGATTTTTTTTTGCATCCGCTATTTGCTCAGTCAACTGATTCCTGAATATTTTAATCCGTACGTTAAGATCATTGACGGCAGTGGTGCTTATTTTACCAATCAATTGATCATAAACCGGGGCTGATGTTTCTGGATTTTTACTGCTTATAATTATCATGTGGCTGTCTTTAGGGACAGAGATGTCAATGTCGCCAATCTTTTTTTCCTGAGGATTTTCCTGGTAAAAGTCTTTTAGTACAGTATTTTCGTACAACGTCTTTAGTTTTATCACCAGACTTTTTGCATCCTCGACGGGTTTTTCATTGCCGTCAACAAAAAGCGAACCTATCTGGATTGCCGTGGAATAAGCGTACACATCTGGCCTTAAGGTAGCGTAGGCAATGCCTACCAAAGTCACTATCAAGCTAACAGCAGAAATAAGAGTTTTTCTTTTTGCTAAAGTACGCCAAACGTCCAGTAAATTTATCACATCATCCTGTGGCTGCATTAAAGCCGGATGAACGTATTGCTGGGTAGAGTCGAAACCGATATCCTGTGTTTTCTTATAATCCATTCATTTGAACCAAATTAGTTATCTAAGCTCTATTTTACAGTATTAACCTAGGATGGTTGTTCTGTTTTTAGAATCGTCTAATATGAATTAATGCAAAACATCATTACGTCCAACCAGCCCCTGTTCAACGGATTTTCTGTCCGGGATGAAGCGCTTATCCAACAAGCCTTGGCAATCATTGCCAAAATACCCGAAGATACGCCTTATCTGCGACCTAAAGGTATTGATGTGGCTGCCATTTTAACGATATTTAATGTCGATGCAGAAACATTGTTGGCGACCATACTAAGCGATCCCAGGGTATCTGAGCTGGATCCTAAACCCGACATCGCCAAACAATTTGGCACCACGATTGCAGCACTGGTGAAAGACATTAACTGGCTAAACAAGCTGAATGTCTATTCGACCGACATGATCCACCAGCCAAACCAGGCCGAAACATTGCGGCGCATGTTGTTGTCAATGACCCAAGATGTGCGTGCCGTATTAATTAAATTGGCTTACCGCATCAAGCGCCTGCGGATTTTGCCTGTTGAGGCCTACGAAGTTCGCCACTTCATAGCGCAGGAAACCCTGGATATTTATGCCCCAATCGCCAATCGCTTGGGTATCCATCAATTCAAATGGGAATTGGAGGATATGGCGTTCCGCTATCTGGAGCCGCAGATTTATCTCAAGATCGTCAAAGCCCTGGCGGCAAAACGTGACCAGCGGGAAGCCAGCATCAAGGATTTTATCGCCTTGCTTAACACACACCTTGGCGAGGAAGGCATGTCTGCCGAAATTTATGGCCGCCCCAAGCATATCTACAGTATCTGGAAAAAAATGCAGCGCAAACAACTGGATATTGACGAGTTGTACGATCTGCTGGCGGTGCGCGTAATCGTCGATAACCTGACCAACTGTTACGCTGTGCTGGGCATCGTACATGGTACGTGGCAGTATATTCCCAAGGAGTTTGACGATTACATCGCCAACCCCAAAGAAAATGGCTACCAATCCCTGCATACGGTGATTATCGACCCCAATGGCAACCGTATTGAAGTCCAAATCCGCACCCGTGAAATGCATGAATTCGCCGAAATGGGTGTGGCGGCACACTGGTCTTACAAAGAAGGCGGCAAACATAATGCGGCAATGGATAAAAGCATTGCCTCCCTGCGTAAATTGCTGGAAGAGAAAGAGGGAGATGACAATCTAGGCGATGACTTCCGTAGCGAGCTATTCCGCGACCGAGTGTATGTACTGACACCTGCCGGAAAACTGGTTGACCTGGTCAGAGGTGCCACACCGCTTGATTTTGCCTACGCCATCCACACCGAAATCGGCCATAGTTGCCGAGGTGCGAAAGTGAATGGCCGCATTTGTCCTTTGACGTATTCGCTGAAATCCGGTGAACAAGTCGAAATCCTGACCAGTAAAGACATCCGCCCCAACCGCAACTGGATTGATCCTAACCTGGGTTATTTGAAATCCACTCATGCCATCAGCAAAGTCAAAAGCTGGTTTAAACATCAACAACGCGACGAAAATATTGCTGCCGGTAAGGCGATTCTGGACAAAGAAGCACAACGGCTAGGCCTAAAATCAGCTAATCTCAAAGAACTTGTGCAACATTTCAAGTTAGCAGATACCGATGCCTTGCTCGAAGCGATAGGCCGCAATGACATCAACAGCCGACAACTGGCGGCATTTTTTAAGATACCGGAGCTGGAGCCCCAGCCGCCGACCACACTTAAACCGAAGCCCGAGAAGAAGTCCGTCGTCAGCGTCGAAGGTATTGATAATGTGCTGACAACTTTTGCCCATTGCTGCACACCGATACTGGGCGATGACATCATCGGTTACATCTCACACCACCGTGGTATTACTGTGCATCGCAAAGACTGCGGTAACATCACCAACATCAGCCCTGAAAAACAGCTTCAACTCATTTCGGTATTCTGGGGAACGCAAAAGGCCAGCCATTCTGTGCCGATTGTCATCCGCGCCTACAATGCCCGACATTTGTTGAACAACGTCACCCAGGCATTAACCCAAGCCAACATCCATATCACCAATGCCGCACTGGAGACCAACCCCGACTTTTCCGCCGTCCTCAACCTGACGATACAAATTGAAAATACCCGGCAATTAAGCCTGGTGCTTGGAAAAATAAGCCAACTACCTAATATTGTTGACGTTAAGCGGGAAATTTAAATGATTTAATTCCGTTCGCCCTGAGTTTGTCGAAGGGCTTATTTCAGATAACCACATCAAAACAAATAGTTCAAGGTAAAATCAGCCAATACCAAATCCTAACCTTGGATTCTTTTTATGACCCAAAACAACCCCAAACGCCTGATCTTGATTGATGGATCTTCGTTTTTATTCCGCGCTTATCACGCCATCCCGCCGCTGACCAGCCCGAAAGGCTTGCCCACCAATGCCATCCACGGCGTGACCAATATGCTGCGTAAGCTCATTGCCGATTACCACAGTGATTACATCACTGTCGTGTTTGATGCGCCGGGCGGCACTTTCCGCAACGAGTTGTACGCCCAGTACAAAGCACACAGGCCGCCCATGCCGGACGACTTACGGGTACAAATTGAACCCTTGCACCAGATTATTCGGGCGATGGGCTTGCCCTTGATTATCGAATCCGGCATCGAAGCCGATGATGTTATGGGTGTGTTGGCTAAACAGGCTGAAAAGCAAGGTTATGAAATCATCATCTCCACGGGCGACAAGGACATGGCGCAGATGGTGAATGAACATATTATTCTCGAAAACACGATGTCCAACACCCGTATGGATATTCAAGGTGTTATCGACAAATTCGGGGTCAGGCCGGATCAGATCATTGATTACTTGGCCTTGGTGGGTGATAGCGTGGACAACATTCCCGGTGTCCCCAATTGTGGGCCGAAAACCGCTGCAAAATGGTTGGCACAATACGAAACCTTGGATAACCTCATGGCGCATGCCGATGAAATTGGTGGCAAAATCGGTGATAACTTACGCGCCAGTTTGGATCATCTGCCATTGTCTAAACAACTGACGACGATAGTGTGCGACCTGGAATTGCCTTATTCCGTGAAAGATTGCCATCAACAACCTGCCAATATTCCTGAATTGACCAAGCTATTGGCTGAGTTGGGCTTTACGACTTGGTTAAAACAACTGGCGAATGTGACTGAACCCATCCCAAAGACATCTGAAATTGCCGACGAAAAACCTGCTTTAATTGAATCCAGCTATGAAACGATATTGACAGAGCAACAACTTAATCAATGGCTTAAGAAACTTGAAGCCGCTGAATTGTTTGCTTTTGACACTGAAACCACCAGCCTTGATTACAGCAAGGCGCAAATCGTGGGCGTGTCGTTCGCGGTAGAAGCGGGGAAAGCGGCCTATTTGCCGTTGGCGCACAATTATCCTGGCGCACCGGAGCAATTAGACCGCAACGCAACTCTGGCAAAACTGAAACCCTTGTTGGAAAATCCTAACCAACACAAACTCGGCCAACATCTTAAATACGATGCCCACGTCCTCGCCAATCATGGCATAACCCTAAGTGGCATTGCCCACGATACGATGCTGGAATCGTACGTCCTGAATAGCACGGCGACCAAACACAATATGGACGATATCGCCAAGACGTATCTGGGCGTTACGACTATCCATTATGAGGACGTGGCGGGCAAAGGGGCGAAACAAATCCCGTTCCAGGAAGTGGCTATCGAGCAAGCCACGCCGTATGCCGCTGAAGATGCCGACATCACCTTACGAATTCACCAAACCCTACTGCCAAAACTGCAACAAATACCCAGCTTGTATGCCTTGTATGCGGAGATGGAAATCCCGCTGATTCCAGTCCTGGAACGGATAGAAAGCAATGGCGTGTTGATCGACAGCGCCATGCTGGCGCAACAAAGCCTGGAGCTTGCCAGTAAAATCATCTCAATCGAGCAACATGCCCATAACCAGGCAGGACGTGCATTCAATATTGGCTCACCCAAGCAAATCCAGGAAATCCTTTACGACCAGCAAAAGTTGCCAGTCTTGAAGAAAACCCCGACCGGACAACCTTCAACCGACGAATCAGTGCTGCAAGATTTAGCGGTCGATTACGAACTGCCGCGCTTGATCCTGGAGTACCGTGGCCTAAGTAAGCTCAAATCGACTTATACCGATAAACTGCCGCAACAGATCAATTACAAGACCGGACGGGTGCATACCTCTTACCATCAGGCGGTAGCTGCGACTGGACGGTTGTCTTCCACCGACCCTAACCTGCAAAATATCCCGATCAAAAGCGAAGAAGGCCGTAAAATAAGGCAAGCGTTTATTGCGCCAGTGGGTTATAAAATCGTCGCTGCCGATTATTCGCAAATTGAATTACGTATCATGGCGCACTTGTCCGCAGATGCGGGTCTGTTGAATGCGTTTAATGAAGGACTGGATGTCCATCGTGCGACAGCGGCGGAAGTCTTCGGTGTTGCGCCAGAGCAAGTCACCAACGACCTGCGCCGTTCCGCCAAAGCCATCAATTTTGGTCTAATCTACGGCATGTCATCGTTCGGGTTGGCTAAGCAATTGGGTATTGGTCGTAGCGAAGCGCAATCTTATATCGACCTGTATTTTGCCCGTTACCCTGGTGTGAAACAGTACATGGACACCATCCGCGAACAGGCGCGTGAACAAGGCTATGTCGAAACCTTGTTTGGCAGGCGCTTATACCTGCCGGAAATCAACTCAAAAAACGCCAATTTACGCCAATACGCCGAACGTACTGCCATCAACGCACCCATGCAGGGAACCGCCGCCGACATCATCAAGCGTGCCATGATCGCCACCGACCAATGGTTGCACAAAGAACAAGCCGATGCCCTTATGATCATGCAAGTGCATGACGAACTGGTATTTGAAATAGCAGGGGATAAGGTGGACAACTATACCGATATCATCAAATCATTAATGTGTTCTGCCGCCGAACTGACCGTGCCATTGATTGTCGATGCGGGGGTAGGCAGTAATTGGGATGAAGCGCATTAACAGCAGGTTTTGAAGCGATTGCATATTAACCGCCGCTTGGCAGCGCATGAAATTCTCGTGCGCGTTGCATTACAATATCACGCTACGTTTCTCACTTTAAAAAAATAATTGTTATAGGGAACTTCTTCTTTTAACTCGCGGTCATATTCCCGAACGTCCGCAACGGCGTTTGATCAGCCTCTTTTCCCCTTGTTTACAGGCTGATTTTTGTAGAGCCCCAAAGTCGGTTTCTTCCGGCTTTGGGGCTTTCTTTTCGTCTGGAAACCACGTCAAGTATCATTCGCTTCCGCTGGATCATTCGTAGTTACCGGCTCAAATAGTCGGTCAAGTGCCTGATGCACTTCTTCAACCCCGGTTTTTTTCAAGGCCGAAAACAATTGCAAAGTTACCGGAATGTTGACATCTTTTAACGATCTTTGGACTTGCAGCAAGGTATTTTTAGCCGCTCCAAAAGTGAGTTTGTCCGCTTTCGTGAGTAAGATATGCAAACTCAAACTGCTATGCTGGCACCATTCGATCATTTGCCAGTCAAATTCCGTCAAAGGGTGCCTTACGTCCATGACCAGAATAATGGCGCACAACGATTTGCGTTGCGCCAAATAAGTTTCCATCAGTTGATGCCATTGTTTTTTTATGGCTTCGGGCACTTTTGCATAACCATAACCGGGCAAGTCAACAAAGCGCCGTTGTTCGTCGATGGCAAAAAAATTCAACATTTGGGTTCGACCTGGCGTTTTACTGGTTCTTGCCAAAGAATTTTGCCGTGTTAAGGTATTAATCGCACTCGATTTGCCGGCATTTGAACGTCCAGCAAAAGCAATTTCCCTACCATAATCATCCGGTGTGTTTTTTAGCTCTGGCGAACTCATTGTAAAAGTTGCCCGTTCATAGATTGGATTCATCGCTGTCTCGCATAGCAGGGGTAATTGAGGTAGAATTTAAAATTTAGAGCAGTCTTATGGACACACTCAGTTAAATGGCCTGCGTTAGGCTACCACACACATGACATGACTCCGAAGGGGAATCTAATGAACAAAAATTTGCTGGCACTTTTTTTGACTCCGGTATTGGCGCTTGCATTTTCCGGCGCGATGCCTGTGGTACACGCCGAGGATTCAGTTGCGGCAGGAAACAGCGCATCTGGCAAGAACAAAGCAGCGACCTGTCTCGGTTGTCATGGTGAAGATGGCAATAGCATGATTCCCACCTATCCCAAACTTGCCCAGCAACATTCGTCTTACCTGGTTAAGCAATTACAGGAATTCAAAGCCGGCACCCGCAATAATGCGGTGATGGGACCCATGGCAATGGCTTTATCGGAAGCGGATATGCGAGATATTGGCGCTTATTTTGCGGAACAAAAAATCACTGCGAATTCCGCTCCCAGCTTGCCGCCACCGGAAGATGAAGATGCGGTTGTCGATGAGAATAAAAATAAAAAAACCATGCAAGAACTGCTGGCGAAAGGCAGCAATTTATACCGGAACGGCAATCTAGCCAGCGAGGTGTCCGCTTGCATCGCTTGTCATGGCCCCCAAGGGGAAGGCAACAAACCTGCCGTATTTCCGGCACTGCACTCACAACATGCCGATTATTTGATTCAAGCGCTCACCGATTTTAAATCCGGAGCCCGCAGTAATAATCCCGAGAACATGATGCATATGATTGCCAAAAAAATGACCGATGCAGAAATTAAAGCGGTGGGTTATTACATTTCGACAATGAAGTAACTATATTAGAACCATTCAAGAGCCTAGCCGCAGCCTGTTCATGAGACATTCATGTGCTTGCTCTAGGATGTCGCTATTAAACTGACAAATTGGAGATAAAACCCATGTTAAAAAAACTTGCCGGACTTGCTGTATTGATCTTTATCGTTTCATTCTCGGCGTTATCAAAGTCGGAAGAATCGCTTGGTTATGAAGCTGTCACGCCGGCACAGCCAACCGCAAACCCTGCCAAAATTGAGGTCATCGAGTTTTTCTGGTACGGCTGTCCGCATTGCTACAGCTTTGAGCCATCCTTGAAAGATTGGCTCAAAAACAAACCGGCCAACGTCGAGTTTATTCGCGTTCCCGCCGTATTCAGCGAACAATGGGGCAAACACGCCAAAGCCTATTTTACTGCAGAAGCACTCGGCGTAGTTGATGCTGTCCACACCGACCTTTTTGATGCTATCCAAGAAAAAAAGCAAGAACTTGAAACAGAAGATCAGTTGGCCAAATTTTTTGTTGCCCACGGCGTAAAAGAAGCGGATTTCCGCGAGACTTTTAATTCTTTCATGATTGATTCCAAAATGCGCCAAGCACCTGCCATTGCGGCAAAATATGGAATAACCGGCGTTCCCGCCATCATTGTCAACGGCAAATACAAAACCAACGGCACATTAGCTGGTTCCCAAGAAAAAATGATCGATGTGATGAATACCTTGATTAAAAAGGAGAGTGGCGTCAAATAATATCTTTTGACTGACTTTCAGGGATAAATAACCAGATGAACAAACATATTTATCCCTTGTTGGTAGCTCAGTTTTTGTCTGCATTCGCCGATAATGCCATTTTGTTTACGGTGATTGCAATGGTGATGCAAGCCAGCAACCTGCCCAGCTGGTATGTTCCCGCTTTGCAAAGTGCATTTTTAGTCGCTTTTGTGGTTTTGGGGCCTTGGGTAGGCGGGTTTGCCGACAATAATGCCAAATCCAGGGTATTGATTATTGCCAACTTGATCAAGGCGGCAGGAGCGGTGCTTTTGCTGTTTAAGGTTGAGCCGCTGCTAGCATATTGCCTCGTGGGTGTGGGCGCAGCCGTCTACAGTCCTGCCAAATATGGAATTTTGCCTGAATTGGCTGGGCATGGGTTGTTGGTGAAAGCCAATAGCTGGATTGAAGGTTCGACCATTCTCGCCATTTTATTAGGCATGGTGGTAGGTGCAAAACTGGCAGATTACTCGATTGAGATGGCGTTGGGATTGACCATCGTCCTGTTCATTGCATCTGCGTGTATTACCTTATTTTTACCAGTACGTATTGCCAAGGCTGGGGTTTCATCATCCCAGCTTGTTGAATTCGGGAGGCAAATCGGGCAATTTTTCATCACGCCCCGGTCGCGTTTCGCTATCTTAGGCGCATCGTTGTTTTGGGCATCCGCCGCTACCTTGAGGGTCATTATTGTCGCCTGGGCGCCATTGGTGTTGCTGTCAAAAAACGCAACCGAAATTGCCCAACATACTTTGTTTCTGGCGATTGGGATTATCGTAGGATCGGCTATCGTTCCTCGCGTTATTACCTTGGAACATTTACACCGCGCCAAAGTACCGGCATACCTCATGGCGGTGTTTATTGGTGTCTTGAGTTTTACAGAAAGCCTGTTGGCGGCTCATTGGGTTTTGTTTTTTATCGGGGTGATGGGCGGTATGTTCATCGTGCCTGTTAACGCCGCATTGCAAGAACTTGGACAACAAAGCATCGGTAGCGGTAGTGCCGTTGCCCTGCAAAATTTTTTCCAGAACCTGGCAATGCTGGTTGCTGTTGGAATTTACACCTTTGCCACGGCACAAGGCATCAATCCTTTCGTAGCCATGCAAACCTTGGGCGTACTGGTTTTCATGCTGACTTTTATTATATCCATGCGTTTACCGAAAAACGGGGCTGCATGGAATGGGTAATCGTAAGAGTGTGTGCAAATTTAGCTAAAACTTAACCTTATCACCGATTACCTAAATCGCAAAACCGTGTGGAATTTCTGTTTAACCAAATAGCTATTCGCTAGTTCTAAATTAGGCAACAATCAAAAACAAGTGCCTTTTGAGTGGATAATCAAGGCAGACGTCCAACTTAAACTCAGGCTATGATATAAAAGAGCTTAGTGACAGAGGCAGGGTGTTTGTAAGGTTTTTTCAAGAAATTCTTTATAGTCACGTATAACCTCTTGGGGCGAACTTGTAGTAAAGCTTGTTGTTACCAGCAAGTGCAAGCAGAACTTCACAAATAAGAGTTAAGTATCTCGAAGATACCTGTGTGTAAATGAATCGTTTTAATCATGGCTATTAATTAAAGGTGTTTTTGGCGGGGATTAAGGATGGCAACCAATAAAAGAATACTGACTTAACAGATTACAAATCTGTACTCCTTATGCTAGTGAATTGTTTGGAGCCTATTTTGACAACTAATGCACTGGCTGAGTACAAGCCGCAATCACTGATGGACGTTTATGGTGAAGCTCTGGCGCATGATTCTCAGCTTGCTTCCGCTTTAAGTGCTAATAAAGCAGTGCAAGAAATAATAGAGCAAGGGAAGGCGCTTTATCGCCTCGTTGTTTATTTCAATGCAGGGTTAAACGCTACTCGCACGGATATTACATTTAACAGCCTAGCATCCCCCTTCAAAGGGGGAGTGCAAACGTTTGAAGGTTACAACTATGGTGTTGAAGCGCGGCAACCTATATACCGTAAACAAAATCTAGTTCAAATGGATCAAACCAAAATCCAAATAAGCCAGGCAGATAAACAATTATAGCTAAGCCAGCAAGACCTTATATTACGCACGACTCAAGCCTATTTCGATGTACTTAACGCGCAAGACAAAATTGAATTAATTAAAGCACAAAAGGCAGCAATTCTAAGCCAGTTAGACCAGGCTAAAGCAAATTTTGACGTAGGCTCAGCCACCATTATCGATATACATGAAGCACAAGCGCGTTACGATTTAATTGTAGCGCAAGAAATAGCCTCCATAAGCGAACATCAAATCGCCAAACATGCGCTACAAGCTATTACGGGAGACATTCTCCAAAAGTTAGCGCCGGTAAAAAGGCAGATCTCACAACCAACAACTTGGAACAAAGTATGGAGAAATGGCTGGGAATAGCCTTGGTAAACAATTTAAACATCCAAATCCACCAAGAGATACCGTCAAGTTATCAGAGCAGGAGATAGAGCGTGCAAAAGCAGGACATTTACCTACTTTAGATGCTGTTGCAAGCTATAACGATACTTATGCGAATGCTAGCCAGTATGGTTTTGGTAGCAATCTTAAAAATGGAACGATAGGATTACAGCTACAGATACCTTTATATCAAGGCGGTGTCGTAAATTCGCGCATTAGGCAGTCTGTACTCAATAAACAAAAAGCGCTTGATGATCTGGAATTTTCACGTCGCCAGACTGAGCTGGAAAACAGCGTGCCTATTTGAATTTGAACACTAGCATTGTGCAGGTTAAAGCTTACGAACAAGCTTTAACTAGCAGCCAAAGCCAGCTAGAATCAACCAACACAGGTTACGAAGTCGGTGTACGAACCAGTGTAGATGTGCTAAATGCCCAGCAACAACTGTTTGCTGCCAAGCGCGATTTACTGCAAGCGCGCTACAGTTATCTGGTGAATATCATCCGTTTAAAAACAGCATCCGGTGTCGTAACAGAGGCCGATTTAGCCGATATTAACCAGGTTCTGTCGTATTAACTACAAAACTGTATATTTCTGGCGAGCAAAAACGCCAATCCTTCAAACTAACTGGACGGATTTACCCTGCCAGTGCATAAAACTGATCTGCAAATGACAACTGATGTCCCGATCATTTGTCATTTGTAGATCATGTGCATCAGTTCGATGACGGCCAACATATTCGTAGCCGAACGAAAGGATTTAAAGTTGAGCATCGGCTTGGTTAAGGGTTTAATGGCACGATGATCTTCCCTATACAATATTGTTGAGGTATTTGGTGACGAAACCTCGATAAGCAGTTCCCGGTCGTGGTCTTCAATTATGTCGTAAATAGACACTGCGTATTCTTACCTCAACGGCCCGGTCGTTCTGATGGCAATTGCCCACCGATATTATTTGGCCTGACCAGTGGTTCTGGTTTATGTTGACCAGATGTCAAGTATCAAGTCGTACCGTAGTTGGTAAGGCTTGATTGGTTTTCAAGTGTTTTGTATAGCCTAAATTGATTTCTTCATTGATAACTTTGATATGCTTTCATGAAATAATGGTCAAACAAATCAGGATGGCTGGTCAGTCCCAATCAGAATCAGAATCAGAATCAGAATCAGAATCAGAATCAGTGGTCAATGGGATAAGAATACTCACTTCGTCGCCATCCTCAAGAAACGCCAGATTTTAAGCCTGACGCTATTCGAAAAAACACGCTGAAACAATTGGTTACAAATACAGTATTCAATACAGAGGAACTGATTATGCCCTTTGGCTACGGCGAACCCGCCCTGGCAATCCACAGCACCGCTTCAACAAACACCCGGTTATCCGCAGCGTCTGCCCCCTGCCGCTCTTTTTGTCCGGCTACATCTGTTCAACCCGTTCCCATTGGCATCATGCAATAGTTTTCTTACCATTTGGTTCAGGTATTGGTGCATGCCGCACTTGTGCCCTTTGGGTAGAAGATCAAGGACGCTTTCGCCGTCCTGCCCACGCGCTGGATCGTGGGACGGACGTTTGCTTGGCTGGGCAATTACCGGCTGTCCAAGGATTTTGAAATATTGGCCCAGTACGCTGAAAATATGGTTAGGGGAGCGATGATCCAAATCACCTTGGCAAAATGTGTATGATTTTAACCAAACAGCTTCTTAGACTTAGAAGAAGGCAACCGCACAACCGATACCCAAATTAATCGGATATCCGAAATTGAACAACGCGTTGTTATTACTAAGGATGCCGATTTTGTGAATTCATTTTTAGTCTCGAAACAACCTTACAAACTATTGCTGGTTTCTACCGGCAATATCGCAAATAAAGAATTGAAGGACATATTTACTAAAAATGTGCCCCAGATTATTTCGGCGTTAACTATTTTCGATTTTTTGGAAATTACCCGTACAGCTTTGATTGAACATGCTTGACACCTGAATTAAGGCTTAGGCTTAGGCATAGCATAAGTCAGAATTAAAAGAACCCAGGTACCTGTGAACATCATCGAGATGATGAGATCAAGTTTAAGTCTTGTTGCACGCCAATTGGTTTAGATTCCGAAAGCTGCATTTGCCTTCCTCCGCAGCACTAAATCTTGTACGTACCGTCCTCTGAGCAGATCTTTATCTCCTTAGCTTTAGGGATGGCGATGAGGTAATTCCCTATGCCAGACGGGGCATGTTGCCCTATCGGTTTCAATGTATACGATGCCATCGGCAAAACGTGAATGACGGGGCAACATACCCCGTCACGCGGAGTGGCGCTACCATTACCGCAGCCGTCACCGGGTTTTGCCAGTTGGCTGAGCAAAAAAATGTCCAGATTTCTGGGATTATCGCTAACAAAGTCGGCAGTGAATATCATGCCGAGCTGTTGCGGCAAGCCCT
>JABFQX010000098.1 GCA_013141505.1 Methyloglobulus sp.
CTGGAGTTCATTTGAATAATGAGTTGGCTTATCCAGATAAGTGCTTAAAGCATTGGCCATTTTTCAAAAAAAATGCCGGAAGCAGTTAGAGGGCAAGTCAGCTTTTTGGATTCTTTCACAGTCTCTTGCGCGAAACCGTCCTACGGTCTTTATCCAGCACTATAACGGGGCAATTTATCGTCGCTGATTAGGTATGCCTAACCAACACTTCGCCTTGACCAATTTCCGACATATCCCCCGCATAACGTTGGACGCGGTTGAATGCCACAGAGGTATCGGCGAATTTTGAGTTGATGCTTTTGAACGATGCAAACAGTAACGGCAAAAATCCCAGTGTATGCAGGCCGCAATCATTAAATGTTGGCGGTAATTGCGGTTTATTCCACAGCAGTAAAGTTCCTCTACGCATTGCGTAGCCTAGATAGCGGCCTGTATTGCCCATAATGGCGATAGTTCCTGCCGTCATGCGCGATCCGCAATAATCGCCCGCATTGCCTTCAATCAAAATAAGCCCACGACGCATGTGGTCGCCGACACGTTCACCGGCATTGCCTTTGACGACGATAACACCACCTTTCATGCCCATTTTGTTGCCGGGCAAGGCGCCGCCGAGAAAATCACCGGTGTTGCCGTTGATTTCCAGTATCCCTTTTTTCATTTCGCAAGCGGCATACAAGCCAGCATTACCGTTGATGGTGATGGTGCCGGACTTCATGCCCATACCGAGATAAGCACCAACATCACCATTGACAGTGATGCTACCACCATCGTGTTCTTTGCCGATGAAATCGAGCTTATCATAACTGTTATTAATAACAATAATTTGGGCATCATCGCCGCTAATGTCGAAGAATTCTCCAACCGGAATAAGCACTTTTCCGCATTGCAGGGTTAATTGGGCAATTTCGGCAACTGTCTTGCCTACCAGATTGGCAGACACCAGTGGCGACATATCAAGCCGTTGTTTAGGTTGATATTTCAAAGTAAACGTCAATGCGCTCATGCCATAATCTCCTGTAGATGGAAGTGGAACGGCCCGAGTTTACCGCCATAATTTCCGGCACTGATGCGCCTGATGCCATTGGCTTCGCCAAGATCGCATACGGCTTGAATACCAGCTTTCATCGCCTTATCGATATCCTGCTTAGTCAAGCCGTCAATAACGATTTCCATAACCGATTCAATATCGGTTGAAAGTTCGGTTTTTTGGGTAGCGCCTTTTAAGGTTGGGCAAAACGCATCGTTGGTAGACGCATTTAATGCCGCATATTTTGAGCCGACTTTAGAACCGGAACGCACCACGCCGCCAGGAAATGGCATGATCACATTGGGTACTTTATTCATGGCTTCAATGGCGGCTTCACAAGCGCTTAACACTTGCGCCTGGGATTGCCCAAGAACTAGAAAATTACCGCCACCGACGGCTTCGACTTGTCCCGTGGTCGCTTCGGTCAGAAATTCGCCATCCATCACCGGAATGCGCCAATAACGCTTACCACCGATAACTTTCCCGATTTGGAAACCGTCGCCGAAATAGCGCAGGTTTTTGCCAAGCGGGATTTTGATGGCGCTTTCGATACCGGCAAACAGAGCCGAGGTGGGCGAGGTAAGTACACACTGCCCTACCCTGGTTTCCAATTGCTTTGCCAGTGTTTTGCCACCCATGGCAAAAATTAACACGGCTACACCAGGCCGCCCATCCGGTGTTTCAAAAGGCTCAAGAACCCGGTCAATGCCCGCTTCGCAACCGCACATGATGACTGAAGTCGCAAACCCGGTCATGGACTGGGCCGCGATTAATGCCCATTTTTCGTTCTGGGCGGTGATTATTATCCGCGTCGCCTTCATCGGAAAGGCTTCGGCAAAAGTTGCATCGATGGTTACGCCGTTGATAATCATACCGCGCCTCCAACAGTCGGATGCACAGTTAAACTCCCACGCCCATCTTCGGTAATCTCATCATCACTGATCTTAAAGTTACCCAGCTTCATGGTGAGATAGCGGTCAAAATACGATTGTAAATCCTTTTCCACCGATGGATCAAAATCCGGCCTGACGATATGGGTTGTTCCCCATTTAGTCATAACGACTTTGCCGTCAACTACAACCAACTCGCCATCTTTGAACACATAATCGGGTTTTTCAAACATGGCTTCGCGGTTGGCGTTGTCGGTGTAGACGGTAATATCCGCCCAATAACCGGGAGCCAAACCGCCGCGTTCTTTCAGTCCAATGAGTTTAGCTGCACCCGCACGGGTCATGATGGCAATTTCATCCAGAGTATATTCGCGGGTGATTGAGCCAAGCGTCGTCATCAATTGCGCTTGCGGATGGATGGTTGCCAGCATTTCGTTGCGGAATGTCCTGTCCATTAATAAGCGAATCAGATGTGGATAGCTGGTAAACGGCGCGCCATTGGGATGATCGGTGGTCAGAAATATCCGCCACGGATCATCGACCAATAGAAAGGTTTCCAAGCCAATCGCCCATTGCAAGGCGTTTACGAAATTCTGGTCGCGGTACTTAAACGGTACCACGCCGCAACCGGCATCGCATTCGATGTCCATGCACACCCATTTATTCGGACTGGCGAATTTGTGGTTGGCGTATTGGCGCATGTTGTCGCCGGAAGCAGTTACCGTCTGGCCGAATAAGATCTGACCGACATCAATCGTGATATTTTTATTTTTATTGACGGCCTCGGCAATCTGCGCTGCGCCGGAAGAAAACTTAAGGTCGCCTTCCGTGCCGTAACTATGGAACTGGATATGCGTCAAATGCATGGGCAAACCGCCGATACCTTGAATAGTATCCAGCGTAGTTTGTATATTCCCGGGCACGCCCAGATTGCAGCCGTGTACATGCAAAGGATGGCTTATACCCAATTCTTTAACCGCTGTCGCCAACACTTGCAAAATCTGTCTTGGCGTTACCCCGTAATGGCTATTTTGCTCATCAAGATCGAGTTTACGCTGGTTGAACTTGAACGCATTGATGCCACCTGGATTAACAACTTTTACGCCAATCGCTTTGGCGGCGTTAATGGTGAAAGCGACATAATCGTTGATGGCTTTCTGGTCTTTTTTTGCCGTCAGCATCCGCAAAAAGTAATCGTCACTACCTAACATGACATAGCCGCCTTTATCCAGAATAGGAATATCGGCCATTTCCATGTGCGCTTGACGGGCGTTGATCGGCAACACGGCAGGTTCAAAACCGGCGGTATAGCCCATTTCGGCATAGCGATAACCCGTTACATACGTGCTGGGCATGGCGTGGCCGTTACCAGAACGGGTAATATGAGTACGCGGAACCGGATCTTGACGATGGTCTTCCGGCAACATCGTCCGAGCTATATTGCCCTTACCACCACCGATGTGTGTGTGCATATCAATAGCACCGGACATGATGACTTTGCCCCGGCAATCGTATTCTTTATCGACTGGCACTTCTTTCGGTGTATCAATAATGCGACCATCTTGAAAATAAACTTCCTGAACCACACCGGCTAT
Organism: Methyloglobulus sp.; assembly: GCA_013141505.1. Taxonomy (GTDB): domain Bacteria; phylum Pseudomonadota; class Gammaproteobacteria; order Methylococcales; family Methylomonadaceae; genus Methyloglobulus. The sequence goes on from JABFQX010000098.1 coordinate 3,513, forward strand.
ACCGCTGGCGGGATCGTATACCTTGCCCCCTGTCAGTTTAATTAACATGGTTTTGTTCCTGTAATGCGAGTTCGATGGCGGTTAAAACGTCAGCAGTACTTGGCAACCCGGAGTCGCGCAGTTTTTTCAGCCTTATAGCGACCACATTATCGGTACGGTAAGCATGACCCGCATGGTCTATACCAGGTGTGCCAACTGGGATAAATACGTCCGGTTCTTTAGTGAAAGTCATACCAGAGCGTCCGATAACAATAGTTGGAATGTCACTGACGGGCGGCGTGGCATTGACATTAAATGCCTGCACCCAAACAAGGGTATCCGCCTCGCCATTGGCTAACATGGTTTTGCTGTCATAGAGAAAAGGGTCATATTCTGGATAACCTTTAGCAAACCGAACCCGTGCCGGATAACCGGTCGTCCAGCCGCAAACCTGATTGGCGGTCAAGTCGCCTTCCTTGCCAGCCAGCGGTAAGCCAGAGCAACGTGTGCCTTTATCATTAATATCCTTAATCATTTCCGAGACGGTTTGCACGGTCAACTCGGCATGATTGTCTACGCCCAATGCACCCGCCGCCCAAGTCACTACACCATATTTGGCTGCTTTGAGCTTATCGGCGATGCTTTGCAAATCTGCAATTGCAATCCCGCAAACGTCTAGCGCCTGAATAGGTTTGCCTTTGACCAGCGCCCTAAGTGCAAGCACAACTTCCGGCAATGCTTCATTAACACAGGTCAATACCGTTGCCGGTTTTCCTTCAGGTGACAAAGAAGCACTGCCTGATGGGGATTTGCCTAAATAAATAACGTCGCGCTGATGCGGATTATCAAGAAACATTGCATCCTGACTCCAAATATAACGCTCAAAAAAACGCGGCGCAAAACTCTCAACGTCAGTACCAACAACAAGCAGAACATCACAACGGTTTTTGACTTCCGCCAAAGTGGTGTTCATCCAACCGGAGTCTTGCAAGGCCAAGAAGTTATTGCGGGCCGCGGTAAAATTCATATTATCGACCACCGCACCACAGCGGTCGGCTAATGAAAGTAATGCCCGCATCCCATTTACGTCAGTCGCGCAACCACCCATCACAGACTGTTTGCTATCCGCTAGTAAGCACGCCGCTTTACTGACCGCCTCTTGCAAACTGACCGTTTTTCCGGCAATTTTGGGGCTAGTGTCGCCAATTGCTTGCTCGAATGCCGGACTATTGACCGCACAGCCGTAAGCGGTCACTTTAACGGTCAAGCCGTCAACCTGTATGGTCAAATCATCCGTGCCAACCCCGCAAAATGGACTTGGTACCTCAGTAAATACTGTCACGCGCTCCCTCCCCGCTTGCTTATCAGTTATGAGGATATTTTACCCTTAATCGCTAACACTGTCTTGCTAAACGGGAATCTAAGCCGGACTAGGCATGTTGTTTTCCGACTCCGAGAAGTATCTCACTCCATACGCCTGGATAGCTTGTTGGCATTTACCATACTCTAAACAATCAAGAGTTTGCCATAAAGACTAATTATGAATAATTAACACATTGATTTATCTAGCTATTGATAAAGTAACGATTATTTAGCCCTGGAGTTTAAGCTATTCAAAATGTTTTGCTCTTGTTATCTTTTTAGTGCTACTATTGCCCCGCGTTATATAAGGTTAAGCCAGCTCATTTTGGGTTGGATTTTGTTAAGCCAACTGAGATTGGCGTTACTAATTAATAGAGTTTGATATGGCAGAGCAAGTTGCAGGTACCGTTAAGTGGTTCAACGATGAAAAAGGCTTTGGATTTATCGCCCAGGAAGGCGGTAAAGACGTTTTCGTTCACCATAGCGCGATTAATGGCAGTGGTCGCAAAACATTGAAAGAAGGTCAAAAAGTGATGATGGAAGTCACCCAAGGCCAAAAAGGCCCTCAAGCCGAGAACGTAACTCCCTCATAATTTTGCTCTGGCTAAGCTCTCGAAAATTTCGATTTTCGGGAGCTATTGGGTTTTAACCTAGTTTCGAGCCGAATCAGTTTGCTTTCGACTTAAACAGATTAAGGGAGGAATGGCTTTTCCTTGATTTCGAAAATAGACTGGCCGCCCTGATAATAAAATTAAAACCCGCTTCCTAGAAACATCGTCTGTTCAATGTCTCTTGTGTTATTAGGAGTAGCGAAACGGATCAGGTTTTTCTGTTCGCCATATTTCATCGACATCGGCAAGCTCTACTTTACAAAAGTAGTGATAAATCGACCGCACGAATTTATCTTTTCCTGCCCAAATTCATTATAATTGGTACATTTAGTTCAATGTGCGTGGTAGCACGTTGTACCTGACTCATCACTTTAAACAATCCAGCAACTATGGCTCAATATATATTTTCAATGAACCGGGTTGGCAAAATCGTGCCGCCCAAAAAATATATTCTCAAAGACATTTCCTTATCATTCTTCCCTGGCGCAAAAATCGGCGTACTGGGCTTAAATGGTTCAGGAAAATCCACTTTGTTGAAGATTATGGCGGGACTCGACAAGGATATCGAAGGCGAAGCCATTCCACAGAAAGGTATTAATATTGGCTATTTGCCGCAAGAACCACAATTAGATCCAAACAAGACCGTAAGAGGCAACGTGGAAGAGGCCGTTGCGGAAATCAAGGCGATTTTGGATCGTTTCAATGAAGTGAACAATGCTTTTGCCGAACCCGATGCGGATTTTGATGCGCTAATCGCGGAACAAGCCGAATTGCAGGAAAAAATCGAAGCGGCAGGTGCTTGGGAACTGGAGCGTAAGCTGGAAATCGCCGCCGATGCCTTGCGACTGCCCGATTGGGATGCCGATGTCACTAAGTTATCAGGTGGAGAAAAACGCCGCGTGGCCTTATGTCGCTTACTGCTGTCCAATCCCGACATGTTGTTACTCGATGAGCCGACTAACCATCTGGACGCGGAATCAGTCGCTTGGCTGGAACGCTTCCTGCACGATTATCCCGGTACTGTGGTCGCCGTCACCCATGACCGTTACTTTCTCGATAATGTCGCCGGCTGGATTCTGGAGCTCGACCGAGGCTCTGGCATTCCCTGGGAAGGCAATTACTCAAGCTGGCTAGATCAAAAAAGCACCCGTTTGTTGCAGGAAGAAAAACAGGAATCTTCCAGGCAAAAAGCCATGAAAGCGGAATTGGAATGGGTGCGTTCCAACCCAAAAGGCCGCCATGCCAAAAGCAAAGCCCGTCTGGCGCGTTTTGACGAATTGTCTTCGGTCGATGTACAAAAGCGCAATGAAACCCAGGAAATTTACATTCCCCCCGGCCCTCGTCTGGGTGATGTCGTTATTGATGCCGACAACATCAGCAAAGCCTTTGGCGATAGGTTGCTGATTAACGACCTGAGCTTCAAACTGCCACCGGGCGGGATTGTCGGCATTATCGGCCCTAACGGTGCGGGTAAAACCACTTTGTTCCGCATGATGGCAGGCTTGGAGCAACCGGACTCTGGAACACTGACGCTCGGCAAAACAGTTGAACTGGCTTATGTCGATCAGCTTCGTGACGACATGGACCCCAACAAAACCGTTTTTGAAGAAATTTCTGACGGTCTGGATATGATTACCGTGGGCAAATATGAAACACCTTCACGGGCTTACGTAGGCCGCTTTAACTTTAAAGGGCCAGACCAGCAAAAACGCATCGGTGACCTGTCCGGCGGCGAACGCAACCGTGTGCATCTTGCCAAATTGCTCAGGGCGGGCGGTAATGTCCTGTTACTCGACGAACCGACCAACGACCTGGACGTGGAAACCTTGCGAGCCCTAGAAGATGCCATACTCGCTTTCCCAGGTTGTGCCGTCGTGATCTCGCATGACCGTTGGTTTCTGGATCGGATCGCCACCCACATGCTCGCTTTTGAGGGCGACAGCAACGTGGTCTGGTTTGAAGGCAACTACGAAGACTACGAGGCCGACCGCCATCGTCGCTTGGGCAGCGATGCCGACAACCCGCATCGCTTGAAGTACAAAAAGTTGGCTTAACTAGGCCCCAAATTATTTCATAACTGTAACCCATATAAAATGCAGTGGATCACGGGAAATCGAATCCACACTTATCCGGATTTTTTATGCCCCAGGGTGCGCAAGCTCCCTCTAGAGGACTCACTTTTCACATTAAACGTTTGTTAAATTTTACAAATTTTGCGTTTTCTTACATGAAAATAGAAGTAGCAACTGACTTCGAAAACAAAAACCAAGCATGTTACAAAAACTGGAACCATAAAAAAACCAATAAAAGGATACAGGCTTATCAATTCATAGGCATCCGAATGACATAATTGATTAGCCTTAGTAATAAAATTAAATAACGCCAATAAACTACATCCGGTATAAAAAAAAGCAGCGCTATAACAGGCAAAAATAACGGAATTTCTTTTTGACACTAAGTTCAAAATAATGAATAAAACGATCGATGGAATCAATGATGTCCCAAATAAAATCAGGGAATCGACGATTGTGCTCATCAGGCTACCGAACGAGCCAGAATCTCCATCGCTGGAATTATTACATCCGAGTGAGTCTTGAAGTGCTGTTAGCAATATTACGATGAGAAAAGGCATGCCTGAAAAAAAATCAACACATTACAACTTTTTGTGATGGCTGGTTTCTTAATGTGAAAGGATTGATTTGTCATTTAAGTAAGCTCTACATAACAACTGAATTTAGAAAAAATATTTCATTTATTACAACTCAGACACCATTACCTATCGTCATTTCAATTCGATCTGAATATCCGCAGATGCCTATTTCTGTATGAAAAATACGCTGGTTACACACTTATATCTGGAAACACCCAGAGTTAGTGTAATTTAATCACCTATTCTGAGCATCCACTAGATCAAACTACATGGGTTGCGTTACAGCTTGATGAATAACCCTTATGTTATTTCTTATGGATAGTAGCGTTATAAGCTTTGTCGATTACTACAGATACCGTCTTATGACCCTATTATAGATTTCATGGTGTATCTTCCACCTGAGCCACTTTTAACGTATTGAAAAACAATTGCCCAGGTTAGCAAGGTAGGGCATACATCTTTCCGAAAATCCGGGATTCCGCACAATTACATCCAGGCCACTCACCAGCGAACGGCAGCATATCCCACCCTACATAAAGTGATATAATCTGGATTTTAGAATTACCCTGCAATATCACTCATTTACATGCAAGAAATAAACCCCATCAAAAACAAAATCGCTGACCTTAAAAGCCGTGGCGACGCGCTTAGGAGGTATCTTTGACTTTGACAACAAAAGTGAACGCCTGGTTGAGGTCTTAAGGGAACTGGAAAACCCCAAAATTTGGGACAATCCTGAACAAGCACAAGCATTAGGCAAAGAACGCGGACAATTGGAAATTGTCGTCAACACCATTCGTGACCTTGAACAAGGCATGTCCGATGCCGATGAATTATTGATGATGGCGGTGGAAGAAAATGATGAAGCCACCGTTGATACCGTCGTCGATGACTTAGCTGATTTTGAAAAAAGCGTTGCCGATCTGGAATTCCGTCGTATGTTCTCCGGTGAAATGGATGCCAATAACGCCTTCTTGGACATCCAATCCGGTTCCGGCGGCACGGAAGCTCAAGATTGGGCTTCCATGATCGAACGCATGTATTTGCGTTGGGGTGAAGCCAAAGGTTTTAAAACTGAACTGATCGAAGAATCCCCTGGCGATGTCGCAGGCATCAAAAGTGCCACCATTAAGTTTGAAGGCGATTATGCCTTTGGCTGGCTTCGCACAGAAACCGGTGTGCATCGGCTGGTACGTAAGTCACCGTTCGATTCCGGCAACCGTCGTCATACCTCGTTTGCATCTGTGTTTGTGTCACCGGAAATTGATGACGACATCGATATTGACCTTAATCCCGCCGACATACGCGTGGATGTCTATCGCGCCAGTGGTGCAGGTGGTCAGCACGTTAACAAGACCGAATCTGCCGTACGCATGACCCACAACCCGACCGGCATCGTCGTGCAATGCCAAAGCGACCGTTCCCAACATAGAAACCGCGATACCGCGATGCAACAATTAAAAGCAAAACTCTATGAGCTGGAAATACGTAAACGCAGTGAAACCTCACAGGCATTAGAAGATTCTAAGTCCGATATAGGCTGGGGTAGCCAGATCCGTTCTTACGTACTAGACCAATCCCGCATTAAAGATTTACGCACCAATGTCGAAACAGGTAACACCCAAGCGGTTTTGGACGGCAGCCTCGATCAGTTTATTGAGGCGAGCTTAAAGAGTGGCTTATAAGCCTAAGCCTCATACTATTTATACTACAAAATAATGTCAGAAGAACTCCAGCAAGACGAACAAGAACAAATCAAGCAACGCCGCAGCAAACTCAATGAATTGCGCGAAAACGGCAGTATTGCTTTCCCTACCGATTTCCGCCGAAATGTTGTGGCAGGTGAATTGTTAGCCGAATACGATGAAAAATCCAAAGAAGAATTGGAAGCTGAGCCGTTACGGGTAAAAATCGCCGGTCGCATTATGACGCGGCGGGTGATGGGCAAGGCCAGCTTTGTGCATATACAGGATATGTCCGGCAAGATTCAGCTTTATGTGACCCGAGACGCCTTGCCCGAAGGCTTTTATAACGAGCAATTCAAGAAATGGGATATTGGCGACATTATCGGCGCAGAAGGCTTGTTATTTAGAACTCAGACCGGTGAGCTGAGCATTAAGATTGATGATATACGTCTACTAACCAAAGCCTTACGCCCATTACCGGAAAAATTTCACGGCATTGCCGACCAAGAAATCAAATACCGCCAGCGCTATTTGGACTTAATCATGAGCGAGGAAACCCGCAATACGTTCCTGGTGCGCTCGAAGATTGTCGCTTATATCCGCCAATTCCTGATTGAACGGCAGTTTTTGGAAGTGGAAACCCCAATGATGCAAGTGATCCCAGGCGGCGCTACCGCCCGACCTTTTATCACGCACCATAATGCCTTGGATATGGACATTTTTTTGCGTATCGCGCCGGAATTGTACTTGAAACGCCTGGTGGTTGGTGGTTTTGAACGCGTGTTTGAAATCAACCGCAACTTCCGAAATGAAGGGCTTTCGTCGCGCCATAACCCTGAATTTACCATGCTGGAGTTTTATCAGGCCTATGCCGAATACCACGACTTGATGGACTTAACGGAAGCCATGCTGCGCGGCATTGCCCAGGAAGTCGTCGGGCAAACTGTTATTAATTACCAGGGTGAGCAGTACGACTTCGGTAAACCGTTCGACCGGATGACGGTCGTCGAATCCATCCTGCACTTTAATCCTGAAGTGACAAAAGAACAACTTAGCACAAGGGAATCTGCCGCTAAAATTGCGGAAAGCCTTAAGATTCCCGTTAAAGACAGTTATGGTTTAGGCAAAATCCAGATCGAGATTTTTGAAAAAACCGTCGAAAGCAAACTGATGAACCCGACTTTTATCACTGCTTATCCGGTAGAAGTCTCACCACTGGCACGACGTAACGACGACGATCCGCACGTCACCGACCGCTTCGAGTTTTTCGTTGGCGGACGCGAAATAGCCAATGGCTTTACCGAGCTAAACGATGCCGAAGACCAAGCAGCACGCTTCCAAAAACAGGTCGAAGAAAAAGAAGCGGGCGACGATGAAGCCATGCACTTTGATGCCGATTACATCACCGCCCTGGAGCACGGTATGCCGCCAACGGCGGGTGAAGGCATAGGGATTGACCGCTTGGTGATGTTATTCACCGATGCGCCGTCGATTCGCGATGTGTTGTTGTTTCCGCATATGCGGCCAAAGGGTCATTAATAGCAAAATGGGTTGCGTTTTATTTTTTGGGTATTCGTAAAACCGTGCGAAATTTCAAAAAAATTCATTTTTCATTTGAAACATGCAGTCGAATATGTAAGCACTATTCGGAAACTAAAGTTCAACTTCTTCAAAATTATTATAATAACCGAGTAGGTCAGGTTACGTGATAGCGTTACCTGACAATTCTGGGCTAAAAACACAGCGAAAGACTCGAAAACCATTCCACTCAACGAAAAGAGCCAGGACTTAAGTTTTAAATATCGACTATAGTTTGCGTGATTCTGACGATTGATCTGGGAATAAAGCTATGGTCGAGACTGCAATAACAAACAATCTAGGCAGCAATATCATTTATTGCAATACCAAGCACAAGATTTGGCTTGCTTGGTTTTTTGCCGTATTTTTTAATGCCATGACCTTGTTTGCTGTTATCAAAGGCGGCAGTAATATTTTGCGTGCTGTCCAAGACAATCCGGTATTTTATTTTTTTGTGTTGTTCCCGATAATTGGCGTTTGGGTAATAGTCTCAGCGATCAGGGAAACTCTGGCGTGGTTAAAATTTGGGCGTATTCCATTAATCTTGGAAACCTACCCTCTACAGTTGAATCGGCCAATGCAGGGTTATCTTACTTTGCCCAAAAAAATAACTCAGTCTCCCCAAACCTTACTGACGCTTACCTGTTTTCATGAATACCAAGATCGCTCCCGCCGCGAAAACCAACACCGTAAAGAAGCGATTTGGCAAGACAGCCAAACGGTTGCTCCAGAACTCTATGGCTTAGAAACACGAGTTAAATTTAACTTTACTGCCCCGGCTAACTTGCCGGGAAGCGCGAAACAAGGTGAAGATAAATACATTTGGGAGTTACATATCAACATGCCGTTAGTTGGAATTGATTTTGATCGAACCTTTGAAATCCCAGTCGTCGAAGCCGGCAATCACGGCGAAAACGAATATAAAAAGATACCTAATATAAACCATCAACTTTCCCAACCAGAAAACTCCCGAAACAAAACATCCACAATAGTTAATCTTCCTGGCAGTATACAATTTCATTACGGCTATGGTCGTTCTAAAGGCATGGCTGCTGCGTTAATGGTTGTTGCGTTGTTTATAGGTGGATTTAGTTGGTTATTTTTCAAAGGCTTTGATAACTTCCTACCAACCACCTTGATGCTGGTCAAATGCTATGTCTATTTAATCGCGGTTTTATTTTTTGCCTTTGCGTTATTTATGGTCGCAAATCGTCTTGATATTGACGTGGGACTTGATGGTATCCAAAAACATCAGACAATTTTTGGGTTTGCATTGACCGAAAATTTTCCCCGAAACACCATCGCCGATATTACGATTGAAGAAAGTGGCTCTAGCACCTCCAGCAACAAAACTCGAGTTTGGTATAGCTTAAAACTACACACTCTCGACGGCAACAGTCTTGAAGTGGGCGATAGCCTTGAAAACTATAGCCATGCCCAAGCTCTATTCGCGAAGCAATGATTAATCCCTTAGGCCGTAATTGGCAGCCTACTGAAATAATAAATACGCCAAAAACCAAACGGCCTCTTCCAATCTGGGTAAAAAAATTGAGTGTCTTCGGAAAAATCCTAAAATATTCAGTGCCAATCGCAATGGTTTATGATTTTAGAGATTTTTTTAGCGTGCTTTTTTAAATGAATAGTGCGTCGGTCAGACGCGTAGATAAGTTTACGTGGTAGCGTTTTTCCTAATAATTTGAAGCTTTCACACAGCAATCTAACCTAAAGTCTATTTTCTCAGGCTTAACTTTTTTAGCTCTGGCTGATCTCATTAATGAAATCAATTCAAAATTTTGATACCTTCTCCAGCAAATTTTATTTTGTTTACATTCAACCCGGATTTGAGCCTATCTTTTGGTACAATGTCGGCTGTATCAATATTTCTAAATCACCGTTAGCGGATCGGGCAAATCAATGTTTAAATACGGCTACACCCCCGCCAAATACAATACCGTTGCTATAACCTCTCAATTAACCATGCTACTTGCCAAGGCTGTCATACGATGATTTTGGAGTTTTTGTTAACTTTATTTGCCGTTTTAATTTCAACCTCGCTGTTAATGGTTAGCATTGAGTGCCTAGTCACCATAATCAAATCCCAATCACAATCGATCGCTTCAGGTTTAGTTGATACCACCCATAACTATAGGATTTTGATACCGGCACACAATGAAGGCAGTATCATCGGCAATACACTCAGCCAGATGATTGCTCAATTACCCAACCAAAACCCCGCTGATATTGTTGTTGTTGCCGACAACTGCACCGACAATACGGCAGACATCGCCCGTTCTTTGGATGTTGTGGTGCTGGAGCGAACCAATATTGAGCAGCGCGGCAAGGGCTTTGCCTTGGACTTTGGCATTCAATACTTAAGGGCCAATAATCCACCCAAGGTGCTGGTGATCATGGATGCTGACTGTGAAACCGATAAAGCGTCCTTCGTACAGCTGATTAACTCAGTGATAAAACTCAATTTACCTGCACAAATGACCTACTTGATGCGGATAAAACAGGACGCTTCCATCAAACAAAAGATTGCCGGTTTTGCCTGGTTGCTTAAAAACAAAGTCCGTCTGATTGCTGTCAATATACTGGGGCTGCCAGTGACATTGACCGGCACAGGTATGGCTTTTCCTTGGCAAGTATTCGATCATGTACAAATTGGCCATGGCAATATTGTCGAGGACATGCAGTTGGGCATTGATTGCGCGGTTAACCGATTTCCGCCCGTGCTTTGTCCTGAAGCGATTGTTTACAGCGACTTCCCCGAACAGGCATCGGCAGAACTTAGTCAACGGACGCGCTGGGAACATGGTCACCTGCAAACTATTTTTAAGCAAGTACCCGCCTTGATTAAACAATCTTACCAACAAAAAAATTGGCGGCTATTGGCTTTGGCGTTGGATATTGGCGTGCCGCCTTTATCCTTGCTTGTGGCAACGGCACTGAGTAGCTTGGCGCTGTTAGGTGTTTTTTCGTTAGTGACCGGAAACGCGACTGCTTTTTTTATTTTGCTTGCTAGTTTTTCTTTTTTTACTGCTATGCTTAGCTTAGTTTGGTGGATTCATGGTCAGGCTTATTTATCAGCAAAAGAGGTGCTAAGCATTCCACTTTATGTCGTCTCCAAACTTTCGATCTACACCAGCTTCATTCTCAAACGCCAGAAAGAATGGGTCAGGACTAACAGGGATGCCTAGCTTTTTTAGTTAACAATAATCTATGGATATTGATAAAGACTTTTCCAGAAACATTTGGTGCATACTTGGCTTGCCTTTTGATGCAATCGACCTCGACCAAACAGCAAATGAAATCATTTCTACGATAGCTGAACGACGTTCTTGCATATTGGCGACACCCAACCTCAACTTTTTGTGCGGTGCACAAACCAATGCCCCTTTCAGGCAATCCGTGATCAACAGTGATTTATCCATCGTTGATGGCTTTCCAATTGTGCTCGTGGCAAAACTTCTGGACATTCCCATACCAGAACGCGTGGCCGGTTCCAGCCTAATTGAATATTTATACCACCGCAAAACTACCTCGCCAATCAAAGTCTTTTTTTTCGGCGGTGCCGATAGCGCGGGCAAATTAGCCTGCCAAAACATCAATAAAAATCCGGCTGGCCTGGTTGCAGTCGGGCATTACACGCCGGGGTTTGGCTCAGTCGCTGAAATGAGTACACCTAATATCATTGATTACGTTAAACAATACGACATAGATCTTTTGATTGTCTCCTTGGGGGCTCAAAAAGGCCAGGCCTGGATTGAGGAAAACAAGCATCAACTAAATGCACACGTCATGAGTCACTTGGGCGCTGTCATTAATTTTTTTGCGGGATCTGTACAACGGGCACCCAATTTTGCCCAACGCTACGGCATGGAATGGCTTTGGCGAATCTATCAGGAACCAACGCTATGGCGGCGCTATTACTATGACGGAAAATGTTTTATCCGTTTAATGTGTGCCAGCGTAATCCCATACTGGTTATGGTTGAAATTTAATCGCACAAAACCCGACGCGCAAACAGTTGAAATTGTCACGTCCGTGTCGACTGAAGACCGCACGCTAATTACTTTAAGCGGTTCTTGTTGTCAAACAACATTACCTACCTTACGTCAGGCATTCAAAAAATCAGCGACTGAAAATCGTAACGTTATTCTCGACTTTGCCAAAGTGACGCTGATAGATGCCGCTTTTCTTGGCTTATGTCTCATCCTTCAAAAACATCTGACAGCATCAGGACGGTCACTAACCTTCATTAACCCCAACAAAGATGTAAGGCATATTTTAAAGTGGCAGAAAATGAACGATTTATTGGCTGATATGTGACTTATTGGCTAAGAAAAATGGCCTGATTTTCTATTGTGTTAAACAACCTGGGTGACTTGAGCTTAATCACCCAGATATTCAAAAAATATTATTCTTTTACATAAGAGTGATCGTCTGAGCATTTATTGTAAATAGCAAAGCTGTATGCTTTAAGCAGCAAATTCTTGCCAAAAATCGTCCAGACCTATTCCATTTAGCATTGTTATCATAGCTTTAGTCGCTTGATTGTGATGAATCTTTATAAGTCTGCTAACATAAATGTAATTTTATACTTAAACCGGAACACTATGGATAACCGAACAATCTGGCGAATGCATTGGCAAACTTGGTTTTGGCTGCTACTTGGCTTAGCCTTGATGGTCTTTGCCTTCTGGGGAGGCATTGAAGAACTGATCGTCCGTTGGGATAAACAGGAAGAGTACAGCCATGGTTACATTTTGCCGTTTGTCAGCTTTTACTTCATATGGCAAAAAAAAGATGCCATTAGCCGTAGTGAATTCTGCCCTTCGTGGTGGGGTGTCGCGCTGATCCTGGTGGCTTTGATCGTATTTATTGTTGGTGAGATCAGTGCGCTTTTCATATTGACCCAGTATGCCCTGATCGCGGTTTTGCTCGGTCTGGCTCTGGCCGTCATGGGTTGGCCCGCAGTCAAACCGGTCGTGATACCTATCTTGCTGCTGGCTTTTGCGATTCCCCTGCCCTATTTTCTTGAAGCCAGCCTGTCTGCCAACCTGCAACTTTTATCCTCAAAACTGGGGGTTTATTTTATTCGCTGGTGTCAAATCCCCGTCTATCTGGAAGGCAATGTCATTGATTTAGGTGTTTTTAAACTTCAGGTTGTCGAAGCCTGTAGTGGTTTACGTTACTTATTCCCCCTGCTCAGTTTAGGGTTTATATGCGCTTACCTTTTTGAGGCTGCGTTTTGGAAGCGTGCAATACTGGTGCTTTCCACCATACCGATAACCATTCTTATGAACAGTTTTCGTATCGGCATGATTGGCGTGTTAGTCAATTATTGGGGCATTGCTATGGCCGAAGGCTTTTTGCATGATTTTGAAGGCTGGATCGTTTTCATGGCCTGCTTTGGGGTTTTATTCATCGAAATGGCACTTTTGAGCCGGATTGGTGCCGATAAAAAGCCTCTTTTTGAGATATTTGGCTTAACCCAAAACATCACCAATCCTGATACCGGCGACAGTAAACAAAGACCCATACCCTACCCTCTAATTGCATCGGTTGCCGCTTTGTTGGTTTCTGTGCTGGTTGTCTCTTCCATCGAAAAACGTACTGAAATTATCCCGGCGCGCAGTCACTTTCCGGAATTTCCTACCCGTATAGGGGAATGGTATGGTCAGCAAACGTCCATCGAAGATACTGTAACCAGTTATCTAGGCTTGACTGATTATGTTTTTGCTGACTACAAAACCAATGAAAAATCGCCCGCAGTTAATCTTTATGCCGCTTATTATGAATCGCAACGCAAGGGCGTATCACCCCATTCACCAAGGGTTTGTATTCCTGGCGGGGGATGGCAAATCACCGAAATCAGCCGCACTCAAATTGGCGATTTACCGATTAACCGAATCGTGATAAAAAAGGAAGAATACACCCAATTAGTCTATTACTGGTTTCAGCAACGCGGTAGACAATTCTCCAACGAATACTTGATGAAATGGTACTTATTCAAAGACGCTTTGCTTTTAAACAGAACCGATGGCGCGATGGTGCGCCTCACCACAACAGTGGCTCCAAATGAAAAAATAACCGATGCCGAAAACCGACTTAAAGCATTTGCCCAGCAGGTATCGCCTGTTCTACCTAAATTTATTCCTGGTTAGAGAGTTATGAAAATAGTATTGATCGTCCTGTGTATGATAATGGTTCAGGCTTGCACAAAGCCGGAGGAAAAAATAAAAAATTACTTAGCCAACGGTAAAACGCTTTTTGAGAAAGGCACTTACGATAAGGCAAGGATTGAATTCAAGAATGTGCTTCAGCTTGATAGCAAAAATGCCGAAGCCTATTACAACTTGGCGCTTATTGATGAAAAAAGGCAAAACTGGCAAGCCATGTTTGCCAATCTTTCCAGGGTCATTCTCGTTGATCCTAACAACATCAATGCATTACTGAAATTGAGCCGCATTAATCTAGTTTCTAACCATGCCGATGAAGCTTTGAAGCATGTCGAAACCGCTTTAAAGATTAACCCAGAAAACCCCGATGCCTTAGCCCTTAAAGGCGCTGTGTTGGTCAAAAAAAATGACCTTGATTCCGCCATGACGACGGCTGATCAAATTATAAAGCAGCACCCTGACCACATTGATGCCATTAGCTTAAAAACAGTTATCTATCTGGCAAAAAATAATACCCCTTCAGCCTTAGCAACCGTCGACAAAGCCCTTGTTGCCAAACCTAGTGAGCTTGCCCTTTTGCTTCTTAAACTGCGCATCCACATACAAAGTAAAGACTTGATTGCCGAAGAACAGGACTATCTCGATTTAATCAAGCGCTTCCCTGATAAACATGAATATTCTTATGCGTTGGTTAAGCATTATTCCGACAATGGTCACAATGACAAAGCCCAAAGCACATTGCAGGCACTCATTAAGACCTATCCCGATCAACACCAACCCAAACTGGTGCTTATTGATTTTCTAATGCAAAAATCACCCGATTTAGCAGAACAAACCCTGTCTACTTTCATTAGTCAGTTTCCAAGCGAACCCGATTTTTATTTTCGCCAAGCCGCACTGTATGGTAAGCAAAATAAAGTTGCCGAAGCAAAACTGGCATTAAATAAAGTCGTTGAACTGAAACCAACAGCTAAAGAAGGCGTGCAAGCTAAAACCATGCTCGCGAAAATAGCGATGGAAGAAAGCGACCTCACAACAGCCGAGAACTTGATTAAAGAAATATTATCGGTTGATAGCCACAAACTGGAGGCTATGCTGCTAAAAGCTAAAATTGCTTTGCAAAAAGGTTTAAATGATGAAGTCATTTCCGATATGCGCGTCGTCTTGAGAGATTTTACAAATTCTGATCAGGCTATGGTTTTATTGGGTCAAGCCTATCTCAAGAAAAATTCGCCTGAATTGGCTGATGAGAATTTCCGTAATGCATTGACCGTTAATCCAGCCAATTTTGATGCGCTGATGCCGGTCGTTTCCAACCTGCTCAAAAACAAGGAAACCGCTCGTGCTGAGGAATTGTTACATAAAGCCTTAGAGGTCAATCCAGAATTAGCCGGTGCTATGCAGCTATTGGCGCAAATCAAGTTGAACCAAAAAGACTGGACTGGCACCCAAAAAGTAGCTGATATGATCTCTGCAAAGCCACAAGGCACAGGGTTTGCCAAATTCCTCAGCGGTAAAATATCGGAGGAACAAGGCCTGTGTAAGGAAGCAATCACCCAATATAAAGAAGCGTTAACAGCTGCTCCTGAATTGCAAGATGCCCTGCGTGGCATGGTATCTTGTTATGAAAACTTAAAACAAAACAATGCCATGCTTACTTATCTGGGTGAATTTATTACCGCGCATCCTGATAACTTTTATCCTGTTCTGTTAAAAAGCCAACTATTGGCTAAGGACAAGCAATGGGGTGATGCCATCACGGCATTGTCGCCAGCTATCGCCAAGTGGCCAAAAATCCCTGAGTTTTATGAGACCCTAGCTTCTATTCACCTGGAAAAGAAAGAAGCCAATAAAGCCATCGCTGCTTTAATTAAAGGCTTAGAAAACATACCTAATCAGCCAAGGCTTGGCCTTATCTTAGCGTCAGCCTACGATCAAACTGGCGACTACGCCAAGGCGCTTGATGCCTACGATACTTTAGTAGCGAAGCATCCTGATCTTGATATTGCTGTCAACAATTTAGTATCTCTATTGCTCGATCACTTCAATAGCAAAGAAAATATTGACCGGGCCCTCAGCCTGGCAAAGCGGTTTGAAAAATCAGACCAACCTTATTTTCTTGATAGCTATGGTTGGGCGCTCATGAACAGTGGCCGTGATGAAGATGCACTACAAGTATTCAAAAATGTGGCCAGCAAAATGCCAAACACGCCGATATTTAAATACCACTTAGGAATGGCCTATCACAAAACCAATAACAAAGCAGCAGCCGTCACTGAATTGCAACAAGCCCTTGCACTAGGCGCAAAATCAGGCGGTTTTACCGAAAAAGAAGCGGCTGAAAAACTATTGAAATCGATTAATTAAACCTGCACAGTTTGGTTTGGTTTATTTTAAATATTTGGTTATCGTCAAAATATTTAACCTGCATCCAAATTGATAAAGGCTATGCAAATTGCCTTAATCAGTTTGGAGGGTAGCATTAACTTGATTTGACAGCCAAAATTACTCTTATAAAAACCATAACTTAAACTTTACTGTGCCAGTATTAAGCTTTCCATCTAACTTCAACACTTAATTTTAAAACTAAGAGGTAGTGACTTTATGACCCCGGTAATTTTATCTGGAGGCTCAGGAACCAGGCTCTGGCCGTTATCCCGTGGGCAATACCCTAAACAATTCCTGCCGCTCGTTTCTGAACATACGATGGTGCAAGAAACCATGCTCAGGCTTTCTGGACTGACTAATTTAAACAAACCAATCGCTATCTGCAACCAGGATCATCGATTTATGATGGCGGAACAACTTTGGGAAATTGGTATTAAACCATCGGCCATAATTCTGGAACCAGTTGGCAAAAATACCGCGCCTGCGGTGGCAATGGCAGCACTGGCAGCAGAATCTGAGGATGAAGTGTTGTTGGTACTGCCTGCCGATCACGTCATAGCAAATAGCGAACCATTTCTCTTAGCCATCATTGAAGCCGAAAAATTAGCCTTACAAGGCAATTTAGTGACGTTTGGTATCATACCTACCCGACCTGAAACTGGTTACGGTTACATCATGCGCGATGCTTCACAACAAGGCGGTTCTTTTAAAGTGGCGGCATTTGTTGAAAAACCCAACTTAGCCACCGCAGAAAACTACCTTAAAAGCGGCAACTATTTCTGGAACAGCGGCATCTTTGCCTTCAAGGCAGGCACTTTTCTCAAAGAATTAGAAAAATTTAATCCCGAAATGTTGTCCATTTGCAAGCAAGCCTTAGCCGCTGCAAATACTGACCTGGACTTTACCCGTTTAGACAAAACCATTTTTTCAACTTGTCCTGCTGATTCTGTTGATTACGCAATCATGGAAAAAACCGACAAAGCAGTAGTCATCCCGCTTGATGCCGGTTGGAATGATGTTGGTTCATGGTCTGCTTTATGGGATGTCACCGATAAAGATGCTTTCGGCAATGCAGTCAGTGGCGACGTAATGGCGGTGGACACCAGAAACTCTTATATTTCCTCAGATGATAAATTAGTTACGGTGATTGGCGCTGACGATCTTATCGTTGTCGAAACCAAAGATGCTGTCATGGTTGCCACTAAAGACAGGGTACAGGAAGTTAAACAAATTGTTGATCAACTTAAAAAATTAGGACGCAATGAAGCGTCAGTCCACAGAAGGGTCTATCGTCCCTGGGGACATTATGATTGCGTGGACATCGGCGAGAATCACCAAACTAAACGTATCGTCGTCAAGCCGGGCGGCAAATTGTCTTTACAAAAGCACCACCACCGCTCTGAACATTGGGTTGTCGTCAAAGGTACCGCACTAGTAACCCGTGATAGTGAAGAGATATTGCTTACTGAAAATGAATCTATTTATATCCCGCTGGGGACTTTGCATAGGCTTGAAAATCCGGGGGTCACCGCACTTGAAGTCGTGGAAGTACAATCAGGAAGTTATTTAGGCGAAGATGACATTGTGCGCTACAACGATAATTATGGCCGAATTGATGGCTGATAGAGCCATCCCTGGTAAATTACCGATAAAGAAAACTCAGGAATAATTGAGTAAAAAACGATAAAAAAGGGAGGCATGCCTCCCTTTTTCTAGAAATGAACTAACTTCTTAAATTATGCTGCCTTACGACGTTTAGCACCAACTAAACCTACCAACGCTGAACCAAACAACCAAACAGCTGCAGGGATTGGGGTTTGGGCAACTATCAGAGTGCCGCTGTAGCTTGCAGTTTTACCTACAATACCAGTACCGCTAACAATCAAATGGTGCAAACCTGGTGTCAACGCTGCAAAAAAAGGCAAATGCAATTCATTAGCGCCATCGTCAAATTCAGGTGCAAATGCAATACCATCTAAAGTAGCCGCGAAATCTACAATACTTCCCTTACCTTTTATATAAGTGTTACCGAGATGGGCACTTCCACCGCCATTTGGGGCTACAGTAAATTCCCAGTCAGTAGTAAATGCACCTTTAACAGTTTGTCCAAAAAAGCCAGAACCGGTACCTGCACCATCAAGGGTTATCGTTGCTGCGCCTGCTTGAAATGAGAACGCCGCTAAAAGCAAACCAACAACCACTAATAATTTTTTCATATGAATCTCTCCAAATATAAATAACAAGTTAAAAAAAATTAATTTGCAACTCAGCCATCTTTTTTGGTAAAGACCTGTAGCTTTCCGACCCTACCTCACGGTAGGTGTAGCCC
This sequence comes from Methyloglobulus sp., assembly GCA_013141505.1. GTDB lineage: Bacteria > Pseudomonadota > Gammaproteobacteria > Methylococcales > Methylomonadaceae > Methyloglobulus. The sequence continues at coordinate 22,280 of JABFQX010000098.1, forward strand.
GAGGAATAACAGAGAAACTCCTTCCCTGCCCCGGTAAAACTCCCTGATGTTAATCTTGTCCTTTTATCTCTCGATTAAGCTATCAACCTTGGCAATAGATTAAAGCCCATTGTAATTATTGAAAATACGTACGATTACCTAGTGAATCAATTTAGTCTTTTAAGACACCGCATAAAGCAACCCTAAGCCGCAGCCCCCCAAAAAACACCCCTAGGACGATTGCTCAATGCCAAAGCTAGTCCAACTTATCCAAAGCGAATCTAGCGTGAATCTTTACTGATTAAATCGCATGTGAACTCTATGTAAACGCCACACTCACGATTGTCCAACCCATCTTAAAATCTAAAAAGCCTCCACTTTTTCCTTTGGTAAGCCTGGCTTTTAAGCCTTTACCGTACCTGTATCTTGAAGAAACAATATGTCCGATTACCTTAACTTCATGTTAAGCTGCATTCCTCTGCTGCCTTAGCTGGCTGTTTAGATCGGGTGTTAGTATAGCCACTGATTTTTTGTAAAACCATACGTACAAATACTTATGTCGCATGCTAGCACACAAACAAACCAACATGTTACATTTTTCATAAGTGATTTATTAGTTTTTCTGCAGCAATAGCCACATAAAACAGGCTCAATGGGCAATAAACGCCTGCTAAAATGATTTTCATTTTTTTAATTTCCAGAAGAAATATCAATAAGGGGTTACCTGATTAGCAAGGAAGTTCAGCCATCCTAAGCCATGCCTCGGTGCGTGGTTTGCTAGTGGCGGCAGCGACCAGCAAATGCCCCGTCAACGATTTAAGCTGGAAACGCCGATTAAACCGATAAGCTATGGTGGCGAGGTAGCGATGGGCGTATTTGCCAAACTTAAAGGCATGGCAAGCCCTGCCAAGACTGGTTTTCACGTTGCCGAGCAAGGTGTTGGCCCGGCGGAATTCGGGCAAGCCCTTGGGTTTTCGCCCACCAACCGCCAGCAGTTCATGTCGGCAACCGGCTTTGATGCCCCCCCCGAAAAACAGGCCAAGCCGTCAGAAAGCACGGTGCAGTTGGCGCTAAGGTGGGCTTTTGACCACGCGGCAATCGCATTATGGGTAAACTGTAGTGGTCAAATAATTTCGGACACATCAATCGGTTCTTTTGCTGCAAATTGCTGTTCATAAACCAAGGGTGCGACATTTCCCAAGGCAGGATGTCGTCTGGCGCTGTTACAAAAGCCCACAATATAGCCTGTCACATCTTTAGTGGCCTCCAGTTGATTGGCATATTCGCGCAGCCACACCCGCTCCCTCTTCAAGTTCAGGAAGAAGCGTTCCATCACGGCGT
>JABFQX010000034.1 GCA_013141505.1 Methyloglobulus sp.
TTTGCCAGGTAACATGTACTCAATCCTTTCCCATTGGTCGTCCCGCAATATCTTTCTTACCATTTGCCACCCTATTCAATTAGTTGGCATAATTATCTCATATTAATTGTCAACAGACCCTAGTTAATTAGCTACAATCATTTTTAAAGAGTAAAGTTTTAACCCGGCGTTAATACGTCATCAACGTACAGCACTTTCCTCAATTCATAAATCCCTTGCAATTGGCATAAGCTGTAAGAATCTCTAGCGTTGTTTACAGTATTCAGGAGAATACTGTAAACAACGCTAGAGATTCTTACACCTTATCTTATTATTTAAATTTAGAGCAATTAAAAGTAGAGAAAAAAAGTCCACGTGATTTCGTTACTGAAGCTGACCTCGCCGTTGAGGTATACCTGAAAGATGTATTGTTCAAACAATACCCACAGTTCGGGTTTTGGGGTGAGGAAAGTGGGCAAAGTGAAAATCAAACCAATCGCTGGATTGTTGACCCGATAGACGGTACACATTCTTTTGCAAAGGGACAGTATTTTTGGGCAATTAGTGTTGCATTAGAGGTTAATGGAGAAATTATTATTGGTGCTGTATATGCTCCGGCACTTGATGATTATTATTTCGCTAAAAAAAATTTTGGTGCATGGAAAAACGGTCGGCAAATTTCTGTTTCAACTGAAACTAGCTTATCAAACGCTATGGTCAGTACCGGATTTGCGTGCATACGTTCATATTTGACAGATAATAACTTACAGCGCTTTTGTGGGATTGCTGAACGAACTACCGGGCAGCGTCGCTTCGGTTCAGCTGCTTTAGATTTATGTATGGTCGCTGATGGGCAAGTTGACGCATTTTGGGAGCAAGAGTTAAATCTTTACGATATAGCCGCAGGTGCCTCCCAGCCGGACGGGGCATGTTGCCCCGTCCGTAAGGTTTAGCATGGTTCAAAAACGTCACCATCAGCAAAACGTGAGTGGCGGGGTAACATACCCCGTCACGCGGCGGCTACCAGCCAACACGCTATATCCATCGTAACGAACTTATTTTTCTACTATAGCCTTGATATTATTCAAGCCTCCAGTAAATAATTCTTCTACCGCTTTATTAGCGGCATCGTTATTCATTTCAGGAAGTTCACCCGGTTTTAAGTTGTTAGGGTATGCCCGGTAGTAGCCTGCCTGCCAAGTAACAACTGAGCTTTTGTCATCTTTGCTTTCTACCGAAATCGTCGCAGCAAAATCACTCACGGGCAGTACCGGCACATTTTCTTTGCCGCTATTAAAATCGACGGTTTTAGCCGTACTCATGTCGGTGATTTTTTATTTGTAAGACATTTCGGTAGCATCATATTCGATGAGTTTTTCTTTTATCGTACCGCCGTTTTTTATTAGGTTAATCACTCGGCTTGAGCCGATGTTATTGCCCGCATCAGCTTTTACGCTATCAACCATAGGTAGCCAGAATAAATCGGCAAAATTGCCGATTATTTTCCACACCGCCGTTGCAGGTGCGTTGACTTCTATGGTTCTGTCCATTTTTTGCCTGACCGGGCCGTGGGCAAAAACAGCAGAATTACAAAGTAGCAATGTGATGGTCAACAAAATAAATCGGTTCATATCAGTATCCTCTTGGGTTGTATAAGAAATTAATGGGTTGAGTAAATACGCATTTGGAACCATGACATCCGCTGGACGGGGCATGTTGCCCCGTTCGTGGTTTCGACGTGGTTCAACAACTCCACCATCGGCAAAACGTGAGTGACGGGGTAACATACCCCGTCACACGTTCGTTATTTAACCCGCATTTAAAGTTTGTGTTTGTGTTGAAACGATGAAGACGGGTTTAAAAAACCGTCCAGCACAGGGATACCCGGTCACACGGAACAAAAAAATGCGTAGCCCGTATGCAGTGCAACGGAATACGGGACATCGAAGCCACGAATGCTCGGATTCCGCAAGCTCCATTCAGGCTACTCGCTACTCGCTTATTTCCAATAGACGGACAATCCTCCTGATCTCGCTATAGGCGGATTAAAAGTATTTAAACTTCCTATAGAGTTTCGATTGGGTGAACTGAGTGGGATACCTAAAAATGTGTTTGGGGGAGCGATAAATGAGTGAGCATGTACCCCATTCATTTCAGCCCACCAATAACCATTTGGAGCTAAGCTTTTATTCGGAACGCCGGCTCGTTGTATTTTTTCAGCTGTCGAAAGATGGGCTGAATCGCTCACCCCAGAATTACAGGCACCGTATTTGATTGTTGAATATGGCTTATACCCTTGTAAATTCCTTATATCTCGGGCCACATCAGCATAGGTAAAATCCTTATCCGGCACAAAATTACCCTTGTCATCTTTTCGACCAATAGCCCCATTTGAATTAGCATGCATATAAACGGATATTACACCATCAGGATGATTGTCTTGTACCGCTGCTAAATAGAGCACTGGTTCAGAGATTGGGTTAAAGTAAATTATAAATTCTCCAGCCAATCCGGTACGATCAAATATACTGAGTGGACGATTGAAAACATATCCGTAAGTATTAATCCCCCCATCCAATCCAATCGGATCACTCTCCACATACCTTCCTGTCGCCGGATCATAATCTCTAAACCCGTTGTAATGCAGCCCGGTAGACTGGTCAAAATACTGCCCAGGGAAGCGCAAGTTATAGGCAAACTTAGTCCCATCTTGATCGGGATCTTCATTGGCGGGTGTAGTGCCAAAGACCTCGCTATCCCAACGCCATACGGTTTTGCCGGTGGCATCGCTGATCGCCCGTGGTGCGTTTAGATGGTCGGCATAGACGTAGTAAGCCTTATCGTCTTTTAATACGGCGGTAGGCATGTCACCCAGCCAGACGGTTTCTTGAACGGCTTTGCCTTGTTTGTCATATTCGCCCAATAAATGACCAGCTTCGTCGTAAACAAAGTACGTCGCGGCAGCTTGCCCGATACCGCCGGGGTTATTGCGATTGGCGACGATTTTTGCTTGGGTACAGGTAGCATCGGCGATGGTAACTTTGCCGTCATGGTTGCAGTCGGCAATTAATTTGCCCGGCTGTTTGCCTTGAGTCATCAACACGATTAATCGTAAGTCTTCCACACTGAGTTTGCCGTCTTCATTGGCATCGCCAGCTAAGTCTGAAACCTTGCCGGACAGTTTTTCCACCCGTTGCCCTAAGCCATTAATGAGGTAAGTTTCTGTGCCGAAACTGCCGGATGCTTTCACTAAGCGATTTCTGCCATCAAAGGTAAAGGTATGACTGCCATCGTTTATGGTATTACCGCTGGCATCGTACTGGTACGCTTTTTTCGCTACGTTATTTTCGCTAAGGTTTAACAAACGGTTGCTGTTGCTATCAAGCGTTGATACCAGGTTAGTACCATTGTTGTTGACACGGGTTCTATTGCCATTGGCATCGTACGCATAATCGGTTTGCGTAGCCGGCGTGGTAATACCGAGCAAACGACTGACTGCGTCATAAGCAAAACTTTGGTCATGTTGCAGGTCCGTATCTTTGTAGCCGATAACCCGATCTGCTTTGTCATAGCTGAGTTGCCGCGAACGCTCGCCCATGTCGTAAGCGGTGATGCGTCCGTCCAAATCATAATCTCGTACCGTTTTTTTGCCATTGCCAAACACCCAATCACTGGCATTGCCAAAAGGTTGGTAATGAATGTCAGTGAGTAAAGGGTTGCCATTGGCATCGACTGCCGTAATCTGCCCTTGGCTATAGGTTAATTGGATAACCTTGCCGGACGGATAGGTCATCGTCGTTAACTGGCCTTGGGCATTGTAGCCATACTGTGTAGTAAAGCTTAGTTGGCCTGCCTGTAAGGTTTTGCTGATGGTGCGGCCATGCTTATCATATTGCCATTGGGTAATGCCGGATTCATCGTTCATTTGAACCAGATGACCGATACCATTAACGCCTTGGTCGTAAACAAAGTTGATAGTTTGATTGCCGTCATACGTTATCTTGGTTAAGCGGTTCAAGTTGTCGTAACCATAGTTAATCTGCTTGCCACGGGCATCGACCGCGCTAATTTTGTTGCCTGCGCTGTCATAGCTGAACTTACTCAATCCGGTATCAGGACTATTCAAGCTAAGTGGATTGCCCAAACCGTCATAACCATATTGGGTTTTATGGGTTAACGGATCAGTGACTACCGTCAAATTATCGTTAACATCATAACCCTGCTTTGTGGCATGACCGGCTGGATCAAGACTGTTGATGAGGCGGTTTAAGGCATCGTAAATGAGCTTGGTTTGGTTGCCCAACGCATCGCTGATAGCAACAGGGTTATCGTTATCGTCATAGTTGACGAGCGTTGATTGACCGTTCGCTCCGACAATTGCAGCAAGCCGATTGTTGCTGTCAAACTTTTTGCTCACCGTTTGCGTTAACACGGCGGATGGGTCATAGACGTTTTGTTTGACCTGATTCCCGACGGCATCGAGCGTGTAGTCGATATGGTTGTCCAATTGATCGCTGACTTTTATCAATCGGTGGGCATCATCATAAGCAAAGGCAATAAAGTTGCCGTCCGGTGCGCTAGCCTTGGTGACTTGTCCGAGAGCGTCGCGGGTGTAAGTGGTCAGTTCATTACCCGTTTGTGAGCTGATGACTTGTCCACGTAGATTGTAGGTTAAGGTGGTGATTAAGCCGTTGGCATTCACCACGGTTAAGGGACGACTGTTGGCATCGTAGGCGATGATGAGGGTCTTGTGACCTAACGCATCAACAATACTGACTAAGTTACCTTTGTTGTCGTAACCAAACTGAGTCACATCATCCAAATCGGTACGTGGCCCATTGATAGTCAGTACTTGGCCGTCGGCATTGTAACTGTATTGCCAAGCCCTGCTTAAACTACCCGAACTGATAGTGCGTTCAATAAGATTGCCTTTGTTGTCATAGGCAAGATTGGTAACCCGATTGGGTTCAACAATCTTGATAGGTAAGTGATAAATTGAATGCCATTCTGTGGTAATCGTTCTTGCCAATGGCGTACCGGCAGCTTCCGTGCGTGATAACTCCAAGCCATCGCTATCTCGCTGGCAAGTAGTGATATTGCCATTGAAGTCGGTATTGCTGGCAACAAAACCGTTATCATCATAAGTAAACGCTTTGGCGCCCAAGTTTTTAATCGGCGTACCCGTCACGCCTGTTGGTTTTACTACATCAAACTGAGTAGTAAAGTTATAGCCATGCTTATTGCCTAAGGCATCCGTGACTGTTGCGGTATTGTCGGCATTATAGGCAATCGTTGTAAGCTCCGCACCGCCCGCATGTTGCGTAGAAGTCGCCCTGCCTTGGGCATCGTAAGTATAGGTTGCAAAGCGTTTGCCGTTTTCATCAAGTATGCCGGTTAAGGCATGGACGAAGGTGGTGTTTTCGTAAAGGTATTTACGGATTGCGGCATCTGGATACGTCACCGATACCAGGTTATTTTTATCATCATAGCCGTACTGATAGGCACTGCTATCCGGTAAGGTAATGCGGCTAATGCGGTTGTTGTCATCATAGGCAAACGTCATTTTATGGCCAAAGTGTCCGGTTAATACACTGACACGGTTATTGCTGTCATAACTGAACGTGGTAGTTTGTCCGGCACGGTTAGCCATCGAAACCAATCGGCCATCCAAACTATAGCGTTCGATGTCGTCGGTTTTGGTTTTGATTTGCCATCCCGTTTGTTGGTTGCTCGCAGCAGTTAATACAGTGAGTTCATTGGTCACGTCGGGATCAGCCTGCCAACTGCCGTTTGCGGTTTTGGCATAAGTCTCCGCCCGACCGTCGGCGCGATTAACTTGAACAGTATTACCACCAGAAACACTGGTAATTGAATGTTGCCAGGAACTGCGCCAACCAGTGCCGAAGGTTGTCTCGGTACTGTTTTGGCTGTTGTAATAGCGGCGGATTTCCAGCCCTGTATGCGGACTGCCTACGTAATCGGTCTCGATTTGAAACTTGTTGCCAGTACCGGCATTAATCGGATTGCCGTCGCAGGTTTTTGGGCAGTCGGGGTCGTCTTTGCCTTGGTTTTTAGGCGACGGCGCTTTTAATATTTGGATATTATTGTCAACAGAGCACCCTATTCCGTCCCCGCCGCTCCAATGTAAACCCAGTGTATCGCTTTGAGCGGTTTTGCTGCCATCTACCCAGGTGTAGTAAGCCGCTTGTCGCGTAATAGACTTACCATTACATTGCGGGAGAGAAGTGATAGTTCCTATTTCTTGGCCGAAGGTCACTATCCCATGCGTCGGTGCTTGGGTAATGGTGAAGTCACTCGGAACCATTGAACAATCAGATAAACGTACGCATCCCCAGCGAGCGACGACAGTTTGGTTGAATGGCGCGACCACAAAAGTATTACCTAAGAATTCAGCCTGAGCATGACTGCTTCCCAGGAGGAGTAGCATTGCGAGAGCAGGTTTGTATTTACTGTCCAAAAGACGATTATTTTTAACTGAAATCAGCGTTTTTGAATTTTTCTTTTTCATTGCCATACCCTCATGAATTCGAACGATTGCTACGTTTACGCATCAGCAACGTCAATGCAGGTGCAAACAGCCATATGGCGGCAGGAAGCGGAACGGCATTAACGGGTGCATTGATTGTTACCGAACCGTTATTGCTGCTGGCCAACAGCGGATTGGCTTCGCTATCGCTCAGGCTGTTCAGGCTTAGGGCGAGCGGGCTGGTACCCGTGGTGAGAGCCGTAAAATACAACGTGGCAAGCGTGAAGTCATCCGCTTGTTTAGCGAGCAAATCAGCCGAATCATCTAATGAGAACTCGATCAAGTTGATTGAACTTGAATCTGCTGTAACCAATGGAGAGTTAAGCCCTTTGCCAGACAAATCGAGCTGATCGCCTAATTTAGGATCACCAAAGGTGGCGGATTTAAATTGCAGTAAATCGGTGTTATATCCCAATGAAATATCGTAACCGCCTAAAGCCTGCGTTGATCTTAAGCCTGATATGTTAATTGATACGCTAAAAGTCTTGCCTTTATCGACCTGCGTACTAATGGGATTAATTTGAAGGGTTGCGGCTTGGGCGAAAGGGGTAGTCAACGCGAAAGCGACAATGCAACGCCATAGCAAGGTTTTATATCTATTCATAACATTTCCTTTATCCTGTAGTTAAGGTGTAATCGTTAAATTACCGTTATTGAGAGCTTTCGCCCTCATCAACACATTCAGGATAAAACAGTCGGAAATGTCCGCTTTTTGAAATTATTTTTTAGTTGGTCGCTTAATTTGCATTTAAGCACTTCATTAATGGTGGTCGGTTAGTCGTCCGTAGTGCGGGTTGTTCGAGCTTTTTAATTATGACCTTTTCATCATTGTATTATCTTGGCTTCTATTTTTGAATTAGGGTTTTTGGGTTTGGCAATGAACCCCAGTATTAACCCGATAGTCATTATATGCCACGTAAAAATAGAGAATAGTGCCTCTTTTATACTTCTCTTTTTTACTGACATAAATGAAATACCTATTATTAATATCGCTATAGGTAAAGTTATATTCTGGTAAAACAATGAAACCGCTATCGCTATCCACATGACAAGCGTCGTCAATAAAATCTTCGCATTCGACACAGCTATGAAAAAATAGGGCTTACCAATTGCAGATCTGATAAATTCCCCATATCCATAAAGGTATTTAGTTTTTAATCTTTTTAGCACTAGACTTAATGATGTATCAGTATGTCCATAATGTTTTATTGCAGGAACATTAACTCTTTCTAATGTCCAGCCTTTTGAAACTAGTCTTAAGCCTAATTCTAATTCTTCAAATGAATGTAGGTTTATGTTAGAAAAGAACCCTACATCCTCGATTGCTCTTCTTTTATATAGCCCGCCCCCCGTTAGGTGGCCCACATTCCCATATTTAAATTCTATTTGTGCACTTTTTTTAAAATACAAATTTTCTATACACATTTCTTTCACACTTCCTCCTACTCCAGCCAATAGGGGATTGGTTTCCAGTTTATGAATTGCTAATTCTAGAAAATCCTGATTTATTTCCATATCCCCATCCACAAGGTATATATAGTCTCCTTCCGCGTATTGAAACCCTAATTGAGGGCCAATACCACATGAACGATCATTGGCATTTGCTAGTTGAACAATTTTGATTTTATACCGGCTAGCCTTGTCCAAGGTTTTGTCGGTTGATAATGAGTCAGCAAGTATGATTTCTGATTTGATGTTTTTCGTCGCAATAACAACAGAATCCAAACATTTTTCAATGTTTTTTTCTTCATTCAACGTTTTTATGATTACTGACAGTATTGGCTTCATTACATTACCTTAATTTTTGTTGACCAGTTGTTTCAACTCCCATTCGCTTGCCCACCCTGAAACACTGAAACACTGAAACACTGAAGAAATAATACGTCAGCAAAAAAAAAAGAGCAAGTAAGCTTGAAATAATGGAATGGACACCCACTCACCCCTAATAGCATTAGCAATTATCGTGATGGAAATTTAGTGCTTTTTTGGTGAGGATAAGACGATCAAAGTAGCCGCTCTAGCCGGACAGGGCATGTTGCCCTGTCACTGACGTTTTGCCGATAAGTGGGTTTTGCCCACGTTGAAATGCTACGTCCGGCGGAGATATTGTTTTTCCCATTAAACCAATGCAAATTTTAATGTTGCCTCTATAATGCCTGTTTTTCAAGGCATCAACGTCGTCCTAGCAAAGAACCCATAATGCCGCGCACGATCTGCCGACCCACTGTCGTCCCTATACTGCGGGCGGCATTTTTGAGCAAGGCTTCGGTCACGCTCTGTCGTTTGCTGGAGCCAGCCGCTGCGGCTTTTTTCTCCTCTTTTTGCTGTTTTTCTTCAAGCTCTTCCTGATTTTGCCGCTCGGTCTTTTGTTTGAGCATTTCATAAGCGGATTCCCGGTCAATTTCCTGTTCATAGCGGCCATTGAGGGGTGATCGTTGCATCATTTCTGCGCGTTGCTCCGTTGATACCGGGCCTATTTGCGATCCAGGTGGACAAATCAAGATGCGTTCAACCGGTGTCGGGCTGCCATCTTTATTGAGTACCGAAACAAGTGCTTCGCCGGTTTTGAGTTCCTGAATGGCGGTTTCGGTGTCAATTTTGGGGTTTGCCCGAAACGTACCGGCAACACTTTTCACGACCTGCTGGTCTTTAGGCGTGTAAGCTCGCAAAGCATGTTGAATTTTCAGGCCTAGTTGCCCCAAGATATCTTCCGGCACATCCAAAGGGCTTTGGCTGATGAAATAAACGCCCACGCCTTTGGATCGGATTAACCGGACGATTTGTTCGATTTTATCGACCAGCGGCTTAGGTGCTTGTTCAAAAAGCAGGTGTGCTTCGTCAAAGAACAGCACTAATTTAGGCCGATCCGCATCACCGACTTCAGGCAGGTTTTCAAATAGTTCTGACAATAGCCACAGCAGGAAGGTGGCATACAAACGCGGTGATTTGCTGACCAGATCAGTCGCATCAAGAATACTGATGACACCATTACCGGAAAAATCCGTTTTGCAAAAGTCTTCGAGTTGAATGGCAGGCTCTCCAAAGAAATTTTCTGCGCCTTGCTCCTCTAGCACCAGCAATTGCCGTTGGATAGCACCCAAGCTGGCAGGCGCTATATTGCCGTATTCGGCTTGCAGGTCATTGCCCTGATTGCCAACCCAAGCCAACATCGCACGCAAGTCTTTCAAATCAAGCAATAACAAGCCATTGTCATCGGCAATTTTGAAACAACTGTACAGGACACCGGTCTGGGTATCATTTAATTCCAGCAAATTGCTTAGCAACAACGGCCCCATATCGGAAATCGTGGCACGTACAGGATGTCCGGTTTTGGCGAAAATATCCCAGAAGACCGCCGCATTGCCGCGCTGTTGATAATCGCTTATACCAATCTGATTGATCCTTTCAGCAATTTTTTCATTTGGCTTTCCGGCTGTCGTGATTCCCGATAAATCGCCTTTGATGTCAGCCAGAAAAACGGGGACACCTATACGTGAAAAACCTTCTGCCAGCACTTGCAAGGTGATTGTTTTGCCGGTGCCTGTAGCCCCGGAAATCATGCCGTGCCGGTTGCCCATTGCAGCATCCATAAAAACCTTGATACCTTCTTGCCCACCTATTAAAATTTCCTGCATCGTATTACCCGTTACAATTTAAAAATTCATCATATTCAAAACGTGTCCGCATCGTAGCATAGCAAACTCTTGCAAGAAAGCAGCGCATCCTCTATAACTATCTACGGACAAAAAGTTAATCGCTTTGCAGAAAAGGCGAAGCGGGTATGAAATGGTAATGGAAGCTAACAAACGCCTGATCGCAAATATCGGTCAGTTATTTTTGCATATTGCCGCCAATTCTAACTTAATACCCGCCGACCCTGTTTAATACATCGAGGTATTCATCATGACAACCATAGCAGATCCCATTATTGGCAGTTGGTACAAAGATTTAGAAAATAACCTGAAGTTTAAGGTTATCAATATTCAAGACGATGGCTCGGTTGAAGTCCAGTACCTCAATGGCGACATCGGCGAGTATGATAATGAAAGCTGGTACGGTTCAACCTTCGATTACATTGAAGATCCGGAAGATTGGAGCGCGCCCTTCGATGACCTGGAGACTGACGACCTGGGTTATTCTGACCCAGACGAACACCGACCCAATATGGAAGATGTCGATATTGAAGATTATCTGGATTAAGATTTTATGAAAATGACCGCCCAGGAATTCCTGGACTGGCCGTCCAAACGGATCACTTTGCTGGCAATGTCGGGTGCAGGTAAGACCACGCTGGCAAATAAACTGCCTAAAGCCAAATGGTTTCATTACTCCGGCGATTACCGCATAGGCACAAAATATCTGGAAGAGCCGATACTGGACAACATCAAGCGTGAAGCCATGCGGGTGCCGTTCCTGCGTAACCTGTTGCTGTCCGACTCCATCCATATCAGCAATAAAATCACGGTGGAAAACCTTGAGCCGGTTTCCGCATTTCTGGGCAAATTGGGCAATCCTGAGTCGAATGGCTTGTCGCTGCAAGAATTCAAACGTCGCCAGAAACTACATCATCAAGCTGAAGTTGCGGCGATGAAAGATATTCCCGAATTTATCGAGAAAGCTGAAGACATCTACGGTTATAAGCACTTTATCAACGATGCGGGGGGCAGTGTCTGTGAACTCGACAGCCAGGAAGTTTTAGACACGCTGGCAGAACACACCCTCATTGTCTACATCAAAATTCCGCCTGCAATGGAGCAAACCATCATTGGCCGTGCGAAATCCGATCCAAAGCCGCTCTACTACCGAGAGGCATTTCTTGAGGAACAGCTTTGCGAATTTATGAAACTGAAAAATTACCGCGACCCGACCAGCATTCCCCCCGATGAGTTTGTGACCTGGGTATTTCCAGCGTTATTCAAGTCTAGGCTGCCGCGCTATCAGGCCATTGCCGACCAATACGGTTACACGGTTGATGCCAGCGATGCGGGGCAAGTTAAAAACGAAGCCGATTTTATCCAGTTGATCGCCCAGGCATTAGATCGCTAGCTAGCTTGCTTATTTTAGTCACATGCCCTTAGTTGCCCATACTGACCTGCCCACCTTCCGTCGCTTACAGGAAGAAGGTGAAGAGATATTAGATCCCGAACGCGCCAAAAATCAGGATATTCGGGAAATGCACATCGGGCTGTTGAACATGATGCCGGATGCGGCGCTGGAAGCGACGGAACGGCAATTTCTTCGTCTTTTGGGGGCTTGTAATCAGATCGTCCAATTTCACGTCCATCTGTTCACCATTGATGGCCTGACCAGAAGTCCAGACGCACAAGCGCATATCAATAAATATTACGAATCGTTTGAGCAGATTAAACGGGATGGTTTGGATGCGCTAATAATAAGCGGTGCCAATGTTGTCGGGTCAAAATTGGCTGAAGAAGATTTCTGGCAACCCTTAACCGAAGTGTTTTGCTGGGCCAACCAGCATGTCACTTCCGTGCTGTGTTCATGCCTCGCCACCCATGCGTTGATTCAGTATACCTACGGCATCCAACGGACACCTATAGGCAAAAAACGCTGGGGGGTTTATTCGCATAAAACGTTCAACCGCACACATCCTTTAGTCGCCGAAATCAATACGCGCTTTGATGTGCCACACTCTCGCTTCAATGAAATTTTCCAAAGCGATATGGAAAAACATGGCCTGAAAGTATTGGTTGCCAGTAAAGAATCGGGCGTACACCTAGCCGTCAGCCCCGATGGTTTCCGCACGGTCTATTTTCAAGGCCATCCTGAGTACGATGACATCAGTTTGCTTAAAGAATATAAACGGGAAGTATTGCGGTTTTATCAAGGGGAATGCGACGAATACCCGCCGTTTCCCGAAAACTATTTCAATGCCGCCGTACAAGAAGTTTTGTTAGCTTATGAGCAACAGGCCAAACAGGCCAAGCAAACGGGTGGAATAATTGAAGCGTTTCCAGAGTATTTGGTCTTGGAACACATCGACAATACCTGGCGCGATACCGCAAAAGCTGTCTTCAACAACTGGCTGGGGAAAATATACCAACTCACCAATCAGGATCGACGTTTACCATTTATGGAAGGCGTGGATCCAGATGATCCACTGGGATTGTAGGGATGGAAAATAAAATCAAAACCTTACACCCGCCCCAGTAAACAAATACTGGAACAGGCTTTAGCTATGAAAAAACAGGCGTGTTAAGGAGCGGTGACCGCTTTATCAGCAGGTGCGACAGCTTCACCACTTGGGATAGCCGCTTTTGCACCCGTCTCGACGCTTTGTGGAACCGGCGTTGCTTCAGGTGTTGCCGCATCAGGCGTTTTCGCCTTATCCGCCACTTTAATCAACCAGCCTATCGTCGTATAACAGCCCAAAACTGCGGGGACACGGGCGTTAAGACGGACAAATTTGCCGGTTAACTCAGGTGGCAATTTACCTTTAACCTTATGGTAATTGTCGTTGCTTTCGACCGTAATCGGTACCGGTACGCCTTTTCCATCCATCTTAATTTTTTTAGGGTCTGCCCAACCCGATACAATAAAGCTAAATTCACTTTCGGCTGCCACTTCTTTCTTGTTTTCGCCTTGATACTCCGGCAAAGTAAATTCCTGCACTTTTGGGTGTCGGCAAATTTCTTTTTCTTTGTCGTTACCGTAGGCAAATGCCCCAGTGCTGCTTAATGTCAGTGCTGTCAGTAGCAGGACTTCTGCTGTGGTGTGTAATTTCATCATCCATCCCCCGCGTTGTGTATAGAACTTTGATTTATATGCCGCACCGAATGTGAGGCTTAGTTGTTGTGATTATTTTTTCTATTTGTTTTCTGCTGTCTTGTACAATACCAGCCTGAGCAATTTTAGCAAGAGAAGCACCATTGAGCGAACAAAATCAAGAAAGCCTTAATTATAAAAGCGCCGGCGTCGATATTGCCGCCGGTAGCGAGTTGGTTGAACGCATAAAACCTATTGCCGCACGAACCCGCACAGCGGGTGTTTTGTCAGGATTAGGCGGTTTTGGCTCGATGTTCGAATTGCCGCTGGATCGCTACAAAAATCCAATTATGGTATCCGGCACCGATGGCGTAGGCACTAAACTTAAACTGGCGATTGAATCAGGAATACACAACACCATCGGCATCGATTTGGTCGCCATGTGCGTTAACGACATCATTGTGCAAGGTGCGGAACCTTTGTTTTTCCTGGATTATTTTGCGACCGGAAAGCTGGATGTCAATACCGCTGCGGCCGTTATCGAAGGCATTGGTGTGGGTTGTGAACTGGCAGGTGCAGCTCTGGTAGGCGGTGAAACGGCAGAAATGCCCGGCATGTACGCCGATGGCGAGTACGATCTGGCGGGGTTCTGTGTAGGTGTCGTCGAAAAAGCGAAGATTATTGATGGTAGTAAAGTAGCGGCGGGCGATAAACTAATCGGCATTTCCTCGTCCGGGCCGCACTCAAACGGTTATTCGTTAATCCGAAAAATACTGGCACATAGCGGTGCTAAGCTAACCGACTCGTTTGAGGGCAGCACCTTGGGTGAAGTATTGCTTAAACCAACCAAAATTTATGTTAAATCCTTATTGTCGCTGTTGGAACAAGTCCCTGTTCATGCATTGGCACACATCACCGGCGGCGGCATTACAGAAAATCTGCCGAGAGTATTGAGCCACGGCATCGATGCTCAAATACAGCTTTCTACTTTTGAATTTCCGTCTATAATCAAATGGTTGCAGCAGCAAGGCAAGGTCACTCAAGCCAATATGCTGACTACGTTTAACTGTGGCGTGGGCATGATTGTGATTGTGCCAGCGGATCAAGAAAGCGCGGCTATCAGCCATCTGGAAAAATTAGGAGAAACCGCCTTTTGCATGGGTGAGTTAGTTAATTCAACAACTGAAGCCAAAGTTAGCTATTTGTAAATAGCGGTTGTTATCTCTCAGA
This sequence comes from Methyloglobulus sp., assembly GCA_013141505.1. Lineage (GTDB taxonomy): Bacteria > Pseudomonadota > Gammaproteobacteria > Methylococcales > Methylomonadaceae > Methyloglobulus. The sequence continues at coordinate 14,483 of JABFQX010000034.1, forward strand.
ATGTGGATTTAATAGCTCATCATAGATGTCAATCATCTTGGGAATAGTGGGCGTAGGCTTTAGTAATTTTTCCTTCTTGGTTGAAATGAAAAACCTCCGCCGACAATCCCCGAACACCTTTGTAATATAAGGTGACGCTATCTACGCCAATCAATGTTGTCATTAGGTCAAAAGAAGATCTGGCACTAATTGCAAGGCTTTAGCCCAGTAAGCACGCACGTTTTCTTTGCCCTTCAATGTGCCTGACGGTTCTCCAGCCACTCTTATGATGATCGGCGATGTCATTTCAAAATCGTCAGTGTAGTGCGACAAAATACAATCAAGGTCAAGGCTATTCCAGCAATCAACCCAGTCCGTGGCAAAATGAACGGCGAAGGTCTTATCAAGCATCAATGTTTGTTTCTCAAAAAATAAGACTTGCCCTTAATTGGGGGCGCACACCTTAAGAATACAGCTTTAAGTTTCTTTCAAATTTTAACCTGACATAACCAGCTATCCATCCGTTTTTTTTCACTATGAATGAAAGTACAAATAACGCACGTGCTTCAAGGCTTTTTATCTTCGCCAACTTAATTAGGCAATGATTATGCTAGCCATTTCTGACGCATTAATAGCACTAACATAACCATAAAAACTGGCAGAATTGCTATCGATAGCTTTTAGCAACACCGTCTTTTGGCTACCCGGCGCAAGATGGAAGTAGGCTTCATCCGGTACAAAACCGTTTACATCAAAATGGACTGCCAGCGCCAACTGGTTGCAACTTACCGTTACTTGGACATTACCATCTGACAGAATACTTGCTTTTGCCGTTAAGCCAATATTAGTCACAGGAAATGCTGATAAGCCCGTAGGGAAGAAAAAAGATTCGGCAATAACACCACCATTTTCTGATTTCAGCTTGGCATGTATGACATCAGCCATTGCCGGGCCAAACCGGTACGCGTAAGAAAAATCAAAAAAACCGTCGAACCAAGCCAAAATAGCTTCTGAACAGGTACCACGTGGCTCCAGTATAATGGTGCGGGAAGTCGATGCCACCAACACCTGCCCGGACTGGTACGCTGAAATTTCAACGTCTGCCGATAGCAGCTTTGGATGTTCGTTAACCAAATGAAGATACAAGCCATTGCCGCCTTCGTCACTCATTGATAGAGCAATGGGTTGCAATACCCGCTTCAAATAGTAATAACAGGCTTTAGGATGACCCGAACTATCAACGATACCCCAGCCAGCACCTGGCCATAAGTCGCGTAAAAACCAGACCAGCGCTCCACGACAGTTTGACGTTTTCGTACGCCATTCATTAAAAGCCGCTGCCATTGCTTCGCCACTGCTTACTCGGCTTAACAACAAATACCGCTCATGATTGGCGTAGCGCAATTTCATAGGATTGACGGCAAACAACAGCGCGAGATAATGGTCGCGCACGTCCTCAAAATCCCAGCCGGCACCCAAGTCCCTTGGCGCTCTTGATCGCCAAATGGGATGATGTACCCGCACAGCGCCATGTTCACCGGGCATATGTTTAAATATCGTCGGCTCTGGAACATTGGCAAAAGCCAGACATTCAGTCGCAAAACGGACGTTTGAGCGCCGTGCATCTTCCAGCGGACGAAGATAAGCCCCTACACCATAATAAGACGTAGTGCCCACATCATTCTGATGGGGAAAAGAGCCATAATGGGCACTAGAAGGCCAATAAGGAACATCCGGGCATAAAGTATTTGAAACCTCTTTCAGTATCGTATCAAAAAGCGGTGACGTCCATTTATCTCGGGAAGCGCCCCACATGGCGGCTTGTTGTTCAACCTCGCTGTTGCCACATAATACGGCCAACGAAGGCCGTGCCTGCCAACGCGACAATTGTTGTTGTGCTTCGATTTGCACTGATTCGTAGAATGCAGGATCGTCCGGGTAAGCCATGCTTGCAAACATAAATTCCTGCCACACCATGATGCCGAGTGCATCACACTGGTCATAAAAAGCATCGGCCTCGTACACCATGGTTCCGCTGATGCGGAGCATGTTCATCCCGGCTTCGCAGGCTTGCGTTAAGGCGGAAGCATAATTTGCTATTGAGGAATCCAGCGTAATTGGATCCAAGGGTGTCCAGCACGCCCCACGACAGAATATAAGCTCTCCATTAATCCGCAAGGCAAATGCGCCATTTTGGCAATCTAGTTGCACGGTGCGGAAACCTACCGTTCCACACTCTATTTCAATAGCATTATCTTGTGCTGAGCCTATTATGACTTTCAGCCGGTATAGCGCAGGCTCACCGTGCGTGTGCGGCCACCACAGGTCAACATCATCAACACACAGTACCGCAGTATATAAATTACCTTGCCCATCGTTATTCAAGGGCGTGGTGTAGATTTTATTGTTACGAGAAACAGCTACCTGGACGCCTTCTATAATACGCTTGTCAGGGTTTTTAATATGGCAAGCGATTTCTAAAACGCCAGCATTACCTTCCACGCGAGGAAATAATTGTATCTCGCTAATGCTTAAGGCACTGCGCTCAAGCCAGATACTGCGCCAAGGGCCAACTACAGCAGCGGGTGGCGACCAGCCTGGCGTACGACCAAGCACTGTCGTACGAACCCAGCGCAAGTTTTGGTTCTCAATCATCGGAGTTCGCCAACTTGGCCGTGGCTTACGTTTGCTGAGCTGATAATCTAAAGAGCGGAAAGCAATGATTAGTTCATTACCCTGCGTACGCAAACGGGGCGTAATAGGATATTGATGGCTTAAAAACATGTTTTCGCTTGTAAACAGCTTGTCACCGTTCAGCCATACCTCTGCCAAGGTTGCCAAACCGTCAAAACCCAACACAAAATCACCGCCTGATGTAATATCAGTACAATCAAAACACAGTCGATACCACCAATCTTCTGCATCAAAGCGCCTGGGAGCAGCATCAAGCGACCAAAGTTTCAACTGGCGCAATACGTCCGCAACGGGTGCTAAAGCTGGGACAGACAACCAGGAATCAAGCGTATCTAGCTGACTTAACTCAGTAATCTGTGCAGGTGCTGTTGCACAGAGTTGCCAATCGCTGGTTAAAAATCGCCTTGGATGGCTACCGGAATGACCGCTACCTCTGCTCATCTTATGCCAATTGTTAAGCCGCAGTCAGTTCCATCAGTGCAGAACGAATGGATGCGATGCAACCAAACACTTTCTTATTCAGCATGTGGTCAGGAAATTCAACATCAAAAGCGCCTTCTAATCCCAGCATGACGTTCACGCTCGAAAGCGAGGTCATGCCTGATTGATAAAGATCGTTGTTGGGATCAAGTGTCAACGCATCTTCCATTAAGCGTGCGTGATCTTTTAAAACAGTGCGGATTTGTAAATCAATAGCGTTAGTGTCTGTCATAGTACCCTCCTAGGTAATATTTTGAATTTAAAAATTATAGAAAATTGGCAGAATAATGTATTAACGAACCCAAGCTCTAATGTCAGATTTTCAGTTTATCAACCACACAGTTCATACCCCTATCCCAGTCGTCAGCCATTTCGGCAAACAGTGCACTAAGATCCAGTGGCCGGCTTGAATTGACCGACCGTGCAATCTTAAGAATCAATGATTTATTTGCACTGGAAATCTTCTGAAAACTTTCAATAGCGGGGGACATATCCAGCTTATTGTATTGCGTCAACCACTTTAAATAGGCTGCGGCAAGTTCAAACGCCGCACCCATCTGCCGGGTATTGTTGAAGGCCCACAGATGGTAATAGGCCAGGCCGTGTTCATGCATGGCAGGTAAATCTCGCTCAAACCGTTCAGCAAAGGGTTTAATGGGATTGCTCTGCGGGATCAAGCCGATATGCTGCCGCAATAAATTACCGGAATATTGAGCCAATAATTCGTCATCCAATTGTTTCACTTGATTGATATGGATCAGCTCTGCATAAAGGGGTAAGTAAGTGGGATCCGCCGGCATATCTATCCGAAAAATTTGCCTAAAGTCTTCACCTTCGAGTTCGTAATAGCCCGCATTATGAAAATAACCCAGACGATAATTTTGGGTGTCAATCTCGCTCAGGGCAATAGTCGTTTTGGTGTGCTTTTGCCGGTAATCTGTCGCGGCGGTATCAGGTAGCCAGAAAGAATCTACCTCCACACTGATGAGCCGTTGCGCGCTAAGATGTTCAACGGCATGATCCAACAGGGGACGCCAGTTGCTCATTTCCTGAATATCCAGCCCATACAAATAGCGTAGTTCTTTATGCTGTGGTTTGAAAAAAGTCCATTGATCGCCAACAAAATCAACTGTCAAAATAAAAGGCAGCATGGCATAAGGTTCTAAACCTAAGGCGTGGACAACTTCAATCAAGAGATCGACATAGCAGTTTTTCTCTACCCAGTCACACTCTTCACCATGCAAGCTATGCCGGACATAACTGGCCGCATCTATATGGGGCAATGCACAATAACGGGTCATATCGTTTTCTCGCTTATTAATTCAGGCACAATAGCTCACGAACCGTCTCAGGCCATTGCTTTATATCAAAACCATGCGTTTTAAATAAGGCCATAGCAATCCGCTCCATACCAAAGCCCATACAAGCCGTGTGCGCGATTTCGCCATCTTGCGTATAAATGCCGAAGGCCGAAGCAAAATGGTCTTGATGGTAGTTAAATGAACAAACAGCAGTGTGATCCACTTCTGAAATCACCGGCACCAATACTTCAAATTTTAATTTTTGATCCTTTTGGCTCAATGCCCGCATTTTTCCGCCCCTGCCAAAAAACGGGTCAGAAGCCACATCGGAACTGGCAGGCAATTTCAATGAATGCAATAAGTCCAGGCCTCGTTGCAACCACATATCACGCCAAGGTACGACCTGCTCAGGCGTGCCGACTCGAATGAATTCACGCATCCGAAAAGATTGCAGGCGGGTAGGCTCTTCAGAAGGCTCATGGCGAAACACCCAATTCAATACCGTCACCAAACGGCCTTCGGCAGGGACTGTACCGGCTAACGTCGGATACACCGGATAACACGCCGCCGGACTCAAAACCACTTGCGTCTGCTTAAGCATATCGCCCCATTGTCCGCCCTCATTGGCGCATTCAGCTAAATTATGGGCTTCTTTGTTATCGCCATAAAAACTGTGCACAGAGCCACAAAGGTGTGGAAAAGTTTCCAGATAATGTACTTTCTCCATTATTTTTCGATCAATGACCGGGGGGAAAAAGTAAACCTCAGCACCATCATCAGCCGCAAGGCGATTAACCAAATCATTGAAACGCAACACGACCTGTTCAAAAACAGCACCGCGCCCGAAAGTGCCCAACACCGAAGTCGGCACAATCAAACCATGCTCAACCAAACCATCATAAAAAGGTTTATATTCGTATGAATCATCCATCATTAAAGCCCCTGTAAGGAGATAAGCAAAGTGTGTTAACAATCCACTCTACATGATAAAAAATACCAGCCTATGCGACACATCCGTAACTAGCAGGCGGGTGAATAATTTGTCGGGGCAAATTTTAAAGGTGCCCCGACATTTGATAAAATTAACATTTTAGACAAGCCTGTTATGTAAGATACGACCTTGCCATCTTCTTTGCTCAACCAGAAAAAATAAATTTGTTTGCGGATCAACCTGCTTACACTAACGAACGGAATAATTTTTATTCACGTTAAGCGCATATTCCACCAATAAACTTGTCAATGTATAAATTTTTAAAAAAGCCTCAGTTCGGTCATTAAAAACTTTGGCTAATTCTACAGTTTTTAAGCTATTTTAATATACGTACGCTTACTTATTTACTTGGTTATTGTACTCCCAGCTTCGCAAATTACACTCAAGTTTAGACCAACGTAATCATCTGATTATTATATTTTTATGTTGAGGATGATAATCTTGCTGCAAGCGGACTTTCTACTAAGCAACTGACTCAAAAAACAGACAGAGCGGCTGATTTTAAAATATTGAATGAATTTATAACCCTGAATTAAAAACAATCTTGACTAAAAACATGACAAACGAACAACCAGCACCTATCTCACCCGAAAAGAAACAAAAATTGGTCGCCGTTTTTGAACACCTACTCCCCTTAGTCGATGCACTGGCCGACAAGATTCGTTTTATGGTCATCCTGGGAGTGCTGGTTACTGTTTGGCTTGTAGTTTGGTTTTTTTATTTGAAACACTTTTCAATCGGCATAACAGCAGCGGTGGGCGTTGCAGCATTTTTGCCAACGCTGATTTTGGCAAGATTCTGGTGGGCATTAGAAGAATTAAAAAACCTGCCTAATATTGCCGGGCAAATGGCGGGGGATGCCAAAAATGAACTCCAAATATCCGTACAAAACATTCGGGCAGGAAAAATACCCAAATTAAGCCTTTTTAGCGCCGGCAAAGGTCTCTGGTCTATTGGCAGTATGGCAGCCGAAGCGCGCGAGTTAGTCGGTTCCTACATCAGCGTAGCAACGCTGGTCAATCCATTCATGTTGATTTTGGGTATCGTGTCGCTGGTAAGCGTGCTAGTTTTGACAGTTACAAGCATTGTCTTGGTGTTTTTCGCTTTTTGATTGCTTTGCAGATTGACTAGCCTGAATAAATCTAACAAGCGAAACCGCTGTATAATCGCAACAACTTAATCGTACAAATCCAAACACCTCAACATCATGCAAATCACCGCCATATACCCCGGCACTTTTGATCCCGTAACCAACGGTCACCTTGATTTAATTAACAGGGCTTCTCGGTTTTTTCATAAAGTTATCGTCGCGGTGGCCGAAAATGCCGGGAAAACGCCGCTGTTTTCACTGGAAGAACGGGTAAGCCTGGCAAAACAAGCGACTTCAACCCATAGCAATGTCACTGTTATCGGCTTTGACAACTTACTGGTGAATTGTGCGCGGCAGCATAGTGCGACGGTTATCTTGCGTGGGCTTAGGGCGGTATCAGATTTTGAATACGAGTTTCAAATGGCGGGCATGAACCGCAATCTGGCACCGGAACTGGAAACCATGTTTTTAACGCCGCCGGAGCAATATACCTTTATTTCCTCGAGCGTCATCAAGGCTATTGCCCAGTTGCAGGGCGATATTTCCTCTTTCGTTCCTGATTGTGTTTACCAGCAATTGCTCAAAAAATTCAACTAGTACCCGCTATGTCTTTGATAATTTACGACGAATGTATTAACTGTGATGTCTGCGAACCGGAATGCCCCAACGGTGCCATTTCCCAAGGCGAAGATATTTACGTCATCAATCCGACCCTTTGTACGGAATGTGTAGGGCATTACGATTTGCCGCAATGCGTGGAGGTATGCCCGGTCGAATGCATCAGCAAAGATCCGGATTACGTCGAGAACCAGGAAACCTTGTATCAAAAGTATTTGAAGCTTACGCAAAAGTAAAGCCATTGCTAAGTCAACACCGGGCAAAAATGCCAAACTTTACAACGAATAACGAAAACACAAAATTACCCTCAGCATTTTTACCGCTTAACAAAAACTGCAAACAATATGACAACATCTTTTGCTGAACGCATTACTATCACCCCTGATATTTGTCATGGCAAGCCTTGCATTAGAGGGCTACGCTATCCCGTTGAAACCGTCATAGAATGGTTAGGTTCCGGCATGAGTGTAGAGGAAATCCTAAATGACTATGAAGATATTGAATATGAAGATATTTTAGCAGCACTTAGCTTTGCTTCGCGTGTCCTGAAAGTTAAGCGTATCGAAATGTTAGCTGCGTGAAATTTCTTATCGATGCCCACTTGCCGCGCCATTTAGCGTTGCTATTGGATGCAATTCATACCTTAGAAGCTGTTTGGTTAAAGTTACCATCATTTATCATATAATTACCATTTTAATCAAAGGTAATTTGTTAAATCTATGTACGATAGTGATGTTACGCAAGGAGAATGGGGGGCTTATTGAGGCCTATTTCCAGGCGAAGGACAAGCGCGGAGCGGTGCCAAAACACGA
>JABFQX010000061.1 GCA_013141505.1 Methyloglobulus sp.
AGGGCTTGCCGCAACAGCTCGGCATGATATTCACTGCCGACTTTGTTAGCGATAATCCCAGAAATCTGGACATTTTTTTGCTCAGCCAACTGGCAAAACCCGGTGACGGCTGCGGTAATGGTAGCGCTAATTCCGCCCGCATCCACCACTAAAATCACAGGGCAGTTCAACACATGAGCTAAATCAACACTTGATCCTTCGCCGCCCACGCGGAACAACCATCAAACAAGCCCATCACGCCTTCAATCAGGCGCAAGTTGCGCTTGTTGGGATTGTTGCGTCAGTTGTTGACGACAGGCATCAGCACCCATCATACGAGTATCTAAATTATATGAAGGCTTACCCGTAACCGCTTGATGCCACATGGGATCGAGGAAATCAGGCCCAGCCTTAAATTAGACGATGTTACTGTTGGTTTGTCGAAAAAACTGCAACAATGCCAAAGTCAATGTGGTTTTGACGCAGCCTGAATGGGTGCCTGCCAATTATACGGTTTTCATAAATCCCTTTTTATGTTCAAAAAAACGTAACTATTCAGCGTTACCTCTCAAGGTGATTGATTGTAGTGTCATTTCGACTGAGGGAGAAATCTTGAGCGTTGGTGTATGCATAGCAACTTATTAAGATCCCTCGCTACGCTCGGAATGACAAAGGACGCTGAATAGCTACAAAAAACTATCAATAAGACAGTAAGAATACGGCGCACTGCTTGCTTTATCAATATAAGCGGCTATAATCGCCACCTGCTTTAAGGTTCCGCACGGTTTCACCACCTGAGGATTAAACGGGAAGTCGGTAAGGTTAGATTACACTAGCCAAAGCCGACGCTGCCCCCGCAACGGTATGTCAGTAAAGAATCATCTTGTGCCACTGTGTTTTTGCATGGGAAGGTGATGATTCAGGCAATCCATCTAGGATGTTGCCACTGATAAGCCCGGAGACCTGCCTGTAAGTGTATTCGGTACAGCGGAGGGCTGTGTTGCGAAGTGAGTCGATGTCTATCGGCTTGCGTCTTCGTCTGTCCTCCCTTGTGATTAAGTCACTATCATGCGCGGGCGGCGCAGGACTAAACATGAAAAAAATTCTATTCAGTACATTATTACTCACGGGTGCTAATGCACCGACAATACTCGCGCAAACCGATCCAGCTCAAAATTCTGTCGATTTACCTGAAATGGTGGTGACTGCAACGCGTTCAGAAACCCCCAAAAAGCAGCTATCGGCTGCATCCACCGTTTACACCCGCAACGATATTGAGCGCTTACAAGTCAAGACCTTACCTGAGCTTTTACGTGGCACGACAGGGCTTGATATGGCTCAAAATGGCGGTTTAGGACAACCTAGCAGTGTGTTTATGCGCGGCACTAATTCCGATCATGTCTTGGTATTGGTTGATGGTATAAAAGTTGGCTCAGCTACTTTGGGTTCTACACCTTTTCAGTTTGTCCCTATTGATCAGGTTGAGCGCGTCGAAATTATCCGTGGCCCACAGTCCAGTTTATATGGCTCAGAAGCTATCGGAGGCGTTATCCAGATTTTTACCCGCAAAGGTGGAGATTCTGAAAAGCCTAGTTTTAGCCTTGATGCAGGCGGTGGTTCTTATGACACCTACCGTACAGCCGGTAATGTCAGTGGTAAATGGAAAAATAGTTGGTACAGCTTAGGAGCTTCCTCTATTGGTACGGAAGGCATTAATGCAAAATCTCCGAACCCGAACAACCCTGCCGATAGCAGACCTAATCAGGCAAGAGACAGTGATCGAGATGGCTACCAGAATACCGCCATGAATGCACGGGCGGGTTATCGCTTTGACAATAATGCTGAAATTGAAGCTTCTTTTATACGCGCAGAAGGCTTTAATGAATATGACAACGCACCTGATTTTACAGGCAAGACCAGAGATAACAAGGCAGAATTCATAACTCAAACTGTTGGTATATCAGGAAAAGTGGATATTCTCGATAATTGGCACTCTACCCTGCGTCTAGGTCAAAGCCGAGATGAGAGTGATGCGTTTTTTCCAAACAACACCTTTGATAGCCGTTTTAACACGACACGCTGGAATGCCACTTGGTTGAATGAAGTGGTCTTAACGGATGAACATAAACTGATCCTCGGTTCGGACTACCGCTTGGATGAAGTCGAGAGTACGACCCCATACACGGAAAATTCGCGTTATGATGTGGGTGTGTTCGGCGAATACCACGGTCAATTTTTAGAAGACCATTTTGTCAATGCCTCTGTCCGCTGGGATAAAAATGAACAATTTGGCGAGTATGTCACTGGCAATGTCGGTTTGCGGTCTAACTGGGCTTATGGCATCAGCACCTTTGCTAATTTTGGTAACGCCTTTAAAGCACCTTCGTTCAACGACCTTTATTACCCTTATTCGGGTAATCCTAAATTAAAGCCGGAGGAATCCATGTCGGCTGAGATAGGTTTGGCAGGCAATCATGAGAACGTGCAATGGGAGTTACGCGCGTATCATACCAATGCCAATAATTTCATTATATGGTCACCGATCACGCCTACGTCGGAGATATGGAAACCCTTTAACGTGGTCGCTGAAATTCAGGGGATCGAAGCTGAAATAAGTGCCCAGCTAATGGGTTGGAACGGCAAACTGAGCATGAATATATTAAGCCCTGAAAGTCGAGAAACCAATACCCGTCTACCCAGCCGTGCTGATAAAACGCTATCGTTTGATTTATCACGCTCGTTTGGTCAATTTGATGTGGGTGCTAATGTGTTGGCACAAGATCATCGTTTTAAAGATTTGCTCAATAGCGTACAGACTGCAGGATATGTAACGGTAGGCTTACGTGCCGCCTATCACATCAACAAAAACTGGATGTTGAGTGCCAAACTCAATAACTTGTTGGATAAAAACTACCAAACAGTCGATACTTATAACCAGCAAGGGCGGAATTTTTTCTTTACGATTCATTACAACAATTAAGCATGTACTATCCCTCGCGTATCGTTTGCCTAACCGAGGAAACCACCGAAACCCTTTATCTTCTCGGTGAACAACAACGCATTGTCGGCATTTCCGGCTTTACCGTACGACCAGCCAAAGCACGTAAGGAAAAGCTCAAAGTCTCCGCCTTCACCAGTGCCAAGATCGATAAAATCCTGGCGCTTGAGCCGGATTTGGTATTGGGGTTTTCCAACCTGCAGGCTGATATTGCCGCAGACTTGATCCGCGAAGGCGTTGCTGTGCATGTGTTCAATCAGCGTTCTGTCGAAGGTGTTTTACAGATGATTACCTTGCTGGGCGCAATGGTGGGAGTGCCTGATAAAGCCAATGCCTTGGTCGCGCAATACCAACAAAAAATCGAAACCATTCAAGGTGCGGCAAAAAATTTCGTCCAGACCAAGTTGCGGCAAGATCGAGTTGGGACACCGTTCCTGCCGTGCGAAACCATCAGCTTTTTGAGATTAAATCCTGCGACATTCTGCAACCTGGCCCTGCGGCATTGACGGATGGTTTGAAACAAATTCGCCAAATCATTCGGCAGTGGTCGAAATTAAATGACTGATCAAAACAACAAAATAAGGCCAAACAATAGTTACAGTGATGCAGAACGTAACGCGGTTTATCGGGCAATTTATGAACGCCGTGACATGCGTCATTTTTTGCCTGACCCCATCGACCCTATTATATTAACGCGTCTTCTTAATGCCGCCCATCAAGCACCCAGTGTGGGCTTCATGCAGCCGTGGCGTTTTATTCGGGTTAGCTGCCCTGAATTACGTAACGCTATTTACTCCCTTGTCGAACAAGAAAGAATCCAAACCGCTGAAGCCTTACATGAGCGCCAAGATGAATTTATGAAACTTAAAGTGCAAGGAATACTCGAATGCGCCGAGGTTTTTGTCGCCGCATTATGTGGCGAACGAGAGCAATATATTTTTGGCCGACGAACTTTGCCGGAAATGGATTTAGCCTCTTTGTCGTGTGCGATACAAAACATGTGGCTGGCAGCACGGGCGGAAGGTCTGGGCTTAGGCTGGGTGTCGATGTTTGAGCCGGAAGCACTTAAAATCTGTTTAAATATACCTGAAGACAGCCATCCTGTCGCCATCATTTGTTTAGGTCATGTCAATGAGTTTTATGACAGGCCCATGTTGGAGCAGGAGCAGTGGGCCACACGTAAAGACCTTAAAGACTTGTTGTTTGAAAATACCTGGAATTCGCCGAGCCAGTTAATGCCTTAGCTACATAAACTCAAATCAGCATCTTTCAATACCCTATGAACCACGGTGGCAATATTTACCGGTTTGCAGAGCGATTAGGCTACCAGCTAGAAGATATATTGGATTTCTCGGCCAACATCAATCCTGAACAAGCTGTTGATCCAGGCCTTATACAAACTGGATCTCTCCAGCCTTACGCTGACCCCAACTATACTGCGTTAAAACAGTCGCTAAAATCCCGTTACCCACATCCAGCAGGAGTTGATATGGAAGTGTTTAACGGAGCCAGCGCGGCTATTTTTGCCTTACTACGTTGGTTAAAGCCTAATGATTTAGTGTTATACACGCCTTTGTATGTTGAGTACGCCCAGATTGCTATACAGCTCGGCTGCAAGCTACATAATATCGACCGCTTCGGCTCGTTAACGGCGGCTATTCCTAAGAATAGTACCGTCATATTTGTTAATCCGGCCACACCTGATGGGCAGCTTTATACTATGCAAGACTTGTTAAAGCAGTGGCAAGAAGTGGGCTGTACCATCATCGTCGATGAGTCGTTCCTGGATTTTTGTATTGCAGATTCAGTTGCCGGACACATTGCTAGTTACGATAAACTCTATGTGATTAAATCATTAAGCAAGTTTTACGGCTGCGCGGGAATTCGCATCGGCTTTGTTCTGGCGGCAGCGTACGTAATTAATGAACTGAAACGCTTCGAACCGGCATGGAAGCTCTCCAGTTTTGATATGGCGTATATCCAGCAAGCCCTAGCGAATACAGCATTTATCGAACAGACACAGCAGCAGACAACCTATCGGCGGGAGTTGCTAAACAAGGCACTGCAAGCGTCTAACTTGTTCGAACGAATTTATCCTGGACAAGCCAATTTTCTGCTGACAAAGCTAAGAAACAATGGTGACGGTCATGCGCTTCAAGAACAAATCGCTTCGGCAAAAATACTCATCCGGGTCTGCGATAACTTTACCGGCCTGAATGAAAGCCATGTTCGCTTCGCCGTCAAAGATGAAACAGCAATAGAACGGCTTGCACAGCAGTTAAAGGAAGTACGTTGATGAAGCCATTAGCGGTATTGGGCACCAGTTCTGATGCAGGGAAAACCACATTGGTAATGGCATTGTGTCGCATCTTTGCTGACCGGGGCTTAAGGGTCGCACCGTTTAAGGCTCAAAACGTTTCCAATAATTCCGCCGTCACCCAAGAAGGCCGGGAAATTTCCAGGGCGCAATGTTTTCAGGCAGAAGCCGCACGGGTTGAGCCAAGTTACCTGTTCAATCCGGTGCTGTTAAAGTCGCATGGGAACAGTTCCGTGCAAGTCATCGTTAACGGGCTAGTTTATAAAAATCAATCTATTGTCGATTATTATGCCGAAATAGATCACTTAAAAACGCAGGTCAAGCAGGCCTTTACCTCGCTACAGCTTAACTATGACTTGGTGATTGCAGAAGGTGCAGGATCGCCGGTTGAACTTAATCTGCTGCAAAAAGACCTTTCCAACACCTATATCGCGACTACCTTCCATACCAAAAATATCCTGGTCGCCGATATTGAACGCGGCGGCGTATTTGCGTCGATTTACGGAACCCTGGAGCTCATGGATCCGGTCATGCGGCGTAATTTAATTGGCTTAGTTGTTAACAAGTTCCGCGGTGACCGCCGTTTTTTCGATGACGGCGAAAAGATAATTGCCGAACGGTTCGGTGTGCCGGTTTTAGGCGTTTTACCGTTTCTGCCTCTGAACATCGACATGGAGGATTCCCAATCGTTGGGCAATTATCGGCAACGCTTGAACGATGTCAAAATTCGAGTTGCGGTCATTGCCTATCCTGGCCTCAGCAATTATAACGATCTGGATGTGCTGATGGCAGATGCAGAACTGGAGGTCGAACTGATCCATACTTACCGCCCGCTGGCAGGCTTCGATATGGTGCTACTACCGGGCAGCAAAACTGTCATCCGCGATTTACAATGGTTGAAAGAACAAGGCTTGTTTAGGGAAATCCAGCAATTCAAAAAATCAATTTTCGGACTCTGCGGTGGCTATCAAATGCTCTGCAACCACTTATATGACCCTGATGCCCTCGAGCATAACCCGGCCTGTATTGAATCTGGACTGGGTTTTATCAACGATACTGTAACTTATCAAACTCCTAAAATACTCAAGCGCGAGGATTATCAACTGTTTTCATATCCAGCGATTAGCGGCTATGAAATCCATTGCGGACGCATGGCCGAATACCCACTCTATTATCGTGACGATAAGATTGCCGGAACCCATGTCCACGGTATTTTTGATAATGATAATTTTCGTGGTGATTATTTCAAGGGTATCAACCCCGATTACCAAGGTTATGCTTACGGTGATTACCGTGACCAGGCTATACAGGGTTTTGCCGATTGCGTCGCCGAAAATCTGGACATCAGCGCGATATTAAAAGCCTTGCAGGACGGCTGATGTATCTTGATTTAGCGCTGTTAGCCTATCTGGTTGATATGATACTCGGTGAATTGCCCTGTAAACATCCTGTCGTTTGGATGGGTGAATTTATTAGTGCCTTTGAACGGCGCTTTTATAGAAACCGAATTTTACCCGGTACGTTACTGGTGATTAGTTTATTGCTGACGACATTCCTCATCAGCATCACGCTGGTTTATTTTTGTGGGTTTTTGCCCGACTTGCTTGCTCTGCCGGTTCTTGCGATATTGGCCTCAACAGGTTTGGCGATGAATATGCTGCATGCTTCGGTCGCTGGCGTTTTAACCGCTGAAAATCCTAAGCAAGCATTAAGTCTTCTGGTAAGCCGCGATACGGATACCATGACAGAAACCGAAATACTTAAAGCAGCCTTAGAAACCTGGGCGGAAAATCTCAGCGATGGCGTGATTGCGCCATTGTTTTATCTGGTGTTATTTGGCTTGCCTGGCATTGCCGTTTATAAGGCAATCAACACAATGGACTCCATGATTGCCTATAAAACCGAACGTTATTTTTACTTTGGTAAAACGGCAGCGATTTTAGACGATATTGCTAATTTCATTCCGGCACGATTAACCGCGTTGCTGATTGTCTTATTGGCAGCGGACAAGCGATGGGCTTTGCAATGCGGCATACACGATGGACATAAAATGGAAAGCCCTAATGCTGGTTATCCTATTGCCGCCATGGCAGGATCGTTGGGTGTCAACTTAGCTGGGGATGCTTGTTATCATGGGCAATTGAAACATAAACCCACGCTGGGTAAGGCGTTAAACCCGATTAATCGAGCTACTTTGGAACAGGCATTGAAAATGAAAACCAGTCTAAACATTGCCCTGCTCTGTTTTTTGGTAGTCGGTGTTTGGCTTACCTGAATGTCTTTTTCCTTCACATTATTTAGCCGCCGATGTCTGTCTATTCAGCGGTAACCCGTACCCAGCTTGAGCAATTTGTAAACCAATATCCCCTTGGGAAGGTTATCGCTTATGAGGGCATAGAAGATGGCATCGATAATACCAATTATTTTGTAACGACTACGCAGGGTGAATTTGTTTTGACCCTATTCGAATCGCTCAGCGCGGACAAATTGCCCTATTATCTAAATTTATTATGCTTTCTTGGAGAAAATAACCTGCCATGCCCAAATCCCTATCTTAACAATCAAGCTAGATCATTTGGGTCGCTTAACCATAAACAAGCCGCAGTATTTAAACGGTTTCCAGGTCGATCCGCGATAACACCATCCATTGCCCAATGCCATGAAATTGGCTTGCATTTGGGTAGGTTGCATCGGCTTACGGAAAACCATGTTTTCCCAATCAACAGCAATCATGATTTACGCTGGTGTAAATCCGTATTTAACAAAATTGACAGCCATTTGACCTCTTCTGACCGGTCATTAATCAGTGATGAAATGAATTTTTTATCGACTGTCTACACTGATAATCTTCCGAAAGGGGTGATTCACGGAGACTTGTTCAAGGATAATGCCCTATTTATTGATGACCGGCTAACGGGATTACTCGATTTTTACAGTGCCGGTACTGGTATATTGTCGCTTGATATTGCTATCACGGTTAACGATTGGTGCTATGGCAGCGGCGAAATTAACTTAAAAAAGTTATTCGCGTTATTGACAGGCTATGAATCCATCAGGCAACTTGAGCAATCTGAAAAACAAATTTGGCCGTCTTTGCTTAGAGCTGCCGCTTTACGATTCTGGCTATCTCGTTTGCAACACCAATTGTTCCCTCCCACGAGCAAACTAACCCAATACAAAGACCCATCGGTATTCCGCCAATTACTCCAACAATATCGGCAAAGACCTATAACACTTTAGCGAAGAATAGATAAATGGCTGATCACTTTAACTTTATTTTTAATCCAGCGGAGCATAAATAGACCTGATCACACTGTGCCGCTAAAAGCTGTGCAACCCTTCCCGACAAATCGACAAACTGCCTTACTAAAGGGTTATCAGCAATCACACCCAAGCCAACCTCATTGATCACAAAAACCAAATCATTAGGCAAAGCGAGTGCTTCTGTTAGTTCATGAAAGATTTGATCATCAGTATGTTGATGATAAAGCATATTGTTAAGCCACATCGACATGCATTCGATCAAGATTGCGCCAGGGCAATCCTTTATGGCTCTGGATAAGTGTAAGGGTTCTTCAATAGTGATGAATTTATCCTGCCGCCGTTGTTGATGGCTTGCTATTCGTTGCTGCATTTCCTGGTCAATGAATTCAGTGGTCGCCAAATAGTACGGCTTATTTGTTGTAGATTTTAAAATAAAAACTTCGGCGAGGCGGGATTTTCCGCTTTTAATGCCGCCTATAAAGAGTGTTTTCATGTTGAAATTAAGCGAGTTGTTTCAATTGTACTTAGGTTTACGGCAATCCGATTTACAAATTTAGATATTGAATAGAAGTATAATCTTTAGTGTGTTGTAGCTTGTGAACTGAACCAAAATCGATACGAATTTTGAACGAATTTTCCGGTTGCAATTTCAACACGTGCGTAAGCAGTGCGCGAATAACGCCGGCATGGGTGATCAAGATAAGTTGCTTGGCTGGCTGCGCCGATAACAATTCCTCCCAAAGCTCAGAAACGCGTCCACATAGATCGGTAAAATTCTCTCCATTTGGCGGTGGAGTCGTCACAAAATGCTCAGTCCAATACCTTAGTTGCTTTTCGTCGATGTCATTAAAGCGTTGATTTTCCCATTCACCAAAATTGATTTCCTGTAGGCGATGATCAATCGTTATCGGTTTTTTGAATTGCTCTGCCAATAACAAACAGCGGCTTAAAGGACTGCTAAAGATGACACAATCATCTGATAAGGCACCGATTTTATTAGATAAAGCCTGCGCTTCAACCTCAAAACTATCTGCCAATTGAACATCGCTTTGACCATAACATAAGCCTTGCTCGGTATTGGTTCGGGTGTGGCGGATTAGATAAATGTCCATAGGGCATCAATGCAAAGATAGAAAACGACTTCCGCCACCTGTTGGCTAGCGCCAAGACAATCGCCGGTATAACCGCCAATATGACGAAAAAAATAATGCCCCAGACATCCGTTAACAAAGAGCGTAATGGGCAGCGTTAAAATACAGGAGATTGGTAATAGCAACACAGGCAGCAAGGCTATGATGCCAGCAACAAACAACTCTGAGCTACTTGGTTTACTTGCTGCCAACTTGGCTTTGCTGAGGTCTGTACGGGCATAGTCAAATCGCTGCATTAATAGCAAAGGTTGAAAACGGCTCCAGCTATGTGCGGCAATTAATAGCCAAGGTATCAATGGAGCTGGCAAAGTGCTGAGGATATTTAGCTTTGTCGCCATGAGTAAGATTAAGCCGATAGCACCATACGTGCCGATCTGAGAATCCTTCATGATTTTCAAAATCTGTTGCCGATCATAGCCGCCGCCAAAACCATCGCAAACATCTGCAAAACCATCTTCATGAAAAGCGCCCGTTAAAAAAATTCCGGCGCTTAAGGCGACTATGACAGCCGTGTTTTGTGACCACAATTGATCACTAAGATAAAAACAGATGGCAGAGATCCCGCCGATAATCCAACCGACTAAAGGTAAATAAATATTGGCTTTCGACAAATGGCTATAGTCAAGATGGTTTGGGGTAGGCAATCGGGTATAAAAACTGATGGCCAATAAAAATAGTTTAAATTGGGACATTATGGCGCTGTAATTTTTTGATCGACAGTCGCTTCTGTAAATGAGGCCATCTCGTTCAAAAATAAGACAGCAGATTTTATTAAGGGGTAAGCCAAAGCGATACCGGATCCCTCACCTAAACGGAGCTCCAAATTTAACAAGGGCTTTGCGTTTAAATAAGACAACACTGCTTGATGGCCTCGCTCTGACGAAACATGGCTAAACAGACAATAATCCAGCAAATCTCGGTTTATATTGTGCGCAACTAATAGCGCGGCGCAGGCGATAAAGCCATCAACCATAATGACCATGCCTAATTCAGCCGCTTTAAGATATGCCCCCACCATCATGGCGATTTCATAGCCGCCAAAAACAGCCAAAACGTCATCGACGGCATTTAAATGCCCATGAAAATCCAAAGCTTGTTGCAGTACTTTTAACTTATGTTGCAACTGCTTGTCGTCAAGCCCCGTTCCACGACCAACACACTGCTCTAGAGGTAGGCTAGTTAAACAATGTACCAGTAATGCTGCTGACGACGTGTTTGCTATACCCATTTCGCCAAAGCCAATACAGTTACAACCATTAACATGTTGTTGGTTGACTAACGCCATCCCTGCTTGAATAGCACTTTCACAGTCATCCTTAGACATAGCCGGATGGTGTAAGAAATTAGCGGTGCCCTTGGCAATTTTTCTGTTAATTAAATTGGGATGCGCTGCCAAATCGGCATTCACCCCGGCATCGACAATTGATAACGCCAATTCATGTTGGCTAGCGAAAATATTGATGGCGGCACCACCTGCCAAAAAATTACCCACCATTTGGCCAGTAACGGCTTGAGGGTAAGCGCTAACGCCAGCCTCAGCAATACCATGATCGCCAGCAAAAATAAGGATTGTTGGTTTAGATAAAATAGGACTAAGAGAGTCTTGGATAAGGCCGATATTAACTGCAAGGGTTTCTAATTGCCCTAAAGATCCTAATGGCTTGGTTTTTTGATCTACTTTTTCTTGTAGATCCGTTTTTAAACGCAATGAAACTGGAGAAATAGTTGTATTCAAAGGCATAGATTACTCATGATATTTTAAAGCGTCACCTTATAAAACTATGGCTAATCCATCGTCCATAACGCTTGCCCCACAACACATCCCCACCAACGAGAACCACGCCAAAGTTAAGGAAACCGCCGGAAAAACGGACCGCCACAACAACATATCACCGCACTGGTGGGCTTAAGCGACAAGGCCACTTGCCAAGCATTACAGGGATTAACTCGATCTAAGCATGGCGGAAATAGGGATAAAGTAACCGGCAAGCTATTTTCGAGAAAATCATGGACGGCAACACCGCTTCGACCATCTTCTGTTGCAAGACGCAACTGGGCTGGCGCGAGAAGCAATTCAGCAACAGATTGGCAATCACCTGTTGTCAAAACCAGAACCCAAGCCGCTAACCATGCGGCTTTTTTGCGTGTTTGCCTTTTTACAAATGTTATCCGAAAACCACAATCAACCATTTACAAGTGATTGTCCAACACTAACTAACTTATTTAATTGGTCGGGACGAAAGGATTTGAACCTTCGACCCCTTGCACCCCATGCAAGTGCGCTACCAAGCTGCGCTACGCCCCGACAGATATATAGTAGATATGATTTTAGAAAGATCGCCGCTGCAATCTTGGGAGAATTTTGAGAGGCGAATTATATATTATCGCCTGAAGCACAAGCAGAAAAGTTAAGAAATAATCATTATTTTAACAATTCCAACACTTCTTCCAACTCGCCAACTATTTGATGTATCAATTGTTTGGTACGTGTCGAATCGTCCTTGGCATGGTCGCTTGCCATGTGCGCCCTTGCGCCACCTATTGTGTAACCTTGTTCGTACAACAACGCACGTATCTGACGTATCATCAAGACATCATGCCGTTGGTAGTAACGACGATTACCACGACGTTTTACCGGACTCAGATCAGTAAACTCCTGTTCCCAGTAACGCAATACGTGTGGCTTTACCGCGCACAACTCGCTCACTTCACCAATCGTAAAATAGCGTTTGGCAGGTATAACGGGCAGTTCGTTATTATTACTCGGTTCCAGCATAGGTTTCTACTCGTGCTTTTAGTTTTTGACCTGAGCGAAATGTTACCACACGTCGGGCGGTTATGGGTATTTCTTCACCTGTTTTTGGGTTACGACCGGGACGGCTGCTTTTGTCGCGTAGTTCGAATTTTCCAAAGCCAGACAACTTAACTTGCCCACCTTTAGCTAAGGAATCTTTAATTTCTTCAAAGAACAACTCTATCATTTCTTTGGCTTCACGTTTATTTAAACCCAGCTCATCATAAAGCTCTTCCGCAAAATCAGCTTTTGTTAATGCCATTAAATCAATCCCTCAGTTTTGCACCAATCGTATCGATCAGTGTTTGTAATATATTGTTAAATATAGCATCTATTTCCGAATCTGTAAGCGTCTGTGAAAAATTTTGTACCGTAATGCTCACAGCGACACTTTTGCAATCTTTTTCAATACCTTTGCCACGATACAAATCGAACAAGACAATCTCTTGTACGGTCGTCTCATTGGTGCTTTTTATGCTGGCGATAATGTCATCGCCTGAGATGTCTTCCCTTACGATTAATGCAAGATCTCGGCTAACCGATGGATATTTTGATAAGGGTTTAAACTGGGAAACCGTTTTGTTAAGCAATAAGTCCTGATCCAACTCAAACAAAAATACGGGGGTCTCAAAACCCAATTGCTTTTCAAGACTGGGGTGCAACATGCCCAGAATGCCTATTTTTTCACCTGCTTGAGACAAAACAAGGGCGCTTTGTCCCGGATGCAACGCCCGATGCTTGGCGGGTACGTATTGGACACGGCAACCAGTCAGCGAAAATAGGGCTTGGACATCCGCTTTCAGATCAAAAAAATCGACTTTCCGGTTTTTTTCGCCCCATTGTTCGGGATAAAAACCACCTAAGATGAGGCCAGACAACATTTTTTGCTGTTGTGCCTGCCCATCAGCATCTAAAAATCGCAGTCCGGTTTCAAAAAAACGGATTCGGTTATGTTGACGATTGAGGTTATGCGAGGCAGCTTTCAACAAACCACTCCATAAGGTGCTACGCATAACCGACAGATCCGATGAGATAGGATTTGTTATCTTAATCAACACATCATCAGGTGCAATTGCTTGTTGAATCGCTTCGTCAACAAAACTATAGGTGATCGCTTCCTGATAACCCCGGTCAACCAAGAGGTCTTTAACCCTGTCGATGTCCAGAACGGTTTCAGTGGCTTTGCCCAGCTCAGCCCGCATCAACAGGCTATTGTTGGGAATGTTGTTGTAGCCGTGGACTCTTGCCAGCTCTTCGATGAGATCGGCTTCGATAGCCATATCAAAGCGAAAACCAGGCGGGGCGATACGCCAGCCTTCAGGGTGTTGTTCGATACACATGCCTAGGCGCACAAAGATGTCGAACACCTGTTGATCCGGCAAGGAAATACCAAGCATTTTTGCTATGCGTTGGCGTCTTAATATTATCGCCGGACGGTGCGGCAAAGACGGCTCATGTTTGACTTCATTAATCGGGCCAACGCTGCCGCCAGCAATTTCAATAATCAACTGGGTTGCCCGTTCGATTGCGCGGTGTTGCAAGGTTGCGTCTACGCCACGTTCAAAGCGGTGTGATGAATCGGTATGCAAACCAAAGCGCCTAGCTTTACCAGCGATAGCACGAGGCGAAAAAAAAGCGCATTCGAGGAATATATTTTGGGTATTATCAGTAACTGCGCTGTCACTGCCGCCCATTACGCCAGCAAATGCCAAGACTTGCTGATTATCGGCGATAACCAATGCTTCGCTATCTAATGTGATCGTTTGGCCGTTTAATAAAGCCAATGTCTCGCCATTTTTTGCCATGCGAACAGTAATGCCGCCAACAATCTTATCCGCATCAAAAGCATGTAAGGGTTGGCCTAGCTCCATCAATACATAATTGGTGACATCGACGACCGCGCTCAAGCTTCTGATGCCAGAGCGACGCAGATGTTCCTTCATCCATGCAGGGGTTTCCGCTTTCGGGTTCACCCCTTTAATTAATCGCCCCAGATAACGGGGACAAGCGGACTTTTCTTCGACTGAGATAGGCAAGGTATCTTGATGATGGATTGCGGCTTTCTTTACCTGGGTTGCCGTCCAATCTATGCTATTGAGCAAAGCGACTTCCCTCGCTATACCTTCAACGCTTAGGCAGTCGGCGCGATTGGGGGTCAAGTCGATTTCGATGATGGTATCGTTAAGGTTTAGATATTCCCGAATATCGGCACCTACTGGCGCATCAGGCAATAACTCCATCAAGCCGCTGGCATCGGCTGCTATGCCCAACTCCTTTTCTGAGCAAAGCATCCCCGATGATTCCACGCCGCGCAGCTTGGACAGTTTGATTTTAAAATCGCCAGGTAATACCGCACCGACCAAAGCGGCGGGAATTTTTAAGCCCGGCCTGACATTACTGGCACCGCAAACAATTTGTAATGGCTCTGATTGACCTACGTCAACCAAACAAACCTTTAGCTTGTCCGCATCAGGGTGTTGTTGAGTGGTTAAGACTTCACCAATCAGCACGCCACTGAATACCGCGCCAGCAGGCTTCACTGAATCCACTTCCAATCCTGCCATGCTCAATTGCGCGACCAGTTCCTCAGTCGAAACGGGTGGATTGACGTATTCCCTTAACCAGGCTTCACTAATTTGCATTCGGGCTTTCCTTGGATTGGGGATTAATGAAACTGCTGCAAAAACTTGAGGTCATTCTCAAAAAACAACCGCAGATCATTGATGCCATACCGCAACATTGCCAGTCTTTCAACGCCCATACCAAACGCGAAACCACTATAAGTTTCACTGTCGATATTAACTGCATTGAATACTTCAGGATGGATCATGCCGCAGCCCATCACTTCCAACCAACCGGTTTGGCTGCACACGCGGCAGCCTTCGCCATTGCACATCACGCATTCAATATCGACTTCTGCGGATGGCTCGGTAAACGGAAAATAAGAAGGACGAAAACGCACTTGAATGTCTTTTTCAAAAAACGCCCGCAAAAATTGGTAAACCACGCCTTTCAAGTCAGCAAAGCTGACATCGGTATCCACTAAAAAACCTTCCACTTGATGGAACATGGGAGTATGAGTAATGTCGGAGTCGCAACGGTACACGCGACCGGGTGCGATAACTTTCAACGGCGGTTTTTCAGTCTCCATGACCCGAATCTGTACGGGTGACGTATGAGTCCTTAATACCGTGTGGGCATCAAAATAAAAGGTGTCGTGCATAGCACGGGCGGGGTGATGTTCGGGGATATTCAATGCCCCGAAATTATGGTGATCGTCTTCGATTTCAGGGCCTTCAACCACGCTGAAACCAACACTGGCAAATATCTTTGAAATTCGCCTTAATGTGGTCGTGACTGGGTGCAATCCACCAGCTGACTGGCCCCGACCAGGTAAGGTAACATCTATGCGTTCGCTTGCCAGCCTACGCTCCAATTCGAGAATATCTAGCGTATCTTTTCTGGCTTGTAAGTGTTCTTGAAACTGGTCTTTGGCTTGGTTGATAACTTGTCCCACAGCGCGACGCTGCTCAGGATCAAGTGCACCCAGCTCTTTCATCTGCAATGTAAACAGCCCTTTCTTGCCTAGATAATGGACACGGACTTGATCGATCTGACTCAAATCTTGTGCATCGGCAACGGCTGTCATCGCCTGCGCGAGAATTTCATCTATATTGACTGACACGATTCAACTCGTCGTTTGATTAGGCAAACCAAAAAGGGATAATAATTCGGCAACCCATCCATACCGATGTGGTATGGATGGGTAATCTTAGTTATGAAAGCGGACTTTGATTGGCTTTGGCAATTTTTGCGATTTCGCCAAAAGCTTCGATGTCACGTACAGCGATATCAGCCAAAACCTTCCGATCTATGGCAACATTGGCTTTCGTCAGGCCATTTATCAATCGGCTATAAGATATGCCATACATACGTGCTGCGGCATTTATCCTGACGATCCATAACGCACGGAATTGACGTTTTCTTTGTTTGCGGTCGCGGTACGCATACTGACCGGCCTTAATGACGGCTTGTTTGGCTACGCGATAAACCCGGCTACGGGCACCGTAGTAACCTTTAGCTTGTTTTAAAACTTTTTTGTGTCTTGCTCTGGCGGTTACGCCTCTTTTAACTCTGGCCATAATTATTCTCCGGCTTAGCTGTAAGGCATCATGCGATTAGCCATGCGTACATCCGATGGATGAATGCTCGCCGGTTTGCGTAACTGTCTTTTACGTTTAGTGCTTTTTTTGGTCAGGATGTGGCGTTTATGTGATTGACCACATTTAAAACCGCCGCTTCCCGTTTTCCTGAAACGCTTGGCAGCGCCCCGGTTGGTCTTTATTTTTGGCATTTGTTTGCTCCGATAAAAAATTAAAAATCCCTGAGTGATAATCCAACAAGGCAAAATGCATGGCCCTGAAAAATCATTAACAGCCTAATCTAGGCTGTTTTGACAATCCATCCATGATTGCCGATTGGCTTCAATCTGGAAGCCAATTTTGCGAAGGACACCTTTACTTTTTCTTTTTGGGTGCCATGACCATAACCATTTGCCGACCTTCCATTTTAGGGAACTGCTCAACAATGGCTAACTCTTCCAAATCTTTTTCAATACGTTTTAGCACATCCATCCCCAACTCACGATGCGCCATTTCCCGACCTCGATAACGTAAAGTTATCTTGGTTTTATCGCCTTCGTTGAGGAATTTAGTCAAGCTCTTCAATTTAACTTGGTAATCACCGTCATCAGTACCAGGCCTGAACTTTATTTCCTTAACTTGAATCTGCTTTTGTTTCTTTTTGGCTTCTTGCAGTTTTTTGTTTAGCGTAAACTGGTATTTGCCATAATTCATCACCTTACAGACTGGAGGATCCGCATTCGGCGATATTTCCACTAAGTCAAGGTCGGCTGCATAAGCAATCTGCCGCGCTTGCTCAATCGGCATGATACCCAATGCCTCACCTTCTGCACCTGTGACCCGCACCTTTCTGGCGGTAATCTCATCATTCAGGCGCGTTTCATCTTTTTTAGCAGCGATATTTCAATCCTCCGAGTACAACATTATGTTTTGTCTGCAATCTCTTGCCTTAGTCGTTGGGCAAAGTCATTGATCGTTAGACTACCTAAATCTTCACCTTTCTGCGAACGTACCGCAATTATTTGATTTTCAAGCTCTTTATCGCCCAGTATAACCTGATAAGGGATTCGCTGCATTGAATGCTCGCGGATTTTAAACCCGATCTTCTCATTTCTCAAGTCAATTTTTGTCCTAAAGCCTTGTTTTTCCAAATTAAGTGCGACTTTTTTAACATATTCGGCCTGTCGATCCGTAATGCTCAGGACGACTATCTGGATAGGCGACAACCACAACGGGAAAGTACCCGCATGTTGCTCAATCAAAATCCCAATAAAGCGTTCCAATGAACCCAGTATGGCACGGTGCAACATAACAGGCACCTGCCGCGAACTGTCTTCGCCAATATAGCTGGCTCCCAAGCGGCCGGGCATAGAAAAATCAACTTGGATCGTGCCACATTGCCAAACCCTGCCTATGCAATCTTTTAGGGAGAACTCAATCTTTGGGCCATAAAACGCACCCTCCCCTGGCTGTAAATCCCAAACCAAGTCTTTGTTGTTCAACGCTAACTCGAGCGCATGTTCGGCCTTATCCCAACTGGCATCGTCACCCACCCTGTTTTCAGGTCGGGTTGACAGTTTGATGATGACCTCATCAAAGCCAAAATCTTTGTAGACTTCAAACAACAGGTCGATAAAATCAGAAACTTCATCCTGTATCTGGCTTTCCGTACAAAATATGTGCGCGTCATCCTGGACGAAATTTCGTACCCGCATCAAACCGTGCAATGTGCCGGACGGCTCATTGCGATGACAAGAACCGAATTCAGCCAAACGAACCGGCAAATCCCGATAACTCTTTAAACCTTGATTGAATATCTGCACATGACACGGACAGTTCATCGGCTTAATGGCGTAGTCGCGGTTTTCCGAATGGGTTGTAAACATGCCGGCGTGAAATTTATCCCAATGACCGGACTTTTCCCACAATGACCGGTCAACAACCTGAGGCGTACGCACCTCTCCATAACCATTAACCCGCAATTTATCACGGATGTATTGTTCGATTTGCTGATAAATCGTCCAGCCTTTTTCGTGCCAAAACACCATGCCTGGCGCTTCTTCCTGGGTATGGAACAAACCCAATGCTTTTCCGACTTTACGGTGATCGCGCTTTTCTGCCTCTTCTAACCTGTGCAGGTAAGCCTGTAAATCCTTTTTGTCGCCCCATGCCGTACCGTAAATGCGCTGCAACATTTCGTTGTTGGAATCGCCGCGCCAATAAGCACCGGCAATTTTCATCAACTTGAATGCGGTCAGCTTTCCGGTGCTGGGTACGTGGGGGCCACGACATAAATCAGTAAAACCACCTTGCTCATAAAGTGACAAATCTTCGCGTGCCGGAACTGACTCGATAATCTCAGCTTTGTAATGCTCACCTTGGGCACGGAAGAACTCGGCGGCCGCATCACGCGATGACACTGATCGAGTAATCGGAAAATCCTTTCCTGCCAACTCCTGCATTTTGGCTTCAATAACCGTTAAATCTTCCGGGGTAAATGGTCGATGAAAAGCGAAGTCATAGTAAAAACCATTTTCTATCACTGGCCCTATAGTCACTTGAGCGTCGGGAAAAAGCTGTTTGACGGCCTGCGCCAATAAGTGTGCCGTGGAATGTCGTATAACATCAACACCCGCATCATCTTTTGCGGTGACAATCTGTAGGCTTACATCGCTATTGATAACAGTGCTGGCATCGACCAGCTTATCATTAACCTTGCCTGCTAAAGTTGCCTTTGCCAAACCAGACCCTATTGAACGCGCAACATCCAGCACAGTGACCGCTTGATCAAACTCACGCTTGGAACCGTCTGGAAGGGTAACTACCGGCATTTAGGAATACTGACTCTTCTAAAAATAGCTAAAATAAAAAAGCACTGCCGAGCAGTGCCTTATAAAATCTGGTAGGCGCGATTGGACTCGAACCAACGACCCCCACCATGTCAAGGTGGTGCTCTAACCAACTGAGCTACGCGCCTGAAACTGTAATGTTTCAAGACCGCACATTATAGCAATTGCTATAAGATAAGCAACCTTGAATACAAATTTACGAGTTCATCAAACTTCTAATTTAGTCGTTGAGATCGGCTTTAGGCATCAACCGCAATTTTGCCACCACTTTATCACCGAATTCCTGGGTGCTTATCATGGTCACGCCACTGCCCGACTTAGACAGGTCTGCGGTAGAGAAACCATCAGCAAATACGCCTTGCATGGCTGCCCATATATTTCTGGCCTCTCTATCCATGCCAAAACTATTTTCCAGCATCATGGCAACGGAACCGATCATGGAATACGGATTGGCAATATTCTTGCCGGCAATATCGGGCGCAGATCCATGTGAAGGCTCATAATAGGCTTTGTTATCTCCTAAACAGGCGGATGGCATCAATCCTAATGATCCTAAAATACCGCCGCCTTGGTCGCTTAGAATATCGCCAAACATATTTTCCATGACCATGACATCAAATTGAGTGGGATTCAAGCATAATGCCGTAGCAGCAGAATCCACCAGATAATTAACGACTTTGACTTGTGGATATTCAACCGCAACTTCTTCCATCACCTCATTCCACAAGACACTTGATTTAAGCACATTGCTTTTGTGGATATTGTGTAGCAATTTCCGGCGCTTCATGGCTAACTTGAACGCCTGGTGCATAATTTGCCGGATTTGCTGTTCATCATATTCCAGCGTCTCTTTGACGTAACGCAAACCTTTCTCATTAACACCAGATTCCTTGCTGCCAAAATAAAGACCACCCACCAATTCTCGCACCATAATCAGGTCAATACCTTCACCAATAATCTCCGGCTTTAGAGGCGAAAAATGCGCCAAGGCTTTCGGCAAAGAAACGGGGCGAAAATTCGCATAGGTATTGTAACGCCGACGCAACGGCAATAAGGCTCCGCGTTCCGGCTGCTTATCAATAGGAATGGTTTTAGATTCTTCGTGACTTAAACCAATCGGCCCTTTGAGAATAGCATCGGCCTTATCGCAAATATCGATGGTGCTTTGCGGAAATGCGTCGCCAAACTCAAAATAAGCGCAAGCGCCAAACGCGGCAGGCATCAATTCAAACTTGACGGGATTACGTTCTTCTATGAGCTTTAAAACTTTTATTGCTTCCTGGGTAATTTCCGGGCCAATGCCATCACCCGCCAATACTGCGATTTTATAGTGCTTCATGTGTTCCTGTTATTTTTAGCTAATTATCTTTTTAATTTTACTAGGCTGGTTTATTCCCAAAGCATAAACCGCCTTGCTTACAGCACGTTTGGTAAAAGTGCGGCAAGTATCTCATAGTGTATAGCGTTATTTAAAGCCAAATCATAATTGAAACAGCCACATCCGGTTCGATTAACCGATCAATACAGGCTAATTAATTGTCTTGTTAAGGAGGCTTTAAGAGTTTAAAGCGACAATTAATCATTGCCTTATATAGTTAACATTAGGAATGCATTGCCTTTATGAATGAACCTAAACTCGAAAACCCGATGATTTTCAATACCACTCATGGCCTATCCAGAAGACGTTTTCTTAAAGGTTTGGCTTGTGGATCTTTACTGGCAGTAGGGACGCCTAATATTGCTCAGGCCGCCCGCCTAAAATTTAGCCCTTCAAAAACACTTAGCTTAGAACATCATCATACCGGCGATAAGCTTAATCTTACTTATTACGAAAACGGAAACTACGTCACGGGAGCGTTAAAGGAAATCAGCTACTTTTTGCGCGACTATCATAATGACCAAGTTCATTCTTTTGATCCCGCCCTGCTCGATCAACTGCATGATGTCAAACTATTACTTGGCGTAAACAAACCTTTTCACATTATGTCCGGCTATCGATCGCCTGACACCAACGCCGATTTACGCAAGCACACACGGGGTGTCGCGAAACACAGCTTACACATGGAAGCCCGTGCTGTTGACATACGCATAGAAGGCGTTAACGTAAAAACCATAAGAAATGCAGCCATGAGACTAAATAGAGGTGGCGTAGGTTATTACCCTAACGCTAATTTCGTACATTTGGATACTGGTGAACTGAGGACTTGGCACAAATAAACCCCGATCTAAGTAAGTAACGAGGTTTTTTCTTTAAAATTTTTCCTGATTATAAACATAACTCAACCATAGTTGTCGAGATGCGTGTAATCCATTAATGACCAATTAGATAGGGAGTCCTAGTATGTCGACCGTATCCCATTTCAACGCGGCTTGCCCGTGCTTGAATTTTTAAAGCGTTACGGCACAGGGGGACAGCGCGAGGCAACCCTTGAAGAAGCCCGCTGGCCAGGGGGCTCCGTGTGTCCTTGTTGCGGAGAAGACGTGCAGTGTCTTCAAGGCCGGCTCACACCGCCTTTATCAATGCAAGGCATGTCGGCATCAAGCCCCGCTGCTCGCCGGTACGCCCTTTCAAAAAACCAAGCTGCCGCTCACCACGTGGTTTTTGGCGACATACTTGGCCGGTCAGGCCAAGGCCGGGCTGCCAGCCCTGGCGTTGAAACGACACCTGGGCATCAATTACCCGACGGCTTGACCCATGCACCACAAACCCATGGTGGCCATGGCCGGACGCGAAGACCGGTGCCCCCCCCCTGGGCGGACACGTCCACGTTGACGATGCCTATTTGTACCCACAGGGCATAAAGGCGGCGGCAGGCCGGGGTTGTGAAAATAAGGCATCCTTTATTGCCGCAGTTTCGTTGGATGGTAA
>JABFQX010000031.1 GCA_013141505.1 Methyloglobulus sp.
TTACCCACATCCGTACGCAAACCGGTTGGTTGTGCCTGGCGGCGGTGATGGCGTCGCATTCGCGCAAGACTATTGGCCGGGCAATGGATGCCACCATGCCGACGGAACCGGTGTGCCGGGCTTTACGCATGGGCAACGTCAACCGGAAGCGGCGCCCCTCCTGCATTCTGGCCGGGGTAGCCGGTAACTTGCTGGGGTTGGCGAGTTCTTTCAATCAACTTGGCTTGTCACCGAGCATGATGCAAAGATTTGTCCCTATCGTGTTGCAGTATGTTCAAGGCAGCGGTGGCGCGGGGACTTCACAGTTATTGCAATCAGCATTGATGGGTGGAATGTAGCGGGGTTGTGTCTGAACAATTGGGTATTTGCGCGATAAGTTGGCGCAAATACCCGAATAAACCTACTTGAGTTGTTGGTAGTAAATTGACAGCGCCTTAATTTCATCAACACTCAGCTGCTTTGCAATCAGGCGCATACGGCTGTAGATGTCATTGTGGCGTTGACCATCGCGATAGGCCAATAAGGTTTTTTCAAAGTAATCGGCACGTTGTCCTGCCAGGCTAGGAATGTCGATTTTGTCGCCTTGCCCGTTAGCGCCGTGGCAAACCGAACAGGGCGGTAAAATGCGCTTGCCGTCGCCTGTCGAGATCATTTTTTGGGCAGCGGAAAAGTCTTTGCCTTCGTCTTTTTGTATAGGTAATGCCAATGAAGAAAACCACGCCGCCAAATCTGCCGCATCTTGCTCAGAGAGACCTTTAGCGATGCCTGACATTGAGTCATGGCTGCGGTCATCGTTAGCGTAATCCCTGAGCTGTTTATACATATAATAGGGATTTTGCCCCGCGATGGCAGGAATAGCAGGCAATGATTCATCATCTCTAATTTCTACATTCGTTCCTTCTCCGCGCACACCGTGGCAGCCGGCACAGGATCCTGCCAGTTTATTGCCATTTTCAGCATTACCTTTTCGCACCTGTTGCAAGGTTTCGTAAGTCCAGGCGACAGTTGAACCGGATTCAACCGCGTTTACCAGCGCTGGTGTAGACAATAATGTCAGTAGTATAGGAATCCATCTCATATCAATAGCCCCAAGCAGGTGAACCAAATGTGTCCATGAAGAAAAATTGCAAGATTGGCACACCGAAACTGATTGCCATTAACACCGCAATTACCCTGTTCCAAAGTTTAAAGTCATTAAGGTATTCGGGTACTGATGCAACAGGGTGATAGGTCTCCGCATATTCAACTTGCTCAGTAAACGTCTCTGTGGACGGAGCCAATTGTGTCTTGACCAAGTTGTAGATAAAAAGACATGCCGAGCCTAAAAGAATCAGGCCACCAAATATCATTGCCAATTCGTAAGGCTTCCAAGCTAAGGTTAACAATGTGTTGTAGACCACGCTGGATATGCGCCGTGGTTGTCCAAGTAAACCTAAGACATGCCACGGTGTGGTTAGTATGCCCATACCAATAAACCATGTCCACAGTTGTACCAATGCCATTTGCTTTGAAAATAGCGGTTTTTTTAACAGTAACGGCCACAGGTAATAGGCAATGGCAAAGTACATAATCACTGTCGTACCCGCAAAAATAAGATGGAAATGACCGGGTACCCATGCTGTGTTATGAATCATCGCGTTCATGGCATAACTTGCATTGACCACGCCGCCAAAGCCGCCCAGTATCAACATCAACAATGAGAGGATTACGGCAAGCACCATCGAATTAGACCAAGGTAAACTGCCTATCCAGCCGAACAAATCTTTCCCGCCACGTAAGCGACCGGCAATTTCCAAAGACGCAATCACGGTAAAGCCAGTCACTAAGGTCGGTATAGACACCACGAACGTGCCAATGCCATGCAATAGTTTCCAACCACTGGCTTGTTCGGGATCCATGTAAAGATGGTGAAAACCAATCGGCAAAGCAAATACCGCCAGAACAATAAAAGCCATTCTTGCCATTTCATCGCTAAACAAAAAACCGCCCGCCTGCTTGGGAACAAAGACATAGAAAGCCGTATAAGCAGGGATCAGCCAGAAATAAACAATCGGATGCAAAGTCCAGGCAAATAAGGTTCTGGCTAAGCCAGGATCAACGGTGTCCATCCAGCCCATCGCAAGCGGAATCGCCTGAAACAGCACCAATAGTGCGACACCTGCACTGGTCCACAGCCATAACAAGGCATTGGCGGTGGTCGCAAACATTGCCAAAGGTACTGGTTTTTTGGGATTGGCTTTTTTCCATTGCTTGAACATGACCAGCATGATCGCAGACCAAAACCACGAGCCAACCACGAGCAACGTGGCGCCGAAATAAAATGCGACATGCGCCTGCATGGGTAAATAGAAGGTATACAGTACAGAAGCCTTACCCGTCAGCAAAGGAACCGCCGCCATCGCTGTACCTAAAAGGGAAATCCAAAAGCCAGACCATGCCAGCTTGATATTCCAGATGGGTTGTTTAAGGCTGGTTGTGGCAGTGTAGTAGCCAAAACCCATGATAAAGAAAGTTGTTAGCACAAATGCCATCAACACGCCGTGAGTACTTACCGATGCAAAATAGACAGCGGGTGATTCCAATGCTGGAACGAAACCGCTACGTTCCAAAACTTGGTATTCGCCCATAAAACAAGCCAGGATAAAGGCGATGAATGCCACCCATAAATGGCTTAAGGCCAATTTTCGTTCTGCTGCATCATTCATTGTTAGATTCCTCTTTTATCAGCGGTTTAGCTGGGGTATGCCAATCTTCTTTAGCTACCACTGAAATATTGCTCCACATGTGATTATGGCCTAGCCCACAATATTCGTTGCATAACACTGGATATTCGCCCGGTTTTGGGAAAGAAGTCGTAATTTCTGCAACATAACCGGGAACAATCATGGTGCTCATATTGGTCATCGGAATATGCACACCATGCAATACATCCATGCTTACCCAGCGAAAAGTCAATTTGGTTTCCGCCGGAACGGTAATGCTTTTAGGGAAAAACGAATATCGACCAGCGACCATTCGTATCATGATTTCGCCATTGTCGTTCGCTTGCACGCCCAGATTGCTCTCCGCAAACTCCTTGCTTAAATGCAAGCTGGCTGAATCAATGGTTTCAACCTTGCCGGGTGGATTGATGCCATGGACAAAAGCATCAAACATGATGATGCCGACCAGCAGCGCAACAATCAAAAACGCGATGTTGATCCACTTTTTCTCCAGGTGATCGACATGGATCAATCGAAGTTGGGCGCAAAAGTCCTGAATAAAACCTTTAAATTCGCGTAAATAGGATTCAATCTGCATGATAAGGCCTTAGTTGATGCCGCCGCGTGGAATAAACACGCCGAAATAAAGAAACAGCCAGGCTATAACCATACTGCCAACCACCATAGCCATCAACGCAAAAGTACCTACCGGTGAACTTTCAATTATGCGTTTACGTTCTTCTTCATCTATTTGATTCATTTGAATTTACCAGATATGACAATTAGCAAATAAGGTACACCAAGACATTCATCACTTTGCTGCGAATGAACTTAATGTAACGATTTCTTAAACATTTAACCGAAGCAGCATATACCAACTACTGGTTAAAAATTTGATATAGATCAACAAAAATTAATCTAAATCGAATCCTTGGTAACTATTAATAGTTTTATAAGTACTTACGTCTTTTCATTCTTCAGTAAATATTATTGATCCGGCTTTGTGAAGTTTAATTTCCCTTCGACTCCGTTCAGCATTTATGCCCATTGGGTATAAGTCCGCTCAGGGAACGCAACGGTAACGTACCCTGAGCGGAGCCGAAGGGGATCCAACTACTTGGCCGAGTTTATAATGTATGCGTCTTACCTGCGGCAACTTCATCCCCCTGTCGGATTCAAGAGTGAAAAAATAAAAACCATGAATAAACAGATAGGTTATCTATAAAAAATAAACGTCGCTTTGATGTCAATTACAGGTCATTGTTGAAAAACAGCAGACATCGCATTGGAAGACTTTAAGGCATTTTCGAATATCTTATCCCGGTTCCGTTGTGCAAGTTGAGCGGATACTAGCGTTGACCTTTCTGGTACGTGTGCGGTAAATGCGCGTGGTGGAACGGTGGATAAGGCTTCCACAATACCAATGCGTTCATTTTCCAAGCGTTCAAAACAAATACGGCCTGCATTTTTCGGCTTACTCCAGTCAAACAGCAAATGATAGATTAATGGCTCACCTTTGGGTAAACGTCTGACCTGTACTTTTATATCCTGATTATTATTTTTAAATCGCCAAACCAGTTCGGAATCGGAAAGGCGTTTGCCATCAACGGCTTGCCAATTGAGTCGACTGGCTAACCAACCCACCAGTAACCAAGTCATCGGTAATGCGTGCGGGCCGTGCGCTATTTCGATAGTATGTAAGGCATCAAGTGCGCCTGGCGTAGCTTGCGGATCCAATACTTGGCTGATTAATTTACGCCAACCGGCAAAGCGCCGCCATGCAAGATTATGGACAATTTGTAGGTTTTCCTGAGCCGCAACCCAACGGGTCATGGCGGCGACACCTTGGGCGGGGTTAAGCCACCCCACATTGTCGTAGATAATTTGATTCGCCAGCTCAGCCAGTTGAAAGAACACGTCCCCAGCAATAGGCGGTGGGCGCTGTGAAGCCCACCATAAAGTCGTCGGTAAATCACCGACTAATAGTGACCGAGCCACAGAAGGTAAGCGGTCAGCCACAGCAGTTGTCGATATGACATCTATACGTTCGCCACATACTTGCCAGCCGTCGTCGAGAGCTGTGTAATAAATGGCGATACTGGCTTCAAGCGGTACTTCACTCGGCTGACCATTTCCCACAAGCAGCAATACTCTTGCTGGATGAGTATCTACAATAGCGGCAATTTCCTGGCTAATAATTTCTGCTTCTTGGGGTGTGTCACAGTAGATAATCAGATTGGACATGCAGGCGCGCATGACCACCGCATGTCCGCCGCTATTTGCCTGATTAAACTGCGCCCATAACACGCCCAACTCTGGTTCAATACGGGCAATACTGACCCTTTTGGGCGCTTGCGTCACGACTTTTGAACTACCATTCTTTTGGATCATAACATTCGCCATTTACGACCGTCTGACTCTATCAATCGCTCTGCTTCAAGCGGCCCCCAGGTTCCGGCGCTATATTCAGGAATCCAGCGCGTGCGGCTACTTGCCCAGTTATTGAGAATATTATCTACCCAAGCCCAAGACGATTCGACAGCATCGCGGCGCATAAAAAGGGTGGCATCACCAGCCATGACATCCAGGAGCAGACGTTCATACGCTTCAGGTGATTGTTCACCGAATGTCGAACCATAGCGGAAATCCATTTTAACCGGGAAAATTTTGAGTTTAGTACCCGGCAATTTGGTCGCAATGCGTAGCGATAAACCTTCATTGGGTTGAATGCTCAAAGCTAGCACATTGGGTTCTAAAGGCTGGTCATGATTAGCATTGAACAATATGGGTGGCACGCTTTTAAATTGGATGGCAATTTCACTGGCCCGTTTAGGCATGCGTTTGCCGGTACGTATGTAAAAAGGCACGCCCGCCCAACGCCAGTTGTCGATAAACAGTTTTAGCGCGATATAGGTTTCCGTGATGGAATCTTGTGCAACACCTGCTTCGCGGCGATAGCCTGGTACATCTTCACCATGATGAAAGCCTGGCCCATATTGGGCGCGGACAACATGTTGATCGAAATTTTCACTGGTAATCGGCCTGAGACAATTGAGAATATCTTGCCGATGATCTCGTATCACATCGGCATCCATAATCCACGGCGGTTCCATGGCGATGAGGGTCAACAATTGTAGGATATGATTTTGGATCATGTCACGCAGCGCACCGGCGCTATCATAATAACCGGCTCGCGTACCCACGCCTTCTTCTTCCGCAACTGTGATTTGTACATGGTCAATATGCTTGGCGTTCCATAATGGCTCAAAGATGGCGTTGCCAAAGCGCATTGCCAGGATGTTCTGTACCGTTTCCTTGCCCAGATAATGGTCAATCCGGTATATCTGTTGCTCGTGGAAATTTTGTGACAAGGTTGCATTTACCTTACGGGCGCTCTCAAGATCCCTACCGATGGGTTTTTCTACAATGATCCGGGAGAAAGGGCTGTGATCATCAACAGGCATGACCAGTCCAGCCGCTTTAAGTTGGCAAACGCAGGTCTCAATGAGCGCGGGCGGAATCGCCAGATAAAATACCCGATTACCCGGAATAGCAAAATTAGATTCGATTTCTTTAAGGCGCTCTGCGAGCTGAACATACGCATCGGGATTATCAAAAGAGCCTTGTAAATAATGCAGACAACGCTCAAAGTCCGGCCAGTAGGCTGGATCTAAGGGTTGTCTGGAAAACGCCTCAATACCTTTACGGGCAAATTCACGATAGTTATTATCATCCATTTGTTCAATGGCAAAGCCCAGTACGGCAAAATTAGCGGGTAATTCACCTTCCAGCGCCTGATTGTAAATAGCGGGAAGCAGTTTGCGACGAGTCAAATCACCACCTCCGCCAAAGATCACTAACGTGCACGGTTGTGGTGCGTGAGTGATATTCATTCCGGCTGTGAGGGGATTGTCATGTTTTATATCAGGCACTTGTATACTCCAAAAGTAAGGGGTAGCCCAGTCAGGTTATTTTTTTTCAACGTGACCGCCGAATTGTTTACGCATAGCTGAAATAATCTTGTCGGAAAAAGTATTCTGATGGCGCGAGCGAAAACGGGAATAAAGGGCTGCCGTTAAAACATGGGCGGGGACTGCCTCTTCAACAGCGGCCATCACAGTCCAGCGACCTTCGCCAGAGTCTTCTACATAGCCGGTGTAGCCCGATAAATCAGGGTCTTCAACCAAGGAAATGGCGGTTAAGTCCAACAGCCAGGATTCGATTACGCTGCCCCTGCGCCAGACTTCGGCGATTTCTGTCAGATCGAGGTCGTAACGGTGTTCTTCAGATAAATTAGTGGAAGTAGCATTACGCATGATGTCGAAGCCTTCCGCATAGGCTTTCATCATGCCATATTCGATACCGTTATGGATCATTTTAACGAAGTGCCCCGAACCGACCGGCCCGCAATGCAAATAACCTTGTTCAGATGTACTGGATAAATTATCGCGGCCTGGGGTTAACGGTATTTCACCTTTGCCAGGTGCAAGCGTTTTGAAGATGGGATCTAACAGTTGAACCGCTTGTTTGGAGCCGCCAATCATTAGACAATAACCTCTTTCCAACCCCCAGACCCCGCCACTTGTGCCGACATCAATATAATGAATGCCCTTATCCGCAAGGGTTTTACCACGACGCACGCCATCTTTGTAGAAGGAATTACCACCATCAATAATAATGTCATCCTTATCCAAAAGCTCAGACAATGCCATGACGGTTTTTTCGGTTAACTCACCTGCGGGTACCATACACCAGATAATGCGGGGTGGTTGCAGCATGGCGACAAGTTCTTCTAAAGATGCAGCGCCTTGCGCGCCTTCTTTTTTCAAGTTTTCCACGCTGGCAATGTTGACATCAAACCCGACACAGCTATGACCTCCAGCCATTAATCGTTTCACCATATTGGCACCCATCTTACCTAGACCGACCATTCCTAACTGCATAATTTCCTCGTGTAGTTTATTGTGTAATTAAATTGCTTTATATTGGTGCAAAGCAATAATAGCTTGCACCTTAATAGTTATTATAGGGATTGAAAATGGTTTTTTATAACCAATCAAGAATATTAGCAATATAAGTGCCATATTTTTGTAAATATCGAGATATTAAATTGGTCTTACCTTGTACCTAGACAATAAATAATGTTTTGACGTTTCCTGACAAATAGTCTAATAACCTCAAATTGACAGGTTTTTCAAAAGAGAGTACAAGCAAAGGGCAATTAAAAAAATAATAAAACCTGATATACCCATTTGATTTAGAGGAGATTTATGAAGATGCACATAGATTTTGCCGGTTTTCTGCACAACTTTTATGCAACGTCGCTACGACAGTTATTGATTATATTTCCGTCAGTACTGGTTGGTACGGCATTTTTAAATGAAGCAGTTGCCGTTCCGTTGGCTTCCCGTGCCGATATTACCATCAAAAAAATTATTGATACCCAATCCACATGGCCTTCCGTCCGGCTTGCAAAGCCGAATCAAGCCAAACCAACAGCGTTGTATTACCTGAAGATTAATGGCGATATTTATCGGGTGAATTTAGTGACCGGTATCCAAGCGCGCGTGTACGCCGCAGCCCAACACCATCTCGGTAATGTGCAAGGATTTGCTATCGGGCCGACCGGTATTTTCTATCTGGTGGGTAATGAGGATTTAGCCAACAACCTGACTCGCGCCACCATTGTGAAAGGCGTATTGGATACGACGACCAAGAAGGTGGTATGGTCTACTCTCGCGCAAACCGCCACTTATCCAAGAAGCGCGACAGCGTTCGATCACCGTTTCAATGGCATTGTAGTTGCTCCGGCGGGTGATTTTATCTATGTCAACAGTGGTTCGCGTACCGATCATGGTGAAATTCAGACGGCGGGAGGTTTGTATCCCAACACCCGTGAAGTGGGCTTGACGGCTTTTATCCTGCGCTTGCCAGCCAACGGTAGCAATATCAGTTTACCGAATAGTCGGGCATTATTAAGGTCGGTAGGTTATATTTTTGCTGAAGGAACCCGTAATACCTTTGATATGGCCTTTGCGCCGAACGGGGATTTGTTCGGTGCCGAAAACGGCCCTGATCGCGATATGGCTGAGGAGTTAAACTGGCTTCAGCTCGGTAAGCATTACGGCTTTCCCTGGCGGATAGGCGGGATGGATAATCCCCAACAATTTGCCAATTATGATCCGACTAAAGACTTGTTGCTGGACAGCCGTTTTACGGCAGTTAAAAAAGGCTATTATCAAAATGATCCTACCTATCCTGCGCGTCCGGTCAGGGCATTGGTTGAGCCAATCGTTAATTTAGGTCCCGATGCAGACAGTTACCGTGATCCCTTGGATGGGGTTGTTAAAGATGCTAGTGGTTTGGGGATGCCGTTTAGCACCTTTACGGCGCATCGTTCACCACT
This sequence comes from Methyloglobulus sp., assembly GCA_013141505.1. Taxonomy (GTDB): domain Bacteria; phylum Pseudomonadota; class Gammaproteobacteria; order Methylococcales; family Methylomonadaceae; genus Methyloglobulus. The sequence goes on from JABFQX010000031.1 coordinate 9,109, forward strand.
TGGTTTAGTGTTTGATACGGCAAATGCCATGAGTCCTGAATTTCAGGGCGATGGTTTTATGTCGAGCTGGACGCCTGGCGATGCGCTCGGTGCATCAGTGCCTGGTCCGTACAAAGATCCCAGCCAGGATTTGCTGCATTTGAATCTGACGAAAGTGAGTGCGACCAAATACCAACTGCAAACAACCCGCATCGTTAGCGGTTTTGCGCGACCTATTGATGCGGAAATTATTGGCAATAAAATCTATGTGTTGGAGTATGGCGGAACTCAAGCAATCTGGGAAATTACCCTGCCGGCCAAGATTTAACTCGGCACGGCTTTAAAATCGGGCATTCAATTATATGTACAAAGTGTCGCCCAGGGATGGGCTTCACTGATCTAGCTAACGGTTAGCCAGCTACGTTCAAATACTGTAATAGACGTACTAAACACCAGGCAACTCCGCCTGCGGCAGGTATTGTCAAAACCCAAGCCCAAACAATGCGTTCGATAATGGCAAGTTTTAACGCATACGGATTTTTGGCAAAACCCACGCCCATAATTGCCGTGGATATGCTATGCGTTGTTGATACCGGCATACCAAAGTGCGCTGCGACAAGCAGAATGGTTGCCGAACTGGTTTCTGCCGCAAAGCCGTTAATCGGATGCAGCTTTACCATTTTATGCCCCAGGGTCTTAATAATTCGCCAGCCGCCAATCGCCGTCCCTGCCGCCATGACCGCAGCGCAGGTAAATACAATCCAGATGTCAATATCTTTTTCTCCACCGTCAGGGCGCAAAAAGTTCGCCCAAGTTGGCAGGTTGTCCAGTGTGCCGCCAACGTGTGCGCCATAAATTGCCAAGGCGATAATGCCCATCGTTTTTTGGGCATCGTTACTGCCGTGGGCAAAGCCCATATAACCTGCTGATAATAACTGTGATTTTCCGAATACCCGGTTAATCCACTTGGGGCGTGATATGCGAGCTAACAAGCCACCCGACGAATTCATGCCACTGATGACCGCCATCAACAGCCCCATAATCAGGATGCCCAGAGTGAAACCTGCGACAGGCGAGCTAAACATCGGTATCACTACTTTCCAAAGGATACCTTTATTATCCCCCCAGGTTGCTGCCGTTTTAGACCAAATTAGGACATCGAAATTATTGTTGCTTGCCGCAAGTGCCGCGCCGCATAAACCGCCAATCAACGCATGGCTGGATGACGAAGGAAGACCCAGCGCCCAGGTGATTAGGTTCCAGATAATTGCGCCAACTAAAGCACAGATAAGCACTTGGGAGCTGATATGCAGTACGTCGGTATCCACAAGGCCTGATGCGATGGTTTTGGCGACCGCCGTTCCCCATAATGCACCGACAAGGTTGGTGGTTGCAGCGAGCATGACCGCCTGGGAGGGGGTCAACACTTTTGTGGCGACTACAGTCGCAATGGAGTTTGCGGTGTCGTGAAAGCCATTGATGAATTCAAAGACAAGCGCCACCAAGATGACAAGCAAAAGCATGGTCAGCATGACGGGATCCTTATGAATTTTTTAGGACGATGTGAAGGATCACATTGCCGGCATCGCGGCAGCGGTCTATTGCTTTTTCAAGGATTTCAAACAGATCCTTTTTCACCAGATAACGGATCGGGTCGGTCTCATTGGCATAGAGGTCACGGTACAATTCGAGGATTTTGCGATCAGCTTCAGCTTCGATGACCTGTAATTGATCGTTCAAACCTTTCACTAGCTCCAGATCCATACCGTTACGTAGCGATCCGACCATTTGCTCCAGAATTCCACATGCACTTTCCAGCATAGTGGCGCGGGAGGTGAAATTGACATCGCCGATCCGCGACAAGGCGAGGGTATGGCGTTCGGCAAATTTTTCAACCACTTTTGGAATTTTATAAAGCGCGCTATTCAGTGCTTCAATATCTTCACGTTCCAACACCGTAACAAACGTATTGACCAACTCTTGGCTGATTTGTCCGGCGATGTCTTTTTCACGGCGGCGTGCAGATTTGAATTTTTCCAGTGACCGAGCCTCAACCGGATTGCTTAGCAGTTCTATCAATGCCCGTGCCGATTCACGGGCAGACTCGGCACTGGCTTCAAGCAAGCCATAGAATCTATCACCTTTGCCGAAAATAGTTTGCAATGAAAACATGTCCTTTCCCTCATTCTCTTATTATTTAACGCTCATTATCGCATAACAGGGCTACCAGGATAATAATTACCGAACCGGATCGGTACACTTGTTATTTACCGTAAAACGAGTAATCGGCATGGTACGGAACCTTTGTTTCCGATCCCAGATGATTGGTATTGCATCCTGTTGTTGGTGCTAATCCGCCTTGGGTATTGAAACGTAAAATAAATTGTGTGCCCGAAAGTACGCCGACACCGTTGTATTCGGTTGTCGCCAACAATAACCAGGGGACTGCATTGGTATCGGGCGAATCAATTTGTTGCACCATTTTTGCCTTTACGCTGCTGCCATCTTTATATTTCCAAGTTGGCCCAGCGCCATGAGATCCCACTTCAGTTTTCTGGTCGTCATCAAAAAGGATGGCTTCAGGCGCTTGCCATTTCCATTCATAAGCACCTGGAACCTGAGGGGCTAAAGTCTGGCTGCATTGATAAATCTGCACACCTTCGGCATGGACTGTTTTTATCAGGTTGCTGCCCTGGGGCATTTTTAGCAGATCTGTCAGGTTATCCGCTACAGCCAATTGTGGAGACAGGATCAAGGCGAGAGGCAATAAAGTATTTCTTAAGAGCATAAGGTTCTACCAAGGCAAGTTTTTGCCGTCATATTTTATAAAGTGACCCGTTTGAGCCAGGGTAAAGTTTTCGATTACATGACGCATACCGGTCACACTGGTCTTGCTGTCAATTAATGCATTTGCGCCGCCCATGTCGGTTAGTACCCAGCCCGGATGCAAAATCAATACGCCGATACCATCCGGTTTTAAATCAATCGACACGCTTTTCATCGCTGCATTTAATGCTGCTTTGCTGGATCGGTACAAGATACTGCCACCACTGCCATTGTCGGACAGGCTGCCCATTAAGCTGCTTATGTTGACTATCAGCTTATTGCCGCCATGTTTGAGATGCGGCAAAAAGGCTTCTGCCAATTTAACTGGGGCTTGTGTGTTAATAATCAACGTATTCAGCCATGATTGGTAATCGAGATACCCAAAACCGTGGTCGCGTTGATCGCCGTAAACACCCGCATTATTGATTAATATGTCAATCGGGGTATTTAATAGTTTTTTGCTTAAGTTATCGACTTGATTAAAATCAGCAACATCCAGGTCTTCGACCTGTATCGTCGGGTAGTGTTGGCATAAATCGTTTAATGCGCGGGCTTGGGCGGGATTACGGCAACAAGCGATCACCTGCCAATTGTTGTCTGCATATTGGCGGCAAAACTCCAATCCTAAGCCGCGGTTGGCGCCGGTAATTAAAACGGTTGGCATTCGGGTGTCTCCTTAAAAATGACGGGAAAATGGATAAGCAAAAAATTAATCTTAATGTGGCCTTACGCTAAAGCATGGTCAATGTGAATTGGCTACAAAGGCCTGGGCATGGTTTCAGAATCACGCGAATAGCCTTTGTTGCTGAAATTATCTTATAATCTTTATTATAAATTTCCTATTTAAAGTGCTTATATGACAACAAAAACCAACCATCCCTTAGCGGTTGACGTGCAAGAAGGCGAGCGTTATTCATGGTGCAGTTGCGGTTACAGCCAGGCCATGCCTTTATGCGACCACTCACACCGGGAAAAATCAACCAAAAAATCGGTGAAATTTTTTGCCGAAACGACAGGTTACATCGAGTTGTGCGGGTGTGCCGAAACGCTGACACCACCTTATTGTGACCAAGTTCAATGTAAGAAATTAATTCCAGCATAATGGCCGTAGAAATCGAGCATAAATTTTTGCTTGCCAACGATGAGTGGCGCAATCATATCCAGAAATCCGTCTATTACAAACAGGGTTATCTCAGTTCACAACCGACCAGTTCCATACGGGTTCGTATCGCCGATAAACAGGCTTGGTTAAATATCAAAAGTGCAGTCATCGGGACGCACAGGCAGGAGTATGAATATGAGATTCCTTGCGCCGATGCCAATGAAATAATTGAGGCATTATGCGCCAAGCCTTTGGTTGAAAAGGTACGCCATTTTGTCTCGAATGATAAGCATCTTTGGGAAATTGATGAGTTTGAAGGGGATAACAAAGGTCTTATAGTTGCCGAAATTGAACTCAAAGCAATCGGCGAAACCTTCCTGAAACCCGCTTGGCTGGGCGCGGAAGTCACCCATGAGTTGCGTTATTACAACAATAATTTGGTAAAACATCCCTATTCTAAATGGGCTAATAAATAAATGTTTCATACACCTATTGAATAGTACAAGAAATTGTTTTATAGTTTAGTTGTATGAAAAAAACAACTATTGTTGCATTATTGCTACTAAGCCTAAATTGTTTCGCAGATGACTTGAACCCATCCAGCTTGGCGATTGAATCTCAGTGGGCATCGATTTACTACAAAATGCCGAAAGGTCGGCAGGAAGCGGCCTATGATGCGTTGCTTGATAAAGCCACGCAGTTGTCGAAACGCTTTCCCAACCAAGCTGAACCATTGTTCTGGCAGGCCGTGATCTTGGCAACCAATGCCGAACTAAAAGATGGGCTTTCTGCACTTGAATCTATCAATAAAGCCAAGGATTTGCTGGTCGAAGCCATCAACATTGATCCCAAAACGGCAAATGGTTCGGCTTACGTAACCCTTGGGACACTCTATTATATGGTGCCCAAATGGCCGATTGCGTTTGGTGACAATGAAAAAGCCGAGGAAATGTTTCAGGCGGCTTTGAAGATCAATCCGAATGGCATTGATGCCAATTATTTTTATGGCGATTTTTTGTCGGCAAATAGAAAAACTAAGCAAGCGCAACACTATTTTGAAAAAGCCTTGGCAGCGCCGTCCAGGCAAGAGCAGATATTTGCCGACACCAAGCTAAAAGATCAGGTAAAAATTGCCCTTGCCAACACCAAAAATACCAAAATCAACGGCGTAAAACATGCGTTTTTGTCGCTGTTACATTCCGCGAGCGCAGACTGAACACGTTTTGATAACACAGCTTATTTTTTAATAAGCGTTATCAATTGAGATTGGTCATCAATCGTCAGTTTAAAACGGCCAAGCGCACTCATTCCCAGCAGTTTGTTGTTGCCTAATTGCTGGTCGTTTACAAAAGCCACTTCTACGTTTTCCAGGATTTCCTCCGCAAGCCTGACTTTCTGCAAATTGCCGATTTTGGCGATCATTTCTCCGTTGGCGGTCTGCAATTTACGCTCAGTGAAAGCAAATTCGCCAAGCCCCAATGTGGTTATCATCGATTCTGGCAAAACGATGAGGTCAGCACCGGTATCGACTGTCATCTCAAGTGTTTGCCATATTGCGCCGTCGCCGGACAAGTCAACCGAAACCAGCGAATGCCCATCCTGGTTACGGGTTGGTAGCAGCAAGCCTGGGTCAGTCTTATGCTTTTTATTGATAATCACAACCTGCTCAATCCGGCCTTTGGGATTTTGATTGATAATGTGATTGTATGGCGCTAGCGCTTGGCGCAGTTGCTGTTCCGGGGCGCCATGGACTTTAGCGGCAGGGTCATCAGCTATTTTATCCAAGCCACTCAGGCGAAATTTCATCCGGTCTTGCAGCAAAATGATCTGGTCTGCCAAATTATCAGCCTGCCTTGTCGTGTCTGCGTGAACAGGACACGCCAATGCGATGAATAAGTAACTTAAGAGGAGCGGTGGTCGGATTTTCACGTTGAAAATATTATTTATGTGGATCTCTAAAAATTCAAAAAAGCTCCTTCCCCCTCTGGGAGAAGGTTGGGGTGAGGAATTTAAAATCAAGCACTTACAATCCTCACCCTAGCTCTCTCCCAGAGGGAGAGGGGGTTTTTAGAGGTCCGCTTTTGCTATTTAATAGTGACTATTTATTACCTAGATAGTCCATTTTGCCAATATCGACACCATTATGGCGCAGGATGGCATAAGTAATCGTGACATGAAAATACAAATTGGGCAGTACAAAATCAAGCAGGTAAGGTTGGCCGATAAAGTTGATGTCTTTGCCGCGCAGCGTCAGCGTAACAGATTTGCCTTCGCTGCCATTGATTTGTTCGGCGTTGATGCTTTGCAAAAAAGCCACGGTTTTGGCAATTCGCGCCTGTAAGTCGGCAAAGGTTGCTTCGTTATCTGCGTAACTTGGCACATCAACACCAGCAAGACGAGCTGCGCCACCTTTGACAATATCAGTCGCTATTTGTATCTGCTTTGCCAGCGGATACATATCCGGTGCCAAGCGTGCGTTGACGAAGATTGCCGGATCGATGTTCTTCGTTTCGGCATGGACAACAGCTTTTTCGAGGATTGCAGATAAATTGCCTAACATCCTGACAAAAACAGGGATTGAGGCATCGTACATGGACAGTGACATCATATTTCTCCGGTAAGTTTGGGCTTGGGCATTGTTAAATAAGCCCTATAGATCAAGAAAATTTTCTAGTTGTTGCAAGGTTAGACCTGCTTGGGATGCCAATGCCTTATCTTCATCGGTGTTATACCCCCATAGCGCAAAAATCAGCTTAACATTCGCGAGCTCGGCATTTTTTTGCACATTTAACAGCGTCGGAAGCCTATCTTCGGCAAAAATAAGGTTTTCGTGTGGGTGGCATTCTAACAGTATTTTTAATACCTCCACCTTGCTCATATCGCGATCCAGGCCAAAAATGCGTTCATCCGCCAGATCAATTGCATTGGCTTCGAGTATCTGTTTGACGAATCGTTCCTGCTTAGTGGTGATCACATACCAATCATGCTGTTGATTAAGCCTGTTCAGCTTTGCCGCTATACCCGAAAACAGGGGATTCATGTTGATCCAGTTAGCTAAATTAGCTTCAATCCAGATATCGCGGGTTTCACCAAACAATTGCTTTAAATGGCTTACAGATAGTTTGTCATCATGTAACAAAGTTTGGATTCTGTTGTTGTAATCGCAGCAAATAGTATCAATGGTTTCGCCAAGATGGAGCAGGCGCATCACCAATATGGCTTCATAACCGGTTTCTATCATTGGCCTTAGCAAGCGGAATTTCTCAATAAAAGGTTGTGGCACAGCCTTGGGCATATCCTGCCAGAGTGTGCCGGCGGCTTTCCAGCCGGTTATCGCTGTTTCCACCGCGCTGTCGCAGATTACGCCATCAAAATCGAGGGCAAAAATAGTCGGGTTGGTCATTTGGGTAATTCGGAGTCGTTAAGTTTTTTGTGAAATTGTGAAGAATTATTACATCAAAACTTAAAAATCCGAATTGTTTGGTAAATCATAACGCCAAGTTTCTTGGTAGATTCCAGATTTATACCATTTCTTTTTTGCCGTTATGGCATTAGCAAATACCGTGCTTTGGTTTTGTGTCTGGGTAACATGCCCCGACACGCCGAAGGTATTAAATGATAGTAACGATGGAGTGCAAAGCTCGCTTTGCTTTTGTCCGCCACTCGCAAAGCGAGCTTTGCACTCCAGCATCGGCTTACTTTAACGGTAATGCATAAGTACCCTAAGGGAATAATTAGAAAGGATAAAATCCTCACGCCAACCAGCGCACTTTGCCCGTCCTTACCACAAGTCAGCTTGCAATAAAAGGTAATAATTCACACTTTTCGAGTGGAATAGTTCACAGACAGCACTAACTTAATCGTGCTACGGTGTCTTCGCGACCTGCCTATTTATATTACATGGGAATAATTTGAGCCTTTTGGATGCGGCAGAGTGCAGGAAGCAATAAAAAATAATGAAAAGGTGGTAAATACCCTACCTGAGTAGGGTGTTTGCACACAAAGCTTCATGTACCATCAAAATGCCGAAAAGCGAGGTTTTTCACCCGCTGCTTTAGGCGTTGGTTTGAATGCAGTAATTAAGCGTGTCGTTGCTATTTATGCCCTGCGGGTACTTGTGCCCTTGGGCATTTATGACCTAAAGGTCACAAATACCCGCAGGGCATGTGCAGTACAGGGACGATACAACTATTTCACTCAATTAAGGGGTATGTCATGAAAAACAACAACAATAATTTGCAAGACGCAAGACGCAAGACGCAAGACGCAAGACGCAAGACGCAAGACGCATCATTTAATCCGATCTTTTATCATTCCGCTTGCTTGCCTTGCCCTGTTGCCTAGCGCACAGGCGGCAGGTTGGCAAGTGGTTGAAACATTAACCAAAAGTCCAAGCAATCAATACGGTGAAGCCGTTGCCGTATCAAGGGACGGTAACATAACGGCTGTTACGCAGGCAAGGGAGCCTTGTGCGGACGGCAAACTACGCTGTGGCGCAGTGTACATGTATGTTCGAGACCAAGGGCATTGGAGCCAACAAGCCAAGTTGTTTGCGTCAGATGGCGTACAAGACACGCAATTAGGTGGCTATGATTACCTTGACCGCACTGTCACTCTCAATGATGACGGCACGGTCATGGCGGTAGCCACGAACTCTTTTGGTTTAGGCAAAGGTGCCGTTTATGTGTTTGTCCGTAGCGGCAATACGTGGAGTGAGCAGCAAAAACTGGCACTACCTACGGCATTACTACCCGCAGCACAAGTCTGTGCTAACGATTCATTTGGCCGCTCTCTGGCTTTATCGGGTGATGGCAACGTTTTAATCGTGGGTGCAGGCAATGAATGCCTGGCAGGGAATACCGGCGCAGCTTACTTGTTCACAAAAACAGCCAATCAATGGACGGCACAAACACGTCTGGTCGGGTCGCGTGTCGAACCTAGTGGTGATGGCAATACTCGCACTTCTGCTTTTGGTGCCTCAGTCGATATTTCTGGAGATGGCAGTACGCTCTTGGTGGGTTCGCAAGGTCTTACATCCGATTTGCAGCACGCCTACATTTTTAACAAAAATGCTGCCGGCACATGGAATGAAAAAGCCATCCTTACCCCGGCAGACAAGCCACAGCGATCTGGTTTTGGTTTTTCCGTTGCCTTAAATCGTTCCGGCAATACCGCTTTGGTAGGTGGCTATGGTGACCGAGGGGCAGCCTATATATACACCAAAAATAGCGGACTCAACGGCATTTGGAAACAAGAAGCCAAGATCGGGGCAAATATTACGAGCCGATCCAGCTTCGGCTTCTCCTTCTCCCTTGACCTAGATGATAGCGGCACTCATGCGATTGTAGGTGATTGGGGGACTAGAAAGGCTTTCCTGTTTACCCGCGTTGGCAATTATGTCTGGTCTCCAGAGCTGATTGATACTTTGGGAGGGGGAAATGGGTCTAGCGTAACCATTTCCGGTGATGGCACAACCCTTCTGGATAGCGGCCCAGGCCATTTCACTACATTACAGAAGTAATTTATTGGTTTAAGCAAAGGAGTCAATCATCATGAATATTCAAACAAAATTATTTGTCCTTCTGATGCCACGGTTTGCACACGCTTAATGTGGCTTAGGTCGTTTTCTGCTAACTGGATTTCTGGTGGCCGGATCAGTAAATACTGCCTTGGCAGTAGAGTCAGGAACACCAGTTACTGCAACGGAAGCAGATTGTCAGCAAGCGACTCTGGTCGTCAATCAAGGCATAAAATCACGGTTGCCTGCCGATCCAGAGCTGGCGCAAGCCATTCTTAACCTGAAGCACCAAGGTGATGAGTTGTGCCACAACGGTTCAAATAAATCTGGCTTAGCCAAATTGCAACAGGCCGCTGCGTTACTCGAATCGGGTACGTTACCAGCCACACCATCTCAACAATAGGGGGAGGCAGTCATGAACGCAAAACTAAGCACTTACCACAGAAAAATCGCTTTCGGGGTTTTGCTGTACGGGATTTTTACTGGGGCGCAAGCCAGCTACCGCATTGTTGAGATTACAAAGGACGGAACGATAGATACGGGATATACCATTTACGCAGGCAATCAATACCTTAACAAGGATGGTCAGGTTGCTGGCGAACGCCATAAATACACCGGATATACATGGTTTAATGACGGTGGCCGTGTTTTTACCTGGAAAAGTAATCGTTTACGCATCCTGAAGACATTGGGTACTGATAGGCTTGGTTATGGTGAAAACCGAGTTAGTGGGATTAACAAAGACGGCTTGGTCGTGGGCACCAGCCGGTTTTATGATAAAAACGGCATCGATCAGGGGGAGCGGGCGGTGTACTGGGAAAACGGAAATCTTGTTAACCTGGGCAAAGCGGCAGAAAAATTGGGTTTTGTCACCAGCACGGGCGCGGCGATTAACGCCAGTGGCCAAGTGGCAGGCACGGGTCTGCTTTATGAGAACGGCCAGGATATAGGTACACGACCTATTTTATGGACGCAGGGTAAGGCCCAAAATCTTGGCATCCTCTCAGTTTATGCCCATAGTTACAGTGAAAACACTGTCATAGGAATGAACGATGCTGGACATGTTGTCGGTCAAAGCGATTATCGAACCGTTTTATGGGCCAATAATACCCTTCAAGACCTTTATCCTTTATATCTTGATTCGAATTTTGGCAGCCCTAGCCCTAATGCCATTAACAATAAAGACCAAGTGGTAGGGTATGGTGAAGAATACTCGAATGGTGAATTTATAGGCTATTATTCGTTCTTATGGCAGAAAGGGGTGATACAAAGTGGCACGATAAACCCGGATCCCTGGCCTAGTAGTTTTGCTACCGCCATCAATGATTTAGGGGAAGTTATAGGATATGACTATCTATCTAACCAGTATGATTATTTCCAGCATGCTTATTTTTGGTCAAAGGGTCTTATGACTGATATTGGCGTGTTAGGGGTTGACGAATTTGGCACAGGGAATAGTTTGGCAAATGCCATCAATAACAAAAGTCAGGTAGTGGGTTACAGCAGCTATTATGAAAACGGCGTAGCGATGGGCAGTCACGCCTTTATTTACCAAAATAAAACGCTGACCGACCTTAACACGCTATTACCGCTTGGTAGTGGTTGGTTATTAGACAATGCCTTGGCTATTAACGATGAAGGCCAAATTACGGTGCATGGTACTTATACTCAAGGGCTTGTCACTTATACGGGTTATGCGTTGTTGACACCTAATTAAAGTTGATTGAAATCATTCCCACGTTCTGCGTGGGAATGTTGCTAGAGACCCTTTTCGTCTCGAACCACTGGAGCGGTGTATAGAGTTTGTTCCCACGCTGGAGCATGGGATCAATGCAACGACGTTAAACGTGTCCGGTATTAAATTCACTAAGCAAACTATACTAACCCTACCCATATTATCATCCAGTCATGAGACTGTGTTCATCGGGCGCATTTTCTTTTATACTCACGCGCTATTTACTCGAGGATAGATAATGGAAAAACCGTACATTTTGCACATGCTGACCACAGCCAAAAATCTCAGCCCTTTTGACGTGAATATGGCGATGGATGCGGGCTGGGTTTCGGCAGTGCCTTATATCAATGTGGAGCCGGGGGAAGTCCAGGGCTTAGTCCAGGATGCCATTTTTTCCCGCAGCGCAAAAAACCTTAAGCGCACCGCCATTTTTATCGGTGGGCGTGATACCAAACAGGCGATGGATATGTTAAAAGCGGCTAAAAAATCAATGGTACCGCCGTTCGAGGTATCTGTGTTTGCTGATCCCAGCGGTGCGTTTACCACTGCGGCTGGTATGATGGCGGCGGTCGAACGGGAATTGTCGGTTAAATTCAATACCACATTGGTCGGGAAAAACATGTTGGCGTTGGGTGGCACGGGGCCGGTTGGTCAAGCGGCGGCAGTGATTGCCGCAAAAGCCGGTGCTAATGTGCGGATCATCGGTCGCCAACTTGAGAAAGCGCAACAAGTCGCCGATTTGTGCAGCCAGGAATTTGGTGAAGGTAAAATAACGATTACCGCCGGTGCCGATGCCGATAAAGCCGAATACATCAAAACCGCCGACATTGTCGTGGCGACGGGCGCGGCTGGCATTGAATTGTTGAGCGCCGAGTTGATTGCATCAGCCCCGCAATTGAAAGTGGCTGCTGATGTTAATGCTGTGCCTCCCGCTGGTATTGCCGGTGTCGATGCTTTTCATAGTGGTGTACCCATAGTTGGTTCAATGAGCGGCGCGGTCGGTATCGGCGCGTTAGCAATTGGCAATATTAAATATCAAGCGCAAAATCGCTTGCTGAAACAGATGATTGAAACCGACAAGCCGGTTTACCTGCACTTTGAACATGCCTTTGAAGTCGCCAGGGACTACATTAAATCAAATTCATAAACCCCACCTCGCACAGAGAGAAACCGCCATGGAAAAACGCAGCATCCTGCACATGATCGACCCTATGCCCCATAACAGCCCTTTCGATATCAACATGGCGATGGATGCCGGTTTTGATGTGATGATGCCGTACAACAATGTTAAGTTGGAGAGTGTTCATGGCTTGGTGCAGGATGCTATTTTTTCGCGCGGGCCAGGCGGCGTTAAATTGACCGGCGTATTCATCGGCGGGCGCAATGTTGGCTTGGCGGTCGATATGATGGAGGCCGCTAAAAAGGCGATGGTGCCGCCCTTTGAAGTCTCGGTTTTTGCCGACCCCAGCGGAGCTTACACCACGGCAGCCGCCTTGGTCGCTTGCGTGGAAAAACAACTTAATGAAAAGCACGGCAAAGCGTTGAAAGATTGCCATGGTATCGTTTTTGGCGGTACCGGGGCGGTCGGTATTGTCACGGGCGTGATTGCTTCATTGGCGGGCGCGGATATTACCCTGACCGATCACTTGTCCGTGGATAACGCAATCGCTGTCGCCAATGAATACAATGCCCGCTTTGGTTGTAAGCTGAAAGGCACTTGCGCCAGTTCGGAAGCGGACAAGGCCCGATTATTGAAACATGCGGATATTATTTTTTGCACGGCAAAAGCGGGCATCCAGGTGATCAATAGGGATTCGCTCGAAGATGCCACTCAACTTATGGTGGCAGGCGATGTCAATGCCGTGCCGCCGCTTGGCATAGAAGGCATCAAACGCGGCGATATGGGCGTGCCGTTAATCCATGCCGTCAATTCCAAGGACGCAGTGGGCATTGGTGCATTGGCGGTAGGTAATGTGAAGTACCAATTGCAAAATCTGTTACTGAAATTAATGCTGGAAACCGAGAAACCTTTGTATATTGATTTCAGGGACGCTTTTGCAAAAGCGCGAGAGTTGTAAAGTCTATTATCCACATTTCAAATCCTAAAAATCAGGCTAACTAGCCACAGTTACTAAAATGACGCAACCATGATAACTGAGTATCCCATCGGCCCGATCATGTTGGACGTGGCCGGATTAACGCTGACTGCACAGGAACAAGAAGTCATTAGCCACCCCAATACCGGTGCGGTTATTTTCTTTGCCCGTAATTATAATGATCCTGAACAGATTGCCCAGCTTGTAAAAGACATTCGCAAAGCCCGCAATGGCGACATTTTGATCGCCGTTGACCAGGAAGGCGGCAGGGTACAACGTTTTCAAAATGGCTTTACGCGCCTGCCACCCGCTTGTTTGTATGCAGATAAGCCGGAGTTGGCGGAAACCGCAGGATGGTTGATGGCGGCAGAATTGCTGGCGGTAGACGTTGATTTCAGTTTTGCACCTGTCCTGGATGTTGATTGTGGCATCAGTGACGTTATTGGCAACCGATCTTTTTCGACCGAATGCAATCAGGCTGCAGTTCTCGCCGGTGCCTTTAGGAAAGGTATGAAAGCAGCGGGTATGGCGGCTACGGGCAAGCATTTCCCCGGTCATGGCGCGGTGTCGGCGGATTCGCATCACGCTTTGCCGATTGATAATCGGGATTTGGAAACCATTCGCGCCAAAGATTTACTGCCGTTCAAAACGCTTATCAATGAAGGCTTGGAAGCCGTGATGCCCGCCCATGTTATATATGAGAATGTCGATCCCAATCCTGCTGGATTTTCGCTTTTTTGGCTGCAAGAAATTTTGCGTAAGGAATTGAATTTTAACGGTGTGATCTTCAGTGATGATTTAAGCATGGAAGGTGCGGCCTTTGCTGGCGATTACCCGGATCGAGCAAGGCTTGCCCAGGAAGCGGGGTGCGACATGTTATTGGTCTGCAACAATCCGACTGCGGCTGAACGCGTGCTGGAACAATTGCCCATCACCAACAACCGTCAACGCGAGGAGCGGCTCAGGAAGATGCGCGGCAACTCGATGATGAATCGGCAGCAATTATTGAGTAACCGCAAGTGGCAGGAATCGACACAATTAATCAACCAATTGATGGGGTCTTATGCTTAAAGAAATCCAGCGTGTTCAGGCGACGGCTGATTTAATCTACAGCGAAGCGCAAGCGGAAGCGGCACTTGATGAGTTGGCGGCAACCATTAACCAGATGTTGGCAGCGTCCAACCCGTTAGTGCTGTGTGTCTTGAATGGCGGCATTGTTGTTGCGGGGAAATTGTTGACGCGGTTGAAGATGCCATTGAATATCGACTCCATCAAGGCCACACGCTATAACAATACCACCTCAGGTGGGCTTGTTGAATGGATTTTAAAACCGGCAACACCGCTTAAAGACAGGACAATTTTGATTGTCGATGACATATTGGACGAAGGTATTACCTTGGCGGCTGTTAAGGACTATTGTTTAAATCAAGGTGCGACTGCTGTTTATTGTGCGGTGTTGGTGGATAAGTTGCTCGATCATGACAAGCCGATTAAAGCCGATTTTGTCGGCTTGCAGATTGAAAATCGCTACCTGTTTGGCTATGGCATGGATTATAAAGGCTATTTGCGTAATGCAGCGGGTATTTACGCTTGCAGTGAGGAAGTTTGATGAGCCGTTTGGCAATTATAGGTGGCACAGGATTAACACAGCTTGCCGAACTAAAAATCATTAAACGGGAGCAAATCAGCACACCTTATGGCACACCGTCGGCAGAATTCGTAATTGGTGAACTTAATAATCAAAAGGAAGTTATTTTTCTTGCCCGTCATGGCAATCCACATTCGATTGCGCCGCATAAAATCAATTACCGCGCCAACATCTGGGGATTAAAACAGTTTGGGGTGACACAGATTATTGCCGTGGCAGCGGTCGGCGGCATTACCTCGGAGATGGTGCCCGCGCATATTGCCATACCGGATCAAATCATTGATTACAGTTATGGCCGCAAGCATACTTTTTTTGAGGACGAAAACGATCCGGTTACGCATATCGACTTTAGTTATCCGTATAGTCAAGCCTTGCGTTCAGGATTAATCCATGCTGCTAGGCAAGCAGGGCTATCCATCAGCCCTATCGGAACTTATGGCTGCACCCAAGGGCCACGCCTTGAAACAGCGGCGGAAATTAAACGCATGGAGCAAGACGGCTGTGATTTAGTGGGCATGACGGGAATGCCAGAAGCGGCCTTAGCAAAAGAGTTGGGTATTGATTATGCCGCTGTCGGCGTTGTCGCTAACTGGGCGGCAGGGAAAACAGAAGGTGAAATAACGATGGCTGAAATCGAACAAAACCTGCATATAGGCATGGCGAATACGGCCAAGCTATTGAAAGTCTTTAACGATTTAGCCCAATAATTGTCGCTATCTACGATTTTCTTTTAGCGGTGTGTTTGGCTTTGGTCGGAGTCGCCGGATTATAGTAATGTTTGCTTTTACTTGTTGAAGATCCTGTTTTGCTTTTACTGTCCGGGCGGTAATAACCTTTGCCGTGGGTGCTTGCCTTGGCTAGTTGGATTGTTTTCCCTGATTTTTCATGATGCTTGCTCTTGGTGGCATGAGCGTTTTCTGTTGCTTTCCTGGCGTTTTTAGTGGGTTGATGGGTAGACGATCTTGTCTTGGATTTAGTTGCCACGACTACTTTAGTTGTCTTTTTGTTCGAGGAACTGTTTTTCTTATCTAACAGCCGTTCGTGTGCTTTGCTGCTTGCTGGTTTGAATGTCAACTTGGTTTTATTGCCTTTAATCGAATAGATATGCTCAGCCGGTTTGTGGAGTAAAGCAAGTCGATCCAAATGCGGGTATTTTTTGCCATAACGTAACGGACGGATGTCATCGTCGCTATCTTCATTATGGGCTGAATAATAAGATGAGGGGCGATGTCCGCATGAAAGCTGATACGGCGGCCTACCGATGGAGCTTTTGCTCATCGTATTAATGTTTTTTGAGCGGTATGAGCCATACCGATCCGAAAAACCAATGTCCATCATGTCAAACATCTGTTCATAACGCTCGCTGCTGGTCATGCCCCCTAAGACAACACCAATCAGGCGCTTGCCCTGCTGGTTAGCAGTTGCAACCAGATTATAACCGGAGCCGCAGGTATACCCGGTTTTCATGCCTTCGGCACCCGGATAATGGGCAACAAACTTGTTGGTGCTGTGCAATTCGCGACCACCAAAATACAAGCTATCGACACCAAAATAGCTGTAATACTGAGGGTAGTTGCGGATGATTTTTTGTGCCAACAGCGCCATGTCATGGGCGGTCGTGGTTTGCCAATCATGCGGCAAGCCAGTCGCATTCATAAAGTGGCTGCCATACATGCCCAAACCATGGGCTGTTGAAGTCATTTTGATGGCAAATTGCCGCTCACTACCGGCTAATCTTTCCGCCAGTACGACACTGGCATCATTGGCTGAACGGGTAACAATTGCCAGGATAGCATCTTCGACGGAGATGGTATCCCATGATTTCAAGCCCAGCTTGCTGGTAGGTTGGTGTGCCGCATTGCTGGAAATCGTCATGTGGTCGCTTAACCGTAACCGTCCTGATTCCAAGGCAGAAAAGGTCATATACAGCGTCATTAATTTGGTTAGTGAAGCCGGATACCAGGCTTGATTGGCTTCAAGCTCATACAGCACACTGCCAGTCTCTGCATCTATCAAAAGCGCCGCATGACGTGCCATTGCGGTGTGGGAAACAAGCAGCAAGCCTGCTGCCGATAATAGGGGCAGGAGTTTTTTAACAATCTTCATGTATGAGGTTTCTCGAAATTACAGGTAAGGTGCAACTGACAATGAGCGGCGACAATAAAAACGCTAACTATAGGCGAAATTTAATTTCAAGTAAGCTCAAAGCCCGTTTACAAACTAAAAATGGCAGTTTTGATGTGCATCTTGGGCTATTTAAAATCTTTTACACACGAATAAGGTGGTTGTCCTTGGCAGATTCCCCAAAAACTGCCGAAATTACCTTCATCGTTGGGTTTCCAGCTTTCCGAAAAAGCCTCAAACACCACGCCTGACCAGTTTTTCTTTGCCAACTTATTCAAAGTCGATTTAATCACCGTGATCTGATTTTTGGGGTTGGCAACACCACATTTTTCGCCAGTACGGGTATTGGTCTCTGTGCCACCATCAGGGCCGTTAGGCCAGCCGAATTCAGTCATGATAACGTCTTTGCCGGGATTGGTTTTTCTTATACGTGTCAGCCGTTCAATATGAAAGTCCGCCGCCTGTTCTGCGTTGGTACACGTATGTAGGCCGGAATGTTTATTTTCCCACCATGGGAAAATATTTGTGCCTATCCAATCCACCTGGGACGAAAAAGCCGTTTGATGACAAGGGGTTTCCCGGTTACACCATTCCCACCAGGTATCAATGGTGGTGATAGGTTGTTTGATTCCTGCTTTACGTAGACCGTCGATACATTTACTGATCTCGCCATCAAACGCATTGCCATGTCGGGTTCTTACCTCGGAACCACAGCTCAGTTTGATAATGGTATCTGGAAAGGCTTTGGCGACTTGAATGCCGCTGGCGATGGATTGATCATTAATCGGAATGTCTTTATCCAACCAGATAATCGCAATCACTTTAAGGTGTCGGGCTTTTGCCGCCGAAAAAGTGTAATCCAAGCCATTTATAACGCCATAAGTCATGATGCAGCGAAAGCGGGTTTCCTTAACCAGCGTGTCCAGCAAGTTATCAATCAGTTCATGCGACGGAGCCGGGCCATAATTGGGCGTAAACGCCCCCACGTAAGGGCTGAAAGCAACACATTGTAAGGCATTGTTGTCGCTAGTTTCAGTCGGAGTCTTATGTTTGTTCGCATGATTGGCAGCCAATACATCACCGAATTGAAGCAATAACAAAAAAATAGCAAATAACCGTAGCAGTGGTTTCATAAGAACTCCAGATTGACTAGTTAAATAAACGACGGCGCAGCGAGTGGGATGCCTTAGCCAAGTCTTGTTTCTGGGGGCATTATGACGGTTATAGATGAACTTTGCCTGAATGACATAGTAGGTGCAAAAACCTGTTGCTTGTATGCTATTTAATTTTCATGGTTATTTACAAGTTGCAGGTTGAGCCGAATTTATTGTAGCTAAAATTTTGAAATAACTGAAAATTTGCTTTGGTTGAGGTTTTTACAAATGATTGCAACTTGTTGCTTTCATATCAAATCTTCGTGTCGGCTCAAGGCAAACCAGAGCGGCAATATTATTGTTCGCCCGGGTAGCTTGTTATTGACAATTAAAGGCTAGCAGCTTTAAACGTATCACATTGTTTTGGGTCGCCTGATTTTGCGCCGATAGTAAACCAGCGCATCCGTTGCTCCGAGGAACCATGGGTAAACGATTCCGGCACGACATAGCCTTGCGCTTGCTTTTGCAAGCGGTCGTCGCCTACGCCACCGGCAGCAGCCAGGGCTTCTTCAAGGTCGCCGGGTTCCAGTATTTGGCGGAACTGATTGGCGCGATTGGCCCACACACCGGCAAAACAATCCGCTTGAAGTTCCATCCTTACTTGTAATTGATTGCTTTGTGCGCCGCCGCGTTGCATGGCGGATGTCACTTGATCGGCAATCCCCAGCAGGTTTTGCACATGGTGGCCGACTTCGTGTGCCAGTACGTAGGCTTGGGCAAAATCGCCGGGTGCATTATGTCTGACGGCGAGTTCGTTAAAGAAAGTCATATCCAGATAGAGCTTGTGGTCGCCAGGACAGTAAAAAGGTCCCATGGCGGCTTGGGCAAAACCGCAGGCTGACTGGACTTGACCGCTATAAAGCACCAGTTTTGGGTCTTCATATTGGCTTCCAGATTGCTTAAAAATAGCTCTCCAGGTATCTTCGGTGTCCGCCAGTACCTTCGACATAAAAGTTTTTGTTTGTTCATCCTGTGGACTGGACTGCACAGGGCTTGATTGTGGGGACATGCTGGAAAGTTGTCCGACCGTATTAAGAACTATACGCGGATCAACGCCCAAGAGCAGGGCAACGACAGCCATAGCGGCAACGCCAAGCCCACCGCCGACAAATCCTCGCCGTCTCATGCCCATCCCGCGACGATCTTCTATATTTTCACTTTCTCGCTCATCTTCCAGCCGCATAACCTAGTGCCTCGTGGTTTAAAATCAGAAATTTTGTTTAACAACTACATGATAAAAGTATTTTACGGGATAGGAAAATAAATCTTGAAAATGGATGGGTTCGCTTTTTTGAATAAGTTGGGTATTAGTGTTGTTTTTTGAGCGCCAACTTCGCCTCATCCCAATAGTCGTCGAGTTCAGCAAGCTGGCAGTCTTTAAGGTTTCGCCCGCTGGCGGCTACCTTTTGTTCGATGTATTGAAAGCGTTTGGAGAATTTTTTGGTGCTTTGTTTAAGGGCGTATTCAGGATTTACCTTTAAATGACGGGCTAAGTTGACGGCCACCAGCAACAAGTCGCCAATTTCTTCTTCTATGTGCGCCTGATCGCCCGATACCCAGGCTTCCCGAACCTCATCGAGTTCTTCCAGAACTTTGTCGAAGACAGGATCAACATCAGACCAATCAAAACCGAAGTTAGCCGCACGATTCTGGATTTTTTCGCATTCTATAAGCGCTGGAAGGCTAGCAGCAACGCCAGATAATACGCTTTGCGGCAGTGCGTTATTTTTTTCTCTACGTTCGTCGGCCTTGGCTTGTTCCCAGGCTTGATGGCGTTGCTCATCGGTATCGAACACTGCATCGGAAAACACATGCGGATGTCGCCGAACCAGTTTGTTACCAATCGCTTGGGACACATCTTCAAATTTGAAATGACCGCGTTCCTCAGCGATTTGCGAATGAAAAACGACCTGCAACAACAAATCGCCTAATTCGTCGCGCAAATCATCCAAGTCATTGCGTTCAATGGCATCAATGACTTCGTAGGTTTCTTCGATAAGATAAGGGATAAGGCTGGCAAAATCCTGCTTCAAATCCCAGGCACAGCCATCTTCCGGTTGGCGCAGACGCGCCATAATGTCTAGTAGTTGCTGTGTGTTTTTTAGCATTGAGGGCTGTTAGAAAGATGTCCCAAAGTTTTCAACGTAACGATGCTGGAAGCTGTCCATATCAAAGGTATGGTTTTGGGTGCCGTTATGTTCGATCTTTATCGCACCCATTAATGAGGCAATCCGTCCGGTCACTTCCCAGTCCAAATCATTCAACAGGCCATACAAAAGCCCGGCACGATAGGCATCGCCACAACCGGTAGGGTCGAGTATGCCCTTGGGTTTGGCGGCAGGGATGTCAATACAGTGCCCCTTGGCATAGATTTTAGAGCCCTGACCGCCCAGGGTGATGATTAACGCTTCGACTTTTTCCGCTATCTGTTCCAGCGACAGACCGGTGCGTTCCTGCATGAGTTCGGACTCGTAATCGTTCAATGTCAGCCAGGTGGCTTGCTCGATGAAGTGCAGCAATTCTTCGCCATTAAACATGGGCATGCCTTGACCGGGATCAAAAATAAAAGGGATGTCCGATTCCTTGAATTGTTCGGCATGTAATTGCATGCCTTCCTTGCCGTCTGGCGAGACGATACCGATGCGGATATTGCCATCAGTAGGGACTGAGTTTAAATGCGAGTGACTCATGGCGCCCGGATGGAATGCGGTAATTTGGTTGCCTTCTTCGTCCGTCGTTATGTAGGCTTGGCCGGTATAACTGCTATCGAGCACCTTGATAAATTCGCTCGATAAGTTATGTTGCCCCATCCATTGGGCATAGGGTTCAAAATCATGGCCTACCACAGCCATAATCAAAGGTTTTTCACCCAGCAATTTCAGGTTGTAGGCGATATTGCCCGCACAACCGCCGTACTCACGACGCATGATCGGCACCAGGAATGACACATTCAGGATGTGGACTTTTTCCGGCAGGATGTGGTTTTTGAACTTGTCATGAAATACCATGATGGTGTCGTAGGCCATTGAACCGCAAATTAAAGCACTCATTCATATTCCCCGTAACAGCAAAATGGATATCCAGGTGATTGCCGCCCACACCAAGGAGAGATTAACGGCTGCCGAACCGATGTCCTTGGCGCGTCCCGACAATTCGTGATGCTCAAGGCCTACTCGGTCAACAACCGCTTCGACCGCAGAGTTGAGCAGCTCGACCAGCAGCACCAGCACCATGCTGCCGACCAGCAGCAGTTTTTCGACAGTGGTGTTGCCCAGCCACAAGGCCAATGGCGTGGTGACAACAAACAACATCACTTCTTGCCGGAAAGCCTCTTCGTGTTCCCAAGTCGCCTTATAGCCATAATAAGAAAATACACAAGCGTTTAATATGCGTTTTAAGCCTTTTTCGTTTTGATTTGCCATTGTTTATCAGGGGATTAATTTAGAAGTGGGGGGAATGGGTATGTAAATTATTCATCGATCATGGCTTGGTAATCTTGGGCGTTCAGCAGATTGTCCAGCCCGGATAAATTATCTGCCTTGATGCAGAACAACCAGGTTCCAAATGGGTCGTCATTAACCCGTTCAGGTTCATCAACAACGGCTTCATTGACAGCCACGACAACACCGGCAACCGGGCTGAACAAGTCCGACGCTGTTTTTACCGATTCGACCACGCAACATTGTTCTTTTTCGCTTAGCTTGCGCCCCAATTCTGGCAAATCTATAAATACCAAGTCGCCTAATTCCTGTTGGGCAAAGTCAGTGATGCCAACCCGGACAATATTGTCATTTTCAAGGCTTACCCATTCATGGGTTTCGGCGTATTTTAGATTGGACGGTAAATTGCTCATGTTAATTCTCTACAGCGTGAGGACATTGGGTTATCAGGGATGCGGATTTAATTGTTCATCGCTCTTCTTGAATGGCATTATACTTTAAGCACATCCTTTTAACGACCTGTCTATGTCATGCTTTTTTTCTTTTGCGATAAAAAACCACTAACAGTGTTGTTGATAATGTTGAGTTGTTTGGCTTCCATATCGGCGCATGGGGATGATGAGTTTAATTCAGGTAAGGTAAAACAAACGACGGGTCAACCAACTGTTGTAATAGATAGCAATAGCCAAACCTTATCCGGCATTAAGATATTGCCGGTCAAGGCCGTTGTGCACCATGCTGAGTTTGAAACCATCGGTAAAATCATCAGTATCCAGCCTTTGTTGGCATTGAGGGAGCGGTATTTGGTTGCCCAAGCCGAATTGCTTGGCGCTAAAGCGAGGCTGAGAAACACCGGTCAAAGACTGATGCGGCAGCAGGAATTATTCAAACATGGCATTGCCGCTAAGCGGTCTTTGCAAGAACAGGAAGCACTAGGGTCTTCAGATCAGGCTCTTGTAGATGCTGGCCAAGTGCGGCAGACAACAATAGCTAATGAAGCCCGTCTTCTGTGGGGTACAAAACTTGCTGAATGGATAATGGCTGATAACAGTCGGCAATGGGCCGATCTTTTATCGGGACGACAATACTTAGCGCAGGTGACGTTACCGGCAAATAAGCATTTGCCCGATGCCGTAAAAACAATTGCCCTTGCGCCATCAGGACAACGGAGTAAGGCGTATTCCGCTACTCTGGTATCACAGTCAACTCAGGTCGATAATAGCCAGCAAGGCGACAGCTATTTTTTCATGGTAAGCGGTGCTAATCTTCGTGCGGGTATGAAAGTAATGGTGTGGGTTGTAGAGGATGCGCCGGAGCAGTTCGGCGTTATCGTTCCAGAGTCAGCCTTGATTTGGTATATGGATCAGGTTTATATCTACATCAAGACCGACAAAGATAGCTTTAGCCGCCGTGCTATCAAACATTTTTCTAATGCGCCTGAAGGTTACTTTGTTGAGGGTGACATAAAAGCCGATGCAGAGGTTGTCACGCAAGGGGGGCAAATGTTGCTCTCGGAAGAATTACGTGGACAAATGCAGGATGAGGATTGAGCTTCGAGGTTGTCAATATTGATGAAATGATTAATACCTGTTTTTTATTGATGCCCTGCAAGTCCTGCATCTGGTAGAGTATTAACCTTTGAACTTGCCTTATATTTTAAAATCGCGATTATGTTTACGATCACCAAAGACGTGTACTTTTGTTATGGCCACCGTTTAATGAACCATCAAGGCAAGTGTCGGCATTTGCATGGGCATAGCGTGAAAGCTGCCATATCCATCGAGCGGGAAGAGCTGGATGACCAAGGCATGGTGTGTGATTTTGCCGCCATAAGGGATTGTGTTGAAGCCTATATAGATGAGCACCTGGATCACAATTTATTGCTGCATAAACATGATCCCCTCATTCCTGCACTAAAAGCGAACAACGAGCGTTTTTGGGCGTTGGATGAACATCCTACCGCTGAAGTGTTGAGCAAGATGATTTATCAATACCTGAAAGAAACCGGTTTTAACGTGTCTCAGGTCGTGCTTTGGGAAACTGCCAGCGCTTACGCGTGTTACCGGGAAAGTTGACCCGGTATCATGAGCTTTTTAAATCCGATCAATAAGTCGCAGTGCCTGGAAGAGGTTTGCGAAGCCAATTTCCAAAAACTGTTCCAATTAATTCCTGACCTGCGTATTTTCAAGGACAAGGCCACTGGCATAGCACCTTGTAACACCCTGTTGTATGTGCAGATTATCGAACAAACCGCCTACACATTGACCATTGAGTTGAGCCATTGCTTCAGCAAAAAACCGGATGAGCTGATGGTACCTGAAGTCAGGATCAGGCTTTATCTGGATGCACAGTTAGCCGAGGTGATAAGCGATCATGCCCGCGCAAGCGTAAACCATGTCTTCAAAGATTTTGGCTTATCGCGCGAGATTATGAACTATAAATGGCGGCTTAATTTTTTTCTACAGAAGTGGCTTGATCACTGCTTGACGAAAGGTTATCGATTTACTCCGCAAGCTGAGTTGGCGGTAGATATTTCTTGACGAACCCATATTAAACTAAAGCGTGGCCGCCAGCTCAGTCAGGCGCATGGGTTTGTGAATGCCCCAACCTTGGGCGTAATCGACCCCGAACTCTTTCAGGATCGCATGAATCGCCATATTCTCAACATATTCGGCAATGGTCTCCAGCTCAAGAGAGTGGGCGATTTCATTCATGGACGTGACCATAACCTGATCAGTTGGGCTATTGACGATATCTTTGATGAAAGAGCCGTCAATTTTTAGATAATCAACATCCAGGCTTTTCAGGTACGAATAAGATGAGTAGCCGGTACCAAAATCATCCAATGAAAATTTACAGCCAAACTGCTTTATTTCCTTAATAAAACGCTTGGTGAATACCAGGTTGCCTGCTGCGACCGTTTCTGTTACTTCAAAAGTAATTTTTTCTGCCGGGACATCATTCTCAGCCAGTCGATCCTTAAGGAAGACAAGGAATTCTTCTGAATTGAGAGATTGCCCGGATAAATTAATGGCGAAACCACCGATTTTAGCAAAGTGATCCGGGTTTTGTACTATCCATTCGAAGACATGCGTGACAATCCAGCGATCAATTTCGGGCATTCGCTGGCAACGCTCGACCGCAGGGATAAACTTATCGGGGATAATGATTTTGCCGACTTCATCAATGACACCTAACAGGATTTCGTAATGGCTATGGGTGTTTTTTTCGGGGTTGATAGGTGCAATCATTTGACAGCGCGCGAATAAACGGTTTTCCGAAAATATTCGGTCGATACGCCCCGCCCATTCATGGATGTCGGTTTGGGCTTTCAGGCTTTCATCATTTTCCTGAAAAATTCGGATCTGGTTATGTCCGGCGCGTTTGGCAGAAATATTGACTGAATCGGCATATTGCAGGATTTCCTCGGCACTGTAATGGCCTTCAGTAAATGGGACTAAACCGATGCTGACGCTAATCGTGTAGCTTTTGTCATCCCAGATAAAACTGGTTTTATTGATGTGGTTGCGGATGATTTTGGCGCTCGCCAAGCCTTCCTCAGTGGAACAGTTTTTTAACAAAAAGCCGAAAGTTTTGTCGCCAAGCCGAGAAATTAAGCCGTCTTTGCCCAGTTGGTTGCTGACTGATTGCGCGACTTGTAATAGCAGTTGGTCGCCACCGGCTAATCCGCACACATTGGTGATAACCCGAAAGTCTTCTATCTCAAGGAAACTAAGGACATGGGTGGCGTCTTTGAAATTGACAATCTGCTCCTTAAGCAGATGAATAAAACGTTTGCGGTTAGGTAAGTTAGTAACGGGATCATGGGAAACGCTGTAGATCAGTTTTTCCTGCATTTTTTGCAACATGGTGGTGGTGGCCCTGTCCATTAAGGGTTCATCCAGATTTTCAATTTGAGTTACAGCACCACTTTGTAGCAGTTCCGCTAGTTCATTACGAGTAAGTTCCTGTTTTTTATAGCCTTCACGGTTAACAAATACGTAAATTTGCGGGTTTTCACCGATCCATACCAGATTGAGGGGTTCAAAAGCCTCTTTTTCCAGAGAAAAAGTAAACCAGTCGCCTTTTGAAAGTTGGTCAATTTGCAGCAACCAATTGTCGGATATGAAGTCACTGGTCGTTTCTATGGCTTTGGGCTCGACGAATATTTTCTCGACAGGCTTTTTTATGGGGGGTGAACCGGTACCTAGCAAGGTCTCATGCAATTCATCCATAATTTTGCTATGGACAAACGCGTTGGTGCATACTGAACCCAAGTGGCTGTTGATAAACTCCAGTTCCAATTCGATAGCGCTGTTTTGCTCATCAGACACGTTATCTGGGTTAGCGTACCAGTCCAAGAGTTGGTCGATTACCTCAAAATATCTTTGCCTGACGGCGCTATCACCATCATTTAACTCGGTAATGACCAAAAGATGCTGCCAACCGGAATCGAGTAATACCTGCATAACATCAGGTACAGGTTTGCCAGTTAAACGCTTGTCTATTTCCAGCTGAATTTTTTGTCTTGTTTGTTCGAGCTTTTGTTTGCCTTCATAAACTTCGACGACCCTACGGATGTTCGCTTCCCTGGATTTGGCGACAGGTACCGAAATCTCTTTCAGTTCCTCATCCGCCTTTGCGAAGACATCGGGATTGGTAATTGAGCCTTGCGCTATTTTGGCAATTAATTCATCGAGGGCTTGTTTTACCCCTGCATCTTTTATGACTCTTTTTTGATTGATCGCACCTTCAAGAGAAGACAACTGATTCAAAAAATTACGGGCAGGATGTTGTTCGGAATCTAAAAAATTGGGATCCTGTAAGGTCAGCGCCATTAGCGGCAATTTAATGGTTTCCAGATAAGATTGAATGCCTGGGGTCAGCGCCAGCTCACTTGATAGTGATTGAAAAAGTTGGTCATAGACATCAAGTGTGTTTCTATCATGGGCGGAAAATGTTTTGTCGCTTAAGTATTCGGTTGCCGGTGAAGTTTCAGTAAGCTGTTTCCGAAGTAGCGTTGACGCATCTACAGGCAATAGCTGATTTGCCCTGGAAGCCTGCAGTTTTGTCAGTGCGGTTAAAAGCTCATCCGCAGAGTATTCAGAACCGCTAAATTGCTCTGCCGTACCAGTACCTTGGTCAAATACGGGTGGATTTGTTTGGCCTGTTGTCGGAATGCCTTGATTAATAAGCTGGAATAACTTGCTGGCGGTTTTGCTGACAGGAGGTACATAAGTTGAGCGAACTGGTGAGCCAGATGGAGCCGATAAGTTTGTTGATTCCGCATAGTGATATTCATCATTATCGAATGACGGTAACTGATGGCCTGAGCCAAAAGACAAGGTACTTTCAGTCGGCTTTGAACTGGCTGGATAGTTTTTCTTCCAGGTTATATCCTGGGCTAAATCACTGGGTGCACCATGTTCTACCAGTAGTGCATCGAAGGTTTGGTATAAGGTCGATAAATAATTGGTTAAGGTCAATTGAAAGGCTTTGTACAGCGCTTTTTTTACTACATTGCTGTCTTCATTTCCCGCAACTTTTTCACGAAAATGAGAGCATAAGTTCTCTGGGGCAATCGGGTTTTTAATGAGATAGCGGGGAAAACAGGTAACATAACTAAGTTTTAGTTCCAGTTGGTAAAGCTGGCTTTTGTACTGGGTGTTGATTTTTCGTGTCAAGGTTGAGAAATTGAGCCAATCTTCAAAGGCTTCTTTTTCAACAAGGGATAGCTTGGTGCTGAGCGAACTGTTTTCTTTGGTTTGGTCATTCTTGTCGCCGGTAAATGTTATTTCATGTGTAACTGCATCGCAAAAGCTGCTCGTCAGGGAGTCCTTGTTCATTCTCAGGACGGATATTAAATTAGCTTGGGCAGCCACATCCTGAAAACTTTCACCTGTTTCAGGGTTTTTATCCAGTTCATCTTCGGCATATTTAAAGAATTCACGCATCAATATAGGCAGGTTTTTCAGCAACATCCCTTTAAATGCGTTTTTGAACTGCTCCTGATTGGAAGATGTGAGAAAGAATCGGGGCCTAGGTGAGTACGCGGCAATTGATCCGGCATTGGTCGTTTCAATTAACGCCTTGTACATTGAGTCTGATATGTTTTCGAAGGCAACACCAATACCGTCATCAGCAATTCGAGCAATTTGGGCATCTATTTGGAAATATTCTTTACCGGCATCCGTTATTGCGGAAAAATAAATCTTGGTATTTTTATTGGGTTGCAAGCCCATTGCGGAGGGCTGGTTTAATTTCAAAAACAGGCCTTGCTCGCAAAAATCGAGTATTACGCATTCGATGGAAGATGTTTCAATTGCCATCACAGCTTCAACGTGAGTTCCCTTGCGGGTAAAACGGCGTTTTTCTGATGGCTTACTGGGTGTTGTCATAGTGGCGTGTGGTAGCTGCTACGCATTGGGTTAATCTTATGTGTGTTAAGTTTAGACGCAAAAGTGAAGTTTTGTAAATTATCACATTCGTACAGAAATTCGTATCTGTGTTTTAACCTACATCTATTCAGAGTAATTGGCGTAAATTTAAAGTCAAATGTCGGAAAAATTTTTGCTAAATACCTGTTCCGGGAACTGCATTGTCATGCAGTGTAAACTTCCGTATTGATGTACTAACGGCTTACACGGTGTCGGGATGATTTTATGGTCGGGAAAGCAGTCTGCAAGCCGTTCCAGAGCGATATTATCCATAGGGTCATTGTATACCGGAACCAGCACTGCGTTATTAATAATAAGGAAATTAGCATAATTGGCAGGCAGGCGCTCACCTTCGTCATTAAAAAATGGCTCAGGCAAGGGCAGGGCAACCAGTTTATAAGGCTTATTGTCTAATGCCCTGAATGCTTGCAACTGTGTTTCCATACGTTTTAAGCCGTTGTAGTGCTGGTCTTCAGGGTCTTCGCAACTGGTATAAGCGATGGTGGTCGCCGAGCAGAATCGAGCCAGGGTGTCGATGTGGGCATCGGTATCGTCACCGGATAAGTTGTCCTGATCCAACCACAATACGCGTTTGCAGCCCAAATGCACATTTAATTGCTGCTCAATATCGGCTTGGCTAAGCTCTTTGTTTCTGTTGGGGTTGAGTAGGCATTGCCGTGTCGTTAAAACGGTGTCAACGCCATCGCTCTCAACGCTGCCGCCTTCTAGTATGAAGTCGATGTCGGTATGGCTGATGTCCTTAAAGGGCAATTGCGCCAATAGTTTATGATTAAGTGCATTATCTTCGTGATGTGGGTATTTGTTCCCCCAGCCATTAAAGCGAAAATTGAGTAATTGCGGCTGGCCGTCTTGTTCTACGGTGATAAAAGCAGTGTCCCTGACCCAGATATCGTTGACGCTTGCTTGAACATAAACAACCTTACGGCCATTGTCAGGCAACAAAGATTTAATATGCTGTTGGTGGCTGTCATCCCGGCAAACGATAAGCAGTTTTTGATACTCACTAATCGTCTTGGCAATAAACACGTAGGTTTGCTCAACCGACTCAATGTGGTTATGAAAATCCCCTGACTTATGCGGCCAAGCGATTAAGATGGCGGATTGTTTTTCCCATTCGGCTGGAAAGCGGATCATTGGTTTCGGATTCCTATAGTTAACATTTCTTTGGCGTGGGCACGGGTGTTTTCAGTAATAGTTACGCCGCCCAGCATACGGGCAATTTCTTCAGCTCGTTCGTCCGTATCAAGCGGCCTGACCGTTGATGAAGTAATATCCGTTTGGTTGTTTTTTTCCACATATAGATGGTGGTGGGCTTGCGCGGCAACTTGCGGTAAATGCGTCACGCATAATACTTGCCTTCCTAGTCCCAAACTACGCAGTTTTTGCCCGACGATTTCCGCAATACCACCACCGATGCCGGAATCCACTTCGTCGAAAATCATCGTCGGTGTGCTGTTGTCGCTGGCGGTAGTGACCTGAATCGCCAGGCTGATCCGGGACAGCTCGCCGCCGGAAGCTACTTTTGCCAGCGGTTTGGCGGGTAAGCCAGGATTGGCACAAACCAGGAAGTCAATTTTGTCTAGACCGTTTAACTTCGGCAAACTGTTTTCCAATAACGCACATTGCACCAAAAATTCACCCTGCGGCATGCCCAGCTCTTTAATCATGGCGGAAATTTGCTGTTGCAGTTTGCTGGCTTGTGAACATCGCTGGGTTGACAATTCCGTTGCCAGCTGGTGATAGTGTTTGCGTAATTGTTCGGTTTGTACAGTCAATGCTTCAATGCGCTCTGTGCTGTGGATAAGTCCGTCCAGTTCACGGGCAAGATTTTCTGCTAAGACAGGCAAATCATCAGGGTTGACATGATGTTTACGGCTCAGTTTCTGGATTGATGCCATTTGGCTGTCAAGATCTGCCAACCGTTGCGGGTCAGCTTCTTGAGAGTTGAGAAAGCGTCGAAATTGCAAGGCCGCTTCTTCCACCTGGATTTGGGCTTCCGTAAGCAGTGTGCAGATCTCGTTCAGTTCTGGCGCAAACCGGGCAATTTGGGTTAATTCGCTGACGCTATGATTAAGTAGCTTGTTAGCAGAAAGTTCGTCATTTTCGTAAAGGCTATCTATTTGTTGTTGACCAACGGTTAGGATGCTTTCTAGGTTTGCCAGTTTATTATGTTCGTCAGCCAGGGCAGAGTAATTGTAGTTATGTAAATCAATATGTTGCAATTCATCAAGCTGATAACGTAGGAATTCTTCCCTTTGCAATTGGTCGGCACCGGCTTTGGTCAGCTTTGCCAATTCTTTATTAGCTTGCTGCCATTGTTGATAGCAAGCGTTCAATTTATCCAATAACGGCTGGTTTTTACCAAACGCATCCAGCAAACGGCGTTGTTCATCGCCGTCCAACAACGTCAGGTGAGCATGTTGACCGTGGATTTGCACCAGCATCTCGCTGAGTTCCTGTAAAATTTGTAAAGTCACAGGTCGGTTGTTGATATAGGCTTTTGAGCGTCCATCATCAGATACGGTTCTGCGGATTAAGCAGTGCTGTCCTTCATCAAGATCATGATCTTTGAGCCAATGTTGTGCCTGGGGCACATCGGCTAGGTCAAATTCAAGGTTGATTTCAGCCCGTTTGCAATCGGGTCGCACATAGCCGGAATCGGCGCGATCTCCCAGAGCCAAACCTAATGCGGTCAGCAAAATGGATTTACCGGCACCGGTTTCGCCGGTCAATACCGACATGCCTTTGGCGAGATCGAGATCCAGGGTTTTGACGACGGCCAGATCAATAATATTAAGGTTCAATAACATCTTAATGTGTGTAGTTACCACCACTCCAGTTCAATTTTGATCTGAGGATGTGGAAAAAGTCATGGCCTTCAGGATGTAGGATGCGAATGGGTTTAGGGTGTTTTGTAATCAAAATTGTATCACTGATTCGCACGTCTGGAATCTCGATATGGTCACACGTGACCAAGGCATTGATTTGTTTGGTTTGGCAAAAACTGATTTCGATTTCAGACGAGTCATCAATGACAATTGGCCGATTGGATAAGGTGTGGGGATTAAGCGGCACCAGTACCCAGGCATTTAATGCAGGATGTAATATCGGCCCGCCAGCCGATAAGGCATAAGCTGTTGAACCGGTAGGTGTGGACACAATAAGCCCGTCCGAACGCTGCGAATTCAGCAGGATATTGTCAATT
This sequence comes from Methyloglobulus sp., assembly GCA_013141505.1. Taxonomy (GTDB): domain Bacteria; phylum Pseudomonadota; class Gammaproteobacteria; order Methylococcales; family Methylomonadaceae; genus Methyloglobulus. The sequence goes on from JABFQX010000031.1 coordinate 40,394, forward strand.
TTAGTGACAATTTCGATCATGCTGGGCGTAACCCAGCGATGGATGGCAACCTCATTGACAGCGGTTTCTTCATGGATGACGTGCTTGTTACGGATAATCTTGGTGTGCAAAAGGCTGCGTTTTTCCTCGGTATAATGGCCTTGTAGCATGTGGTGCAGTTTTTCAGGTAATTCGTTGGGCGATACGTCCACCAAAAAGCCCAGGCGACCCAGGTTGATGCCGATGATGGGAACATTATTGTCAGCGGTCACTCGCGCCGCCGATAGGAAAGTGCCATCACCACCGACAGCAATCACCAAGTCACAGCGTTGTCCCAGCTCCTCAATGGTGCAGGACGCAATGCTTGAATCGCCCATAGAATCAACACTGTTGGTCGCAATAATGACAGCATAATGCGACTTTAAATAGTTATAAAGCACAGATAATGTAGCGGCAATACTCGGATCGCTGGGTTTGCCAAGAATGCCTATGGTTTTAAAATGACTGTGCATGGTTTTTTGTATAAGCGGGAAACGCTCCGATTATACAAAAAACCCGTGTCACCATAGATTTTATTGTGATTACCTTGGTTTTGTTAGTTAAGGCGATTGCCGATTAGGGTGTTGTGATGGCGATTTTTGTAACGGTGTGCGAATGTCCTAATCAAAACAACCGAGGCTAGGGTTTACCTGATTTCCACTTCAACCCGCCGGTTACGCGCTTCGGCAACATTGTCGGCAGTGGGTATCGCAGGGTCGTTTTCGCCGTAATAACGAATGTCCATGCATTTTGCATCAATGCCGTTACTGGTTAAGATTTCGGCGACCGCCTTGGCGCGATCAATAGACAAACCTTTGTTGCTGGCATTATCGCCAACGCGGTCACTGTGGCCGATAACGCTCAAGTCGCAGGACTCATGCTTTTTGATAACATCAATTACTTTGCCGATTTCCGCCCTGGTTTCTGCTGAAATGTCCGAAGTACCCGAGGAAAAATACAGGCGAAACCGTTCTGGTGGTATGGGTACTTTTGCCAGCGTGTCGCCAAACATGGTTTGGATTTTATCGGTGCTCATGATAGCGGCGCTGGTAGGCGACTGCTCCGCTTTAGTCGCGGCAGTGCTTTCGTTGGCTTTGGACAAATTAGTTGTGCCCGCTTTAGTGGTGACCGATACCTGGCCTACTTTACCCGCCGCATCGGGGATTAAAACGACGGTAGTGCCGGTATTGCAACAGGCGGTCAGGGTAACCGCTGCAAGGGTTGGTAATAATATTTTAATCATCTTTAAGCCCCACACATTGAGTTGATTTAAAACGCTGCTATTCTACTTTGATCAATATTTTTGTGCCGTGCAAGCCTAGGGTTGCGGTGGGCGTTTTAAACTGCACGGCTTTGGGAGATATTCTGCCAATGGCACCCGATATGAAAGCCACCGTGCCTTTTGCGACACGAGAAATAAAAGATACTTTTTGCTCGGCGGGGTTGAACATGAAGTTTTCAACCACTAATTTTCCGCTAGGCCCCAGCGTCAAAACGGCACCGTCAGTGAAGATGATGCCGACAGCACCGCTGGGATCAGTGATGATGGTGTCACCTTCAAAAATTTCCGCACCTTTTTCCAGTTGATATTCAACCCCTTGTCTGACCGCAACGGCAAGCGGGTCATAGGTCTTTACCAAACCGATCCGTTCATTTGCGATAGAGTTTGCTGGAAGCAACAACAAGATTCCCAGCGATATGCAGAGGATGGTGGGACGAACGACATAGCGATTGTCTCGTTGAATCATAATAACTCTCCGTTAGACTATAGGTATGCCGCTAACTCTAGCAGCTTATGAATTAATAGTGAATAAAAAACGGCTTAGATTTTGTTCAAAACCGTCAACGGCTGATAACAATTATGTCGTATGGAATGATATTTTTGGACAATCTGGCTAACCTATAAGCCTAATGCTATCTTTCTCCAGCAGGATTGATTTTTTTTTGTATAAAGCCCCAATCGCTTGCTTGAATACTTTTTTGCTGACCCCAAACATTGAATAGATTGTTTCTGGCGGACTTTTGTCAGTCAACGGCAAAAATCCGTTATTGGCTTTCAGTTTAATCAATATGGTTTCGGAAAGTTCTTCAACTTTGCCATAACCGGGTTTATGCAAACTGAGATCAATTTTGTGATCTTCGCGAATTTGCTTGATGAAGCCCGTTAATTTTTGCCCTTTGGTCACCGACTGAAACAGTTCGTTTTGGTACAGCATGCCCCAATGTGTGTTGTTGATGATGGCCTTAATGCCCAAATCGGTTTTATCGGCAATTAATAAAGACACTTCCTGTCCGGTTTTAAAATAAAAGCCTTCGTCAGCGATGAATTTATCGATTTTGGTCGTCGCCAGTATGCGGTTTTGGCTGTCCAGGAACAGTTTGACAAGGTAGGATTTTCCCACTTCCAATTCATGATGTTGTTCACTAAAAGGCACCAGCAAGTCTTTCGGTAAACCCCAGTCCAAAAATGCACCGACATAATTAAGCGACACCACTTTCAGCCAGGCAATTTCATCGACTAGGGCTTTGGGGATTATCGTGGTTGCTGCCAAATGACCTTCGGTATCGACATAAACGAATACGTCCAGTTCATCACCAACCGCAGAGTTTTCAGGTGGTTTCTTGTCTATCAGCAACACCTTGGCGGATGCTTTGCTGGCGAGGTAGATGCTTGAGCCAACGCAGCTTACGATTTTGAGGTGATTGACCTTACCGATTTCTATCATATTAATATGGCCTAGCTGGTGACAATAAAACGCACTGCATCCAGCCTTATTTGTGCCGCCTGTATGCTTTCATGCGCGAGCAAGGTCATATCCTTAAGATAATCAATCTCGTCAGCTTTGATGGACGGGTTAATTTTTTTCAGCCTGACCAGACGCTTGATTTCAGTCGTTTGCGATTCCAGCATGGTTTTGGTGGCCTCATTTATCAGGTTTTGCAGGTCATTTTTAGCGCTTTGTTCAGCAAGATTGAGCATTTTAGTAATGTGTTGGCGCTGGTTGTTGACGAATCCGACGATTTGCTGCAAGTCAAATGATGAGCGATTTTCGACCAGACTGCGATGGTCTATGGCTTGGGTTTGATCCTTAAGGTGTTGGTCGATAAGGATACGAACTGGTGTTGCAGGTAGAAAACGGTTTACTTGTAATTCCAACGGTGCGCTGCATTCGACGATAAACAGGCATTCCAGCAAAAACTGGCCTGCCTTGAGTGCATTGTGGCGCACAATGCTGATGGCGGCATTGCCCGTCTCGCTGGACAGCACCAGATCCATTGCTGCACTGACGGTGGGATGCTCCCACGTGTAAAATTGCATATCTTCCCTAGCCAGGGCGATTTGGCGATTGACGGTAACGGTAATGCCGTCTTCCTGCAAACCTGGAAAATGCGAGACCCGCATGTGGTCGCCCGGTTTTATGATGAAGCAGTCAGGCGAGTGGAATTCAGTTTCAACGCCATAGCATTCAAATAGATCTTCCAGATAAGGCCAGAGACTGCCTTGTTTTTCCAGGATATTGACGTGGTCAATCAAGTCCATAGCAATGTCCTTACGGCAGGAATTGAGTTCCAGCAACAAATCGCGACCATGCTGTAATTGCGTTTCAATTTCAGAATTGAGTTTTTTGGTTTTGGAGATCAGATCGGCGGTGTGTTCTGGGTTTTGATGTTGGAGAACAGCCAATAAGTCATCATGCAGAATGTCGGCAACCCGCGAGGCGGCGGAGCTGTTGCTGCGAAAAGCATCCAAACCTTCGTCATACCATTGGTATAAGATTGCTTCTTCAGACTGTTCAATGTACGGGACGTGAATCTGGATGGTCTGCTTCTGGCCGATACGATCCAAACGACCGATACGTTGTTGCAATAAATCAGGGTTTGTCGGTAAATCAAACAGGATGAGATGATGGGCAAACTGAAAATTGCGGCCTTCACTGCCAATTTCCGAGCATATTAATAATCGCGCCGGACTATCCCGGTCGGCAAAGTAGGCGGCGGCGCGGTCACGTTCGATGATGGTCATACCTTCATGGAAAACTGCAGCAGCAATGCCCGCCCGATTTTTTAAAGTTTGCTCCAAGGCGATAGCAGTGTGTGCGTGTTTGCAAATCAAAAGGGCTTTTTGTCCGGTAAGCTGTCTGACTGTTGCGACTAACCAAACATAGCGTGGATCGTTTTCCCAGTCATCAGGGTTAGCCTGTCCAGGTAAAGCATACGCATGACGTTCCCGCTCAGGAAAGCCACGCACAGTTTGTCGGGAATTCCTGAACAGAATCCTGCCCGTGCCATGATGGTCGACCAGGATTTTGAGTAATGCGTCCCGTGCAGACGCTGATTCTTCTGGGTCATTGAGATTTTTCAATAACGTGCCAACATTATCTTCCTCAAGCAATTTGGCTAATTGCTGTTGCACATCTGTATTTAAAGGCTGATCACTTAAGAGTAATTTGGCGGCTTCGGCAACAGGCTCAAATTGTTTTTCTTCCTCCACAAAGGCAGAAAAACTAAAGAATCGATCCGCATCCAGCAACCGTAAACGGGCAAAATGGCTCTCTTGGCCTAATTGTTCCGGCGTTGCTGTCAACAGAATCAAACTGGGCGAAAGTAAGCCCAGTTGTTCAACAAATTGGTATTCAGGGCTGGCGGCCTGTTCGCTCCATTCCAGGTGATGCGCTTCATCAACAATCACCATATCCCAGTCTATCGCCAATGCTTGTTTTTGCCGGCTTGGATGGCGGGAGAAAAACTGTTGGCTGCACAAGATACATTGTTCATTGGCAAAAGGATTGTTGTGCAGGAAAGCATTGTCGTCGTCTTCTGCGTCAAAACCGCTATCCCCAGATTCTTCCAGGCAACGCACTTCATCGAAAATGCTAAAGCGCAGATTAAAGCGTCTGAGCATTTCCACCAGCCATTGATGTAACAAGCTCTCAGGGACAATAATCAATATGCGTTTGCTCAAACCATTAATGAGACGTTGGTGGAGAATTAATCCGGCTTCAATGGTTTTGCCCAAGCCGACTTCATCGGCCAGCATAATTCTTGGTGCTGACCTATTGGCGGCTTCATGGGCAATGTAAAGTTGATGTTGAATGAGCGAAGTTCGACCACCGAACAGCCCCTTGACGGGGGATTGTTGATGTTGTTTTTGGTGTTGCCAAGTTTGGTAACGCAGCAAAAACCAGGCGTTTGGATCTATTTGTCCGGTAAACAGGCGATCCTGTGGTTTATTGAACTGGATGTTATGGTTCAGTTCAATTTCCTCCAGATGTATCTCCACTCCCGATTCGTCTTTGCCAACATAAGTCAGCAAACCTTCTTCTTCGATGATATTGACGACGGTGATCTTTTCTTCATCAACAGATTCGATGATGTCGCCAATCGCGAACATCACGCGGGTAAGCGGTGCGTTGTCACTGGCGTAAATCCGTTTTTCATTGCTGGCTAAAAATAGCACAGTGACCCGCTTGTAAGCGACTTCAAGCACAAGCCCTAAGCCAAGTTCTGATTCATTGCTGCTAATCCAGCGTTGTCCGGGGATAAAATTATTCATTAGATGGTTGTTCGGGGTTTAAAAAATGTCAGGTGGTAATTATAGTTTGATCAGGTATTTTTGTTCCGTTTGCATCATTGCGAAACAAAATGCCAGACCGATTTTAGGTTTCAAGTCAAGTGCATAGCCAATTTGATAATACGACCATTATACAGTGCTGGGGCGGCTTTATGAGTAACGATGCGTTGACAGGATTGTTTTATGTAATATGTTTTGCAACAAATGCTTAGGTGTAGACAATAAAGGATCAATCGATTCGTATTGCCTGTATTTGGGCTATAGCCTTAGTTTTATTGAGGTTGGGCAATAATCGCACGAAAAATTTATTTTCAAATGCTCTGAAGGTTTAAGGGCCTGTTAAGTTCATTCTCTATATCATTGGATAGCATTTAAATAGCGGTCGGAGAAAATAAACTGGGTTTTGTATTTTATTTGGGTCGTTAAGCAAGCATTCATGTTCGATCAGTAAAATGACCACCAACGATAAAAAATAACTTTATTTAACCACTTTAAAAACAACGTAATAAAAAGGATGACACGATGAAAATAAAATATTTGATTCAATTAACGGCTGTCGCAATATTGTTTTCTAGCGCTGCATTTGCGGATGATGATGACTGGGGCAGGGGTGGTTACGGTGGCGGATATGGCTACGGCGGTGGTTATGGTCATCATCACGGACACCATGGGCATCATGGGCATCGAGGATGGGGCGGCGGTTACAGGCAGCAAGTGAATAACTACTACCCGCAGCCGCAACAAAATTATTACTATCAACAACCACAACAGTATTATCCGCCACAACCACAATACAATGGTGGCGGTTATTACGACAACCGTTCACATCAAGGTTTGGCAGGCGGTGTCGTGGGCACGGTATTTGGATATGAGCTGGGTAATGGAAACCCGCTGGCGGCCGGTCTAGGTGCAGCAGCAGGCTCGTTCTTGGGAAATGGAGCTGGTTGGCGCTACTAGGACGTAGCAGGAAAAGTCGTCAACTCGCCACGGAATAGGCACTATGAGACCCGGCTTAGCTATTATAGCCAAGCTAAGCCGGGTTTCACTTTTTATTATATTTGCTGGTCTGCATTCATTCGAAGAAGCCCCTTAAGATTTAAGCAAATAAGCCTAGTCGTCTAGTCACAAATAAAGTGAGGCCCAACTCACGTAACTGTTAAGACAGGCAAAAGAATGATTAAGATTGTTGATATCAGGTTGTTTTTGTTTTGCGGCAGGAAACTAAAAATGGATTAAACTTGCTTACTTAATCCTCGGCTTAATTAGGGAATCCATATCAATGTCAGTAAGAAAATATAGTGTCCTTGTTACGGGTGTTTTGCTCGTGGTAGGTTGCGCGGAAACTTATCAACCCCGACACATCGAGGCGACAAGTATTCTTGCTGATTATTCGCTGATGCAAGAAGGCGATAAAGATCAAGCCCTGATAGGCTATTGGAAAAAAGGTGTGGATTGGCGTATGTATGAAAAAATCATCATAACGCCTGTTGTTATCAGAAAATCCAAAGAACTCGCACTGCAAGACATGACCCATGCCGACTACGAGTTAGTGAAGGAGTTGTTGGGCTACTGGATGCAGGAAGCGTTGAAGAAAGGTTTTAAGGTGGTTAATGATTCTGGTGCGGGTACGCTGACAACGCGATCTGTTATTACCGATATTAAGGCATCGCCCGATTTGAAGGCTAATTTGCCTTCGGCGGAATCGTCCGTGCGCGTTTTGTCTTCGCTAAAGCAGGTTATTGCCGGGAATGAATTTTTTTCCGATAAGGGCATTATCGAGACCACTATGACCGATTCAACGACAGGTGAGTTGTTGATGGCGGCTTATTATGCCCATTCTGGTAAAAAAGCGTTGCTGGTTTTTGCCAATAAGCGGGCTGACATGGAGCAAACGTATAAATACTGGGCACCCCAGTTGAGTTATCGGCTTTGCCTTCATCAAGGCCGCCGTGATTGCCGCAGCCCTGAAGATGAATGGAAGGAAGAAGAGCAAAAAACAGAAGGACAGAAGCAATAGAATCCTGCAAATTTCAAGGTATCGCCTTGCCAAGCCATAGCCAAAATTTGGCAAATGAACCCTTAAGATCATCCAGATAAGTATAGGCCGCTGGAATAACCAGCAAGCTGAGCAAGGTAGATGTCACCAGGCCACCCACAACAGCCACTGCCATTGGGCTTCGAAAAGACGTATCTGCGGCACCTAGGCCGATTGCAATCGGCAACATGCCCGCGCTCATGGCAATACTGGTCATAATAACGGGGCGGGCGCGTTTGTGGCAGGCATCAATCAAGGCATCGAATCGCGACATTCCGTAGTCGCGTCGAGCGACAATTGCATACTCAACTAATAGAATCGAGTTTTTGGTGGCAATGCCCATCAACATAATCAACCCAATAAGGGAAGGCATGGAAAAGCTCTTGTCGGCCAGTAACAAGCCCACAAAGCCGCCGCCAAAAGACAGAGGTAGCGCCACTAAAATGGTGATGGGTTGCAAAAAATCTTTAAATAGCAGCACTAAAACGATGAATATACACACCACGCCGATCAGCATGGCTAGGCCAAAACTGGTAAACAATTCGCCCATCATTTCGGCATCGCCTATGTTGATTTGTTTAACACCCTGCGGTAGGTTTTGAATGCCCGGCAGTTTTTGCACGGCATTGGTGACATCGCCCAAGGGCGCGCCGGAGAGTTCAATTTCAAAGTTGATGTTCCTTGAGCGATCATAGCGGTCGATCACCGCAGGGCCACTTGAAAGCCCCAGTTTGGCAACTTGGCTCAACAAGACTGAACCACTGCCTGCTTTATTCGAGGGTACTGTAAGCCGCTCCAGAACTGACATATCACGACGGCCATTTTCATTGAGCTTCACCATTATGGGTACTTGGCGTTGGGCGAGATTAAATTTTGGCAAAGACATCTCATAATCGCCGACGGTAGCGATACGCAGTGTTTCGGCAATTGCAGCGGATGTTACGCCTAAATCTGCAGCCCTGGCAAAATCGGGTTTGACGGCAATTTCCGGCCTTACCAACGCAGCGCTGGAGGCTATGTTGCCAATGCCGGGAATAGTCCGTAGATCTTTCTCTACGGCACGTGCAGCCATATTCAAAGATTGGGGGTCATCACCGCTCAGCACCAGGATATATTTTTCGCCAGAGCCGCCAAAGCCAACCTTGGTACGAACCCCCGGCAAGGTTTGTAATGCCACGCGGATATTTTGTTCAATCACTTGCTTGCGTACCGGGCGGTCTTGGCGATCAGCCAGTATCACGGTCAGGCTGGCCTTACGCACTTCACTGCTGCCGCCGGCTGCAAAAATATCGTTCCCTACGTTCCCGTCGCCGATAGTGGTATAAATACTTTTTACGTAGGGTACATTTGCAACCAGTTTACGTGCTGCTTCTGCTGAGGCGCGGGTTTGCGCCAAGGTTGAACCCGGCGGCAATTCGACAAAGACCTGAGTTTGTGGATTGTCATCAGGCGGAATAAATCCTTGTGGCAGTAAGGGGATCAAAAGCAGGGAGCCGACAAAAAAAGCGATTGCCCCAGCTAAGGTGATTATTCGGTGGTTCAGGCACCATGCCGCAAGCCTAAGGTAGTGGCGCATTAACCACCCATCCGGCAAAGGTTCATGCGGTTTTTCTTTCAACATGTACGCTGCCATCATAGGAGTCAGCATACGGGCTACTAATAAGGAAGCTAAAATAGCCAGGGTTGCCGTCCAACCGAACTGTTTAAAAAATCGTCCGGCGATACCGTCCATAAAAGCGGTTGGCAAGAAAACTGCGACCAAGGCGAAGGTGGTCGCTACGACAGCCAAACCGATTTCTTCTGCCGCTTCCATAGCGGCCTCATAGGGTGTTTTGCCCATCCGTAGATGACGGACAATGTTTTCCACTTCAACAATAGCGTCATCAACCAGGATACCGACGACCAAAGATAAGGCGAGTAAGGTCACGACATTCAGCGAAAACCCGAACAAATACATACCCAGAAAAGCCGGGATTACCGACAGTGGCAAGGCAACTGCAGAAATAAATGTCGCCCGCCAGTCCCTTAAAAACAGCCAAACTACTAACACCGCCAGCAAAGCACCTTCATACAGCAAGGCCATTGATGCCTGGAATTCTTCAGCGACAGGAGTGACAAAATTGAAGGCTTCCGTGAATTCAATGTCAGGATTGGCAGCACGTAATTCTGCCAGCACTTTTTGCACGCCCGCGCCCACGTCAATTTCGCTGGCGCCCCGGCTACGGGTGACTTCAAAGCCAACGACTGGTTTACCGTTCAGTAAAGCCAAGGAGCGCTGTTCAGCCACGCTATCCGTGATCGTAGCAATTTGTTCCAGACGAATACGCCGACCATCCGGCAGCGCCAATGACAGTGGCCGCAATTCTTCCACTGAAGCCACATTGGCTAAGGTACGGACAGGCTGTTCGCCATTGCCAAGGTCAGTGCGTCCGCCAGAACTTTCCCGTTGTACGGCACGTAATTGGCGGGAAATATCGGCTGCGGTTACACCAAGAGACTCCAGTTTAATGGGATCCAAGGCAATAGTGACTTCCCTGCTTACACCGCCTACCCGTTGGACATTGCCGACACCGCGTACTGTCAGCAGACGCTTAGCAACTGTATCCTGGACAAACCAGGACAATGCTTCTTCATCCCTTTGTGCCGAAGCAACGGTGTAAGCCAGGACGGGCGAACCGGCAAGGTCCAGTTTGGTGATGACCGGATCGCGTAAGTCATCGGGTAAATCGGCGCGGACTTTGGACACGGCTGAACGGACATCGTCCAGTGCTTCTTGCACGGGCTTTTCCAGGCGAAATTGCGTAGTTAGAGTGACGCTGCCATCCTGTACCTTGGTGACGATATGTTTCAGGCTTTGCAGGGTTGCCAGGGAGTTTTCGATCTTTCGTGCGACATCAGTTTCCAGTTGTGATGGCGATGCCCCGGGCAGGCTGCAAGACACCGTGATTGTGGGCAAGTCCAAGTCAGGAAAGTTTTGGATCTTAATGGTTTTAAAGCAAAGTAGGCCACCTAAGGTCAGCAACACAAACAGCATGATGGCTGGAATGGGGTTGCGGATACACCAAGTAGAAAGATTCATTCTTTGATTACCCTGACGTTGTCGCCATCAGCCAGGAAAGCGGCACCGCTGGCGACCAATCGGTCGTCCGGCTTGATGCCAGCAAGTATTTCAAAGCGATCAGCGGTTCTTCTGCCTAACTGTACTTTGATTTGAGATACTTTTGCTTGTTCGCCGTTTTGGTCACTTAAGCGAAAAACATAGCTATAGCCTTCTCGCAAAGACAAGGCTTCTTGGGGTATCGTCAGTGCCGAGCTACTACCCAGATTAAATTTGCCTTCGCCAAACATCCCTACGCGAATGCCTTTTTGTGCTGCTTCAGGCAAATCGACGTAGACTAGGCCATTGCGGGTTTGTGCATCCAGGGTGGGTGCCAGATAACGGATGGTGCCTTCAACATCCGCAACGTTGGGTATTTGCATAAGCACTTTAAGGCCAATTCGTAATTGTGCCATTTCCTGGGCAGTGACTTCCCCGCGCCATTCCAAGCGATGTTGGCGAATTAAGCGGAACAATTCCTGACCGGGAGAAGCCACCGCGCCTAGGCTGGCAGTACGAGAAGAAATAACACCGCTATCGGTTGCAACAACACGGGTGTACTTGTGCCGCAAGAGTTGGCTGTTCAATTGTGCTTTTGCCGAGGCTACCTTTGCGGCCGCAGTTTTTTCGCCAGTTAAGTATTGGCTGACTTGCTGGGCACTGAGCGCGCCAGAGTTGATAATCAGTTTTGCCTTACTTACGTTCAGGTGGGCTTCGGACAGGTTTGCTTGTGCTTCTGCCAATGCTGCTCTGCTTTGGGCTATATCGGCTAAGACGCTTTCATCAGCAAAAACAGCGAGGACTTGCCCTTTACGAACGGTTTCGCCGACATCGACGTTCACTTCTTTCAAACGTAAACCACTAATTTCAGCGCCGATGATAGCTTCTTGCCATGCTGCTACTGAACCGTTTGCCGTCACATTCATCGGGATGTCGATAGTGGTTGGTTGAGTAACCCTAACATTAAGGGCGGGGCGGGCGGTAACTACAGCATCAGTTTTTGTGCTGGTGATATTATTGTGGCCAACAAAAAAACCGAAACCAATAACTGCGCTTAATGCGACTAGAGAAATTATCACAATCCTGTTTTTGTCCATGCCTGTCATCCTTGAGATTCGTTATTGCGATGAGTGGATAAATCTGTACTTTCATGGCTTCGCTTTTCTAAAGGCTGTGTCGTAGTTGCCCTTACTTTAGGGTTCACTGTGTCATCATCCTGCCAACTACCCCCAGCAGCCCGATACAAGGCAATCCAGGCGCTGACCCTTTCCTGTTCCAGTTCTTTTAAAGATAAATCCGCAGCTACCTTGTTTCTTCGAGCCGTTTCCACATCAATCAAGTTTCCCAGGCCGACTTCAAATAATTTCTGATATGACTCAAAACTGGTTGTATAACCGGTCACTGCGGCTACTGCATGGGGCAAACGCAACTCGACACTATGCAAACGTACCAATGCTTCTTCCACCTCTTTAATCGCTGTTCTGGCAGTGGCGCGGTATTGGCTGAGCGCCGCTTCATATTGGGCTTTGGCGGCATCCACTTTAGCTGCCCGTTTACCGGCATCAAACAATGGCAGGCTGATCGTCGGACCGATAGACCATGTTTCCGCAAGCGTCAAGGCTGCACCATTAATGTTCTGCAATACTGGCGTGATGTTTCCAGACAAACTGACTTTCGGGAAACGATTGGCTTGTTCCACACCGATCTTGGCGCTTGCTTCAGCCATATCTCGCTCAGCGGCAGCGACATCGGGTCGCTGCTGTAAAATAGTGGCAGGTATGGCATCAATCTGGAATGAGGGCGGACTGGGTAATGTGGCGACTTGTGTCGGCGCAACTGCCAGTAATCGGCGTAATTCGGGTTCATTGATAGCGGTTATCGCAACCAGCCCTTTGATGGATCGTTCACATTGCCCTTGCCGTTGTATGAGTATTTTATTGCCTTCGGCGGCACTTGCATTGGCTAGGGCAACTTCTGCCGGACTGCGAAAACCTGCATTGCCAGCGATAGCTAAGAGTTCTGCTGAAGCCTCACGAGAGCTGGCATCAGACTGCGCCAGTTGCACCTGGATTTCACAATAGCGGAAGGCAAGGTAGGCATCGGCAACTTCCGCCGCGACGGCAACGCGGGCATCATGCCAGGATGCATTGCTAGATTCTAGATGACTATGGCTGGCTTCCTGTTGTCTGGCTAAGCCGCCAAACAGGTCGATTTCCCAGCTCGATTGGAAACCTATCTGATATTGGCTGCGCTTAAAGGGTGTGCCACCAAAGGAAAAATTAGAACGGCTGGCAGCTAAGTTGGCATCTAAACTGGGCAAAAATTGGGAATCAGTTCCTATCAGGTCAGTTCTCGCTTGCTCAATGCGGGCTTTAGCATTGGCTACCGAGGCGCTTTCTTTTTGTGCTGCATCGAGTAAGCGATTGAGGGCAATATCGTTAAAACCTGCCCACCAGTTTTTTAACGACAATACCTTGCCACCGTGTGCGACCGGCGTTTGCACAACTGGCATTGCGGCGTTCCAGCGGCTTGGTGTTGGCAAGATAGGCTTTCGATAATCGGAGCCGACTGTGGTCAGCCAGCCACCTTTAAGTGTACAGCCGGAGAGTAGCCAAACCACAATAACCAGGCAGATAAAATTAATGTTAATTATTTTCAAACAATTAACTCCAGTGCGCGACGTTTGGCTTCACCTTCAATCATGGTGACAGAATAAGTAGCCAGACGATCTGCCAAGGTATCAATAGCCATTGGTGCATTGAGTAACTGAGGCGAAATAGCACTGACAACATCGTAGCCAACATAAAAATGTACAGCCATGCCGATAATGGCAAAAGCTAGCCTGTGAATATCCATATCAATACGCTTAACGCCAAGATGTTGTTTGAGCAAGGAGATCATCGCTTCATGTTGGGGTTTTATTTCAGCATCAATTTCCTGTTGCCATGCACCCGTTGGCTCAACCATTTCTCGGAAATGTAGTTTCATCACCAAGCGTAATTCTTCGCCTTTTTTTAGAGGTTCAAGAAATTCCCGGAAAAATAATTTGAGCGCTTCCGGCAACGGTAAGCTCGAATACGTTTCTATTTTAGTGTGGCACGGCGCATCGCCCATAGGCTCGGTGAAAGCAGCGCGGTAAAGCCCCGCTTTGTCGCCAAAGTAATAACGGATGGCGGAAATATTTGTACCGGCTAAGCCGCAAATTTCTCTCGTGGTAGCGCCTTCAAAACCTTTTTCGGCAAAAACCCGCAGGGCTGCCATAACCAGCTTGCTGCGGGCATCGGTATTGCCGGATTCTTTGGTGTTGGGGATTATCATTTTGCTAAAATCTACGCCGTACAGAAAGTAAATCAAACGATTGATTTATACAATAGCGTTCAATCATCAGATTGTCAAATGGACTATTAATGTTACGGCAATAAATATTCGGTATTTTTGAAATCAGGTTGTCTAAAAATGGTTGTCGAAAAAATGGTTAATGAGAGTAGCAATGATAGAATCACCCTATTTTGATGGCTGGACAGTCAGCTACCTTTGTCACTATTAACTATGAATAACAACTCAGCCAGCAATTCACCCAATTGGTATTTACCGCTCTTGTCGGGCATTTTTATTGGAACCAGTTATATTCCCTTTCCGCCGTGGGCATCGTTGTTCGGTTTTGTGCCGCTGTGGCTATTTTGGATGCGTCAAAGTGGACTCAAAAATATCATCCTGGGTGGCGTGATGACAGCCTTCGTTTTTACGATGATCGGCTTTAACTGGGTGACCTATACCTTGCATGAGTTTGCCCATTTGCCCTGGTTTCTTTCGGTGATAGGTATGTTGGTCTACGGCTTAATCGGGCATTTGTTTGTCCCGGTTGCCGGGTTGCTATGGTATTGGGGGAAGACGCGTTTTCGCTGGTCGGAGCGTCTGTCATTATGGTTGATGACACTGATAACAGTGCTGTGCGAGGCCTATTCATTGACTCTTTTCGATTGGAATTTCGGTTACACCTGGTATGGGGCTAACATTCCCGTTTACCATTGGGCTGAAGTTGTCGGATTCAGTGGCCTTAGCGCGGCTACTTTATTATGCAATCTGCCCCTTTATGTTGCATGGCAAAAGCGCAAGCAACATTCAGGTAAACTGATTTTTGCCAGCGTTATAACGGGTTTTATACTGCTTAACCTTGGCGGTTTACGGCTACAAGCACGATTGCCGAAACCGGATGCCAAGTTTAATACGCTATTGATTCAGGCAAGTATCCCTAATTCAGAAAAAATGGCTGCCGAACTGGGCGAAGGTTATGCCCATGAGATCGTAAAGCGTATCATGACCTTGACCGATCAAGCCTTGGCTAGGCATAAAGACAAAATAGATTTTGCCATGTGGCCAGAGACCGCATTTCCGGCCCTGTTGGGTGACGAATTTAGGTATCAAGAATATCCGGTTTTGCTCAGCCACTTTTTGGCTGAGCGACAATTGCCGTTGATAACCGGGGCATACAGTGTCGATGATAAATCACGTCTGGTGACAAACTCGCTGTTTTTATTGGACGAAAAAGGTGAAATCGTACCGCCCCATTACAGTAAAACTATTCTCTTGGCTTTTGGCGAATATATTCCATTTGCCGAGACGTTTCCGATCATCCGTAAATGGTTGCCGCCAATTGGGCAATTTGCCAGAGGGCCTGGACCGACAATGCTATTTGATTGGCATGGCTTCAAGATGGGCCCGCAAATTTGCTATGAAAGCCTGTTCCCCAAGTTTTCACGGGATTTAGCCAATCTGGGTGCCCAATTTATTGTCAATGCGACCAATGATTCCTGGTATGGTACGTGGCAGGAACCTTACCAACACATGTACATGACCTTGGCGCGGGGTGTGGAATTCCGAAGGCCGGTATTGCGCGTCACCAACAGCGGCATTTCGACGGTGGCACTGGCTTCCGGCGAGGTTCTTGAGCGGTCGCCTATGAATGAAGCATGGGCGGGGTTTTATGAGGTGCCTTATGTGAAAAATCCGCCCGTTACCTTTTATCAGCAATGGTTTTGGCTAGTGCCTTGTTTACTCTGGGGCAGCTTATTTTTACTATTGATAGTCGGAGTTTATAAAAACCCCGCACAATTTGGAGATGATCATGAATAATAAAACCGCAAATCTAGAAATTCTGGAACAAAAATATTTGGGTATAGCAAATCCGTCAGGTGCTGTTGCGCTCGATAATGATGTGTTTGTTGTTGCTGATGACGAAGATAATCAGTTACGTATCTATGATCGAAATATTCTTGATAAACCCAAACAAACCGCCTCTTTAAGTAGTGTATTTAAAGGTGAAATCGCTGATGGCGAAGATTTGGAAATTGACATCGAAAGTGCGGCGGAAATTGATGGCACTTATTTCTGGATAGGTTCGCACTCAACGAGCAGGACAGGTGAGCAAAGGCCGGCCAGGCATAAGCTATTTGCCGTCAATATCAAACCTGATGCAAAGGGTAAGTTTGCTGTCACTTCGGCAGGCGGCCTATATACGACCTTGCTTGCCGACCTACGGAAAGATTCCCGTTTTGATGGGTACGATTTGGGTAAAGCCCAAAAAACCCAGGCTAAAGCCATTGGCGGTTTAAGCATTGAAGGGTTAGCGGCTACGCCTGAAAAAGGCTTGTTGATTGGTTTTAGGAATCCGTTAATTGGTGGCAAGATCAAGAAAGGCAGGTTGGTGGGGGGCAAAGCATTGATCGTAGAACTGCTCAATCCATTTGAAGTTATCCACGGCTTGAAAGCACGCTTTGCCGATCCTATAGAACTGGATCTGGATGGACAGGGCATTCGCGAAATCACTTGGCGTAAAAACCATAAATACCTCATTGTGTCAGGGCCTTACCATGAAAATATGATGACCGATGAACATGAGAAAGAAGAATTCCGCATGTATAAGTGGTCAAGCAAATCTGGGAAAATGAATCATTTAAAACGATTCGACCTGTATGACTTTAATACCGAAGCCGCTTTTTTCTACCCCGATAGCGCCGATGTTGTCCAGTTGTTGAGTGACGATGGCAAGGTTGTAAGTGAGGCGAAAAGTTTTCGTAGCCTGACGCTGACGTTATGATTTTTTATCCCGCACTCAAACGACCTTAAACATTTTATAGGATTATGATGCGCGTCATTCTTTTGATGTGCCTTTTATGGCCTTGTTTTGTTTATGCAGAAACTTCTTTGTGGCGAATCAGCAGAGGCAACAACCAGTTATACATCGGTGGCACGGTACATCTTTTGAGCCAATCCGATTATCCCTTGCCTGACGAGTTTGAACAGGTTTTCCGGGAAGCGAATATGTTGGTGCTGGAAGCTGATCTTGATACTATGCTAAAACCGCAATTCCAGAAGCAATTGCTGCAAAGCCTTATCTATTCTGACGGTTCGACGCTCAAAACCAATCTTAAAGTTAAAACCTACAAGGCATTGCAGCGTTATTGCAGGGCGAATGGTGTGGCGTTTGCTACTCTACAAAAAATGAAACCTGCCTTGGTTGTCATCAGTTTAACACTGGGTAAGTTGCAGAAATCAGGTCAGGCTGATGCGGGAGTAGACTCATTTTTTCATAAAAAAGCAAAAGTGCTGGGCAAGAAAATAACGGGCTTGGAAACCGCTGAAAGTCAGATCCGCGTTTTAGCGGACATGGGCAAAGGCCGGGAAGATGAGCTAATCCAATCGACTATTGCCGAGCTAAAATCAGCGCCTAAATTTGTGGATGAATTGAAAAAAGCCTGGCGTGTCGGTGATTTGGTCGGTCTTGAAAAAAATGGCATTAACGCGATGCGCGATACCTTTCCCGATATGAATCAAAATCTACTTGTTACCCGCAACAATGCCTGGATACCGAAAATTAAGGCCATGTTGACCACGCCGGAGCGGGAATTGATTCTGGTTGGTGCCTTGCACTTGGCGGGAAAAGACGGCGTACTGGCACAACTGAAACAGCAGGGTTATGTCGTTGAGCAATACTAATTCAACTCTTTATAGATCCGGGCTTGTAAAATTTTAACTACCCTTCGGCTTCGCTCAGGGAACGCTTAGGTAACGTACCCTGAGCGAAGCCGAAGGGTAGTGCAACTATTTCAAACATTAAAAAGCCGGATCAATAAGCTCACTACTTTAGTAAATGAGGTAATTCAAATCCAGTAATTCAGGGCTTCCTCACATATTTAAATTTGAATTGCTGCTAGTATTGGTAATGGTTTAATGCCGTTAGACAAATTCCAACATCGCCAAGGAGAAAGTTATGCAAAAAATGATCGTCCAGTTGCTATTCATGAGCGTGTTAGCGACAGTTTTTGGCAATGTCTGGGGGGCAGGGATGATTTTCAAGTGCAAAAATCAGCAGGGCGTGATGGCTTATCAAAAGGCCGCTTGCAACGAGTCGGCGGAAACCGTCACATCATGGATACCGGCAGATACCCAAAAACCCGTTATTGATGAATCCCCACCCAGTGGGGAGAAGGCAAAACAAGAAGCATCCCCGATCTTTAAAATTAAGCAAAGTGCTGGCGGGCATTATGCGACCGATGGCACTGTCAATGACAAAGCTCTCAACTTCGTAGTCGATACCGGTGCTACCGTGGTGTCATTGCCTGAGAATATAGCGCACGATGCACAGATTTATTGCGACAATAAAATCGATATGCATACTGCAAATGGCAAGGCGGATGCGTGTACAGCCAAAATCAAAAAGCTGCAATTCGGGCCTTTTGTTATTCAAGATGTGGCGGCAGCTATCGTGCCTAATCTTGACCAACCTTTGTTGGGGATGAATGTGTTGCAATTATTTAAAATAGGCCAGGAAAATAGCGAAATGCATATTTCGATCCAGGAAAAAGCAAAATCAGAATAAAGGAAGTATTGGCGGCTATAGCTCTGATTTAACAAGTTTGCCGGACAGCTCGGGTTTGAATATGTATTGGATAGGAACTATAAAAGATGCCGTTTTTAGCCTAGCTTTAATTGTAACTTGCGGTTTTTTGGCAACTAGGGGAGCAAGCGGGCTCATTGATCGTGAAGAAAATAAGCGGACCCACACTATTTGGTTATTGGTGATTTTTTTTGTTTTGATGACAGTTGCCCAAAAAGTTATCATTCCTAAAATGTCAACCTTGTTGGCTGGCGGAAATACTATTGAAACTAAAGTATCAAAACCCCCTGTTGTTACAGCAATAAAACAAAACCCGCCTGAAAAACCTCAAAAAATCGCAAAAACAAATCAAGATCAGCAGCGGAACATCGAGCTAACGAATGCTGAAAGACATGCCGGTGACGCTATGTTTGATGCGATCCATGCCGGCGATATTCCCAAAATGAATGCCCTAATCGCCCAAGGGGGCAATATCAATGCACCGAATTATCTTGGTTGGACTCCGATGTACAGTGTTGTCATAAATGGCAGGAAAGATATTCTGCTCTTAATGCTGGAGAAAGGAGCCGATATAAATGCCAAAAATAGAGATGGCGATACACCTTTGTTTCCTTCAGCCTCTTCGGGAAGAAAAGAGATTGCCGAATTATTGCTAGCGAAGGGCGCAAATGTAAACGTTGCTAACAATAATGGCAGGACACCATTGCATGTGGCAGTGGATCAAGGGCAGGAAGACATGGTTGCGTTATTGCTGGCGCATGGCGCGACTGTTGATGCCAAGCTTGATGATGGCATAACTCCGTTGCATTTGGCTGCCAAGCAAGACAACAAGGCAATAGTCGAAGCGTTGTTGTCATGTGGGGCGAACCCTAACGCACGGACTGCAGAAAATCCCCAAGCACGATACCATTTTCGTGAAAATTGGACACCATTGCACTTTTCATCGGAAGAAGGTAAGCAAGAAGTAGTGGAACTGTTACTGGCAAAAGGCGCTGATATTAACGCCCAAGACCAAGATGGCTTAACTCCACTGATGCGTGCGCTGTACGGAAAACATGGTGCGATTGCCGAGGCGCTGATAGTGCAGGGAGCCGATGTTAAAATTAGGTCAAAAAGTGGGGAGACGGCACTGCATATAGCGGCTTCTTACGGAACGATTGGTCTTGTTAAGCAGCTTTTGAACAAAGGTGCGGATGTTAATGCTGAAACAAATAATGGGGGAAGTGCATTGGATAGAGCCACGTTCAATAGGGTGGACGATATTGCCGCTCTGTTAAGGTCTAGTGGTGCGCTTGTGGAGCTTTTCAGATGCGAAACTTCGAATGGTTCTAGTACAACAACAACTCTGTGGCATGGAAAATGTCCATTCCCCAGCGATGTCCGAACATTGGTTCCTCAAAAAACGCCTAAGCCTAAGATTTCTGTCGCTAATACGAATCCCACTAAAACAGAGGACGTTAACTCGTCGTTACCGCCTAGGAGCGGTCATGCCGAAGTTATCAGGTGTACCTCGCCAGACGGCAAATCAACCACTATTCAGCGTGGGAAATGTACATCCCCAAGCGATATCGAAACGCAGTTAACCATAGTGAAGCCTTTGTTAAAAAGATCACCCTCTAATACCGAACTGATTAAATGCACATCGCGAGACGGCAAAAACGTCAGTATTCAGCGCGGCAATTGTGTATCGCCAGACGATTATCAACAGTTACTGTGATAACCATTTGAAATTTAAAGCAAAGGCTTAACAATTTCCACAAGTTCATCCCGGCTTATCACGCCCATCTTACTTTTTACAATCATGCCTTGTTTGTCGATGATGACAGTGAAGGGGACGGTATCGACAAGATTGCCTAAGCTGTGGGCAATTTTGGTGCCTTGATCTTGCCCAAGCAGGATGGGGTAGTTGATTTTATTACTGTTTACGAATTCCTTTACCGGTTCGCTATCGTCCAGGGCTATGCCGATAAACTGCAAGCCCTGGTCGGCAAATTGCTTTTGCAGATTAGTGAATTCAGGCATCTCTTTCAGGCAGGGCGGACACCACGTCGCCCAAAAATTGATTACTCTGACTTTCCCTTGCCATTCGGTCATGCTGTGCTGCTTGCCGGATAAATCGGGAAGGCTGAATTCCGGTAGCTGGGTTTGGCTGGCTTGAGTGATGGGTGCGGATAACAGTTGTCTTGTCGTCATGCCGCCTATCAGGGCAATTGCTGCGACAGTAACAATTAGGATAGTGTTTTTCATGGTTTTAAAATTGAGTATGTTTTATATCAACAGCTTATTGATGGGTTACCGCACTCGGCAACTGTCTTTAAGGTTTTAACAAAGGTGTTGGCATCTTGATAACCTATCACCCGCGCTGATTGGGTTTCTTGTGATTTTTCAGTAAAAAACAGTATCGCAGGGGGGCCAATCAGTTTGAATTTTGCCAACAGTGCCTTATCGTCTTCAGAGTTATTGGTCACATCTGCTTGCAGTAGGACAAAACCGGACAAGGCTTGTTTAACATGGGCATCCGTAAACGTATAGGCTTCCATTTCTTTACAAGAGATGCACCAATCGGCATAGAAATCCAGCATGACCGGCTGGTTATTGACGTTGGCCTGTTGAATTCTGGCTTCCAGTTCTGCCAGCGATTTTACCCGCGCAAATTTTAGACCTTCAGCGGCTTGCGCCGTCGTACCGCCAAGGCCGTGAAGGGGTTTAAGTGGATTGCTATTGCCTACGCTAAAGCCGATTAACAGTAACAAACCGTAAGCCAGCATGGTAATTCCTATGCCTTTCCACAGTTTGCGCCAACCGGAACTGTGTTCTGGTAGTGGGTCAATGGCGCTGAGGTAGATAGCCGGGAGGATAAGCAACAATGCCCAGAGCAACATCGTGACTTCTGGCGGCAAGATACGCGATAGCATCCATACGGCAACGCCAAGCATCAACACGCCAAACACCGCTTTGGTCGCATTCAACCAGGCTCCCGCTTTGGGCAACAGTTTGCCGGCAGATGCGCCAACTAATAGCAAGGGAATGCCCATCCCCAGACCCATCAAAAATAAAGCGCTGCCGCCCAAGACAACATCGCCGGTTTGGCCGATGAAAATAAGCGCTCCCGCAAGTGGAGCGGCAACGCAAGGCCCGACGATTAAGGATGATAATGCCCCCATTATGGCAGCACCGAGGAGAGAGCCATCCCGGTGTTTTTGGCTGGAATCATGTAATTTGGAACGAATGCTATCGGGCAAGTCCAGATTGTAAAAGCCAAACATTGACAGCGACAATAAGACAAAAATGCCGCTGAATAAGCCGATAATCCACGGGTGTTGGAACGCTGCTTGCAGATTGCTACCAAACAGCGCCGCCAACACGCCGAAAACGGTGTAACTGAATGCTGAAGCGACAACGTAACTCAGTGACAGCATGAAAGCTCTTGCCGTCGTGATGTTATTGCCGCCGCCCACGATGATGCCGGACAGGATTGGAATCATCGGGAATATACACGGCGTGAGCGAAAGCAACAGACCAAAACCAAAAAAGCTGGCCAATATTCCCAGCAAACTATCGTCATGTAACGACTTGATAATCTGATCTTGTTCAGATAGCGGTGGTGCGGCTGTTTTTGGGAGGGTTGCCGAAGCCGATTGGCTTGCCAAAGGCAAATCCAGCTCAACGGTTTTGTCCATGGGCGGATAACATACGCCCCGGTCGGCGCAGCCCTGGTAATTGGCTTTTAGGCTTATGTGTTGTGGTGAGTTGTCTGAGCGCTCCAGAGGAACGTCGAAAGCGACTTCACCGTGAAAAATTTCAACATGGCCAAAGGCTTCATCTTCTTTGGGGGTGCCATTGGGAATGGTGTAAGACCCCAGTTTTACCGATGTTGTCCCTGTCAATTGAAGCTGGAATTTTTCGCGGTACAGGTAATAACCTTCTGCCGCCAGCCAGCTGATATGAAGGGTGTTGGGGTCTTTCAATGTCGCCATAAATTGAAATGCCTGGTCTGGCGGCAATAGTTCATCCTTGTTGAAAAGGTTGGCTTTTAGGCCAGAAATCCCTTTTACCAAGCTGTCCACGGGCGAAGCGGTCGCGTTGACTGTTTGTACAGGCAGGCTGACATCCAGGGTTTTGTCCTGGGGCGGATAACAAACACCAATATCGGCGCAACCTTGATAATGAACGAGTAGTTGCGTAGAACTTGCGCCTTTATTGGTGACAGTTATCGGCAATTTGACTTTCATCTGTTCGTGATAATGTTCAATATCGCCCAATAACTCGTCATGCTTGATTTGTCCAGCAGGGTAGTTGGGTTTGCCCAGTTCAAGGTCGGGCGTTTTTGCTTCAAAACGCATACTTTTTCGGTACAAGCTATAGCCTTTGGCTATTGTCCAGGTAACCTCAATTTGATCCGGGCTAACCACTTTTGCCGAGGCCTGAAAAACGTCTTCGGGCGGCAAAAGAGCGTCACCATCAATGCCTTTGGCAGTCTGAGTTAACAGTGCTAGCAAAAATATGAAGATTAATTTGTAATGTGACATGAATTGATCCAATTGAGGTATGCAGGTAAGCCGCGCACTACAGAGACGGCAATAATTTCAGGAAGTTCATAAGGGTGATGGTTGCGGATAGCGGTTTCAATTGCCGGGTAATTTGCAGTGGTAGATTTAACTATAAGCTGATATTCCTGGGCGGATTCCACTTGGCCTTGCCAAGTATAAATCGAAGTCACATTAGGCAGAATATTGACACAGGCGGCAAATTTGCTTTCGACCAGTAGCCGGGCAATTTTTTCGGCGGTGGCCTGATCGGGGCAGTTACACAAAGTGATGATTACATCTGACATATTAGTGCATAGGTAGGAGATGCTGATGCACCGGCCTGTAGTTAATGCTAGGAATTACGACTATTTAGCCCTATATTGTATCAAACTGACAATGTACGAGATATATGAAAAGCGTTCGGGTTATTTTTTTATTAGTATTGTTGATTCCCTTTGTTGAAATTTACCTGCTGTTGAAGGTAGGTGGGGCAATTGGCGCATTTCCGACCATATTTTTGGTCGTTTTTACCGCTGTCCTAGGAACCTGGCTGCTGCGGCAACAAGGTTTTGCAACATTCCAGAAATTGCAGGCAAATCTGGCTCAAGGTACGGTTCCTGCGTATGAAATAATTGAAGGCCCAATCATCATGTTGGGTGGCGTGTTGTTATTAACGCCGGGGTTTATCAGTGATATGCTGGGCTTTGCCTGCCTGATCCCGCAGCTACGCAGGAAACTGGCGCAGTACGTCATTGAAAATCATCTTGTCCAAGTGGGCGGGCGTTTTCAATGGGGTAAAAAAGTCGAAGCAGCAAAAGATGCGCTGGAAGGTGAGTTTCGAAAAGAGGATTGAACCTAATCAACGATAGGTCATTGAAAACTACGTCCTTGTAGTTGCTCATAATTATTTTTTTGTGCGTTTACTTGTTTTTTCAGTTGCTGGTTCGGCGGTTGCGCTTGGTTCCGCTGCTGTCGGAGCGGCATCAGCAGTAAGGGTGTTTTTGCCAAGGCCAGAGTAAGCCGGACACCAGCCCGAGTAACCGGTTGCAACCAGCACTAAACCTACCAATAACAAAAGGATTTGTGCGGTGAAAATAGAAATAACCAATAAGGCCGCACCCGCGTACAAACGGTATTTCTTTTCTTTTTCGCCCACGTTGTGTTCAAATTTCATCATGCGTTTATAATCAAAACTCATCTTAATCTCCTCTGGGTGTAATTTTTATTATGTTGTTGGGTGATCGTTATTCTGTTGCCAGAATCACTCGCAATATACACAACCCCTAAAAAAGTGCAAGCGATAACATGGATATTACCAATATCATCGATTCTTTAAATGATACCCAGCGAGCGGCGGTGACTGCCCCCAACAAAGCGTTGTTAGTGCTTGCGGGGGCAGGTAGCGGTAAAACTCGGGTATTGGTACACAGGATTGCCTGGCAGATACAAGTCGAAGGCGTGTCTGCACACGGTGTTTTGGCGGTGACCTTTACCAATAAAGCCGCAAGGGAAATGCGTAACCGGCTTGAAGAATTGCTGGGTCTGTCAACACACACGATGTGGATCGGCACTTTTCACGGCCTAGCCCATCGTTTGTTAAGGCGACACGCCAAGCAGGCAAAACTGCCAGATACATTTCAGGTGATGGATTCTGCCGACCAGCTTCGGGTTATCAAACGCTTGGTGGCGGGCATGAACCTGGATGAAACCAAATGGCCGCCCAAGCAAATTCAATGGTACATCAATGCCCAAAAAGACGAAGGCAAACGGGCGCGGCATCAGCTTGATTCTGGCGATGTTTTCCAACGGCAAATGCTCGAGGTTTACCGCGCCTATGAAGAACTCTGCGACCGTTCCGGGCTAGTCGATTTTGCCGAATTGCTGTTACGGGCGCATGAGCTTTTGCGTGACAATGCCGATTTGCTGGAGTTCTACCAACAACGGTTTTTGCAGGTGCATGTCGATGAATTCCAGGATACTAATACTATCCAGTATGCTTGGTTGCGGCTATTGACGGACGGCAAAGATAATCTGTTTGTCGTGGGCGATGATGACCAGTCAATCTATGGCTGGCGTGGCGCACGGATTGAAAATATTTTTAGTTTTCAACGGCATTACCCCAATCATCAAGTGATAAAGCTCGAACAAAACTACCGCTCGACAGGCAATATCCTTAAGGCTGCCAACAAGGTCATTAGCATGAATGAAGCCCGAATGGGCAAAGAGTTATGGACCGATGCGGGTGAGGGCGATCTTATTTCCTTGTATGCCGCATTTAATGAATTGGATGAAGCCTATTTTGTAGTTGATCGGATCAAGGTCTGGGTGAATGAAGGCGGCTTGCGTAGCGAAGCCGCGATTTTGTACCGATCCAATGCCCAATCTCGATTATTCGAAGAAAAACTCATGGCTACAGGTACGCCTTATCGTGTGTATGGCGGACTACGATTTTTTGAACGTGCTGAAATCAAAAACGCTCTGGCTTATCTAAGATTGATGTCCAATCGCCATGATGATGCCTCTTTCGAACGGGTGATTAACACCCCAACGCGAGGTCTAGGCGCTAAAGCCATAGACGACATAAGGTTAATCGCCAAAGACCAGGGTATGTCTTTATGGTCGGCAGCTATTGCTCTGCTTAAGCAAAAGCCGCTTACACCCCGCGCAAAAAATGCGCTGGTTGGCTTTTTGGAGCTGATTGACCGGTTAAGCACCCAAGCAGAAGGCTTGGAATTGTACGAAAAAGTACAAATGGTCAATGAACACAGCGGCCTTATCGAATTGTACAAAAATGAAAAAGGTGATCGCGGTGAAGAAAAGCTGGAAAATCTGGACGAATTGATTAATGCGGCGCGCCTTTTTGATGGTCAGCAGGACAATGAAGAAAATTTGGGTGAACTGGATTTGTTCCTAACCCATGCCGCATTGGAAGCCGGGGATATGCAGGGCGAAGAATTCGAGGACTGCGTGCAGTTGATGACCCTGCATTCCGCGAAAGGCCTAGAATTTAAGCTGGTGTTTCTGGTCGGTATGGAAGAAGGTTTATTTCCATCCCAGCAATCATCCGATGACATTGCTCGATTGGAGGAGGAACGAAGGCTTTGCTACGTGGGTATGACCCGCGCCATGCGGCAATTGTATCTAACTTACGCTGAATCCCGGCGCATATACGGCAAGGAAAGTTATCCTAGGCCGTCCCGATTTTTGCGGGAGATTCCTGCGGAATGCGTACAGGAAGTCAGGATGCGAGCGACTGTTGCCCGTCCGCAAGCGGCGGTAAAATCTGCTGATTTGTTGGCGCAGGGCAGGCGGTTTAAACTCGGGCAACGCGTCGGCCATACCAAGTTTGGTGAAGGTGTGGTGTTACAGCTTGAAGGGGATGGCGCACAAGAGCGGGCGCAAATTAATTTTAAACAAGCTGGAGTTAAGTGGCTCATGCTCAGTTATGCCCAATTGGAAGCGTTATAGAAAAATGGGAGGCCTGCCAAAATGAATAGCATAGCGGGCCGTTCTGAAAGCCAGTAAACCACGTATTAGGTTTGAACCAAACGTAGTTGAAGGGCACTGCAGCTATTTTTAACATTTAAAGGCCGTATCTATAAGATGATCGATTGAAGGCAGGTTTAATAATCCTCAATTCTGCAAGCGGCCATTGTTTGATAGTGTTTTGAATGTTTTTTTGTCCGCAAATACCACTCAGTTGGATTGTGCAAAGCCAACCGGGTACTTCTGCTACGGCAATCAAGGTGGAAATTTGTTGCCTCAATCCCGTAGCCCCGGTTGTTGTTTCAACTTGGCAACACAAGCCGGTGGTCGCCATCCAGCCATATCGCACAACACCGCGCACATGCTAAGCGATACCCTGCTGGCAGGGATATTATTTAATGGTTTAACAATCGGGTTACTCTATTTTTTCTACAAATATCGATCTGTTTTCACAGATGGGAACCTATCTATTGTCCAGAATCCCTCTTTAGGATGCAGGGCAACTGCGGCAAAAAATAACGGCAAAAATAGTTCTGAGACTTGAGCGGTAGTCTTCATTGATTGTTCCTAATAAATAATGGTTTTTTAAAAACTTGACTCTGGTCAGTTTTTTGATACTGGTTAAAACCTGTATTTTTTTAAAGAACTTGGCTTCATACCTGTGAGCCGCGTGTATTTTGGAGCGACAAACCTGGGTTTGTAACTCCGCCCTATATCAAGTCACAGGTTTAACCCAATACCGGTTTTTTAACTGACTGGTAACAGGACAGCCTATTTTTGTCTTCTATGAATAAAACTTAAATACAAACAGTATCCGTGCCAAATTTATCGACAGTTTTTGCCTGTTTTGCCGTTGGTTATAAACTGTTTATTTCCCGGCTTTATGGCATTAGGCTATTGATAATTATGAATAGTTATCAATTTTTTGGCATTACGCCTATTGCTTATGGTTTTTTTAAACAAACCTGATTTTATCGGGCAAAACGCGGTAACTTTCAAAAAGAGGGTGCTAAGCCCAAGTAGGTGGGTGATATGACCCACTTTTTGGGTCTTGTTTCAGTGGCTACTTTCTGTCGTTATGGCAACTAAATAAAAATGGACAGGACATAAGGACAAGGCTATAGCTAATATCCCTGTTGGTGGGTAAGATAATGGAGCGATATTCATGCCGGGTGCACAGGTCGATTTGGCATGAATCTTTGTTTTGTGCCGCACAAATTGTGGTACGGCATTGTTAAAAATGCCGCAGTTTATTAAACCACGGCCTTAAAGATACTCATTTTGTATTGTTGCCCGGCCTTATCAGATTGAAAATGTTGATCTAAAATTTTAAAGCGTATAGCGAAGTAACAATGCCGCGTTTAAGTAGGTGTTTCCCCCGCGCTTTCATGAATATCTGTTTAGGTTTCAAGCCAATCCTGTGGTTTTAAAAAGCGTTCGTAAAGGAGGGCTTCTGGGCTGCCGTTTTCAGGTTTCCAGTTATATTCCCAATGCACAATCGGAGGTAACGACATGAGGATGGATTCAGTTCGTCCGCCTGATTGTAAACCAAACAAGGTACCCCTGTCATAAACTAGGTTGTACTCAACGTAGCGGCCTCGGCGATAAAGTTGGAAATCGCGTTCCCTGTCGCCATACGGCGTATTTTTGCGTTTTTGCACGATGGGCAAATAGGCTTTGGTGTAGTGATCGCCTACCGATTGCAAAAAAGCAAAACATTGCTCAAATCCCCATTCGTTCAGGTCGTCAAAGAATAGGCCGCCAACACCACGGGTTTCGTTGCGATGTTTGAGGAAAAAGTAGTCGTCGCACCATTTTTTGTAGTCGGCATACACATTATCGCCGAAGCGTTGGCAGGCTGATCGGGCGGTTTGATGCCACTGGATAACATCTTCTTCAAAAGGATAATACGGCGTTAAATCAAAACCACCGCCAAACCACCAGATAGTCGGCTCATTCTCTTTTTCGGCGATAAAAAGCCGTACATTGGCATGGGAAGTCGGTACATAAGGGTTTAGGGGATGGATAACCAACGACACGCCCATTGCCTGAAATTGCCGATTTGCCAATTCAGGTCGCTTTGCGGTGGCTGAGGGTGGTAAGCTAAAACCGGAAACATGCGAAAAATTAACCCCACCTTGTTCGAAAACCTCGCCTTTGGTCAGCACCCTAGTCCTGCCACCGCCACCTTCGTCACGTTGCCAGAGATCTTCAACAAATCGGGCTGAAGGTTCTTCACCTTCCAGTGCCTTGCAGATATTATCTTGTAGGCCGAGCAGGTAGGTTTTTACTTTATGTATATCATCAATATTCATGGTTTAGGCCGGTTTAAGCGTTTATACGCGTTTTAAAAGATTCTGTAGTTCTGCCTGAATTTTGTTGCGAAAAAAAATAAATTTCCAGCGTGCGCCGCCACATTGCCGCCACAAAATAGCCGAACGTATACCCGCCAACAATAATGCCCTGATTTTGTTGGTGATGTCTGGACGGCCTAAATAATTTGGCTCGCCATTGACCATTATTCTGGGCTGAAAAGTGCTGATTGTTTTTTGATAAGTATCGCCCAAGCTAGCGAGTACATTTTCATGTAAAGGGCCAAACTGCTCGGTTTGCGCTTGGGCCTTAATGATGCCCGCCTGTAGGGTATTGAGCATCGTTTGGTTATCCGACAATTTCTTTTGCAGGAACATAATTCCTGCCGCATAGCGACCTTGCTCACGATCCGGCGCTTTCTCACCATTTATTTGCCCATTAAGCTGCTCAAAACCTAATTTAAGCCCTTCTAACCCGCCATAAATATCGGATACGCTATCGGAATCGATTTTTAGTACGCTACCAATGCTTGCTTCCAAGGCTTGTTGGTCGCAATTGCCCGTAGTCGCCAGTTGTTGTACTAAAACGGCCACCTGGGCAATGCCAGCCAAGGCGATGGTTTGGTTCGTTATGCTATTGAGTTCCATGTATGTATAAGATTAATTGTTAGGGGGCAATCGTAACAATAACGCAGGTTGTTATTCAATAACTACTTGTGAATGATTTGATATAGGTCATTAAGTACCCGTTGCGAAGTGGTTGTGATATAAATACACCAACTAAAATCTATGGAGGTGAACATCGTGGAATCGGCAACATTAACTGTAAATGGTATGAAATGTGGTGGCTGTGAAAATATTGTCATTGCCAAACTGGAAAGTCTGGATGGGGTTAAATCGGTTTCTGCATCAAGTGCGGACAAAGCGGTTAAGGTTGAATTTGATGCGGGGAAAACCAATCTACAAGGCATAGCTCAAGCGATTAAAGAGGCTGGCTATAGTGTGATTGAAGATTAATGATCGATTTTCTGACATGAGGTAACAAAGATGAGCGCCGAACTAACCGCCGATGGAGTATTGGACGATATACGGCTATCCGTTATGGGTATGACGTGTGCTGGATGCGTGAGCAGTGTTGAAGGCGCATTGGCGGCGGTGCCTGGAGTGATTTCGGTCGCGGTAAACTTTGCCGATCATTCCGCTTCGGTCAAAGGCCATGTTGACCCCGAACTGTTGAAGCAAGCCGTTGTTAAGGCAGGCTACGAGGCAGCCATCATGGAAGGGTTGGAAAACCCCGAAGAGCAAGAAGCACTGGAACATGAGCATTACCTCTCTTTGATGAAAAAAGCCTCGGTAGCGGGTGCTTTTGGCGCTTTTCTCATGGTGGCGGAACATCTCGCCTGGCTACCAGAATTAGGCTCGGGAGCAGGGCAGGGTATCTGGCCGGAAATTGCCCTGATATCGTTAGGCATCATGATCTATTCGGGTCTGCATTTTTACCTGGGTGCATTCAAGGCGCTCAGATTAGGTCAAGCCAACATGGACACGTTGGTTGCTTTGGGTACCGGTGCGGCTTGGTTGTTTTCTTGTATTGTAATTGATTTTTCGGGTGTGTTGCCGTCATTGGCTAAACATGCTTATTTTGAAGCGGCTGTTGTTATTCTTGCGTTCATTAACTTGGGGACGGGGCTTGAGATGATGGCTAGGGGCAAAACCTCCAGTGCCATCAGAAAGCTGATTGGCTTGCAGCCGCGAACTGCCCGGGTCGTCCGCAACGGCAAAGAAGAAGATATTCCTATAGATCAGGTAGGGTTAGGCGAAACGCTGAGAGTCAGGCCAGGTGAAAAAATCGCTGTTGACGGCATTTTATTTGAAGGCCATTCGACAGTGGATGAATCCATGTTGACGGGCGAATCCATGCCGGTGGAGAAATCGGTTAACAGTGAAGTGGTGGCAGGATCGATCAATCAAACCGGGACTTTCCTTTTTAAGGCGACCCGAATTGGCCGCGATACTGCATTGGCGCAGATTATCAACAGTGTTCGGCAAGCGCAAAATAGCAAGCCTGATATTGCCCGTTTAGCCGATAAAATTTCCGGTGTATTTGTGCCGGTCGTCGTTTTGATTTCGGTTTTGACCTTCGCGCTTTGGTATTACTTTGGCCCGGAGCCTTCTCTAGGCTATGCCTTCGTTACCTCAATGACGGTGTTGGTCATTGCCTGTCCCTGTGCATTAGGGCTGGCAACGCCTATTTCTGTGATGATTGCGGTCGGCAGGGCAGCACAATCCGGTATTTTGATTCGGCAGGGAGAAGCCTTGCAAAAGGCGGGCAAATTGACCTGTGTTATTCTCGACAAAACCGGCACAGTGACTGTGGGCAAACCCATCGTATCCACCATAAAACCGGTGAATGGTTTTACCGAGAACGACATATTGACGTGGGCGGCCAGTATTGAATCCGGTTCAGAACATCCTCTGGCTGCCAGCATATTGGCTGCGGCAAAACAAAAAGCGTTAAAGTTAGGCAAAGTAGAAAAATTCGCCGCCATTGCCGGGTATGGAGTATCGGCGACTATCGACAAACAATCAGTTTTATTGGGCAATCGTGCCTTGATGGAAAGCAAAGGGATTGCTGCTAATGAACAGGAAGGGCAATTGGCAGAATTGTCGGCATTGGGGCAAACGCCGATGCTGCTTGCGGTTGATAATGTCATTGCCGGTATTATTGCCGTGTCCGATCCTATCAAAAAAGATTCGGCTAGTGCGGTACAGCAACTGAAAAAACTCGGTGTCAGGGTGATTATGGTCACTGGTGATAACACGATCACCGCAGAAGCTATCGCAAAACAGGCGGGAATTGGCGAAGTAAAAGCCCAGGTATTGCCGCAAGATAAGGCGGATATTGTCAAAAACCTGCAACGACAGGGCGAGATTGTTGGCATGGTAGGCGATGGTATAAACGATGCCCCAGCTCTAGCTCAGGCCGATGTGGGCATGGCAATCGGCACTGGAACCGATGTCGCCATTGAGAGCGCGGATGTTGTTATTTTGCAAGGATCATTGTTAAAAGTACCCGAAGCAATCGCGTTATCGAAAGCGACTGTAACAAACATCAAACAAAATCTGTTTGGGGCGTTTTTCTACAACACTATCAGCATTCCTGTTGCTGCCGGGATTTTGTATCCTTTCTTTGGTATTTTGCTCAATCCCATGATCGCCGGTGCCGCTATGGCAATGTCATCATTGACGGTAGTTGCCAACGCCAACCGTTTGCGTTGGTTAAAGTTGGACTGAAATTATCGTTTAAGGATCAGTTCCAGCACCAATTTGCTGCCAAAATAAGCCAACAGCAAAAATAGGAACCCGAATAATGTCCATTTAATTGCTGTACGTCCACGCCATCCATAACGCCAGCGGCCAAGCAACAAGCCGGAAAATATTAGCCAGGCTGCCATGGAAAGGATGGTTTTATGGGCAAGGTGCTGGGCAAAAATATCTTCCAGGAAAAAAAAGCCGCTCAGCAGGCTAATGCTCAGAAAAAGCAATCCCGCACCTATCATCTGAAACAGCAAGGCTTCCATAGTTTGCAGCGGCGGCATGGATTGAATGTAGCGTTTAGGCGGGTGGCTTTTAAGTTGCTGGTTTTGGATGGCTAACAATATGGCTTGCAAAGCAGCAATATTTAACAGGCTGAAAGCAATAATCGACGACAAAATGTGGGTGTTCATTTCCCAGCTATGGGTGTTGAGTGGGTGCTGTTTCTCTGGAAAAATCAAGTCCAGTCCTAGCATCAATGCCGCAACAGGAAAAAGAAACATCCCCAGGCTTACGACCGGCTTACCGAAGGCCGCCAACAACAAAAGCAAAGCAACAATCATTGAAATCAGCGAGGCAGTACTGAAAAAACTGAAATTGAAACCGCCATTTTGCTGGATCACAAGTGCTGTATAAAAGCTATGCAGGGCAATTGCCGCCCATGCGCAAAGCAGGGCTGCGCGTTTTGAGCCGTCTTTAGCGAGCGGCCTGAAAATCAGTACGGCACTGGCTAAGTAAGCGCAGATTGCAAGTATGGCAAGAAGGGTAGGGTTCATTGATGTGCTGGAGTGTGATGATTATTGTCGTTGCAATTAAAATTTTGGTTTATAGCGGTAATCTGCAAGCAATGTAAAGGTTGGTATTTTAAAAATCCTTACTCGCACAGATTGAAGCCTGATGTAATACTGTCGTTCGCTATGTTAATATACCCCATTTTATAGTCCTAACACACTGTGTCAGGAATGATTCTTCCCAAATAGTAAAGAGCAGGACATGTTTGATAATTTAACCGACCGTTTAAGCAGCACACTTAAAAAGCTCAAAGGCCAAGGCCGCCTGACTGAAGATAACATCAAGGACACCTTGCGCGAAGTGCGGATGGCGCTGCTGGAGGCCGATGTCGCCTTGCCCGTTGTCACGGATTTTATCGAAGGTGTCAAAGCCGGTGCGTTAGGCCAGGATGTGCAGAAGAGCCTGTCACCGGGGCAAGCAATGGTAAAGCTGGTTCAAGCCGAACTGGTAAAAGTCATGGGCAATGCTAATGAAAAACTTAACCTGAATGCAGTCCCGCCTGCTGTTATCCTGATGGCGGGGTTACAAGGTGCCGGTAAAACCACAACCGTTGCCAAATTAGGTCGCTGGCTTAAAGAAACCCAAAAGAAAAAAGTCGGAGTAGTCAGTGTTGACGTGTATCGTCCTGCGGCTATCAAGCAGTTAGAGACGCTTGCCGAAAGTCTTTCGCTTGATTTTTATGACAGTGATACCTCACAAAAACCGGTTGAAATTGCCCTGCAAGCAATAGATGCCGCCAAGCGTAAATTCCTTGATGTCATCATCGTCGATACCGCAGGTCGTCTACATGTCGATGATGACATGATGGCTGAAATCAAGGCATTACATGCGGCGATTAAACCGATAGAAACCTTGTTTGTGGTTGATAGCATGACAGGCCAAGACGCGGCAATCACTGCAAAAGCTTTTAACGATGCCTTGCCGTTGACGGGCGTGATTCTTACCAAAGCCGACGGTGATGCACGCGGTGGTGCGGCTTTATCCATACGGCACGTTACCGGTAAACCGATTAAATTCATTGGCGTTGGCGAAAAGACCGATGCCTTGGAGCCATTCCATCCTGACCGGCTCGCGTCCCGCATATTGGGCATGGGCGATATGCTCAGCTTGATTGAGGAGATGGAGCAAAAAGTCGATAAGGAAAAGGCGGAAAAATTTGCCAAAAAACTTCAGAAAGGTAAAGGTTTTGATTTCGATGACTTTCACGATCAATTGATGCAAATGGAAAGTATGGGCGGAGTCGGTTCCATGCTGGATAAGTTGCCCGGTATCAATAGCGTACCTAAAGAAATGAAAGATAAAGTCAACGATAAAATGCTGGCTCGACAAATTGCCATCATCCGGTCGATGACCAAACAGGAAAGGCGTTATCCCGATTTAATAAAAGGCAGCCGCAAACAGCGTATTGCCGATGGTTGTGGTCAGGAGCTGCACGATGTTAATCGCATGTTAAAGCAGTTTGTGATGATGCAGAAAATGATGAAAAAATTCAAAACGGGCAATATGGCTAATATGATCCGGGGCATAAAAAATAATGTCAGTGGCATGAGACGCTAGTATTTTTTAACTAAATAACCTGAATTTTTTGCGTTTAGTTAATTTATTCTTCACTTATTAATGATTTCGCGTAAAATAGGCCGATTAAATTTGGCTAAATGTTTTTGAGGAACTATAAACGATGGTATCTATTCGTCTTTCCAGAGGAGGCGCGAAAAATCGCCCTTTTTACCATGTTGTTGTGACAGACAGCAGAAGCGGTCGTGATGGTCGTTATATTGAGCGGATTGGTTTTTTCAATCCGGTGGCTCGTGGCAACGAAACTAAATTGTCATTGGATAGTGAGCGCGTGGTGTATTGGAAATCCAAGGGCGCACAGCCTTCAGACCGCGTGGCAAAATTGATAAAAGATGCCCAAAAAGCAGTTGCGTAAGTGGTTTGTCTACGAATGAAATTATAAATGTCGGAAAAATTACCGGCGTTTTTGGTTTAAAAGGTTGGTTAAAAATATTTTCTCATACTCAGCCTCGAGAGAATATTCTCGGCTATACCCAGTGGTTTGTAAAAAAGGGGATTAAAGAACAATCAGTCAAGGTTATTGGCGGTCAACTGCAAGGCAAATATGTAGTTGCTCAACTTGAAGGTGTTTCAAATAGGGATGAAGCCGAAAACTTCATGGGCTGGGATATTTATATCGCCCATGAACAATTACCTCCCTTGGCAAAAGGGCAATATTACTGGACAGATTTAGTCGGTCTTGAAGTTGAGAATCTTGAGGGTTATCAGCTAGGTAAAGTTGAGAGTCTTTTTGAAACCGGTGCCAATGATATTTTGCTCGTGAAAGGAGATCGAGAGCGGGCAGTGCCGTTTTTGCAAGGTAATACGGTTAAATCTGTCGACCTTGGTGCAGGTAAGATAATTGTCGATTGGGATCCGGATTTTTAGTGATTGCCATGCGTTTCGATGTGATTACCTTGTTTCCCGAAATGATACAGTCTGCTAATGGCTATGGTGTCACGGGCAGGGCAAAAGATCGCGGAATTATTGAATTGTCGGCATGGAATCCTAGAGATTATACCTCCGACAAGCACAGGACAGTGGATGATCGCCCTTATGGAGGCGGTCCAGGCATGGTGCTCAAGTACCAGCCTTTGCATGATGCGCTGACTGCAGC
Organism: Methyloglobulus sp.; assembly: GCA_013141505.1. Lineage (GTDB taxonomy): Bacteria > Pseudomonadota > Gammaproteobacteria > Methylococcales > Methylomonadaceae > Methyloglobulus. Next base: position 76,118 of record JABFQX010000031.1, read on the forward strand.
AAAACAGGTAAGTTCAGGCTCTGCCAGAGTGGTGTACTTAAGCCCGCAAGGTAAGCCTATTACTCAGGCGCTCCTAGCTGAAGCCTGTGAGGTATCACAATTGATATTAGTTGCTGGTCGCTATGAAGGTGTAGATGAACGCTTTGTCGATCTGGATTGCGATGAAGAGTGGTCGATTGGTGATTATGTCATCAGCGGTGGTGAATTGGCTGCATTGGTCGTGATTGATGCTATAACGCGATTGTTACCGGGTGTTTTGGGAGATGAAGAATCGGCTCAGCATGATTCATATATGAATGGTTTGTTGGATTTTCCTCACTTCACCAGGCCAGAGCGGATAAGTGCTAGCCAGGTACCGGATGTTTTGCTAAGCGGCAATCATTCTGATATTAATCGCTGGCGGATGAAGCAGGCATTGGGCAGGACTTGGCAAAGGCGGCCAGATTTGCTGAAAAAGAAAGAATTAACCCTTGAGCAGGAAAAGCTGCTGAACGAATTTATAAGACAAGTTGAATTGAATTAAACCTAAGGTGTGGTAATGAGCAACATAATTGATGCATTAGAAAAAGAGCAGCTAAAACAGATTCCAAATTTTGGCCCAGGTGATACCATCGTTGTACAAGTGCGTGTAAAAGAAGGTGAGCGTGAGCGGATCCAGGCTTTTGAAGGTATCGTCATCGCCAAACGTAATCGTGGCTTGAATTCTGCGTTCACGGTACGTAAAATTTCTCATGGCACTGGCGTTGAGCGGGTATTTCAAACCCACAGCCCATTGATAAGCGAGATTGTTGTTAAGCGTCGTGGCGATGTGCGCCGGGCTAAATTGTACTACTTGCGCGATCTTACTGGTAAGGCAGCGCGTATCAAAGAAAAATTGTAAACTAATTTTTTTAGTGGTTCCGCAAAAAGGCAACTTCGCGTTGCCTTTTTTATGCTTGGAATAAACTTGAGGTATCCCTTATTTGAATGGTGTTCTAGTCGATGGTATCATTCCATCGGCATCGATAAATTTCGGTATCAATAACAAGTTAGCTAAATATAAGGAATAATTATGAAACAATATGTTGCAGAGTTTTTCGGTACGTTTTGGTTGGTACTGGGCGGATGTGGTAGCGCAGTACTTGCGGCCGCATTTCCTGATGTAGGCATCGGCTTGATGGGCGTATCGCTTGCATTTGGGTTGACTGTTTTGACGATGGCCTATGCCATAGGCCACATTTCCGGCTGTCATTTGAACCCTGCGGTATCAATCGGGCTATGGGCGGGCGGCAGATTCCCCGCAAGTAAATTGACGTTTTACATTATTGCCCAGGTTTTAGGGGCGATTGTGGCTGGAGGGGTTTTGTTCCTGATCGCTAGCGGCAAGGTAGGCTTCGATGTTTCAGCAGGATTCGCATCGAATGGCTATGGTGAACATTCACCGGGGGGATATTCTTTGGTGTCTGCTTTCGTGACCGAAGTTGTTATGACCATGATGTTCCTAATCATCATTTTGGGTGCGACTGATGCCCGTGCGCCTCAAGGTTTCGCACCGATTGCCATTGGTTTAGGTCTTACCTTGATCCATTTGATCAGTATACCTGTCACCAACACTTCGGTGAATCCAGCAAGAAGTTTAGGAGTTGCGATCTACGTAGGCGATTGGGCTATCGGACAACTTTGGTTGTTTTGGGTAGCGCCCATCATCGGTGCTTTGCTAGGCGCTGGTGTTTATCGTTATTTGGAATGTCCTTGCGACGAAAAGTAATAAAATTCTAGTACATTACTCTTTACCGAGACAGCGTTTTGTTTCGGTGCAGAGTAATGATAGTGAAATACGTGAATATCAATAAAAAAGGGCTTGTTCACGACGTAGGCAGGCAAAATTTTTGAGAAGGAATAAGAAGTCACCGACGCTAAGAGTCAGGCATTCAAGAAAAATGTAAAAGTAACCGAAAAGGACGTGGCCGCAATCGTCCTAAAAGCCTATCCGGGCAAGATCGAAGAAGAGGGATTCGAAAGTGAAGAAAATGGCAGCTCAAGCTATTAATTCGACATTTTGAGCGATAAAGGCATCGAAACGAAAGTTGAAGTCGATGCAGCAATGGGCAGGATTATTGAAACTGCCGGTGAAGAATCCAAATAGCGACATTAATCATTTTTGTAAAGAAATCTCTGAACAAGTTAATTCCTCTCATGGTTCGACAAGCTCATTAGTTATATCTTTTTTGTGCTAATTAGATCAATCATACATATCATATATCAGTAATTTCATAAGTTGCCCCAGGTAAGTCGCATACCTTATAAATTCGGCAGATCTCCTTCGACTCCGCTCAGGCTACGTTACCGTGGCGTTCTCTGGGCGAACTTGTACCCAATGGGCATAAATACTGAGCGGAGTCGAAGGGAAATTAAACTTCATAAGGCCGGATCAATAATATTTCCTGAAGCATGAAAATCGCAGGTACTTATGAAACTATTAATCTTCGTCCTGTGAGCTTGCCGAAGGACTTATTTAGAGGTTACATAAAGATTATTTGACGATAATCGGGATAACGGCATTTACCTGAACCCCCTTATTGAGGGTGCTTTGAATTGAGAGATTTCCGCCCAAGCTGTAGACTCTCTCTTTCATGCCAAGAATACCAAAACCTTTGGTCAGTTTGTTGATATCGCAACCTTTGCCGTTATCCGTCACGGTTAACCGGATTTGATATTCAGGGGTTTCAACCATTGCTAGGGTGACCGAACATTCTTGCGCCTCAGCGTGGCGAAAAATATTGGTCAGACATTCCTGGACGACCCTGAAAATATGGATACTCAGTTTTTGGCCTAGCGTGTCAACTTCATCGTCGCAACGAAAACGAAATTTTATTTCCGGATTTTTGCTTGACCAATGGTTCAATAAATCTTCGATGGCCGCTTTCAGCCCTAACTCAGTCAGCACTAAGGGATGCAACCGATGCATGATGGAACGGACGATGTTGATCAATCCATCACAGCTTTTGGCAATAGAAGCCGAGATTTCTGCAATCTGCTCGTTTTTTTGGTTGGCTATAACCGCCATCATTTTAATCGCCGTCAATGATTGACCTAATTCATCGTGGAGTTCTTGTGCGAGTTGTTTGCGCTCGATTTCCAAAATTTCCATAGAATGTTTCACTAATGCACGGTTTTCCTGCTGCATCTTATAAAGCTCCCCCGTCATATGATTAACGGCTTTGGCAATGCTGTTATATTCGGAGGTGCTAAATTCGGGCAATTGTTGCGGGTAGTTGCCTGTCTCGATTTGTTGTAAGGTCTCAACGATGGTCTTTATCGACACAATCGTTTTATGGATAGCAAAATAAACTGATAAGAAAGTCAGCAGGCTAAGTAAAAGAATAATACAAAAAAAAGTAAGGCTTTCTTCCCAGACCTCCTGGATTTCATCAATTGGATTTGCCCGAATTTGTAGAGAAAATTGTTCGCCTGATGATGTTGTAACCTGTTTTACTGTTGTCGCCTGTTTACTGCCAATCAGGTTTATAAACCATTGCGGTGGTGATTCAACTGAGTCATGTGTCTTGTTGTTATTGCCGATACCAAAAATTTGCCCTGAAGGTGTCATAATCCCAATAGATAAATGACGGGTTTCTTTAAGCGAACTTAAACAATTCAGCCAAGTGGCACGATCAGGTATCGTCTGCGACAAACCGCAGATTATCAAATGTTCGGTAAGATTGACAGAGGAAGCGAGTTCTCTATCAACCGAACCCCTGGCCTGCCAAATGGCAATAGCCCCGCCTAAAAACAGGATTAACAGCGAGGACAGCAAAATTTTAAGGTTAATCTGATAGCTTAAGCTCATCTGTTACTCTTCAAATTGGAAACATTTATGTTATAGGGCACCTCTAAAAATCCCCTCTCCCTCTGGAGGATGGCTAAGGTGAGGGTTGTAAATGCTTGATTTTAAATTCCTCGTCCCAACCTTCTCCCAGAGGGAGAAGGAGCTTTTTGACTTTTTAGAGATTCCCTATAGCTAAACATGCCTCTCGATAGCGCCGTTATTGATTAAACGGGGTTATTAGTCTTTGTTATTATTTTTCGAGCATAGCGAATGAGTTGCGATCCAAGGTCTCTAAAATACCTTCGCGAGTAGCGACCAATGCCAACTCAGCCAAGGTTTTTATCCCCAGCTTTTCTTTGATTACCGTTGTATGGTTGCAGACGGTTTTATAGCTCAAACAGAGTTTTTCCGCCGCGCCACGGGTTGTCATGCCGTTTGCCAGCAAACAGAAAACATCGAATTCTCGGGGTGAAAGCTCTTCAATTTGATTGGCGATACCGCGTTCTGACAGCACATTGACCGCAAGTTGCTGTGCCAAAGAAGGTTCAACAAACGTATTGCCCGAAGCAACTTGATAAACGGCGGTCAGTAAAATCTCGGGTGAGTTGTTTTTCGTGATATAGCCTTTGGCACCGGCTTTGATGGCACGGCTTACATAAACCAGTTCGTTATGGATGCTTGAAACCAGAATATTGCAATGGGGATCCCGGCTTATCAAGCGGCGTATACTTTCAAACCCGCCCAATCCAGGCATGGACAAATCCATAATGACAATATTCGGCTGGTGTTGGCTGTAGAGTTGACAAGCGCTTTCACCTCTTTCGGCTTCATAGATCATTCCTACATGACCAGATAACGACAAATAAGCCTTGTAGCCCGCTCTGACGACAGCATGGTCATCCACCAATAACACATCGATTTTTGTGGTCATTTGAGAAACCTGAATTACAAGACGGATATAATGCCTTTATAGGTAGGCTTTAGTCATGGGATTTTTTCCTGAACTTAAAATTATTTTGGACAAGGAAGTAGGCTTGCCCTTGTGCCCTTTGGGTACGAACGGTTTCAAACATGACAAGGCCGAATCAATAAGTGGGCGTAATGTTTGGTTAACGAGCCTCAATAGCATACGCCATTTATAACCTAAAGGTCACAAGTGCTGTACGGGTAGCTGAGGTTTTTTATCAGTTTTTTCAAACAATAGCGCATTTTATGATGTGTCGCCTTTCCAGCGCCTTGATAGATGGTAAAATGTAGCTATTATAGAGACCCGGAACCTGATGTTTATCCCAGATATGATCAACGGGGTGAGATTAAATTTTTTATCACTAAATCATGATTAGCTCATTTACTAAATCGACTAAAGCCAAAACCGTGAAAATTTATACGCCTATTGTTTTCGCTGCGGCTCTTTTGTTGCACGGTGTTTATGCCAGTGCGACAACCTATCAAATGCCTGAAAATAAGGGCGATACGGTACTTGAAGAGTTTTCAACCGGTGAGTCTACGACCCGTATCGAACATGATGAAACCTTGTTGGATGTAGCTTACCGTTACACCCTGGGACAAAATGAAATTGTTCGGCTGAATCCTAAAGTGGATCGGTGGTTGGTCAAAAAGGGCCAGGTCGTCAGGCTACCCAATCGCCGTATCTTGCCTGACACGCCGCATAGTGGGCTTACCCTGAATATTGCTGAATTCCGCATGTATTATTATCCGCCTGGGCAACCGGGCGAAGTGCTGTCATTCGCGCATGGAATTGGTCGGCAGGATTGGAAAACCCCAATGGGCAAAACCAGTGTGGTGCGAAAAATTAAAGATCCTGCCTGGCATCCACCCGAATCAATTAGGAAGGAACATGCAGAAAATGGCGATCCTCTGCCAGAAGTAGTGCCGCCAGGCCCCCATAATCCTTTGGGCACGCGTGCACTGTACCTGAACCTTCCCGGCGAATATCGGATTCATGGCACCGATATCGACAAAGTGTTTGGCATCGGTATGCAAATTACCCATGGCTGTGTGCGGATGTACCCGGAAGATGTCGAAGCCTTATATGACGTTGTTCCGGTCGGGACACCGGTTTATATGGTCAAGCAACCCATCAAGGTCGGTTGGCTGAATAACTTGCTTTATGTGGAAGCGCATCCTGACCTCGAAGGTGAGGAGATGAGCAAAGAAGATCGTTATGCAGTCGCCTTAAAATTAATACAAAAAGCTATTGGCGAAGATGAACCTGAAATCGACCAGAAGGCCCTTAATAAAGCATTGCAAGATCTGGATGGTGAACCGGTTGCCGTTTATGAGCGCGTACCTGTAGAAGATCCTCAACAACAAGTGCCTTTAGAAGAACCGACCCAAGGCGCAAACCCTGCTCCGTCTGTTCCTGCCGGAAAAAGTAAAGGTTCGCCGGGTGGTTATTATCGGGGTACATGAGAGCATTTATTGATTCGGCCTTTAAGTGTCTGAAATAGCGGCGATACCCTTCCATTTCGCTCGTGGTACGTTACCGTGGCGTACCTTGAGCGAAGTCGAAGGGAAATTAACCTCATAAGGCCGAATCTATAAATAAAAGGTCATTAGTGTGGGAAAGGATTTAGTTGCTTTTGTAGCCACTAAATCCTTTCCTAATCCCCGCAAGTACATCAAACAATTGCAGTGACGGTTAGTTGAAACATAAACGACACCGCAAACCGCGCTAAACCCCGAAAAATCGAATGCAAGAGTTGCCTCGTTAAAGGTGGCGGCAAAATAAATCAAAAAAAAGCTGCTTTTCTTCGAGCCAACACTCAATTTTTTTCGACTGAGAGATGTGTTAGAAAAAAAGTGGGGCATATGACCCAGTTTTTTGAAAAAGTGGGTCATATGCCCCAGTTTTTTCTACAGGGCACGGCTCATACGGCTTCCAGAGCAACCTACTTTTATAAAAAGTGGGGCATATCACGCACTTTTTATAAAAAGCCAAAAATAGTGGCTTTTGTAAGCCATTTTTTCAGCCTTTCCATCCGCATTTTGGCTTTTTAATAAAAGCATCAATCACTGTTTTCGCTTAACGGATATTCTTTATAAATTATTATTTAATAAGGTAATATTTATTATAAATAAAAATAAATCATGATTATTTTGATTGTGTGACGGCACTCACAAAACATAAAAATACATGGCACGGATAGTGCTTATATATTGCGTAGCACGTATATTCGCTGCACCTAAGATGTGATTACCTTAAACAACCCTGTCCTGAGGAGGACTTTAAAAATGACAAAAACAAAACTAACACTTTGCACACTTGCTACGTTGTTTGTAGCCGGCCAAGCCTTCGCCCACACAGGCGTTCGCGATTCCGTAACTGTAAGTAATGCGGCTGGTGCCAAAGCTGCCGCCAGCTACAACGGTTTTACCATTACCCACGGTTGCGGCGGCGACACCGGCGACGCTTACCCTGTACTGGGTCAAGGCGCGGTATTCCCAACAGGCGATAGAGTGGTTTGGCGCGAATCAAACGGCACTGTCATTACTCGTGGCGGCGGCGCTGGCATTTTTGACACTATCACATACGACCACACGGGCGCTGCAATGCCCGATACTGGCTTGAACTTGGCTGTCACCGGTTATGCGGGTTTCTCATCCGCTTTCGCCACAACCCAAGAAATCGTCGATCCTAATGCATTACAACCCAACATTATTGAAGGGCTGTTCTGGAAGGACGGCGCAATGGAGCCAAAACTGAACACCATTACGCCATTTAAGGTGACTGTCCCTAAGATTGTTGACCCGACCGTCAAACAAGTTAACGTGCGTATCGCCGTGGTTAACTTCTGCGATTTGGAAAAAAATGCCAAGAATGACATCAAAGGCCCTTATAAACAACCTAAAGATGCCTTTGGTCGTAAAATCCCAATTTTGGCCACCCTAGATGCACCTGATCAAATCAACGTGGCTGGCGCGCCAGTTTATGTGAGTTTGCAAGCGGGCAACGGCGACAACAACCGTGCCGACTGGTGGTTTACCGCGCTTGATGGCGGCAGTGCCCTATGGAATGATCCAGAAATGTTGCAACCCACTTACTGGACTACTATGACGGTTGTCAATGCTTCAGCCAATGCTGGTGCAACCAGAGTTGTTTCTGTTGAACCTACTGGACCTGCGGTTGACGCTATCTTGACCGGGCCTAACACCCGTCCGTTCACTGACGGCAACAGCAACCTTTAATTGGGCGCATCTTTTCAGGTATTGCCATTCTGATGATATCTGAGTAATCTACAAGGACGTGTTCGCTCCAGGCTGTTGCCGCGCAATGCGGGGTGGCCTGGAGCTTTTGTGTTTTGGCACCAAGGCCGGTGCCATTGCTAGGTTGCATTGCTGATTTGTAGCTGGCTTTGCAACCGTTCCAACCGGATGGCATCCATGAATGCCTTCCACGCTGGTGGCTTGTGGATCAAGCCCAGGCATATAGCTGTTAATTTAATGAGGAAAAAATTATGAAAACAATTACAACAATAATGGCAGCCAGTTTGCTGCTGGCGGCAGGTTTTTCAAGCGTGGCATCCGCCCACACGTATGCGGGAACACTGAAAGCGCCAACTGCGGCAATTCCAGGGCCGACTGATAAGTTTTATATTGTGTGTGCGGCGGGATCGGCTACTTTGGAATATTCAATTTCGCGTACTGCACCTGCTGCCGGAACACTCAAACTTCAAATAAAAGAGACCAATCACGCTGCGAGTGTAACTAATGGGACAAAGGGAACATTGAGTCCAGTGATCACTTTCCCGGCAACAGCGGGCGCTTACAGTTTTAGTGTCAGTAAAAGTCCCGTTACTGCAGCGGGTACGGCTTCTTACAGCGCACAAATACACTGTATAGATGCCAATGGCGTCCATCAGGATAGTGACCAATCCCAATCAGTGACCTATACCCAAAACCAATAATCGCTTGATTTAGTTGGGTAGGGTGGGCAGCAAAATTGCTGCCCACTTTTATTCCCTTCGGTAAACAGTCAGCATATTTCAATGGCAAGCATTTTGAACGTTCAAGATCACCGCAAGCAATCGGTGCTTACCTTAATCGCCGTATCAACCGTTACTTCGCTATTAACGGCATTGCTCTTATTGGCCTATGTTTTACCAGCCTACTACGGTATTGATCCTGTAGGTTGGGGGGCAAAATTAGGCATTATTGGTAGAGCCACGCCGCTCGGGACGGTGGTTGTTACCCATACTGCCCCTTCGCCCTCGCAACCAGCGGCGCAAATAGCAAACCCTGTTAATACCGCGGCATCGGCGGCGGTGCCACAAATAGATGATCCTTTGGCCGTACGCCAAGATACAGTTGAGTTAACCATTCCCGCGAGACAAAGCCTTGATTACCGGCTGGCAATGGAGCGCGATTACGACCTGGATTACCACTGGGCGGCAAAGGGCGGAAAACTGACTACCGAATTGCGCGGGGAATCGGACGATGGCAATGTGCCCAGTAAAACCTTTGCCGCGCTAAAAAATAGTGATACTGGGAAGGGCTTTTTTATCATCCCTTTCAATGGCAAATTTGGCTGGCATTGGCAAAATAAAACCGACCAAACGGTAACCCTGCGTTTACATACCAAAGGGCATTATCAAATTGTCGGGCAAATCAATACTGAAAAGCCAAAGTAGCCATTAGGGGATGTTTTTTATTATTCACGACCAAAATAATGAGGATTTAAAAATGAATGTTTTAAGATTGACAACGCTAGTGGGTTTATTGGCAATGATGGGGTTTTCAAGCGTGGCATCCGCCCACACGTATGGGGGAACACTGAAAGCGCCTAAGGCGGCAATGCCGGGGCCGACCGATAAGTTTTACATTGTGTGTGCACCGGGTACGGCCTCTTTGGAATATTATATTTCGCGTACTGCACCTGCTGCCGGAACACTCAAACTTCAAATAAAAGAGACCAATCACGCTGCGAGTGTAACTACTAATGGGACAAAGGGAACATTGAGTCCAGTAATCACTTTCCCGGCAACAGCGGGCGCTCACAGTTTTAGCGTCAGTAAAAGTCCTGTTACCGCAGCGGGTACGGCTTATTACACCGCATACATAACCTGTTATGATGCCTATGGCGTCCATCAGGATAGTGACCAATCCCAATCAGTGACCTATACCCAAAACCAATAATCGCTTGATTTAGTTGGGTAGGGTGGGCAACGCTTTTTTTGCCCACCTTTATTGTTTGTGCCAGACTGGGGTATGTTGCCCGTCTGTAAGGTTTCACGTTGGTGAGGGTCAATTTTGCGGTTTATGGATTGTAAAAAAATGTGAGGAACGGGGTTTAAACCCAATGCCGATAAGTTAAGGCTTAAATGGTGATAGTGTCATTCCGAAGAAGCAACGCGACTGAGGAATCTTTTGCGCTTGAGATTTCTCCCGCTGGTCGAAATGACAACAACCATCATTAACTTAACGGCATTGGGTTTAAACCCCTTCCCGCGTAAAAGGAAAAATCGGTTTTTATATAGCAAAATGCAATGTATATTATATATGTCATAAATATATAAGGAGCTAATTATGCAACGCACACAAATATACCTTACCGACGAAGAGCAAGCCGCTATCAAGAACATCAGTATACGTAGCGGCACTAGCCAAAGTGCGTTGATACGTAAGGCAATTGACCAATTTATTGCCTTAAACACAACAGGCGACAAGGCCAATAAACGCCTTGGTGCTTTTGGCCTTTGGCAAGACCACGAAAACCTGCCCGATTTGGCTGAAATACGTGCAGAAGAACGTTTCACCGAATGAGTGGCTTACTGATTGATACCGACGTGCTGATTGATTTTTTACGCGGCTTGGCACCGGCCAAAGAATTTATTGCCTGCTTGCCGGAGCAAGCCTACATCTCGGCAATTACCATTGCCGAACTGCATGTCGGGGTAAGGAACGGTAAAGAACGCGCTGCGTTGACTGAGTTTTTAGATACGCTGGAAGCCATTGCTTTAGATGCCGAATTGGCGGCAGAAGGCGGTTTGCTGAGACGGGATTATGGCAAAAGCCACGGCGTTGGTTTGAACGATGCCTTGATAGCCGCGACCGCAATCAAAAAGCGTTTGCAATTGGTGACGTTAAATGAAAAGCATTATCCGATGGTGAAAAACCTGTTGATGCCTTATTTGAAGTAGCGATTCTGCAAGGTTTCACATTGGTGAAGTCCAGTCTTGCTGTTCATGGTTTGTAAAAAACGTGAGGAACAGGGTTCAAGCCCTGCCCCGCGTGAGTAAAACGCACAAACCGGCGCAAATAATAACTTGAGCCGGACGGGTTATGTTAACCCGTCCGCAACGTTTTCGTCGGCTGAACATTTTCCGTTGGTTGAGCGGAGTCGAAACCAACAATTCGCTTCGGCTCCGCTCAGCCAACGGTTCTTGTAACCTGAAGGTCATAAATGTCTTTTGGCATAACCTAACGTTATTGGAATGAAAAATACGTCGTGCATAACCCGTTTTGCAAAGACATAAAATAATAAGGCTTAGGATATGGCTATTGAAAACAATGAGGAGTACCTATGAAACTGATTAAAATAACAACAACAGGGTTGTGGCTATTGTTTGCCCTAATGCTCACCGCCTGCGCCCCAGTACAACCCTGGGAACGCGGCAACCTTGCCAAGCCGCAAATGGCACTTGACCCATATCCGCTGCAAAGTGCGCTCAGGGCGCATAACTATGGCAGCCGCGAGGCGGCGGCAGGCGGCAATGCCGCGCAAGGGGGCGGTTGTGGTTGTTATTAAATATTCCAAAACCGTAGGGTACGCTTCGCGTACCGACGAGAAAAGGCTGGGATTTAAAAAACGGTACGCGAAGCGTACCCTACAGGCTCCAGTTGGAGAGGGCTGGGGTGAAGAGAATGCAACCAAGAATCCATTTCCTTACCTTCCGATTAGGGAAGGGAGTGTCAGGGTATCGTTACATGCCTTGACCACAGCCGCCCTGGTGTTGCCGGGCTTGTTGTCGCCGGTATCGGCCTATGCCACCGAAGGCGACGAAGTGGATTTCCAGTACAGCCATTATCAGGAAGGCGCAAGAAATATCAGTAATGGCGATTTTGTTGCAAATGGGGCGGTGGTTAAGTTAAAAAGCGCTAACCCTATTGAAGTGGATAGCCTGCATGGCAGCGCCAGAGTAAGTTTGACCGATAGGGTCAAATTTGCTTTTAATTACATTCAGGATACCTGGGGGGGGGCTACCCCCGTTTCGACGTTGCCAGAAGCATATGCGGGTAATAATATCCTCAATCAGAATGGAATTACCACAGGTGCGTCGCCGATTGTTGCCGTTGGCCCCTTGTTTTTGGATGCAAAATTTAACCCGATACTGGGTGAACTCACTGGCGAAACCGACCCTATTACCCTTGAAGATATTTATAAGTACACCAAAAACACCCAGCTTAGCCATACCATGGCGACCGCCTCGCCAGAAACCCGCAAGCAGGGCGATTTTAAACTCAGTTACGACTGGGACACCGCCTCTGCCAGCGTAGGCGGTGGCATTTCGGTAGAAAACGATTATGAATCCCGCTTTGGCAACGTGGGGGCGCGTTTCGATTTTAACCAGAAACAGACGAGCCTGAATGTCGATTTAAGCTATACCAACAGCGACACCAACGCGATACTCGATCATGATTCTTATACCAATACGCAATACCTTAAAGATGATGGCATCGTCTACAGGGAACTGCCTTATGGTCAGATTGATACTTTGAAAGGTGTGGTTGACGCCAAACGTATACAAGGCAATCGCCAAGACTGGTCCACCCATCTCGGGTTGACGCAAGTCATCAACCAAGATGCCCTGTTCAGTGCTGATTTTAGTTATACCCGCAGTACCGGTTACATGGCAAACCCATACAAAGGGGTGTCCGTTATTTTTATAGACCCAGAGCAACAAGATACTGCTCCGCCAAATGGTTATGTAGGGAATCTTAAAACGTTATTGGAACAACGGCCAGGTGTCCGTAACCAGTACAATGTCGGGGGGCGTTATGTGCAATACATTAAACCGCTGGATGCCGCCTTGCATTTCGACTACCGTTTTTCAGCCGATGATTGGGGTATCCATGCCCATACTTTTGAAGCCGATTGGGTACAGCCTGTCGGTAGCGGCTGGACGGTGACGCCACGGGTGCGTTATTACTCGCAAGATGCCGCCAATTTTTATACCCCTTGGTTAGTGTCAGAGCAAGCGTTTTCTAAGACTGCCCTTGATGGCAATGGCAATACCATAGCATTCGGGAGTGATGGGAAAGAATATTCGCAAGTATTCGATCCAAATACCTTAGCGTTGAATTACCTAGATTCTAAAGGTAATTTAAAACCCGCTTCCGTTAAGATCGTGACGGATAAAAATGTCTGGTTCGACCCCAAAAAATTACCGGCAAATTATTCCAGTGACCATCGTTTGTCCGGTTTCGGTACGCTTAGCGGCGGGGTAACGGTTGAAAAACAATTTGCCAAAGGCGTGACGATGGATTTGGGCTTTGAGTATTACACCCATCAGGGCGGCTTGAAAATAGGCGGCGGAGGCGAGGGCAGCTATGCCGATTTTGATTATTGGGTAGCGAATGCGGCCTTAAAAGTCAACCTGGAGGCCTTGGCGCTGGGCGGTGGCAGCAATTCTAAAGAACACGCCGGTCATGAGCATCATAACCACGGTGTCCATGCCCCCGCCGGGGTGATGTTTGACCACATGTTGCCAGCGGGTAAGTTTATGGTCGGTTACCGCTATATGTGGAACAGCCAAAGCGGCAACCTGCTGAACGGCACTGGCGCGGTAAACGACGCAATGACCAAGACGAACGGCTGCGGTGGCGATCCTTGCTATTTAGCGGCTCACAGCATGGCCATGAGCATGCACATGCTCGACTTAATGTATGCCCCGACCGACTGGCTGACTTTGATGCTGATGCCGCAGTTTACTGACATGAACATGTCCATGAGAGCACTCGATGGCGTGCGGGCTCCAGACCTAACTACCCTTAATTTGCGTGGGCATTTTGTGCACCATCTGCAAAACGAACATGAAACCGGCGGTATCGGCGATCTGGGGATGTATGCTTTATTTAAAGTGTTCGATGACGGGATGCATCATGTCCATGCCACGGCCGGGTTAAGTGCGCCGACTGGCGATGTAGATATCCAATTCCGTAGGGCCCATCAACTCGATGGTGGCTTTATGGATTACGGGATGCAACTGGGCAGCGGCACCTGGGATTTCAAGCCCAGCTTGACTTACACCGGCCATATCAATGATTTCTCCTGGGGCGCGCAAGCCAACGGTATTGTTCGCATGGAAGATCACAATAAATCCGGCTACCGCTTGGGCGATATGTTCCAAGGCACGGCATGGGGTGCTTACAATTTGACCAACTGGCTGACGGCTTCCGTGCGGGGCATGTATACCGTGCAAGGTGCAATTAAAGGTCAGTTTAATGGCTCTGCGGGCGGCCAATTTATTGACCATACTACGACTGACGAACTTGGAAATGTAAACGACGTTAATAGTAGCATCCTCAAATTCGCCCCGAACGACTACTCGCAAAACTCCGGCGGACGCTACTGGGATGTCGGCTTCGGCCTAAGCGCAATGGTGCCCGGCGATGGTTTGTTAGGCGGTAACCGCGTCAGCGTGGAATGGCTGCAACCGGTCTACACTGATGTCAACGGTTACCAGCTTGACCGAGACGGCGCGTTGTCGGCGACGTGGAGCGTGGCGTTTTAATGTCAATAAAGTTGTGTGCGTGGTTTGCCGTTATGTTGCCTGTTGTCGCGCTCATTTTGAAATCAATCACCGATTATGTTTTCCTCTCTACAAGGAAGTAGACGTGCACCTCATAGCGGCGAACGCCATTCGCCGCTTTTTTTATTGCACGCATTGGGTATGCAAAAGCGAACCTTAAGCCATGTTATGGTTAACTTTTTCGTTTGGTAAAGTGTCATGAATCACTATTTTCCTCAAGCAAATCGTTTTTTTGCACGAAATGGGAGCATTTTTCTTCTGTTAGGCCATATCGGTTTAGCGGTTGCCCAGCCGCCTTCGGCAAGCGCCCCAGCAAATAATGGGCGTACCGCCCTGGTCACCAATGGCGGTCAAGGTGCTGAAATTCAGTTGGAAGTCCGGCAAATGCCACTGGCAAAAGTGCTGGATTCCGTCGCCAAGCAAACCAAGGTGCCGATCCATTATTCGGTGCTGCCGGAAGGCGTTATCACCGCCACATGTGTAGGGTCAGCTTTGAAACTGGTGCTGGAATGCCTACTTAACCGCAAGGCCGATTTGATCGTCCGTTATCCGAAAAAGGCGGATAAGTCGGCAAGCAACAGCCAAATCCTTGAAGCCTGGGTACTGGGTTCCAAACTGGAAGCCGCCATTACGCCCAGCGGCCTGTGTACGGCGACCTCGGAAACGGGTTCAATGCGCTTAAGTCAACAAGAGGCGGAAATCGAAAGGGATGCCGACCAAAGCGGGGCTTTGCTGAAGTTGGCAAAATCCCAAAATGCCGACGAACGAACCAATGCTATCGGTGCTTTGCTTGCTATAGGGCGAGACGGCGACCCTGCCATTAAAGCCGCGTTGGAAGAAGCCTTGCATGACCAGGATGCCAATGTCAGGTCGCAAGCCGTTTCTACATTTACCCACCGGGGTGACATCGACAAAGAAGAACAGTTGGCCGCCATCCGGGAAGCCATGCAAGACGAGTCTACCGATGTCAGGATGATGGCGGTGGACGGTATTGCCGATGATGTCGCCCTGTTGCAGCAGGCAGTCAACGATGAAGATGAAGTGATCAGGACGTTGGCTCAAGAGAAATTGAATATCCTGATTGCAAATGGGGCAAAACAACCTGAGCAGTAAGGAAATAAATCGTAACAAATTAACCTGTAAATTATTTTTTAAACCCAAGCGTCTATTTGAATAGGACTATATTATGAAAAACCAACGTTACTTAACTATCGTTTCATTTCTGGCATTGCTGTGTGCAAACCAAGCGGCTACTGCCGTTGAAGCAGGCGGTGCTATGCCCGAATGTAAGCTCTCGCCTATCGGCGATAGCCAAAGTTCCGATCTCAGCCAATACAAAGGCCAAGTGCTGTATGTGGATTTTTGGGCTTCCTGGTGCGGGCCGTGCGCCAAATCGTTTCCATTCCTCAACGAAATGTCCGAGCAACTCAAAGGCCAAGGCTTGCAGGTTGTCGGTGTCAACCTGGATGAAAATCCCGATGAAGCCAAAGCCTTTCTCGCCAAATACCCGGCCAGTTTTACCGTGGCGGCGGATGTCAGCAAACAATGCGCCAAGGATTTTGGCGTAAAGGCCATGCCGTCTTCTTACATTATCGACCGCAAAGGCGTTGTCCATCATGTCCACCTTGGCTTCCGCCCTGGCGAAGCGAAAGAATTACGGGTGATGGTAGAGAAACTATTGGCTGAGAAAGTCGCAGGGCTGTAAGACACACGGCTTTACAAAAACATAAGGCAACGGAATAGCCTGATAAAAACAAGAGAAAAAACGGGTGCCAGACGGGGCATGTTGCCCCGTCTTTATGTTTCACATTGGTGTAAACTCCATCCCGCTTGATTTTCACTTAGGTAAAGTTCTAAAACTGGCAAAGCATCGTCTTTGTAAAACCAATAACCTATGGAAAGGCCAATAAAAATAAATAAGAGGTAGCACACATGAACGTATGCAAAGTGACAGTAAAAATGCTTTTTTTAATGATGGGAATAATGCTAACCGCCTGCACCACGGTGCAGCCGTGGGAACGCGGCAACCTGGCCAAGCCACAAATGGCGTTAGACCCGTACCCGATGCAAAGCAGCTTACGGGCGCACAATTACGGTAGCCGCGAAGCGGCGGCAGGAGGCAATGCGGCGCAAGGGGGCGGTTGTGGCTGTTATTAACATATTAAACCGTCATTCCGGCCCGGATTGCCGGAATGACGCATCGGTTAAGGTAAAGAAACCGAATAGCCATAAACCCCTTATAAATGCATCAGCCCTTAATGCCCTCACCACTGCCGCCCTGGTTTTGCCAGGCTTGTTCTCACAGCCAATTATTGCCGCCGAAGGCGATGAGGTGGATTTCCAGTACAGCCACTACCAGGAAGGTAAGCGGGATATTGCTATTACCGGTGCTGACCCCAATGATGGAAACCTCATCAAAGGGACAAAAAGTTTTAACCCGATCGAAGTTGACAGCTTGCATGGTCATGCCAACATTACCTTAACTGATCGAGTAAAATTCGCTTTCAACTATCTTCAGGATACCTGGGGCGGGGCGACGCCTACAGCGACTATGCCTTTTTCCAGTTCAGGGGCTAATTATGCAGTTAGGTCGTTGAATCGTCCTAACACCTTGGTGGGAGCAACGCCGTTTGTCTTGATATCAAGTACCTATACGGACTTTAACTTTAAGCCATTACAGCAAAACTTGGATCAAAACACAGGTGAATACAAATACAACAAAGATTCAAAATTAACGCATGTTATGTCTACGGCATCGCCGGAAACCCGCAAGCAAGGGGATTTCAAGCTAAGTTACGACTGGGATAATGCCGCCTTAAGTGTTGGCGGAGGAATTTCAATTGAAGACGACTACGATTCTCGTTTTGGCAATATTGGTGGGCGTTTCGATTTCAACCAAAAACAAACAACCTTGAATGTCGACTTGAGCTATACCAATAGCTATACCCATGCCATCAGGGATCACGATAGCTATGTATTACCAACTTTAGTGCCTGAGAACCAATATAAAGAAGGCACGGAAAATGAAGGCGATTTATTCCATGGCACCCGGCAGGATTGGGCAACACATATTGGTTTAACCCAGGTCTTAAATAAAGATGCCATCATTGGCGCAGACTTTAGTTACAGCCGGAGTACCGGCTATCTTTCGAATCCGTATAAAGGCGTTAGCATAGTTTTCGTCGATCCGAACCCGGAATTCCAACAGATTTTTCAGCTGCCTTCAGGGGTTTACGCTGGCTCCATCAGTACTTTTTATGAAAAACGACCGGAAGCACGCACCCAATACAGTGTAGGAGGGCGTTATATGCAGTATGTTAATGCCTTAGATGCCGCGCTCCATTTTAACTACCAATTTTCCGCTGATGATTGGAACATTCAGTCCCATACCTTCGATGCCGATTGGGTGCAACCTTTAGGTAGCGGCTGGACTGTGACGCCGCATGTCCGTTATTACTCTCAAGATGCCGCAAGCTTTTACACGCCTTACCTTGTTACCCCGCAAGCAAGCAATGTGACCTTATTCCGCGGTAGCGATGGCCAAGATTACCGGCAGTTTTTTGATCCCGATACTTTTGAGCCTTATTATGTTGATAATCAAGGCCGCCGGGCGCCTTCATCAGTTTCGATTGATCCCAACGGAAAAAACCAAACTTTCGACGCAAGTAAATTGCCAGCCAATTATTCCAGTGACCAGCGATTGTCGGGTTTTGGCACCTTGAGCGGTGGTGTCACTATTGCCAAACAATTTGCCAAAGGCATGACCCTGGAAACCGGTTTTGAATATTATACCCACCAGGGTGGTCTAAAAATTGGCGGTGGCGGTGAAGCCAGTTATGCGGATTTTGACTACTGGCTGGCGAATGCCGCCTTGAAAGTGAATCTGGATACTTTGTCATTAAGCCACCGCGTCGATTCAGGCCATGCCGGACATAATGACCATCATACCCACGGAGTCCATGCCCCGGCCGGTGTGATGTTCGACCACATGCTGCCTTCTGGCAGTTTCATGGTCGGTTACCGCTATATGTGGAACAGCCAGGGCGGCAACATGCTTAACGGCACGGAAGCCGTCAACAATGCTGGCGTGGTTGGGGGCGGCTGTACGGAGCCAAATAGTTACGGGTGTTTCCTCACCCCAGATTCCATGTCCATGAGCATGCACATGCTGGATTTAATGTACGCACCAACAGATTGGTTAACCTTGATGTTGATGCCGCAATTTGTCGACATGAACATGGAAATGAGGCCAGTCTTGTCTTCGACAATTGGGACTGTTGTAGGGGATAGCCATAACCTAAATGGCCACTATACCCATCATATCCAGAATGCCCATGAAACCGGTGGCATCGGCGATTTGGGGATGTATGCGTTGTTTAAAGTACTAGATAACGGCACACATCATCTTCATGCGACGGCGGGCTTCAGCGCGCCCACCGGCGATGTCAATATCCAATTACGACGCAATCATGCTATTGACGGCGGTTTTATTGATTATGGTATGCAGTTGGGTAGCGGTACCTGGGATTTCAAGCCCAGTATTACCTATACCGGACACTTAGATGAATTTTCCTGGGGCGCGCAAGCTAACGGCACTGTGCGGATGGAAGGCAAAAACGAATCCGGCTATCGCCTTGGCGATATGTTCCAAGGCACGGCCTGGGGCGGTTATAACCTGACCAGTTGGCTGACGGCTTCTGTGCGGGGGGTGTATACAGTCCAGGGCAGTATTCAAGGCCAGTTTACCGGTTCGGAAGGCGGGCAGTTTTCGCAACCCAACGGCAAATTCCAAGGGGCAGACGGCTTAACCAGTATCTATAAATACGGCCCGAACGATTACCCTGCCAACTACGGTGGCCGCTTTTGGGATGTCGGCTTTGGCCTAAGCGCAGTGGTTCCCGGCGATGGTTTGTTAGGTGGCAACCGTGTCAGCGTGGAATGGCTGCAACCGGTGCATACCGATGTCAACGGCTATCAACTTGACAGGGATGGCACGTTGTCGGCCACCTGGAACGTGATGTTCTAGTGGGCGATAACTATGAAAATGATTAATTGTTTAGCAGGGTTTTTGGTGCTGGCGCAACTGTTTGGTTTAGCTTATGTCCGTTCCAAAAGCCTTGGCGGCGCAACAATAGAGGCTATGTGTGACTAAGAAAATTATACCGAATAACCAAGTTTTAAAGAAGTTAACTACAGCAGCTCTGGTACTGCCTGGCATGTTGTCTCCCGTATCGGCTACTGGTGCCGAAGGTGACGAAGTGGATTTCCAGTACAGCCATTACCAGGAAGGCAAGCGGGATATTAGCGGCCTAACCTTCGATAGTATTGACGGAAGCCAGCGTGTCACCAACGTTAAATCATTCAATCCAATTGAAGTGGAAGGCCTGCATGGCAGCGCAAAAATTAGCTTAACCGACCGTGTTAAATTCGCGTTCAATTACATCCAGGATACCTGGGGTGGGGCAACGCCGATCTCTACTGCGCCTGTTGGTTTTAACATGAACTCATTAATTCCTAACGCTGATGCAACGGCCATAGTCGGCGCGTCGCCTTACATTCAGGGGGCTGGGGGTGCCAATCTGGATAAAAACTTAAACCCGTTAGCGCCCATCCCTAACACTTTTGATCCTACCGGCCAGCAAGTCTATGGCAGAGATGACAGGGTGACCCATGTGATGTCCTATGCGTCCCCGGAGACCCGCAAACAAGGCGATTTTAAGTTAAGTTATGACTGGGACAATGCGGCGGTCAGCGTCGGCGGCGGAATATCAATTGAAGACGATTACGAATCCCGGTTCGGCAATCTTGGCACACGCTGGGATTTTAACCAGAAACAAACCACGTTAAACGTAGACTTAAGTTACACCAACAGCGAAACCAACGCCGTGTTGGATCATGACGCAACCGGGTATTTGAATCCAGTCAACTATTACACACAAGGGTTTAATCAGCTTGAACGGTTGGAAGATGCACCTTATACGACGACAATGCACGGCAATCGTCAAGATTGGACAACGCATGTTGGCCTGTCGCAAGTGCTCAATAAAGATGCGGTGGTCAGTGGTGACATCAGTTATACGCGCAGTACGGGCTATTTATCCAATCCGTACAAAGGGGTCAATATTGTTTTTGTTGATCCAGCTAACCAAGGCTGGCTTTATCCCGGCACCAGTTTCGCAGGAAGTCTTTATGCGCTTCTCGAGCAGCGGCCTGAGGTACGCAACCAATGGAATCTGGGCGGACGCTATGTGCAATACATCAACCCACTCGATGCCGCAGTGCATTTCGATTATCGCTTTTCTGCCGATGACTGGGGTATCCAGGCGCATACCTTCGAAGCCGATTGGGCCCAGCCATTGGGCAGCGGCTGGACAGTTACCCCACGTATCCGTTATTACTCCCAAGATGCCGCCGATTTTTATACACCTTGGTTAGTGACCCGGCAAGCGTATGAACCAAAAACCGATGCCAACGGCAATAATGTCGGCTTGCCTTACGATGCCAAAAAATTCAGGAATCTTGCCAACCCTTCAGCCGATTATTCAAAATATTTCTCTAGCGACCATCGCTTGTCAGGTTACGGCACATTAAGCGGCGGCGTAACCGTGAGCAAACAATTTGCGAAAGGACTGACGCTTGAAACCGGCTTTGAATATTACACCCATCAAGGCGGGTTAAAAATTGGCGGTGGCGGTGAGGGCGCTTATGCCGATTTCGATTACTGGTTAGCTAACGCCAGCTTAAAGGTAGACCTGAACGCTTTGTCGCTGAAAGGCGGTAGCGACAATCAACTGCATTCGGGTTATGTACATCATCATGCCAGCCATGAACCCGCTGGAGTTATGTTCGGGCATACATTGCCAAAAGCCGGGGATTTCATGGTGGGCTACCGCTATCAATGGAACAGCCAAAGCGGCAATATGTTGCAGGGAAGCCAGCCTGTTAATGATCAAGCTATCGTCGCTAATGGTTGCCAAGGTATCCGTAGTTTTGGTTGCTTCGCCGCACCTGACAGCATGACGATGAACATGCACATGCTGGATTTGATGGTCGCCCCTACCGATTGGTTAACCCTGATGTTGATGCCGCAATTTATGGATATGGGTATGTCCATGCGTGCACTGGAGGGGGCTCCAGATGCTTATAACACCCTGGGTATGAACTTGAACGGACATCTTAGCCATCATCTGCAAAACACCCACGAAACCGGCGGTATTGGCGATCTGGGTATATACGCCTTGTTCAAAGTATTTGATGACGGCATTCATCATTTGCATGTTACGGCGGGTCTTAGCGCCCCCACTGGCGATGTCGATATCACAATGCGCCGCAACCATCAAATCGACGGTGGCTATGTTCATTACGGGATGCAGCTCGGCAGCGGCACCTGGGATTTCAAACCCAGCATCACTTATACCGGAAACATCGACCAATTCTCCTGGGGCGCACAAGCCAATGGTACGTTGCGTATGGAAGACAAAAACAAATCTGGCTATGCCTTAGGCGATATGTTCCAGGCCACCGCGTGGGGCGGTTATAACCTTACCCATTGGTTGACGGCTTCCGTGCGCGGTGTCTACACCCTGCAAGGCGCAATTGACGGGCAGTTCATGGGTTCTGAAGGCCAGTTTTTTCAGGCCGACAGTTATTCTTCTAGCAGCAGCTTAAAATTCGGCCCCATGGATTACCCCGGCAATTACGGAGGTAAATATTGGGATGTCGGGTTTGGCTTGAACGTGGTCGTGCCGTCCGGAGACTTTGCCGGTAACAGGTTAAGCGTGGAATGGTTACAGCCGGTAGACGATAACGTCAATGGTTATCAACTGGACAGGGTGGGTGAGTTGAATGCGACTTGGGGATACGCGTTTTGACATCCCTTCGACTCCGCTCAGGGAACGTGCATTAAGCTCAGGGAGCGTGATTTCAGATCGGGGAACGCAAGCGAACATCTCTGCCGTTCCCTGAGGAGTTTCATTTGCGTTCCCTGAGCGGAGCCGAAGGGAACTATAAAAATTTGGCTTCAAGGCGGAAGCCGTTGTGGGTGGCAGGTTATTGATCAAGTTGTCGCCATTACTGTAACAGCCGAGCTGTTCTCGGCTTAATTGGGCTTGCAGATTTAGGAAATATGCACCCATTCAATAAATTTGCCGTTGATAATTAGATTAACGGCACATACGAGGTATGAATGATGAACAAGCTATTTAAATTACTAAGCGTTTTATTTTTGGTGTCAATTTACGCTGGCACGGCTTTGGGGCATGGGGAAAAAGTGGACTACTTTATTCCAAGAAATCTACCTAAAATACTCCCGCCGACTACCGCTGCCGTGACCGATGTGTGGTCAATAACCTGTACAAAAGGGCCCGAAAAACCCGACGATCCTATTGTAACCCCCACCCGGCTGGCATTCCATGTTCAAGACCTTAGTCCGCCACTAAGTGCGGCAACGGTTAGTGTCAAGGCAAGTAAACTAGGTTTCCCATCAACACCGTCTTACACCGATGCCACCGATGGCAATAGTCAATATGATACCGGCAGTAATACTGTCTTCCATTATTTGAACGGTGGGGTAGGCGTTTATACGCTGAGTGTGACTAAATCAGCAACGACTACACCAAGTAAGGAGAGATACCGTGTGCAATTCCATTGTTGGAACAATGCCCAAGGGCATTCCACCATAAAATGCACCAAGACCGGGGAAGGGGAGGGAAAGCAGTTATGTTGAACATATGAGTAGCCTGTCTAAGCCGAACGGGTCAGGTTAACCCGTTCGACAGAGGTTTTTATGAAGCCAGTTGCCTGTGTTGCAAACCTCGGCCTGTTTCAACTTTGTGGAGTGACAAACCTTGAATACGCTAAAGTTCACAAGTGTCTCAGAGGGTAAGGTTGGTCACTTTTCCCCACATGAAACATTATTGATATGGCGTTATCAAGTTTTAACTTCCCTTCGGCTCCGCTCAGGGAACGTGCATTAAGCTCAGGGAACGTGCCATCAGCCCGGGGAACGCAAGCGAAAATCCCTGCCGTTCCCTTAGGGGGTTCGTTTACGTTCCCTGAGCGGAGCCGAAGGGTATTGCAACTACTTAAAACATTAATTGGCCGAAGCAATGACCCAGGCTCCGACGTACCTGCAGTACCCAACAAGGGCATAAATGGAAACGAGAACTTACCAAGAACAGATTACCTAACCCAATAAGGTGGACAACCATGAGATTATTGAAACAACCGACACACACGTTATCGGCAGCCTTAATGATAGCATTAACACTAACGGCCTGCGCTCCGGTGCAACCGTGGGAGCGGGGCAACCTTGCCAAGCCACAAATGGCGTTGGATCCCTATCCGTTGCAAAGTGCATTACGGGCGCATAATTATGGCAGCCGCGAGGCGGCGGCGGGCGGCAATGCTGCACAGGGGGGTGGTTGTGGCTGTTATTAAATCAGGTAGGGTAGGCAGCAAGCTGCCCACCGTTTTAGGTCAAGGGTGGGCAAACGATAAAGCCGTTTGCCCACCCTACCAGCTAGGGTCGTGTTCCCATACAGAGCATAAGGACAATAACAGTGTTAAACCCGTAGGTGGGGTTTGCTTAATGGACATAAAAAATGGTCGCGTAACCCAACAAGCGAAGCCGCCGAGTGTTGGGTTAGTGCTAACGCCTAACCCAACCTACGCAGGCCTGTCGTGTAGGGTGCATTCCATGCAGCCAATGCGGTGCGTAAAACGCACCCCCCTACCTACTCACGGCGAGCGTGGGAACAATAACAATAAAATAGTTATTCAGAGAGGTGTTAAGGATAGCCAAATCGTTAAGACTTCTTTACATGCCTTAACTGCCGCCGCCCTGGTGTTGCCGGGGATGCTGGGGCAAGCTGCCTGGGCAACCGAAGGCGACGAGGTCGATTTCCAATACGGCCATTACCAGGAAGGCAGCCGGAATATTACGGCAATAGATTCAAATGGTAATTTTCTTGATCAAAAAAACCCTAACCCGATTGAGGTGGAAAGCCTGCATGGTCACACCAAAGTCAGCCTGACCGACCGCATAAAGTTTGCTTTTAACTACGTGCAGGATACCTGGGGCGGGGCAACTCCCATTGCCACCGGCCCGGCCGCAATGGGCTACAACAGTGCGTTGCAAGCGCCGGATGGCAAAATCCTGTCAGGGTCGTCGCCCCATTTCGATTCTTCACGAGGCCTGGTTGACAAACACTATCGGGTCTATACACCAATGTACAGCCCAGACTTTAGCTCAGTCGAATATAAACCGGATAACAGCTTGACCCATATTATCGCTACTGCCTCCCCAGAAACCCGCAAGCAGGGCGATTTTAAGCTGAGTTATGACTGGGACGATGCGGCAATCAGCGCGGGCGGCGGCATCTCTATTGAGGATGACTACGAATCCCGCTTTGGCAACTTGGGCGGGCGCTGGGATTTTAACAACAAGCGCACCAGCGTCAATTTGGGGCTGAGTTATACCAATAGCCAGACCAATGCCATACTGGATCATGATGCGTTGCCCTATATGCAAGCAGATAACTATTTTGTTAACCATACCAACAAAAGAGTAAACGTAGATGATCCCAAAATTATATCCGGCAACCGCCAGGACTGGACGGTTAACGCCGGGGTCAGCCACGCCTTAAGCCAAGAAACCCTTCTGGCCGCCGATTTTGGCTATACCCGCAGTACCGGCTATATGTCCAACCCGTATAAAATCACCGAAGCCATGTTCATCAACCCGGATGATTTTCAATACAGTGATTATACCAGCCCAAATTACATGGCCGGTTTTCTGGAACGTCGCCCGGAAGTGCGTAACCAATGGAACGTGGGGGGGCGGTTTGTGCAATATATTGAGCCGCTGGATGCCGCGCTGCATTTCGATTATAAGTTTTCCGCTGATGACTGGGGCATCTACAGCCATGATTTTTCCGCAGATTGGGTGCAACCCATGGGCTATGGCTGGACGGTGACACCCAGGGTGCGTTATTACTCGCAGGAAGTGGCCGATTTTTACCACTCTTACTTGGTTGTCGGCAAAGCCTACCAGGATGTTGATTTCAACGATCCGAATGCCGATTTAAATGCCAATGCCAGAAACCTTCCGGCACATTTTTCCAGCGACCAGCGTTTGTCTGGGTTTGGGGCGTTAAGCGGCGGGGTCACAGTTGAGAAAAAATTTGCCAAAGGCCTGAGTATAGAAACTGGCTTTGAATATTTCACCCATCAAGGTTCGCTAAAAATTGGCGGCGGCGGTGAAGGCAGCTACGCGAATTATGATTCTTGGGTGGCGAATGCGGCGTTAAAGGTGGATTTGGATGCTCTATCCACCCACATGATGCAGGCGATGGGCGGTATGGATCATTCTGTCCACGGCGGACATGATACGGCAAATATGGATCATAGCGGGCATGATATGGCGGCTATGGATCACTCAGCCCATGCAGGACACGGCGGACATCATCACGGGGTGCATGGCCCCGCCGGGGTGATGTTTGACCACATGCTGGCGAATTCTGGCGATATGATGGTGGGTTACCGCTACATGTACGCCAACCAAGCCGGACACATGCTGCATGGTGCAAACGAGGTCAGTGATCAGGCGGTAGTCGCTGGCGGCTGCGGCCCCAATCCTTGCTTTCTGACCTCCGGTGACATGGTGATGCACATGCACATGCTGGATTTGATGTACGCACCGACCGATTGGCTGACCTTGATGGTGATGCCGATGTGGATGGATATGAACATGTCCATGCGGCGATTGGACGGTGCGCCGCCGGATGAGGAGGCCAATAACAATGTCGGTAATAACCCTCTTAGTAGTGCCCACATTCCTCACCACCTGCAAAACGGCCACGAAACCGGCGGTTTCGGCGATTTGGGAATGTACGCTTTGTTCAAGCTATTTGATGACGGCATGCACCACGCCCATTTTACCTTTGGCTTAAGTGCACCGACGGCGGATGTCGATATTCAACTCAACCGTAGGCACCAAGTGGACGGTGGCTTTATCCATTACGGGATGCAGCTCGGTAGCGGCACCTGGGATTTCAAACCCAGTTTGACTTACACTGGCAAGCTGGACAAATTTTCCTGGGGCGCACAGCTTAATGGCACGGTGCGGATGGAAGACCGGAACAAGTCTGGCTATCGACTGGGTGATATGTTCCAGGCGACCGCTTGGGGCAGTTATAATGTCCTGGATTGGCTATCTGCGTCCGTACGCGGGGCGTATACCTTGCAAGGTGGGCTTAATGGGCAGTTTAATGGCTTGGTCAATCAATTCGGGCCGATGGATTACCCGCAAAACCACGGCGGTAAATTTTGGGACGTGGGCTTTGGCCTGAATGCTATGATCCACAACGGCGCGTTTGCCGGTAATCATTTCAGCGTGGAATGGGTGCAGCCGGTGGAGGATAATGTTAACGGCTATCAGCTTGACCGCGAAGGCACCTTGAATGCGACTTGGGGGATTATGTTTTGATATCCCTTCGGCTCCGCTCAGGGAACGTAAGCGAACATCCATGCCGTTCCTTGAGCAGACTTGTACCCGATGGGCATAAATGCTGAGCGCAGCCGAAGTAGTCGAAGGGAATGATAAAAATGTGACACCTGTGCCGGACGGGTTATGTTAGCCCGTCCGTTTTGGTTTTGCGGAGCAGGCCGTAAACATTAAACATTCATTAAACATTAAGGTAGGGATTGCAAACTTATCGCTCTGTCCGCTTTTATTAGACTACTGAGAGAACAGCCCCTAGTCTTTATCCGATTTTTTATAACCATTCCACATGGATTTTACCAAGTTTTCACTATGGATAACACTTTCAAAGGCAACGCCTGCTACGTGGATAGCGACCAACAATAGGGTGAGGTTGGCTGAGATCTCATGTGCTTCCTCCCAGAATTCTTCATTGCTTGCGTCGATCATGCCTGCCAATGGCCCTAATTGCTGGTCTGCGGCATATACGATAAGCCCGGAAATGACAGTCATGAATAAGCCGACAATTAGCAGCACAATCATACCAGCCCCCGCAGGGTTGTGACCAATATAGCGTTTAGCTTTTAAGCCAATTGCATCTTTTATATAGGTGAAAGACTTAACAGGGCTGCACAAGAAACTGGAGAACCGTGCATACTTGCTGCCAACAAATCCCCAGATCAACCGGAATACGAGCAAGCCGAGAACAAGATAGCCTGCCCACACATGGACATTCAATAACTCGTCCTCAGTTAGATAAGCAACAAAAAAACCGGCAACCAGCAGCCAGTGAAAAATTCTAAGGGCAAGATCCCAGACTTTGATTAATTTTGGTGATTCCATTTTATTACCTAAGGATAAGTGAGCTGCATACCATCAACGCAATACCAGTATAGTCAATTATTGATTTGGCCTCTTAATGTTTGAAACATTCGCACCCAAAGGACATAAGGCCGAATCTATAAGCACATTTTACTTGCGTGCAAAATCTATTAGCACAGCCGTTCCTTGGGAAAATGACAACTAAAGGTACTGCCTTTTTGTAGTTCGCTAGTAACGACCAGCTTGCCGTCATGCCGGAGTAATACGTGTTTTACAATAGCAAGACCCAATCCGGTTCCAGCTACTTGATGGGTACGGCGTACGTCAATGCGGTAAAACCGTTCGGTGATCCTTGGGATTTCCGTGTCGACTATACCTTCACCTTGATCTTCAACGTGCAGTGCCACGGTTGTATTGGTTTGTTCCCAACGCACTTTCACTGGCGAGTCTTTCGGTGAATATTTCAGGGCATTGCCTAATAGATTGGAAAATGCACTGCGTAACTCATGCTCATCGCCGTACAGGTTGGCGTCGGTTGCCAATGTTAGTTCAATACGGCCAGGACTATCGTTGAAATTTTCGCTTTCTGTGCATATTTTGCCCAGTAGTGCGGCGATATTTACGCAGTCCGCTTTTTTGGGCTTTGTTTCCAGATTGGATAGCAACAGCAAGTCATCAACCAGATGTTGCATTCTTTCAGTCTGTTCGTGCATTTGCTGAAATGAGTGGCTCAAGAGTGGCGACAGCGGCTCGTCGAGTTCCCGCAGGGTTTCCAGGTAGCCTTTCAATACCGTCAATGGTGTCCTTAATTCGTGCGAAACATTGGCGACGAAGTCTTTACGCATTTGTTCCATTTTCCGAAGCTGGGTAATGTCTTGCGCTATCAAGAGCCTTAAGCCTGCACCATAACTGACAATTCGCACTGATAAAGTGACCTGGCTGTTGGTAGGCGATGGCATGATGATAGTTTTGTTAAAATCGCCGGTGTTAAGGAAGCGGACAAATACAGGAAAACGGATAAGGTTTGGGATACGCTGGCCTCTATCCGATGGCTGCAAGCCTAAGACATTTTTTGCGGTGGAATTTGCCCATTCGATCTCATCCTGTTTGCCGAGGACAACAGCGGCATCAGGCAACGCATCGGTTGATTTTCTGAATTGATCGATAATTTTCCCGAGTTTTTTTTTGCGCTTTTTTTCGCTCTTTTTGATCTGGTAAACGTGGTAATAAATATCTTCCCATATCCCTTTTGCTTTAGGGTATTTACCGCGCCCGCCGTTGCTGATCCACCGTTCAAAGCGGCTAATATGGATAATTTGCCAAATGAGTAGGCTGACTATCAAGACAAACAATAACGGGATAAACAATCCGGTCATACTGCCAATGACAGCGACGCCCAGTAACAGCAGGAACGTCCATCCCAGTTCTTTTTTCCAGGCAGCCATTTAGTGCGCTTGGTCTAACAATGAAAACCGATAGCCGAAACCGCGTACCGTTTGCACCAAGTCTTCTTTACCGTAATCACCGAGAATCTTGCGTAAGCGACGGATATGGACGTCGACGGTACGTTCCTCGATATAAACGCTACGCCCCCACACTTGGTCAAGCAATTGGGTGCGGCTGAACACTTTACCAGGATGGGTCATAAAAAATTGCATGAGCCGAAATTCGGTAGGGCTGACATCCAGTTGTTTATCGTCAATGGTCAAGCGATGTTGTTCGGTATCAAGGGTAAGGTTACCCAGGGTGATTTGCGATACGCCTTTTAATTTGCCGCTTCTGCGTAATACGGCTCGTATTCGTGCGACCAGTTCTTTGGGCGAGAATGGCTTGGTCAGGTAGTCGTCAGCGCCAATTTCAAGTCCCCTGACTTTATCCTCCTCCTCACCCCTTGCGGTTAATAGGATAATAGGCAAGTCCCGGTAGCTGGGGTCTTTTTTCAAACGCCTGGCCCATTCCACGCCGCTGATGCCTGGTAACATCCAGTCCAGCAAAATCAGGTCGGGAGAATCCTCCACCAGATTTTTTTGTGCGCTGTCAACGTCTGCAGCGGTCAACGGTGAAAAGCCGGCCTGTTCGAGGACGATGGTCAACATGCCTCGGATAGCGGCTTCATCTTCAACAATAAGGATACTATTTTTGGACATATTATAAGTTTGAGTTTAGACACCCTATTTTAGCCGTTTTATTATTTCTAATTTATGACAACGCTATAGATGAGTGGCTTAAAGTGTGAAATTACTGCCTTAGCTTGCCAAAAGCCTATACTTTACAGTGAATTCATTCGATAATAGGGAGTGGTATCACTAAGTTGAAACAAAAACTTTTTCACTATGACGATGCCGTAGTTAAAGCAATACTAAACCTTTACCATGATAATGAGGGAAATTAATTATGAGTATGTTACAAGAATTTAAAGATTTTGCCATGAAGGGCAATGTTGTCGATCTGGCTGTCGGTGTCATTATCGGTGGCGCGTTCGGAAAAATTGTGTCTTCTTTGGTGGCCGATGTGATTATGCCGCCGATTGGTGTTTTAATGGGCGGTGTCGATTTCACCAAACTTGGCGTGACTCTTAAAGAAGCCGTAGACGAAAAAACACCTGCGGTAGTATTGCATTACGGTAACTTCATCCAGGCAGTTGTAGACTTCACTATTGTTGCTTTTGCCATATTCATGGCGATCAAGCTGATGAACAAAATGAAAAAAGAACCCGTTCCAGAAGCGCCGCCAGCACCTTCTAAAGAAGAGTTGTTGCTGACAGATATTAGAGACATTTTAAAAGCTAAAAATTAAGTTATTTAGTTTTTAGAAACCATAAAAACGCCAGCCGAAAATTTTTCGGGCTGGCGTTTTTGTTTAGGTTGGTTGTAAAGATTTAGCCGCAAGATTCCGATTTTTGATCCCGCGATAACAGGTTTTGCACCGCTGTTAAAGGACTGAGATCTTCGTACAATACTTTGTAGGTTTGCTCCGTGATTGGCATGTCTATGCCATGACGTTTGGCTAGCATATACGTTTCTTTGGCAGTCGAAATACCTTCAATTTCCTGGGCAATCTCAGCGATAACATCTGCCCGATTTCTGCCTTGACCTAACGCCAAGCCAAACCGACGATTCCTGGATTGGTTGTCGGTGCAGGTCAAAATGAGGTCGCCTAAACCTGCCAGACCGATAAAAGTTTCCTGTTTGCCGCCTAGTTTTATGCCCAGGCGCATGATTTCTGTGAGTCCGCGCGTTATCAATGCGGCACGGGTGTTGGCACCGAAGCCAAGTCCGTCGGCAATGCCAGCGGCAATCGCCAATACGTTTTTGACAGCCCCGCCAATTTCTACGCCGATTACATCGCAACTGGTGTAAGCACGAAAGCGATCATTATGGAAAATATCGGCTAATTGATTGGCAAATTCAGTTTGGTTTGAAGCAATTGTGATTGCTGTAGGTAGGTTTTGTGCGACCTCGCGGGCAAACGTGGGGCCAGAAAGAATTGCGGATGGTGTCGCTGTTGAAAAAATATCGGCAACAACCTGATGCAGTAATTTGCCGTCTTCAGGATTAAAGCCCTTGGTTGCCCAAGCAATTTTTGGATTTTTAACCGCGCTGCTCGTTTTAAATGCGGTAAGCGTGCTTTTGAAAGCATGGCTGGGCACAGAAACTAAAACCAACTCGCTGAATGCGGCAGCTTCTTTTAGATCAGAGGTGACGCTTAGGCGTTCCGGGAAAACAGAGCTGGGTAAGTAGCGGCGATTTTGCCGGTCGTTGGCAAGTGTTGCCATGTGTTCCTGACTATGTCCCCAAAGTAAAACTTGCGCCCCATTGTTAGCCGCCAGAATTGCCAGTGCCGTACCCCAAGAGCCTGCGCCCAGCAAGGTTATTTTTGGGTTCATGCAATCAAATCAACAGCAAAGCAGTTAGGCGAATAGCTTAATTGATGCTGTTTGGTCCGGTGGGCTGTTGTTGTAACTGTTGCAGATGTTGGCTGTACAAGGCATCAAAATTGACCGGTGCAAGCAGCAACTGAGGGAAACCGCCTTTTGCCACCAAGTCAGAGACGACTTCACGTGCATAAGGGAAAAGAATATTGGGGCAAAAACTTCCCAGCATCGGGCCCAATTCCTGTTCGGAAAAGTTGTCCATGGTGAATATTCCAGCTTGATTGACCTCGACCAAGTAAGCGGTAACGTCCAGGCTTTTAACGGTGATGGTAACGGTAAGGGTTACTTCAAAAACAGTGTCTTCCAGTTTGTTGACGTTGGTGCCCAGGTTGAAGTCAACAGCAGGTTCCCATTTGTCCCGGAATATCTTCGGCGCATTGGGTGTTTCAAAAGACAAGTCTTTGGTATACACCTTTTGGATGGAGAATTGTTTTTCTTGTTCGTTGGTGTCGTTAGTTTGTTCGGCCATGATCTGTGTTTTGTTAGAAGTTGGGAAAGGGTTTGTTTAGGATTATTTTCTGGGTGAAAAAAGAATCAATTACCCGCTTTATGTTTACGGTTGACTTTAATCGGTAATTTATAATCTTCTTGCCACGCTGTCATTCCGCCAGTGATGACAAACACTTGGTTAAGTCCGGCTTTTGTGATGATCTTTCCCGCCGTCGAGGAGCGAGTGCCATCCTGGCAAACCAGGAGAACCTGATTATTTTTGTAATCATCAAGTTTTGCGGTGTGATCTTTCAACTTACTTAATGGCATGTTGATGGCGGTGTCGATATGACCTTTATTGAACTCGTCCTGTTCACGGACATCAATGACCACGGTATTTTCATTATTCATCTTGGTTACGGCCAGCATGGGCGATACAAAGCCGAATTTTTTTAATGCGGAGTCGAATAAATCCTGGATCAAAAGATAACTCACCGCGACAAATGCGAGCGCCAGAATGTAGTGGTTTAAGATGAATTCTATGTAACGATCCATGATAGTGTTTCAGGTGATTATTGTAGTGAGGTGAGTAGAAGGATTCAACGGTATTGACGCTCAAGCATCGGCGTGTTCAGGATTTATTTTAACCGACTCAGGCCACGCTTATTTAGTATAATGTGGTTTGTTTGCGTGTTTTTTACCTTGCTTTACGCATAGGGAAACCATTAATTTGCGCGGAATGATACCTTATTTTTTGATGAGTTGGGTAGTCGAATGTGCATAGGTTGCAAAAAGAATGTTTGTCCCGTCACGCTAACGGGGCTTGTTAAATTAAAAGTCTGGAGATAAAAAGTAAGATGTCGAGTCGGCCAAAACCTGTTGTATTGCTAATCCTGGATGGATTTGGTTATTCCACGGAAAAAGAAAATAACGCTATTGCTATGGCAAACACTCCTTGCTGGGACAGTTTGCAGAACACCTATCCGATGACTTTGCTGGATTGCTCCGGGGAAGTTGTTGGTTTGCCGGATGGGCAAATGGGTAATTCCGAAGTGGGTCATATCCACATCGGTACAGGTCGTTACGTACCACAGGATTTCTCCAAGGTAAACGATGCCATCAAGGATGGCAGCTTTTTTAACAATTCGGCGTTATGTCAAGCGGTCGATGCAGCCAAAGACAAAGGTAAGGCCTTACACATCATGGGCTTGTTGTCTTCCGGTGGCGTTCATAGTCATGAATCCCAAATTATGGCTATGATTGAGTTGGCGGTCAAAAGGGGGCTGCATAAAATTTATCTTCATGGCTTTTTAGATGGGCGGGATGTTCCTCCCCAAAGCGCAGCGACATCCATCGAGTTAATGGAAAGTAAATTCAAGGAGTTGGGTGTCGGCAGGATCGCGTCTATCGTCGGACGTTTTTACGCAATGGACAGGGATAATCGTTGGGACAGGGTTAAGCAAGGTTACGACTTGATCGTCAAAGGCGAGGGCAGCTATCGTGTCGATTCGGCGCTTGCCGGATTAAAGGCATCATACGAAAGGGGCGAGTATGATGAGTTTGTCTTGCCTACCGTTATTTTGGATGCTGAAGGAAACGCCGCTAGCTTGGATGCTGACGACTCCGTGGTGTTCATGAATTTCCGTGCTGATCGGGCGCGAGAAATATCCCAGGCAATCACCGCACCTGATTTTGCCGGATTTGACCGGGGGCATGAGGCGCACAGAGGTTGTTTCGTAACCTTAACGGAATATCAACAAGACTTTGATTATCCGATTGCTTTTCCCGCAGTCGATATTAAGAATGGCTTGGGCGAATATCTGTCCGCATTGGGCATGACACAATTACGTCTGGCAGAAACCGAAAAATATGCTCATGTCACGTTTTTCTTCAACGGTGGGATTGATGCCAGTTTTCCTGGCGAAGACAGGCTATTAGTGCCTTCGCCAAAAGTAAGGACGTATGATTTGCAACCAGAAATGAGCCTGCCAGAAGTGACCGATAAACTGGTCGCAGCGATTACGGGCGGCAAATACGATGTCATTATCTGCAACTTTGCCAATGGTGATATGGTCGGACATACCGGCATTATTCCGGCAGCGATAAAAGCCGTGGAAACCATTGATGTATCCTTGCAGCGGGTTACTGATGCGCTGAAAAGCGTGGGCGGTAAAATGCTGATTACGGCGGATCACGGTAATATCGAGCAAATGGTTGATGATAATGGTGAAGTCCAGACTGCCCATAGCACCAACCCGGTGCCGCTGATTTATGTGGGCGGCGAAGGTAAACTGGTTTCCGGTGGTAGTCTGTCCGATTTAGCGCCCACCTTGTTGGCTATTATGGGTATCGGGCAACCCCTTGAAATGACTGGCAGATCGCTTATCGCATCTGCTTAATGTCAGGTATGGTGAAAATACTGCTTTTTTGTTTTCTGCTAAGCTTGTCGGGATTAACAACGGCGGAAGAGTTCGGCGGGCAACAGGAAAGCGATACCGAGGTTGACACGGTGGTTAGCACCGGTTCGCAAGACTTGCAACAACAAAAAGACCAGTTGCTGGGATTGTTGGCTCAGGTTGATGAGCGTTACGGTGAGCTTGCTGCGTCCTTGAAATCGATTCAGGACGAGATAGGCCGAAGTAATGGTAGCCTGGACAAGATTCGTCGCGAAATCAGTGCTTATCAAGGGCAAATAGCAAAGTTAAACAAGGATTTATCAGGCCAGGTCAAGGCGGCGTATGCCATCGGACAGCAGGACAAGTTAAAATTGATGCTTAATCAAAGGGATCCCGCGCTATCCAGTCGAATGATGGTATATTATGAATATGTCAACAAGTCCCGATTAGAAAAACTTGCTACTATTCAACAAACTGTACGCTACCTTGACCAGTTGGATAAAGACAGGCGAACAGAAACCGAAGCGCTTGGAAAAAGCCTGGGACACAAAAAATCAGAACAAAAAATTCTGGAAGAGACCAGAAAACAAAGAAATGTACTTATTGCCCAGTTAAACGATGATGCCGCATCAGAACAAGAGCAGTTAAGGCTGGTAAAAGATAGCGAAAATAAACTGATAAACCTTATCAGGACTTTGGAACATGACGCGGAAGTCGATACCCAAAACACTGAAGCGGAAGCTGTGGCATCGGAAATCCCTGTAAATAAAGATAGTTTTCCTAGCCTGACAGGCGATTTCGCCGCCCTGAAAGGAAAACTGCCTTTGCCTGTGAGGGGTAAGCCGACCAGTATGATCGGAAGCGGCGTTTCTGAAGATATGAGGAAAGGCGTGCTAATCAATGCCCACGAAGGTGCGGAGATACGGTCGGTCACCAAAGGAAAAGTCGCTTATGCCGGTACTCTCAAGGGTTATGGGCTATTGGTTATTATCGAGCATGACAAAGATTTCATGACGTTGTATGCCTTCAACCAGAGCCTTTACAAGCACAAAGGCGATTCGGTCGAGGCCGGTGATGTGATTGCCGCTGTTGGGCAAAGCGGCGGGCGCAGCAAGCCGGGGTTGTATTTTGAAATACGCCAAAAAGGTAAGGCCGTTGACCCTTTGATGTGGTGCCGTAATTGAAAATGGATCCCTGATTGAATCAGTGGCAAATCCTCTTAGGAATATGTCTGGGATTAGCTAAATAATGATTTTCTAATATAATCGTTAAGTGACCTGAGCAATCTCTGATCAGTTTGGGAAAAAATCGAGAAAAGTTAAAAATACTATAGGTAGTTGGAGTTTAAAAACGCATGCTAAAAAAGAAGAGTCTGTTCATTTTGACCTTAGGGGTCATGTTGGGTGTTTTCATCGGTATCTGCGGTAGCGTATTTGCTGAAAAGGGCAAAACTGACGCAGCGATTGATTCCGATGCGCTGCCTTTTGAAGATTTACGGACATTTACGGAAATTTTTGGTCGCATCAAACGGGATTATGTCGAACCGGTATCCGATAAAAAATTATTGGAAGATGCAATCAGAGGCATGTTGTCAGGGCTCGATCCGCATTCTGCTTACCTCGTTTCCGAGGAGTATCAAGAATTAAAGGAAGGCACGACTGGGCAATTTGGAGGTTTGGGCATTGAAGTGACCATGGAAAATGGTTTCATCAAGGTCGTATCACCCATTGATGATACTCCCGCGCAAAAAGCGGGGATAAAAACCGGCGACCTCATCATCCGGCTGGATGACGAGCCTGTAAAAGGCATGTCCTTGGCCGATGCCGTCAAAAAAATGCGCGGTGAGCCGGGCAGCAAAATTATCTTGACGGTCGTGCGGGAAGGTGCGGATGCACCGCTTAAGCTCACGTTGATCCGCGCCGTTATCAAAGTTAAAAGCGTCAAAAGCCGTTTGTTGGAAAAAAATTACGGTTATTTGCGGATCAGTAGCTTTCAATCCGGGACTGGCGAAAGTCTGAAAGAGTCATTGGCTGCGCTGAAAAAGGAAAACGGCGGCAGTCTTAAAGGCTTGGTGCTGGATCTACGCAACAATCCTGGCGGTGTTTTGAATGCGGCGGTCGATGTCAGTGACGCTTTCCTGAAATCAGGGCTTATCGTCTACACCGAGGGACGTATTGAGAATTCGGAAATGCGCTTTAATGCTGCTCCCGATGACCTGATCGACGGCGCACCGATGGTGGTATTAATCAACGCCGGTTCGGCATCAGCGTCGGAAATTGTTGCCGGTGCCTTGCAAGACCAAAAACGTGCAGTCATTATGGGCGAAAAATCCTTCGGCAAAGGCTCCGTGCAAACTATCTTACCGACCAGCAACGGTGCTGCAGTCAAACTGACGACAGCCAGATACTATACGCCATCAGGCCGGTCAATCCAGGCGGAAGGTATAGAGCCAGACATCGCGTTAGCCAATGTGAAGTTGGAATCACTGGATAAAAGCGAGTTCGATCCGGTAAAAGAAGCTAACCTTTCTCATCACTTACAAAACGGCAAAGCCAACGATGCACTTAAAGAGAGTGAAGCAGACAAGGCTAAGGAAAGCGCGGAATACAAAGACTATCCTTTATATCAAGCATTAACGCTGTTGAAAGGAATAAGTATTGTTAATAAATAAGACGTAGTCTGGTTTAAAAAAATGAAACCCAGCACTGGAGACAGTCGCTGGGTTTTTTGTTATTAGGTATCCGATCATTGATCGATTTTGTGCTTTTAGGGTCGATCTTAGCAGTGTAGAGACTGTTATCTACGATATTTGTTTTACAAACTTAGTGAGCTACGGATAAATCATTGTTTAATAAAAAATTATTATTTGTTAAGGCTATTTTTAATGCTACAGTTAATCTGCAATTTGTTACATCACAAGCATGATTGTACGGAAATGGTTATAGGTAGTAAAAACGTAGGTTTGTGTCTGGCGTAAACCATTGCAATTCTTGTCAACTCAATAATAAGGAACAATAATTATGTTACAGACAGACAGACAGACAGACAGACAGACAGACAGACAGGTTAAAATCCTCAAAAACACACACTTTCTTAATCTTAAAGTGTTTAACCGTATTGGGCGGGATGCTGATAGGGGCTAATGTTGCGGTTGCCGCCGTACCGGCTTTATTTTTCGAGCAGTCAACGTCCATCACTGCCGCCAGTGACACCTTGAAAGCCTCTCGTGTACCGGTGCGTCCAGCCACTGGAGCGATCAAATATTATGATATAGAGTTTAAGTTTCAAGTGGATGCGACAGGCGCACCTATACTTGCTCCTTTGTATCCGGTGGTTAGTTTATCGCCTGCGTTATTATCTGGGGCGTTTAAAGCAGGTGACTACAAAGACTCAGCAGGTAATGGCATTTTCACGGTGACTGGGCCTGGAGCATCAACTGGTGGGCGAACTAACTGGAGTATCGTAAGAAAAACAGCGAGTGGGTTTATAGGTTCTTGGACTACTGGGCCGATAGTGGGACACCCACTTCAGGCGGTACTAACTTCGCAACATATCACATCGACGATTTATAGTTGGGGAACAGCTGGAGGAAATCTAAGTACTAGCATTTATGGTTGTATGAGCGGTGGTGCTAATAGATTAGCTGTAGGTTTTGTACAAATTGGCAACCAATTGGCATTACATGGATTTTGCACTGCTGGCTCTGCTGTCGAAAATGGGCAAATGATATTGAGTTTATGTACAGTAGCTAACCCTTGTCCTTAGGGTAGTCGTTTTTTGGGGTATATTGCCTTCCAATTCGTTTTGAGGCTTTGATGTTTGGTTATCGATATGTTCGGTTAGTTCAGGGTGCGCGATAGAGTTCCCTGAACTTTGGCTGTAGGTCAGGTCACATAACCGTTCGCACGGCAATGTGACCTACAAGGTGGTAACTATGAAATCAATTAACAGACGGTTGATAGTTAACCGAAAAATCCTTTAAGCCAGCCAGTGTTGCGGATAAATAATCAGCACTTTCTGGACAAAATGAGTTAACTCCAACTCGGGATAAGTAAAACACTTGATCCGGCAAGAAATGCCCCGTTGCCCTGATTTCGTCGGTGTAGTGGTGTCTGTTTCTCAGTAGCCAAGCGTGTGAAAAAAGGCGGCCATCATTAGGTTCTGAAAAATACAGGTCAACGAGTGCCAGATCAGGCAAAAAATCAGCGATTTCTTCGATTGAATCGGACGGTACAATGCGGACACCTAACTTGCCTGTGCGATTCAATATCTCTTTGCCTTCTTGTTGCAATCTGGACAGGGAAATTGTCATATCACCGTCGCCTAGTTCGGCATCGTCAGGCACATATTCCCAAGCGTCGTTTGTTATTTGGTTGTCTTTAATGATTTGCATAAACCTTGTCCTTAAACGGTTCGATTCCCACGCGTTTTACCATATCCAGAAAAGATTCTTCCTCCAAGCGTTGCTTGACGTAAACGTCAAGGATGGTGGTGATGGCTTTAGTGACTTCGTTTTTGGCGACTGCCGGCCCTAAGCGTTCGCCGAGTGCGGCTTCATTGTCGGAAGAACCGCCCAAGGTGAGCTGATACCATTCCGTGCCTTTTTTATCGACACCTAAAATGCCGATATGCCCGACACTTTGGTGAGCGCAGCCGTTCATGCAGCCGGACATATTGATTTTAAGCTCGCCGATGTCGTGGATGTAATCCATATCATCGAGTGCTTGATTGATTTCTTTGGCGATGCCAATAGAACCGGCGTTGGCTAGTGAGCAAAAATCCAGCCCAGGGCAGCAGATCATGTCTGTTACTGTGCCGATATTCGGGGTGGCAAGCCTTAGTTGATCCAGTTGCTGCCAGAGCGTAAACAAATCCGCTTGTTTGACATCAGCAAATACCAGGTTTTGTCGATGAGTTACCCGGATCTGGCTGAAAGTATAGCGGTCAGCCAAGTCCGCGACCGCATCCAATTGGGTATCGGTCATATCGCCAGGTGCAACGTCGGGGGCTTTCAACGACAAGAATACGGCACGATAGCCTGCAATCTTATGATCGGCGGTATTGTGCTTGTACCAAGTGGCAAATGCGGGGTTTTCGTTTAGATTGGGAGCAAAATTTGTATCTGCCCCCGCGTTCTTATCGTAAGGCGGCGGCGAGAAATGCGCTTTTATGGCATTTATCCGCTCATCAGTGAGAATCAGCGTATCTTTAGTGTGCTGCCATTCTTCCTCGACTTGACGGCTAAACTCTTCCATTCCGGTTTCTTTAACCAAAATTTTGATACGCGCCTTGTATTTGTTGTCCCTGCGTCCGTACAGATTATAAATTCTGAGTATGGCTTCCAGATACGAGAGCAGGTATTTCCTTTCCAGATAAGGCTTGATAACTTGTCCGATAACAGGCGTACGACCCAGGCCACCGCCGACTAGAATCCTGAAACCCAGTTCACCGGCTTCATTTTTGACGATATGCACACCGATGTCGTGCAACTGGGTTGCCGCCCGGTCATGCAATGCGCCGCTGACCGCAATCTTGAATTTGCGCGGTAGGTAGTCAAACTCGGGATGTAAGGTCGTCCATTGGCGGATAATTTCGCAATACGGACGCGGGTCTTCAATTTCATCTACGCACACGCCCGCCAGATGGTCTGAAGTGGTGTTACGCATACAGTTGCCGCTGGTTTGGATGGCGTGCATTTGCACGGTGGCAAGGTCGGAAAGGATGTCAGGGACTTCTTCCAATTTAGGCCAGTTGAACTGGATATTTTGTCGGGTAGTGAAGTGACAATAACCCTTGTCGTATTTTCGGGCTATATGCGCCAACATCCTGAATTGATTGGTATTTAATAGGCCATAAGGACCCGCAATCCGCAGCATTGGGGCATGGGTTTGGATGTAGAGGCCGTTTCTTAAGCGCAGTGGTCTAAATTGGTCTTCACTGAGTTCGCCTTTCAAAAACCGTTCGGTTTGTCGCCGGAATTGCGCGACCCGTTCATCAACAAGTTTTTGGTCGATTTCGTTGTATTGGTACATAGTGGGCTTTAAATATCGCCTTTGGTTGGTCGTTCGTCAAGGCTTTCAATCATATACTGTGCGTCTTAAAATGACAAAATTTATTGGTTAGTGTTAACATTAACCGTTTAAATTTTTCATCTTTTATAATAAAAACATAGGTAGGGGATTGTGCTGCGATTTTTATTCGTCTTGTTATTCGCGCTGTTGTTGCCGGAACTGGCAATGGCTGCTGATTTTGAAACACTGGGGTTGACGGGAACACAACGAGGTATTTACTCGGTACTCATCTTTATTATTGCCTATGGCTTTGTAATGACAGAGGAATTTACCCATCTACGTAAATCCAAGCCAGTCATTTTGGCGGCCGGAATTATTTGGGCACATGCGGCTATCCTTTCTAAAGAAGCAGGGGTTTCGGCTGAGGACATGCACAAGGCTTTCGAGTACAACTTGAAAGAATATGCCGAGTTGATGCTGTTCTTGCTGGTAGCGATGACTTACATTAACTCCATGTCTGAACGCAATGTCTTTGAAGCTTTGCGTTCCTGGATGGTCAGAAAAGAATTTGGTTACCGGAAATTATTTTTGATTACCGGCGTTATCACTTTCTTCCTGTCTTCCGTTGCAGATAACCTGACTGCGGCATTGCTGGTAGGTGCGGTTGTTCTGGCAGTTGGCGCGGATAACGAAAAATTCATTAGCATTGGTTTCGTCAATTTAGTGGTAGCAGCCAATGCGGGTGGGGCTTTTTGCCCTTTTGGCGACATCACGACGCTGATGGTTTGGCAAGCGGAATACGCCGAATTTTTCGATTTCTTCAAGTTATTTATTCCATCTGTAGTCAATTACGCAATACCTGCGGCAGTGATGTATTTGGCGGTGCCGGATGAGCAACCGAAAGCGACTGGCGAAGCGGCAGTACAGATGAAACCCGGCGCAATCGTTATCTGCGGAATGTTTCTTGCGACCATAGCGACAGCGGTGAGCTTTAAGCAAGTCCTGCATTTGCCGCCTTTCATGGGCATGATGGTGGGTTTGTCTGCGTTGATGTTATTCAGCTACTGGTTAAAAACCCAACGTGCGGTTGAAGGCGATAAGCCCGTCGATATCTTTGATAGAGTGAAAGATGCGGAATGGGATACCTTGCTATTCTTCTTCGGCGTGGTTTTTGCCGTGGGCGGTTTGGGTTATATCGGTTATCTGGAATTGCTCTCAGGCGCTATGTACCAAACACTTGGGCCTACGACATCAAATATCTTGGTCGGTTTGATCTCTGCAATTGTTGACAATATTCCGGTAATGTTTGCCGTTCTTAACATGAATCTGGATATGGATTTGTATCAATGGTTGTTGGTGACATTGACGGCTGGTGTCGGTGGATCGTTATTGTCTGTTGGTTCGGCTGCGGGTGTTGCCTTAATGGGTGCATCCAATCATAAATACACCTTCTTTAGCCACCTCAAATGGACCCCGGCGATTGCTGCCGGTTATGCGGGCAGCATTTTTGTCCATTACCTGATTAATGGTTGATAATTTGTTCATATAAAAGCTATTTTTCGATTAAGGCCGTAGTTAATTGCAAGTTGACTACGGCCTTTTTTATTTGCAGATTAAAAGTGGAGCTTGATTTATGTTGAGGGATATTCGATGACAGGCAAAACGAATATCAGCGAAGCGTTACTTAATAAGCGGATGCTTATCTGTATCTTCACCGGTTTTAGCTCC
Source organism: Methyloglobulus sp. (assembly GCA_013141505.1). GTDB lineage: Bacteria > Pseudomonadota > Gammaproteobacteria > Methylococcales > Methylomonadaceae > Methyloglobulus. Next base: position 118,499 of record JABFQX010000031.1, read on the forward strand.
GGTTTGCCTTTGTATATACTGATAAGTTTGGTGCCTGCGTGGTTACGTTCAGAAGGCTTAGACCTGAAATCAATCGGGTTGTTTGCGTTGATTCAACTACCCTACACCTGGAAATTTCTTTGGGCACCGTTGTTTGACCGCTACATTCTCCCTCTAGGCCGGCGGAGAGGTTGGATGCTGGTCTCTCAAGTCGCCTTGTTGTTAGTGATTCCGCTTTTTGGTTACCTGCATCCTAAGCTTGATTTGTGGTCGATTGCCTATCTGTCTACTATCGTGGCTTTCTTCAGTGCTTCGCAAGATGTTGTGTTGGATGCTTATCGTCGTGAATTATTGCTGGAAGATGAGCTGGGCTTGGGCAACGCTATCCATGTGAATGCATACAAAATTGCCGGTTTGGTGCCTGGGGCGCTCTCTCTGGTATTGGCTGATCATCTATCATGGGATTTGGTGTATATCATCACCGCATTATTCATATTGCCCGGAATTATCATGACGCTTTTGGTCGACGAGCCAGAGCTAAAAGGTGCTCCGAAAACTTTGAAAGCGGCAGTCATTGAGCCGTTTGAAGAATTTCGCAGCCGTGGCATCAAGCCCGCGTTATTGATATTGGCTTTCATCTTTTTTTACAAGCTTGGCGATAGCATGGCAACGGCATTGGCTACGCCGTTTTACCTCGATATGGGTTTTAGCAAAACTGAGATCGGCTTAATTGCCAAAAATGCCGGTCTTTGGCCAAGTGTAATTGGTGGTTTACTGGGTGCTATATGGATGATCCGGTTAGGCATCAATCGCGCATTGTGGATTTTCGGTGCAGTGCAGATGATAGCGATTCTTGGTTTCGCTTGGCTTGCGGTGGTAGGGCATAACCCCGTTTGGCTGGCAGTGGTTATAGGTGTCGAAGCATTAGGTGTGGGCTTGGGAACGTCTGCTTTCGTGGCGTTCATCGCCCGTGCCACGCATCCGCTATACACAGCCACTCAGTTTGCCTTGTTTACCAGCCTTGCCGCCGTGCCACGCACCTTCGCCAATGCCGCTACCGGTTATATGGTGGAATCGATCGGTTGGAAAATATTTTTTTTAAGCTGCTTTTTTATTGCTATTCCAGGCATGTTGCTATTATTTAAAGTAGCACCCTGGAATGAACAAAAATAAAAGGTTGATTTTTGCCGATTAAATCGGTGAGGTTTTGGTCTTTTTTATATAAGTAACGTCAGAAAAAATGATAGCTCATTAGGCAAAGCATCACCAATAATTTGATTTATGCATGATAGGCTCGATAAATTACTTTGGATACCAGAGTAGATAATGTTAATGGATTAATTGACTGTTGCGATTTAATGTCAGAAAAAGTATCATGCCTAGTTAAATTACAAGCAAGTAAATTAATCAGTGGGTAATAATTAAAGATATGAAACCAGAAATACATCCTGAATATAAACAAATTACTGTGACTTGTGGTTGCGGTAATACTTTTACAACTGGCTCGGTGTTAACCAAAGATTTACAAATCGAAGTTTGCTCATCATGCCATCCTTTCTATACGGGCAAACAGCGTGTTGTTGATACTGCTGGGCGCGTTGATAAATTCCGCAAAAAATACGGGAAGTAAGTCTTTCGAGGCTTTTCTCGGTAGTTTATTGGTTTTGCTTAAAGTTTTTAAAGGGTGATCGGCTAGTCCTGAGCGTCACCCGTTCGCAGTTGTTATTAAGGTTTTCAGAAATTATTTTGATAGCTGGTATTTGTCTTCATTGGATGAGGCATAGCTTTTTTATAGGTTTAAAAAGCTAAGCAGTGTGTTCGGTTTGAGCAAGTTTCACCTGCAAGTTGGGGGTGCTTGCGAGTTTCTGCGTTGAACAGATTTTCATTGATTTGCAATTGTAGCGTTAGCTTCAAAACAAATGCCCGTATATTCTTTTTATTTGGTATTTCATATTGACAGTACCTAAATAATCTGTAGAATAGACGGGCTTAGCAGGGCATTAAGCCTTGCCGCTCTTTAACAAGATGACCAAGATAATGAGTGTGGGTGCGTGTGTTGGCGCCTGTGTC
>JABFQX010000092.1 GCA_013141505.1 Methyloglobulus sp.
TTTTGCCGGATCAAACAGTTCCGGCGGATTGCGACGAGGTATGAAAAGCTGGCTTCACGCTATTCCGCTTTTGTCGCCTTGGCCGCCAGCTTTATATGGCTGGTTTAATTGTCAACAGACCCTAGTATCGTCTGCATAAAAGTTAGTGGAGTAAGATATGAAAAACAGGTATCGACCATCTGAGCTGATTGAATATTTGCCTACTATGCTCCATTCGTCTCCTTGTTGACCAGTTGAACTGACGCTTACCCTTGAAGTTACTTTAGTTTGGCGATCATGAACAAAAACATCTCCATGAACATTATTATCATTTGGCACCAAATTCCAAGAATTGGATGTAAAAATTACAAAACGTCCGTCTGTACTGATACTCGGTGCGAAACTACTACGATTGCCTTGCGTTCCATCGGAAGCCACGCTAATTAATGTCGTTTTCTTGGTCTGAAGATCGTGGACAAAAACATCCGAAGCTCCATTTTTATCGCCCCATACCAAATTACTTGCAGCCGAAGTAAAGGCAACATAGCGACCATCCGCACTAATGATGGGAAACATGCTATTACCGTTACCTGAATAACCGTTCGATTGGGTACTAACCAGTGTGGTTTCCCCAGCCATAGCACTGCCGCCAAAACTTATCCAAAAAAGTAACGCAAAGTAATAAAAAACAAATTTTTTGTTATATAAAAACATATTAGTCTCCTGAGTTGAAATAATCTGTGTTAAATACGTTGTCTGTAAATGAAATAAATATCGGCACATCTTTAAGATTTCGATAGTGTTTTATTCATTATAAAAACTCCTTATTTAACAAATTTTTAGTGCATCACGTGTCGGTTGATATCAACTGGCCATATCACCGCCAACCTTGCATAACAGCCAAAAAGTCGAAGGTATTAATCCATGCAACCGTCATTTACGTTAAGTTACACATAAACCTATAAAGCACAAGTTGCGCCAGTTTTATTAAAAATAAATATATATTTGATATATATAGAGTTTTTATATTTTTTAGCGTCTGTGCCGAAGTCATTGACCACGTTATTCATACGTTCTTTGCAGTACCCTGCAAATTTAGTCTGCAACTTTGGTAGGATTATGGGAGAAATTGAAAATTAGGGGGTATGTGGCTAGCCGATGAAAAGCAGCAACATTAAATGTCCAGAGCTTTTGGGCAACTCGGCCTGTAAATCACCGGCTCTCAGGAATAACAATGATGGTGAGTATTTTGACCCGTTTATCCACACTACGTTTGCGGACATAGCCGATAGCACCCGGCGTGATGTCAACAAAACGCAACACGGCCTCTTCTGAGGCTAAAACATCGGGCGGATTAATGCCCTGAAAATATAACTCATTCCAGTATTGCTCTTGGTCTTCCGGCAGTTTTTTGAACAACGCCAAGGAAAAACCCTGACGTAATTCGTGGTCTGTGGGTAAATTTAACGGTATCCAGCGAGTGCCTGCCGAATCCAACAGGTTCTTACGCAAATACACCCGTTTTAAAGTTTCAAGCGAGAGGCTTTGCAAGGTGCTGGCGTGTCCGACGACAATGGCTAAGGATTCGTCGGCACAACTAGGTCGGGCAAAACCTACGAAGTAGGCAATGCAGAGTGTCATGAAAACGGCCCGTAAACTGTGCATAATCAAAACAACACAGAAAATGAGGCAAACAAGCCATCGGGAGCTAAATCCCGATTGTGCTGCCCCAGGCGGTATTCCAGTTTCAAGGTCAACGGTGGTCGTGGCCGGTACGCAATACCCAGCACGCCTACTTGGCCGAATTGTTGGTTGGGCTGATCGAAAAATTCGTAGCGACCCACCGCATAAAAATGCTCCGCTATCGGACTGACACCTTGGATATAACCTTGCCAAGCATTGTTGTTAACCGCTGCATCATTATTGCGGTAAACAATTTCGCTATTGACGGCAAAGCGTTGGTAAGCCCACGCAATATCCAATCCAGCCAGGTGATTGCGAATATTGGCGCTGCCCTGCAAGGCAAAATCGACATAGGAAAAACCGATTTTCAAATTGTCGTTGACGTTATAACGTAAGTGCATCCCCAACGCATTGTCGAAATAAGGCGGTTCTGCACGTAAGGGGTCAAGTGTGGAGCTATAATCGCCGTACACGGAATATTCCAGGGACTGTTCGCCGATTGGCACGGTGCCATGCAACATAATGCCGCTTACATGTTCCGAAAACAGGTTATCAGTGGCAACTGGGCGGGTTGCCGTCCATACCAAAGGGTCGGCATGAATCAAGTTCCATTGCCCAACAGGCGTCAGTATTTTACCGATGCGGACAGTCAGGTTGTCATTAACCAGATAATCCAGATAAAGCCTTTCTATCAGGAAGTCCGCCTTGGAGGTGGTTACCCCTCGATATTGCTGACCTGCACCCAGTGAGTCTTCAACCTCCAGCTCCGAAAAAAACCGCAGCCTTGAGCCGTTGTCCCAAGCAACAAAAAGACTTGCATCGCTGACATTTAAAGACCAAGGCACATCACCTAAACTTTCCAAGTGCACGCTTGCATAGCCGCCTAAGCGAATGCCCGTATTGCCTATTGCATAACCACGACCTAATTGGTAGCCCTTACTCGACTCCTCCTCCGCCGCCACGACGCTGCTGGTTAGCAACAATAAAGCGGATACCCAGACAACCAACGCTAAGCGCAATAAAGCCGTCCGTAGCTGTAAACGGCTTAAAGCACGGCTGGCTTTGCCTGACTGCTGATTATGCCAAGCACAAGCATTTATTTTATTGCTCAAAGCTCTTACTCGAGGGCATCTGTGGCACCAATTTCATATTTTTTGATCTTATACCACAGCGTACGTTCGCTGATTTTAAGGCTCCGTGCCGCTTTTGCTTTATTGCCTTCGGCATTTTTCAACGCCTCGTTAATCATGTTTATTTCTAAGTTGGCGACACAATTCTCCAAATCAGTATTCTCGTCTTGCAGCAGAATGTCCGATTGCAATTTTTCGTAGATTATTTCATGCGGCAAATGCTGTTCACCGATTTTCCCACCGCGACTTAACACGACTGCCCGTTCGATAATATTTTCCAATTCCCTGACGTTACCGGGCCAACTGTAAGTGGTCAAGAGTTCACAGGCGGAAGTCGATAACTGTAACTCTGGATAGCCCATCTGCTTTCGGTATGTCTCGACAAAACTATTGGCTAACAACAACGTATCGTCCTGCCTGTCACGTAATGGCGGCAGGTCAATATTAAATACATTCAAACGATAAAACAGGTCTTCACGTAAACAACCTTCTTCAACCGCTTCCCTTGGATTTCGGTTAGTCGCAGCAACGATACGAATATCGATTTCAAAGTTGCGATTACTACCTAAGCGTTCAATGGTGTTTTCCTGTAGAACCCGTAACAATTTAGCCTGTATATCAAGCGGAATTTCAGTTATTTCATCAAGAAAAACAGTGCCTTGATGTGCGAATTCGAACTTACCAATACGATCTTTGAGCGCGCCTGTAAATGCACCGCGCACATAACCAAACAATTCACTTTCCAGTATGCTGGCCGGAATAGCCGCACAGTTAATAGGTACAAACAAACCACTGCGCCCGGAATGACGATGAATAGCTCTGGCAACCAATTCTTTACCCGTACCGGTTTCACCCGAAATAAACACACTGGCTTTACTTGGCGCAACCTGCCTGATTAAGTCATATATATTGTGCATAACTGAGCTCTGCCCAATAAACTCGTCCCAGCCATTTTTATCCAGTTGGTCGCGCAGGAATAGATTTTCCTGTTTTAATCGACAAGCTTCCAGCGCGTGACTAACCACCATTTCAATTTGGTCAATATCCAGAGGGCGCATAATAAAATCGAATGCGCCTTGTTTCATGGCTTCGACCGCATTTTCAATCGTGCCGTATGCCGTGACAACAATAACAGGCGTATCATCATCTTCTTGACGCAGGGCGGTCAGTAACGCCAAGCCATCCATTTTTGGCATGTTTAAGTCGGTAATCAGCAAATCGACTGACGTATTGTGGATTATTTCCAGTGCAGCTTCGCCATCCGCAGCAGTCGATACGTCGCAGCCTAGCTTGGTCAAAAGAATTTCCAGCATCCTCCGGCCGTTTTTGTCATCATCGGCAACGACAACGTGCGCACCTTTTAACATCTTATTATTCCTGTGTCAGCGGTAAGTGTAACGTAAAGCAGGCTCCGCCCCATTCACTTTGTGCCGCAGACAACTTGCCGTGGTGCGCCAACACAATCTGGCGGGTAACGGTAAGGCCCAAGCCGATACCCCCGTCGCGCTTGGTAAAGAAAGGATCAAATAAAAACGGATAATCTTCCATCGCGATGCCGGGGCCGTTATCAATAATTTCGATGTAAATATATTGCGCGGTGGACCTTGATCGTATCCGTATCATGCCGTCATTGGGTACGATTTGTATGGCGTTAATCAGTAAATTTAAAAATACCTGGGTGAGTAATTCAGCATCGCAAACAACAAAAGGATTTTGCGCGTGTAATTGTTGTTCAATGGGTAGCTGTTTTTTATGCGCTTGTAGCGCTAAAAGTTCAATAGTGCGGCCAATCAGGTCATGAATATTGTGTTGCAACATTTGCGGCTCTCTTGGTCGAGCGCATTCGAGCATGGTTGTCACCAGTTTTTTCAGTCTCGCGCTTTCCTCTAAAATGAACTGGGTCATTTCTTTGCCTTCGGGGCTTAGCATCTTCTCGCCTTGGAGCAATTGTGCCGAGGTCGATAAAATACCCAGTGGCGTACGTACCTCATGCGCCATAATTGCCGCCATTTCACCGACAACGGCGAGTTTAGCGGCCTGAATAACATGTTCACGAGAGCGTTCCAACTGCTGGAGCATTTCGGCGAAAGCCGTTTCTAACTCTCGAACTTCAACTGTACCTCCTACTTGGGGTGGCGTTTGCTTTTCAAAGTAACGTACTTCGCGAACCCATTTGGTTAGATTAAGCAAGGGCTTGGCAATGCGGCCTGAAATCCAATTGGACGCAAACAAAGCCAGCAACATCGTCAAGATAATAACGACGCTGAACACCGCCAAAAGTGCGCGGATAGGTAAAAACGCTTTGTCGGTGCTTTGAAAGATGAGGATTGACCACCCCATCTGCGCGTAGCCCAGATAACCTGATGAACTGGCATGACCTACCAATACTTCTGACTTAGTAATGGGATCGCTATGGCGAAGAAATAAAGTTTCGCCCTTATCAGGTTTCCAATCGGCAAATGTCGTTTTTAATAAAAACTCCGGCTTTCGCAAGCTGGCCGAGGTTGCTATGGTTCGACCTTCACCATCCAATAACGCAATGTAACGGTCGCCGGAACTCGAAATACTGGCCTTGTCCAGTAAGCGGAAGAGTTGTTGCATATCGAACAAACCGTAAAGTTGGCCTATATTTTCAGCCGAATAGCGATCATGTACCGGGGCGCGGATTACCAGATTAGTCTGGTCATAGGGAGGTGGTGATAGTTGTAGATCTTCGATAAAGACCGCCCCATCCGGGACGTCTGCCTTAACCCAATTTGCCGTGGTGTAATGAATACGGCCTATCAGTTCGGGTGCGCTGGCTGCGGTAACACGTTGCTGGGCATTAACATAAAACAAATTGCGGTACATGCCTTTGTAACCGACTTCAACATCGGTAAGGAAGTGCGACAGACGTTTGTCAATATCACCGATACGGGCTTCCTGAATAATGTCCAAGCGGCTCCAGGAATGCACGTTTTGGACACGTTCAAACATTAACATATCGACTTCTTCCATCAACATCGCCGCATCGCTGGTTAGATTGCGGCCAATTTCTTCTTGAAGGGCAGATTTAGACGCGAAAAATGACAGCATCGCCAATGGTAGCGCTACAGTTGAAAGCAGCAAGAAGAATGAGACGAGTAAAATACGGCGGATTTGCATTGTTGCGGCCAGGCTATTAAATATAGTACATCAGGTTTTGTCGTATACAAATGTAATAAACTCGCATTATCGCATTAATGACTTTTTGATGAGACAACGACTATTTCAATACCTTATTGTTCTGAAAAAAACAGCCCTACAATTGTCAACCCTTAAGAAATAGATAATTGCAATATCATTTTCAATCAGTTACACTCAGGCTCAGTTAAAAACACATGTTATTGATTTGATAATAAAATTAATGGGGAAATAATATGGGATCGTTTACTTGCTGCATCTGGTGGTTAATTTTTGGGGTATTGCTGGGCTGGTTATTGTCGTGGTGGCTAAGCAAGGCCTTTGGCAATAAGGCATCTGAATCGAGACAATCCGATAGCAATGCGATTGTCGATGAGCCCCCGAGTTTAAGAGAAACATATTTTAGTGAATCCCCCCCGGCCCGAACCGTTGCCCCGACCGTAATGTCCCGCGCCGATATGGTCAGGGCGGCGAGTGCTGCCGGCATCAGCTTCAGCGGCAAAAAAAATGACCTGGAAATCATAGAAGGCATCGGCCCTAAAATTGCCGAACTACTTAATAACAATGGTATCCACACCTTCGCCGAATTGGGCAGCGCCTCGATTGCCACTTTAGATTTGGTGCTGGAACAAGGTGGCGACCGCTTCAAACTCGCCAACCCAAGCACGTGGGCAGAACAGGCGCAACTTGCTGCGGAAAATAAATGGGCAGATCTAAAAGCCTTGCAAGACAATCTTGATGGCGGCATCAGAAACTCTTGAAACCTAACCATTGCGAGGGGCTGTTATGAATACAACAAACGCATCAAATGGCTGGCGGTGGCTTGGGCTGGTTATACTGTTACTTATTTTGCTGGTTTTATGGCTGATGGGGCTTGGGCCTTCATTGTCAGGATCACAGGCAGGATGCTGTGGGATAGCCGTTGCGGAGCAACCGATTGCACCGATCGTTTCAGTAGCTCAATCACCGGTCGATGTTGATTTTAGGTCTGCTGATGGCAAAGTTCTTTTAAGTGGCGAAATGCCATCCGAAGCCGACAGGCACAACGCTTTCAATACCGCTACTACAATATTTGGCGCAGGTAAGGTCATTGATAAACTGACAGTTTGGAAGAGTTCGACTTTACCCGGATGGTGGCAAAACCTTGACAAAGTTCTTAGCTGGGTTAAAAGCGGCAAGAATTTCGGCATCAATCAGCAAGACAAAAAAATCACGTTGACCGGAACGGTACCCGATGTAGCGACCAAAATGGCTCAGGAAACTGCTCTGAAAACAACAACGGGGGATGGTCTCAGCTTTGACAACCAGATGGCGGTGGAAATAATGGCTGCGCCCCTGCCCACGCCTGTTGCATCACCTACATCGATTACCGCGCCAAAAGAGCAAGTTCCACCCTGTAGCAAGGATATAAATGCGGCTATCTCATTCAATACCGGCAGCGCTGAATTAAGCGGCAGTGGCAAAAAGCAGCTTGATCATGTCACCAAGTGCCTGACCGCCCCGACTGAAGTTGCCGGGCATACGGACAATGTTGGCGACGCTATTTTCAATAAGTCGCTCAGCAAAGCTAGGGCTAATGCCGTTGTGCGTTATATCACCGCCGCCAACCCCAGCAAAGGTGCATTGTTGTCCGCAACGGGCTACGGTGAAACCAAGCCAGTAGCTGACAATGTGACAGCGGAAGGACGCGCCAAAAACAGGCGGATTGAATTCAAAGCCAGATAACACTCTTTTTCGTCAACTTAAACATGAAAAGGCATCTTCGGATGCCTTTTTTTTATTGTTTTTCATTGACTCATATGGCAACAGGCTATTCGTAAAATAACGTGTTAATTCCATTAACACCAACTTATGTAACAGGTAATTTCTCATACAACATCAGATTATTTACGGCTTCATGCAGAAAAGGTTCCATATTGTTTTCCCTCAGTATCTTCTCGAGATTGACGTGTAGGGCATGGGTTACTGGCAAGCGATTTGCCAACTCGCCGACATAAACTCGCACGGAAAAATCAAGCGTATTGTCACCAAAACCGGTCAATACCACACTGGGTGCTGGGTCTTCCAGAACATTAGGGGTCGAGCGCACCACTTCGAGCATCATCTTATGGGCAAGGTCAACATTCGACCCATAGGCGATTTTGATGGGAATAACGATACGTGTTGTCGCATCGCTTAAAGTCCAGTTGACCAACTGACTGGTTATGAAGGTTTTATTCGGTATTATCAGCTCTTTTTGATCTGGGTCGATAAGTGTTGTGGCACGCATTTGAATACGGCTTACTTTGCCGGTCACGCTGCTGATAGTCACCGTGTCCCCTACCCTGATGGGCCGCTCAAACAACAGAATGATACCGGATACCAGATTGGCAAAAATTTCCTGCAAGCCAAATCCCAAACCGACACTAAGTGCCGCAACCAACCACTGCACTTGCGACCAACTGCCGCCCAACTCATTGGCAATACAAATAAAACCGATGGAAATAATCAGGTATCTCGCCAATTGATTGACCGCATAGCGTCCTCCTGCGGCAATGGACAAGCGGCTAAACACCAGCAATTCCATAATACCGGAAAAATTTCGCACCGAAACGACCATGATAAAAACATATAACCCCGCCATCAATAAATTCGTCAAGGTGATGGGCTGGTAGCTTTCCTGATTATCAACCGTGACTAAGTGCTGCCAAAGTACGATATGTTCCAAAAATGAAAAGGCGGGCAAAATATTGCGCCATATCATCCAGAATCCCACAATCAGGCTAAAGCCGATGAACATAATCAACAATTTGATCGTTTGCGCGTTGATGGTGGGTATATCAATCAAGTGTTCATCAATGGGGAGCACGGGATCGTCACCACCAACACCTTCAGCCGAAACGGGTTTTTCAGTTTTTTCGGTCAGTGCCGTTTTGCGTTTTTGCCTGATATTTTTTAGTGCCAACTGACGGTTAACCAAGGTTAGCCAGCGGATAACTAGCTCATGGACAATGATCACCGCAAAAATAAGCCGCAGCGTTATGATCAATTTCTGCTGTAGCTCCAAGGCGCTGAGGTAATAACCGGCCACCGCAAAGCCAATCACCGCCAAAGGTACACTAATAATAAGCGGATACCAGATAAACCGTAATGTGGAAAACCAATCATCAGGATTATTTTTGATATAACCACGCAATAAACCCGTCGTAGGATTTAGCACTCTGGCAAGGAAATACATGACCGCTATCATGACACCAATCAACGCCAAACGCCCCAGAGTATCGCTGTTGTTGGTGAAGGTTGATGCGCCCGAACAATTGATAATAAAAATGCCGATGACGATGACAAAGCGTAACCACGCGGCTTGTTTGTGCAATAGCTTTGCGGAATCTGGCTGCCATTGAAAATGGCGCACGGCAATACCGTTGGCGGCGAAAAACCGATAAAAAAACTGTAACCCAAACAAGGAAATAGCGGCGCTACGTAGTCCCAACCCCACCGCTTTGCTAAATTCTGCAACATGCGGATCACTACCGAGAAACCACCCGGAAAAATAGACCAATAAGGGCAACGGTATAACTAAAACCAGCGTATAGCCCAGTGCTTTCAGGGTGTAATAAAAATTATCGGTGTAAATTTTCTCAATCTTTTCCGCTATAAATACCAGTTCTCGCTTGGCAAGACTTCGCGCCATCGGTAACACCAGCGAAGCTATCAAAGCTATCAAGGTAAGAAACCAGTTATCCCAGGCAATCATGGCTATATCTTTGATTAAAACCAGCCAGTTTGTTGGTGAACATAACCACCCAACCGCATCGTATAGTCCGCTTAAATAATCCGCCCGGATAGGTGATGAACTTGGTACCCACAATAAGCGCTCATCGAGGTAATCTGCATATTTCTTAGCTTGGGTAAGCATTTGTTGTCTGGCAAAATCAAGATCACCCAAAGCATGTAGATAGTTTGTTTCAACTGAAGATAGCTTGCTTAACAACTCTTTCTGATTGTTCAGCAGAACCCTTAATTCCGCTTGTATCATCATCTTGTCATCGGCAGGCACCTTTTTATCAACGTGTTGACTGATTAAATCCTTTAAATAAACATCCAGATCCGCAAATAATTTGAGCTTATCGTCAATCTTGAATTGCTCCAGACTGGTCAAGGCCGTTTCGTTTTGTATGGTTTCAGACTCCAGTTTTAACTGATCCTGATTAGCCAAATTACGCCGTTGCTCTCGTAAAATTTTGCCTAGCACCGGACTCAAACCCGCCAAGCTGATCTTTTTTTCCGCACTTTTGAAGTCAGCTTCAATTTCGCTTGCGGTCGCGTCTATCTTGTTCTTATGCGCGTTATAGACTTCAATTTTTGCGGTAAGCGTTTGTAAATCACGGCTGTATTGAATATTCTCGCGCGTGGTTTGTTGGATAATAGGATGTTTGCCGCCAGCCGAGCGCTCTGCCTGGGTTAACTCAGCCTGCATTTTTAAGGCTTGCTGCTGCCTGCGCTCATTGCCCAGATTTTCTATGGCTGTAACCACAGGGGTGAGCAGGCTTTTTTGGCTGATGACTAATTGCAGTTCCGTTTTGAGCAATTCAATCCGAATCTGGCTACTGCTCCCTTCAACCGACAACATTTTTAGCTCGACAATGCGCGCATCTATCTGCGTGGTTTTGAGTAGTTGCTTAGCCTCAGCTTCTAATTTTAGTGGGCTGGCAATAAGCGGTGCTTGCAGTTTTTTTTGAGCATCTTCGAGTGCTTGCTGGGCAAGTATTATTTCCTGACGTATTTGCAGGGGGCGCTGATTTTGCAGAATCAATTCTTGTTCGAGCTTGCTTTCCTGGCTGTCCAGTGAGCTTAGTTTGTCTTTTTCGAGTATCAGCCGCTGTTCCAACTCTTCGTCAGAAATTCGAGCAAAGTCTTCAGCCTGGAATTTGGCTAATTTTTGCCGGTTGTGGTCAACGTCCTTCTGCATTTTTTTTATTTTATCGGGCACAGTTTTCATTGCCACTTCAAACTCAACCGTTTTTGCGGTAAGCCCTTCAATATTCTCCAAGTTTTCCTGAATCGCTTGATAGACACTGAGTATTTGGGTTTTAGTCGCCGCATCAAGATCCTGCCGACCATTAACAGCATCAATTTTGCTTTTGGCCAGGGCTTTGGTAATTGCAACCTCTGGCGAAGCGTTTGCCGCTTGCCTTTCCGCAGATATCGCTGGCGGTATCAACACAAATAAGATAAGCAAAAACATGATCTTATTTGCGTTTTTGCAACTATAACTCTCTGATAAAACGGATAATTTTATGACTTTCATACTACTTATTTGCTTTCGTGGTTATTGCCATTGCTGTAACTTGCCAAAATAATAGCCCAGGCTTCAGCAGCAGATTCTGCATACTGAACCAACTCCAGGTCGCACTGTGAAATGGCACCTTCGTCAACGAGTGCCTCGAAATTGATGATTTTTTGCCAATATTCCCGCCCAAACAGGATAACCGGAACTCGCCGCACCTTTCTGGTTTGAATTAAGGTGAGGGTTTCAAAGAGTTCGTCCAGGGTTCCAAAACCGCCCGGAAAAGCCACCAAGGCTATCGCCCGCATCAAAAAGTGCATTTTTCGGATGGCAAAATAATGGAACTGGAAGCATAGCTCAGGCGTGATATAAGGGTTAGGTTTCTGCTCACCCGGCAACACGATATTTAAACCGATGCTCTTACCATCGACATCCGCAGCGCCCCTGTTGGCAGCTTCCATTATGCCTGGCCCACCGCCAGTGACCACCACCACTAACTCATCCAGTTTTTTGGCTTCAAGCGTTATTAGCCTACCCAAACTACGGGCTTCTTCATAATAGCGGCTTTTTTTCAGCTTAATCCTGGCAGTTGCAACGTTTTCCTTCAGCGTTGCGTCATCCGGATTTATACTCAGTTGGCACTCTGCGTCTAACACGTCTTGTTCGGCAACTGGATAATCAGGAATACGCGCGCTGCCGAAAATCACCACTGTTGCCTTGATATTGTGTTCGGCCTGCGTTAACTCCGGCTTAAGTAATTCCAACTGCAATCGTACCGGCCTTAATTCATCGCGCATCATGAAGTCAGAATCATCGTATGCCAGCCGATAAGAAGGCGACAGACTTTGCGCCGTGCCGTAATCGTAAGAGACATTTGTAGCATCCTGTTTAGCGCTAGGAAAAGGGCTATCACAGGGTATCTTGGTTTTTTGCGACATAAATTCTATGACTCCTGAATATCTGCTAAACTGAATCGAGTTTTTGGACTAACTGTTTAGCGTGTTATTTACCGGCACGTTTTTAATTTTCGACTGTGCCGCCTTACACAACGAATTTTGTTTGCTATGGCAGTCAGTTAAGTATAATTATCAAAATAATAGCAGTGCTATAGTTAAGCCCTGACATTAGTCTATTATGTAGACTTATTACTTCCGAAGGATTCCGTTTTTGACTCAGCAGACACATTCTTTTGCCGCCAAATGGTTGCTGCTTATTTGGGCAGGGATCGCTTCGCAGTTGCTTTATGCAGATGAACCCAACGTACCTGCTTCCGATATCGGCAAAGAAATTACAGCCATTATCGCAACGAAGCAACATCCCTACCTAAAACAAGCTAATTTTGCTAATCGAAGCGAAGACTTAGATGCGCTCTATAAACTAGCCAATTACAAATTGCTATGGCTAGACAACCCGTCAGCGATTAAAAATGCCGGTGATGCTTTCGCCTTACTGAACGATGCCCCCGCACAAGGACTTATTCAGGAAAATTACGATGTTGGTGGACTGCGTAAAAAATATGATGAAGCACTTTCCCTAAAACCGACTGATTACAAAAACCTTGCGCTATTTGATACGGCATTAAGTATAGCGGTATTGCGGTTTTTGCACGATGTCCATTATGGCCGGGTAAATCCGCATGGCATCAACTTTAATCTGACGCTACGGGAAAAAAAACTCGCTGATTTTCCAGCGCTGATTAAAGACAGTTTATTTTTGAATATAGTTGCCAAATTGCCGCCACTTGTCGAACCCAAATTACAACAATACCAAAAACTCAAATCTGCACTAGCAACATACCGGTTTATCGCAGAAAAATCGCCAGCTTTCAAATTTATCCTTAATGGCAAATTAAAGCCGGGGGAGCAACACCCCCAATTAGCTGAATTGGCTAATTTTCTGGTAAGCCTCGGTGATTTCTCTTACAAAAATACCGTCGATAGCACAACCAAACTACGACAATACACCCCTGATCTTGTCGCGGGCATCAAAAATTTCCAGCGTCGTCACGGCTTAACCCCAGACGGCGTCATACGCCCGACTACCGTCGCCGCCCTTAACGAACCTTTGACCCAAAAGATAAAGCAGATTGAGCTGGCTATGGAACGGTTACGGTGGCTCCCTGAACTTAACATAGGACGTTCAATTATTGTCAATATTCCCGCCTTCCAGTTATGGGCGATAGATGATATTAACAATACCGATATCAATATTACCAATATGCGCGTTGTTGTCGGTAAAGCCTTAAAAAATCAGACCCCTGTGTTAATGGCTCATATGAGTTACGTTGAGTTCATGCCATATTGGAATGTGCCGAAAAACATCCTTAAAGATGAAATAATTCCTAAACTGAGTAAAAACTTAAATTATTTAGCGTCCCAAAACATGGAGATGATTTCCAGCAAAGGCAATCCGGACAAAGCCAAACCAATCCCGGTCAACAGCGAATCTATAGCAAAATTGGAAAAAGGCGTTTATCGGGTCAGGCAAAAACCAGGTAACAGAAACAGCTTGGGTAAGGTTAAATTTATCTTCCCCAACAAGGACGAAGTGTATTTACACGACACCCCGGCGAATTCATTGTTTCGAAAATTACGCAGGGACTTTAGCCACGGCTGCGTACGGGTTGAAAACCCACGTCTATTGGCTGAGTTTGCCCTAAAAAATCAGGGTAACTGGAATACCGAAACCATAAAAAAAGCCATGCAAAATCCGGTTACGCAACGTGTCGATTTAAAGCATCCCATCCCGGTATTGTTGTTTTATACCACTACATTTATTGACCAGCACAATAACTTGGCCTTTTACCCGGATATTTATGGTCATGACGCTGTGTTGCTGGAAGCACTGAAAAAAAATGATGACTTACCCGACCAGTCTATCTTCATAAGCAGTACCCATGCGGAACCATCGGCTGTAAAATCAGATACGTCGGCCATTAAGCCTGTCCCTTAGCCTTTTAACTTGTGACGGCTCGGTATATCTCTTAAAATTACCTGCCGAATCGTAATTAAATTTATTTATTTTTGTTCAATTTATAATAATAAATCAGATTGTTATATCCCACTATTATTTAACAACCTACCAACTAAAACAATTATATGGTAAGCCCTCCAGAGTATTTTCGGATCATTCGCCCCCACAGCAACAAGCTCGTGGTTTTGGTTAGATTGTTAGATATCATCGTTATCGGGCTGACTTTATGGTCTATCCTCGATCTCGTGGATGTGGAATGGGACAACAAACATACTTGGTGGCTTTTAATCGCCATCGTTGGCTTCGGCGTTTTCGCCTCTTTCAATCAGCTTTACCGTGGCAGCCGTGGCATGTCTACGTTCACAGAAACCAAGCTAATCGCAATATCCTGGTTTTGTGTCATGCTGGTGATGATGTGTGTTGACGAAGTTTATCCACTCATAGACCCCATCTATAAACAGTATTTCTGGCTTTGGAGCTTGGCGGTTCCCGTTGAAATTATCTCCTGGCATATCATCGTCCGTAGCGTAGCCAATCTGATCAGGAAAATAGGCAAAAATAAACGGCGAGTTGCTATTGTGGGCGCGACGATGCTGGGCGCAGAGCTGGAAAAAATATTTTTTGAAGAAGAGACTATGGGTATAGATTTCCTAGGCTTTTTCGATGATCGGCAGCGCATTGCTGAAGACAGGAACACCTACGACAAGGCGACACTCACTGGCGATATTGACCAACTTATTGCCCTTGCTAAAGAAGGGGTTGTTGATATTGTTTACATCGCGTTACCTTTACGCGCCGAGCTACGCATCAGAAGCATTATTGAGCAATTAGCCGACTCGACCGTTTCTGTCTATTATGTACCCGACTTATTCGTTTTTGATTTACTGAGTTCAAGCCTCAACAACCTCAAAGGCATCCCCATTATTAGCATCCATGACACGCCTTTTTATGGCGTAGACGGCGCTATGAAACGGGTTTTTGATATAATATTTAGTAGTATAATATTGATTATAATAGCAATTCCATTGATCGTCATTGCTATCTCGATTCGCTTGACTTCGCCAGGCCCTGTACTTTTTAAACAACGTCGCTACGGCTTCCGAGGGGAAGAAATTATCGTATGGAAGTTCAGGTCAATGATTGTGTTGGAAGATTCCGCCAATGTCGTCCAAGCCACAAAAAATGACCCGCGAGTAACTAAACTTGGTGCTTTTATAAGGCGAACTTCTCTGGACGAATTGCCGCAATTTTTTAATGTTCTGCAAGGTAGAATGTCGGTTGTTGGGCCAAGACCGCATGCAGTGGCCCATAATGAGTTTTACCGTGGGCAAGTTAAAGGCTATATGCTCAGGCACAAGGTAAAACCGGGCATTACCGGCTTGGCGCAGATCAACGGCTATCGGGGCGAAACCGATACTTTGGAAAAAATGGAAGGTAGAATTCAATACGACCTTAATTACATAAGAAACTGGTCGTTATGGCTGGATATTAAAATCGTGTTCGGAACCATTTTTAAGGGCTTTACAGGAACAAAAGCCTACTAGACTTCTTTGATTGCGGCTGTGGTTGTGGTTCAAATACAAATGACACTCTACCCTGCAATTACACCCCGCTTGCTGCATAAAAACCCTTTTTGCTTTATACTTCCGAATACTTCCAAGGGGGCTAATTGTCCCCTTTTTAACTTAAGGTTAGGCTACTATGAAAATATTTAACACAGACGGATCAATGCTAACAAAGTTGCTGTTGATTCTGGCATTTTTTGCGGGTTGCCAGGCAGCTTACGCAGAAACTGAAAAATATTTGATCAATCCTGGCGATATTCTGGAAATTTCTGTTTGGAATGAAGATGCCCTAAAACGTGAAGTGACGGTATTGCCGGACGGTAGTATCGGTTTTCCCTTGACGGGTTCCCTACAGGCTGCGGGACGATCCGTTGAAGAACTGAAAAAGGAATTGACTACCAAATTGACAGAATATATTGCCGAACCTGTCGTTAACGTCGTCATCAAATCGGCGGGTGGCAATGTCGTTTACGTGACAGGGCAGGTAAAATTGCCCGGTAAATTTATTATGACTGAACCGATGAACGTCATGCAGATCCTAAGTTTGGCGGGCGGTTTAACACCCTTTGCCAAAGGTGACGATATTGTCATCTTGCGCAAAAACAGCAAAGGGGCAGAGTCCATCAAATTTGAATACAGCGACTTGGAAAATGGCAATGGCCTGAATCAAAATCATATTTTAAAAAGTGGTGATGTTGTTGTTGTCCCTTAATAAGCCTTTATGTGTCGCCATGAACAGATCACCTTTACCCGTTATTATCTTGAGCTTGGTTTTGCCGGCATATGCCCAGGCCGCTGAGTGGTCAATCACGGGCGATGTTAAGCAAAACTTGAGTTATGATGATAATGTCTTTCTCCGTTCAGGTAGTGACCGTAAAGGCTCTTTTGAGTACCGAATCATTCCCACCATGAATTTTTTGCACAAAACTGACGTATCGGAAGTTCAGGCAAGCGCCAGCTACGGTACTCAGGTTTATAGCAATCCAGCTTTTAACTCGCTCAATCAGGACATACAAAACTATGGCTTGGCTGGCTTTTACAAAACTGAGCGAATTGATTGGGGGCTGAACTGGAATTACTCTATAACACCTACCCGTAGCAATGCCCAGGCCGATTCCGGTAATTTTGATGCCACTGCTTCGAGCGACAAATGGACTGTATCCCCTTCAGCCACCTATAAAATTTCTGAACTTGACAGCTTGAGTTTGGTGCCCTCCTATTCGGAATCTTCATTTTCTAAAGGCGGTGGGACAGGCTTCAGAAATTATGAAACCAAAAATGTCAACCTCACATGGCAACACCTTTGGAGTGAACGCTATTCCAGTTCTCTCAGCGCTTTTTACAGCAATTTTTTGTCTCAGAGTGGAACTGCCAGCGATTTTGGTGGGACGCAGCAAATAACCTATGACAGTCTTGGCTTGAACGCCACCAATGCTTACAGGTGGTCTGATAACTGGAACCTCAGCGGCACAATTGGCTTTCGGGAAACAGAATCTGAAGTGAACGCCCAAAAAAGCTCGTCATTCGGTTTTTTAGCTAATGCCGCCATTGATTACACTAACGAGACGTATTCTGGCGGAATTAATTTCAGTCGTTCACTCGCCCCGTCAAATCAAGGCTTTTTACAAGAGCAAACGAGTGTCGGCTTGAGTGCGAATTATCGACTGACCGATCATTTATCTGCCGGTTTGACGACATCATATTTAATGTCTGATCAGGTCAGCGTCAACAACCAGAAAACACGGGAGAACATCAATGTCAGCCCCTCCATAAGCTGGAATTTTTCACCTGACTGGACGCTGATGGGCAGTTATCGATACCGAAGCCAAGACCGCTCTTCGAGCGGTTCTTCCGGCATCGGAATAGTCAACAATGGCTTTGCCAGCGGCTATTCCGATCTTTTCATGTTATCAATCGACTATAATTGGCAAGGCTTTAAAGTATCAAGATGAGCATGGAACTGGAAGAAGAAAAATCGTTTAAAGACTACCTACAGATTATTCGTCGGCGTAAATACACCATTATTTTACCGATGCTTGGCTTGCTGATGCTCAGCATTCTTGTTGCCGTCATATTGCCTCCTGTTTACCGATCAAAAGCAACTATACTCATCGAACAACAGCATATCCCCAGTGACTTAGTTAAGTCTACAGTTGTCAGCTTTGCCGATGAACGCATTCAGCAAATCCAACAAAAATTGATGACGGTAGACAACATTAACAGGATTATTGCCAAGTTCAAATTGTATAAAAAGGAAAAAGATGCCGTTAATTCTGAGAAGTTAGCCGAACGGTTTAAAGAAGCCACCACACTTGAATTGATCAATGCTGATGTCATTGGGAAAGGCAAAAACAGCAAAGCAACCCTGGCATTTACATTGTCGTTTGATAATGGCGTCAATGTCACGGCCCAAAAGGTCGCCAACGAACTGGTCACTTTATTTTTAGCCGAAAACATCAGATCGAGAACCCAGCGTGCCGAAGAATCCACTAAATTCCTTGAAGAAGAAGCGGAAAAATTTAAAGTTGAAATTCAAAAAACAGAAAATCAATTAGCTGAATTTAAAGACAAATACAGCGGTAGCCTGCCAGAACTTCTTCCCGTTAATATGGCTTCTATGACCAAACTAGAAAGCACGTTGCAACAACTGCAGCTGGAAGAAAAAATGCAGGTAGAAAAACGGGACAGCGCCAGCTCACAACTTAGCACGGTCAGCCCGGTAATAATTGACATGGGAAACAACAAAGAACCCCTGGAAACGCGTTCCTCTGTTGAAGCCGAATATAATAGTCTGCTAAAAAAATATTCCCCCAACCATCCTGATGTCAAAGCTTTAAAAAGAAAACTGGAGTTTTTCAAAAATCAAAAAAACAGTAAATCCGATCAAACATCCAACATCAACAACCCTGTCTATTTAAATTTGCTGGGTGAAATTAATGTCGCTAATATCGAACTAAAAAATATCGCCCAACAAAGAATAACCTTTACCGAGCAATTAAAAAAACTTGAGGCTAATATTGCACAAACCCATCAGGTTGAACGTGGCTTCAATGAACTGATGCGGGATTTGGATAACCAAAAGGCCAAATATAATGATTTAAAAGCGAAATCGCAGGAAGCCATACTGTCCCGAAACCTTGAAATAGAACAAAAAGCCGAAAAGTTCTCCTTGTTGGAGCCCCCCCGTGTCCCAGAAAAACCAGAAAAGCCCAATCGAATAAAACTACTGTTTCTTGGCTTTGTTTTTTCAATTATTGGTGGCTTAGCTGTCGGTATGCTAGCCGAGGCTATGGACACCAGCATTCGCAGCTATAGCGCCTTGACAAATTTGGTGGGTGCAGAACCCTTGGTCGTCATCCCTTATATTGAAAATCAAGATGATATAAACAGAACCCGAAGGAACAAAATTAACCTGCTTATCCTCGTCATTTTCCTGATTATAGGCGCTATCGTCGCCGTCCATTTCTTCTACATGCCGATCGATGTTTTATACGATAAAGTCTCGGATAAGCTGAGCATGCTGTTATAAATGAACAAATTCTTCGAATACGGCTCTATGTCAATACAATCATTTTTTAAAGGTGTACACAGCGATAGCAACTTAGGCATGTACCCATTTAGCAACTATGCGATGGGTTTATTTGATGAGTTTTGCTCGCCCGTGCAGCATTGCAGATTCACTGGAGAAGTCAATGGATAGTATTCATGATGCACTAGATAAAGCTATTCAAAATGCTGAGTTAAATCTGGACAAAGAAAAGGCTGCGGTCAAAAATGTTTACCAGGAACAGGTCATTTCTGATCAAGAAATCCCTGATAATCGACATTTTGATGTTCCGAAGCCCAAAGTTTCGTTAGACCCGCTTGATAACGCCCTCCAGCAAACTGAGCTTGGCGAGTATCAGCAAGATAGGTCATCGTATGCTAT
This sequence comes from Methyloglobulus sp., assembly GCA_013141505.1. Taxonomy (GTDB): domain Bacteria; phylum Pseudomonadota; class Gammaproteobacteria; order Methylococcales; family Methylomonadaceae; genus Methyloglobulus. Next base: position 19,690 of record JABFQX010000092.1, read on the forward strand.
CCCACAAGACAGGATCAAGACCACGCAGAAGAATCAACATACCATTGATCATAATTTGATGAGGCAAAGGCGTATCGTCACTTTGCATAATCATGACGCAGAATCCGGCGCTTTCCGAATGTTGCGAACCAAAATTCTCAAACAATTGCGTGATAATGATTGGCACAGCTTTGCCGTCACGGCACCCGCGCAAGGTGCCGGCAAATCGACAATAGCGGTTAACCTTGCTATTGCAATGGCAATGGATGTCAACCAATCAGTTTTATTGGTCGATCTGGACTTGAGGTATCCAAAAGTTCATTGGTATTTCGGCCTGGAAAATGAAAATGGCTTAAGGGACTACTTCTTATCAAACAAGCCTTTATCGGAAATTTTTGTCAACCCTGGCATTGATCGGCTGACGATATTACCGGGACGCGGCCAAACCATTGGTTCGGCGGAAATATTATCAGGCCCTCGCATGAAAACCCTGATGAACGAAATCCATAACCGTAATAAGTCAAGGATCATCATTTTCGACCTTCCTCCCGTTTTGGCGACGGATGATGTGCTCGTGACAACTGAATATTACGATGCGGTATTGCTGGTGATAGAAGAAGGTAAAAGCCAGCCTGAAGATATCAGTAAAACACTCAGGCTTTTAGCAGGCAAAAAAATATTGGGAACTGTTTTAAATAAATCCCAGAATCCGCCTGATCATCAAATATATTGACCCTCGAAACGACCAGAAACCCGGTGTCTCCGGCAACAAACCAAAAAGGTCGGCTATGCTAACACCCGGCAATTGGCCGTAAAATACATTGTTGACTGGTTCATCTGTGCTGGGTTACATCAGCGCGACCAGCGGAGTTTATCTGCTGCTCCAGCAACTTTAATGTGTTCGTTTAAGCCGCTATTGATGCGCTGATTGACTGTCTCAAATTTAGTTTCCAGTTCGTCATAGAGAGCAGTAAATGTTTCTTTGATCGGTGCCAGCAAAATTGGGGAACCGATTTCACGTAACTAAGCGCGCCACTATTTTTCGCGAAAGCTAAAATGGGATCCATCCGATTTTAGCGGCGAAAAATCACGTGGCGGTTAATGCCTTCGGCTGCCCGCGTTCGTCCTCGGTTCGTCACGATGCACAACTCCCCTTCGGTACGCTGTGCATCACGACTGCCCAAATGACTTGACGCCGTGTCGGATGGCCTTGCATGTTGACTACGCTTCCGCTCGCGCTCCAACTCCGTCAACACGCCCGGCCCCTACGGCTACGCGGGGGTCGTCGTACACCGCTCCACTCGCGTTACGCTTCCGTGTACTCCTTCACGGCGTCTTTTGTACAACAGGCGGCGTAATTCACTGGGGCCACGCTTGGACAGCCGCCTGCGGCCTGCTTTTTGGCCGGAGGGAGTCCGAAGCCCTGGGGTCAAAACTCGCTAAGGCCACGGCGGCATCGCTGTTGGCTAACTTTACCCGGCTGAATAAGGTCACCAATTGGGTCGAGGTTTGTCTGCCAATGCCCGGAATAGTTTTGAGGCGGCGCGGGCATCGGCAGCCAGTGTTTCCTGGGTGTTGAGGAGGGCTTGCAAGTGTTGGTTAATATCCGCCAATAAGCCATCCAGCGAGGCCAAGGCCTGGGCAAACGGGACGGGGTGTCGACCTGCCGCAAGGCCTTGTGCAAGGCTTGGCGGTGTTTGACGACAGTGCCCCGGCGTCGTTGCAATAAGGCCAGTTGCCGATGGGCTTCCAAAGCGGGTTGGTAAGGCCGCAGTTGGGCGTGTTCGGCCATCACCATGCGCCGTATCATGGTGGCGTCCACCCGGTCGGTTTTGCTCCGCCGCCCCAACCCCAGCATGTAGTGCCGCGTGTCGCGCGGGTTCAGCACATACACGGCCATGCCGACCGCCACCGCCAAATCGGCAGCTAATTCGTGGTAATGGCCGCCAAGCCTTGTCCGTCACTGACCACCAGTTCCTGGCTGGCCACATCAATCCCAATAAACATTTCGCTTGTCATAAGCCCTCCAATGCCTTGAAAACAAGAGAAGTCGGGGTGGTGCGCCTTGTATTATAAATCCCATGTTGTCTAAGCCTGTTTTTAGCGATAAATTACGCTTGGACGCATACCTGGGAGGCATCCCAGGTTGGACGGTTGGATGCCGTGTGCGCCTTTGGTCCCTTAAGTCCGTG
>JABFQX010000046.1 GCA_013141505.1 Methyloglobulus sp.
GCGATAAACCGCTCCGCCGTCAGTCCTGGACGGCCCAGGTAGCCCCGCGCCACCCCCGCACCACCAATGTAGATCTCGCCGGTGACGCCCAACGGCACGGGCTGCAGGTGGCCGTCCAGGATGTAGATCTGGGTGTTGGCGATCGGGCGGCCTATGGGGGGTAACAAAAATATTGTAGATAGATCATGATTTAGCGTATGTGAAGTAACAACGTGCGTTTCTGTTGGCCCATAGTGATTATGTAATCTACGAAAAGGAACTTGTCTAATAAATTCAGAAATGTTTTTTGTAATTCGTAATTGTTCGCCCGCTGTAATCACATCAACTAAACATGGTAAATTCAAATTAATGTTGATAATGACTTCTGCTAAACCTTGCAATGCGATTGTAGGCAAAAAGATTTTTTGAACTTTATATTCTGCTAATATCTCTGTCAGTAAATAAAAATCGTGTCGAACAGTTTCGTTAATCAATAATAAACATTCGCCGTAGCACAATGAGGAAAATATTTCCTGGAACGCAACATCAAATCCTAGAGCTGCAAATTGCAATGTTATCTGACCTTTGTTTGATTTTATGTTTGCGCTTTGCCATTGTAATAAATTTACCAATGCCGAATGCTCCATCCCAACGCACTTGGGCTGCCCGGTGGAGCCGGAGGTGTAGATGACGTAGGCCAAGTGGCGGCTGCTGAGCCCCAGTCGGGCAGGGACTGGGTTGTGCTCGGGGTGGCCGGCGCACAGCCCGTCCAGGCCGGCGGCTCCTGTGGCCTCGCCCGTTGCTTGGGCTTCTCGCCCTTCCCCGCCCAGCAGGACGACCGGGACAGGGCTGGCACCCAGGCCGGGCAGCCGGGCCTTGAGGCCGGATTGGGTGAGTATGGCTGAGGGGGAGCTGTCTGTAAGCATGTACGCCAGGCGCTCTTCGGGGTAGCCGGGGTCGAGCGGGACGTAACACCCCCCCGCCTTGAGGATGCCCAGGAGCCCGACGACCATTTCCAGCCCGCGCTCGGCGCAGATGGCGACACGGTCGTCCGGGCGGATGCCCAGCCCGATGAGCCGGTGCGCGAGGCGGTTGGCGTGCCGGTTGAGCTCGCCGTAACTCAGGCTCTCGCCTTCGTAGACGAGGGCGGTGGCGGCGGGGTTGGCCAAGGCCTGCCCTTCAAACAGTTCGTGGACACAGCGCTGATGCGGGTAGCCGGCGGCTGTCGCGTTGAAGCCGTGGAGGAGCTGGTGGCGCTCGGCCTCGGGCAGGAACGGCAATTGGCCGATGCGTTGCTGGGCATTTGTGACCATGCCAACCAATATAAGTTGGTAATATTCCTTAAACCGTTCAATAGTAACCTTGTCAAATAGCTCACTGGCATATTCAAGAATCCCGGCAATATGTTCCTCCCTATCAGTGAGAAATAAAGACAATTCAAAATGGGTAGTGGTGTGCGCCAGCTCCAGACCCGACAGATTGAGCCCGGGCAGGGCCAGTTCGCCTGTGCCGGGGGTGTTGTCCATCGCCAGCATGACCTGGAACACGGGGCTGTGCCCCAGGCTGCGCTCGGGCTTGACGAGGTCGACGACTTGTTCGAACGGGATGTCCTGGTGGCCGTAGGCGTCCAGGGTGGTGGCCTTGACCCGGTTGAGTAGGGCCGCCACGCTGGGGTTGTCGTCCAGCCGCACCCTGAGCGCCAGGGTGTTGACAAAGAAGCCGATGAGCGGTTCAACTTCGCTGCGTTGCCGGTTGGCAATGGGGGTGCCGATGACAATGTCGCCCAGGCCGCTGAGCCGGGCCATGAGGATAGACCAGCCGGCCAGCAGCACCATGAACAGGGTGCTGCCGTGCCGCTGGGCCAGGTGTTTAAGGTCGGCACTCAACTGTTTGGACAGTTCGAGCCCAACACTGCCGCCGGCATAGCTCTGCGTGGTTGGCCGGGGGCGGTCGGTGGGCAGTTCGAGCATGGCCGGCGCGCCGGTGAGGTGGCTTTGCCAGAACGCCGTTTGGGCTTGTAGGGTGTCCCCTTGCAGCCACTGGCGTTGCCAGGCGGCATAGTCGGCATATTGGACGGCCAAGTCGGGCAAGGGGTCGGGCTGGCCTTGGCTGAAGGCGGCGTAAAGGGCGGCAAACTCCTGGACGAGCAGGCCAATAGACCAGCCGTCGGAGATTATGTGGTGCTGGGTGATGAGCAGGATGTGTTCGTCTGCGCCCAGTTCCAGCAGTTGGCCGCGGATGAGGGGGCCGGTGCTGAGGTCAAAGGCTTGGCTGGCCTCATCGGCGGCAGTTTGTTGGACGGCGGTGCGTTGTTTGCGCTTGGACAGTCCGCTCAGGTCGTGTGCGGCCAGGGCAAAGCCGCCGTGTGCGGGGGCGATGTGCTGGAAGGCCTGGCCGTCCTGGCTGATAAAGCTCGTGCGCAGGATTTCGTGGCGGGCGACTATGCGGTCTAAGCTGGCCTTGAGGGCGGCCTTGTCGAGCCGTCCGTGCAGGCGGAGGCCGGCGGGGATATGGTAGGCGGCGCTGGCGGCAGGGTCGAGTTGGCCCAGGAACCAGAGCCGTTGTTGCGCCCAGGACAAGGGGATGGGCTGGCTGCGGTCGGCCATTTGGATGGGCGGAAGCTCGGACTGCCGGGCGTTGGTGACTGCCCTGGCAAAACCGGCCAATACGGGCCGGGCAAAGAGGTCGCGCAGGGGGACTTCGATGCCAAGTTCTTGGCGTAGCCGGGACACCAATTGCACCGCCAGCAATGAATGCCCGCCCAACTCAAAGAAGTGGTCGTGGCGGCCGACTTGGCCGAGGTGCAGGAGTTCCTGCCAGATGTGGGCGATGGCGGCCTCCGCCGCCCCTTGCGGCGGCTCGTAGGCGCGGCAGGTTACTGACGAGCCGTCCGGCGCGGGCAAGGCCTTGCGGTCGAGCTTGCCGTTGGGGGTGAGCGGGAAGGCCTCCAGGGCGACGTAGGCGCCGGGCACCATGTACTCGGCCAGCACCGCGGACAATTGGCCGCGCAGGTCGGCGGCTGTCGGCTCTTGCCCGGCTTCGGCAACCAGGTACGCCACCAGGCGCTTGTCGCCCGGCACGTCTTCCCTTGCCATGACCACGGCTTCCCTGATGCCGGGGCATCGGCTTAGTTGGGCTTCGACTTCGCCCAGTTCGATCCTGAACCCACGGATCTTGACCTGGAAGTCGTTCCGCCCCAGGTAGTCGACGCTGCCGTCGGGCAGCCAGCGACCCAGGTCGCCGGTCTTGTACAGGCGGCCGCCACAGGCCGCCCCGGCCAGGTTGTCCCGGCCTTGACCGAACGGGTCGGCGATGAACCGCTCCGCGGTCAACTCCGGCCGATTGAGGTAACCGCGCGCCACGCCGGCGCCGCCGATGTGGATCTCGCCCGTTACGCCCAACGGCACGGGCTGCAGGTGCCTGTCCAATATATAAATCTGGGTGTTGGCTATCGGGCGGCCTATCGGAATTGAAATAGTTTCATCTTCAATTGTAACAATATGATGAGTACTCGCAAATGTTGTAGTCTCTGTAGGGCCATAACCATTTAATATTTTCCTCGGTACATTACTACCATTCAATAATGCCTTAATAATCTTTGGATCAAGAACATCACCTCCTACAAGTAGATATTTCAGTTGATTCAGTGCTTCCTTTAGATCTTCTACGTAATTATTAAATAGCCCTACTGTCAGCCATAACGCAGTTACTTTTCCTTTAATTAGTTCCTTATTAAGTTGAGTCGGGTTCAATAATATTTGTTGCGGAATGAGCAATAGCTTAGCCCCATTGAGTAACGGCGCCCAAATCTCCCATATTGACGCATCAAACACTGGACTTGCACAATGTGCCACACAGTCATTACTTGTAATCGGCGCATAACCGGAATTAATAACTAATCGGATAATACTTTTATGCTCAACCATTACCCCCTTGGGTTGCCCGGTGGAACCGGAGGTGTAGATGACGTAGGCCAAATGGTGGCTGGTGAGGCCGAGTTGAGCGGGGTCGGGGTTGTGCTCGGGGTGGCCGACGCACAGCAGGGATAGACTGTCTTTTTGGTTGGTGTCGCCAATTGAGTCAGTTTGGGCATTGGTGGCCTCGCCCGCCGGACGGACACCCTGCCCCTCCCCGTCCAGCAGGACGGCCGGGATGCCCAACGCCTCCAAGGACGCGCTTAAGCCGGGCAGCCTGGCCTTGAGGCCGGATTGGGTGAGTATGGCCAAGGGGGCGCTGTCGGCGAGCATGTAGGCCAGCCGCCCTTCAGGGTAGCCGGGGTCGAGCGGGACGTAACACCCCCCCGCCTTGAGGATGGCCAGCAGGCCTATGACCATTTCCAGGCTGCGCTCAACGCAGATGGCGACCCGGTCGTCCGGGCGGATGCCGAGGCTTATCAGGTGGTGCGCGAGGCGGTTGGCGTGGCGGTTGAGCTCGCCGTAACTGAGGCTCTCGCCCTCGTAGATGAGGGCGATGGCGGCAGGGTTGGCCTCGGCTTGCGCTTCGAACAGATCGTGGATGCAGCGGTGCTGCGGGTAATCGGCATTTGTCGCGTTGAAGCCGTGGAGGAGCTGGTCGCGCTCGGGGGCGGGCAGGATGCTAAGCCGACCGATGGGTATTTCAGGGGTTTGGCTTAAGGCATCGACCAGTTGGGCAACGGCCGTGTTGAGGTAAGCCGCTATCCGTTCGGGGTCTATCTCTTCTACGCATTGAACGGTCAGGCTAAAGCCTTGGCTCAGGTCGTCTACATTTACTGTTATAGGGTAGTTGGTGCGTTCTTCACTGTGGAAAATTTGCACCCCTCCCCATTCGAATATATCTGTTGAATCATTGTTCTGGCTAACAATGAGATTAGTATGTCGATAATTGAGAAGAGTCGTAAATAATGGCAGTGACGCATCAACTGCACTGCACCGTTGCGCTAAGGCCAACGAGGCTTGCTCATGGTCGAGCAGACTAATAAGCCGATGGTGTGTGTCGTTGACAACTTCTTTCACACTACGACTATTCAGGTCAACCCGCAGAGGCAAGGTATTGATGAACATTCCAAGAACTTGGCTTACCCCTTCGGAGCCTTGCAAACGTCCGGACAAAACCGTACCGAAAACAACCACGTCATGACCAGTACATTGCCCAAGAACCTTCCCCCAGGCGACATGGAACAATAAGGCTGGAGTAACTCCATGCTGAGTTGCGCTATCATAGATACGTTGCGATAACGCATTATTTAGCTGGATTTTAACCTCGCTTACTTGCCTATTATTGTTTTGAATGTCGAGAATTCTATACGGGGCAGTAGGTTCGGAAATATCACCCAACTGTGCATTGAAGTAAGACTCATGTTCGGCTGGAGAAACAGCTAAAGCTTTGACGATGAAATTACGGTAGGGTATCGAGTCAGGTAGCTTGTCTCCTTGCCCTTGGATAATTTTTTGTATCTCCGATAAGATGAGCTGTAGGGTATAGTTGTCATCGATCAGATGGTGGTTGATTATTGACATTAACCATTGGTTTAACTGATGATCGAATGCTATATAGGCAACGAATAAGGGTGCTTGTCGTAGATTTAATCTTATATTTCGAGGGTCGGTTTCTTTAAGTAGCTTGGCACATATATCATCAGTATTGGCGATACCTATAAGGTCAAGCTCAATGACTGGCAGGCTTGCTTGTCGCTGCACAACTTGTACAGATTGTGATATCCCTTCCCAGTGAAAAGCTGTCCTTAAAATGTCGTGACGATTGATGACGGTTTGCAAGGCATTTAGAAAACTGTCTAAACGATTACGTGAATCAAATCCAAGAACGGAACGTTTAATGTAAGTGTCGTTCTCTCTGTTAAGCAAGTGATGAAAGAAAATTCCTTCCTGCAAAGGTGCTAACGGATAAATATCCTGGATATTTGCCATACCGCCAGAAACATGCGATGCAATCGAGTCTATTTCAGTTTGACTGAGCGTTACAAGCGGCAGCATATCGGGTGTGATATGTGTGCAATTGCTAGGAATTAAATTGGATGGAACGTCAAATTTTTTGGCCTCACTTAAATCCGACAAACTAGCTGCCAACTCGGCAAGTACTGGCATATTGAACACATTCATCAAATCAACTGCAAATTCATGCTGCTGCAATTTTTCAATGAGTGAAATTGCCATCAGCGAATGGCCGCCTAATTCAAAAAAATGATCGTTACGGCCTACTCGCTCAACAGCTAAAAGTTCTTGCCATATCTTTGCCAAAATGATTTCAGCCGCACCTTGAGGAGGTAAAAAATCTTGTATAGCAACATCTGATAAACCCGGAGCGGGTAATGCCTTTCGATCAAGCTTCCCGTTAGGTGTTAGCGGTAAAGCATCAAGAATGACAAACGCACTCGGCAGCATGTATTCTGGCAAAGCATTGGGCAACTGATTTCGAAGGTCATTAATGACCAGATCATGCTCTGCTATTAAATAGGCAACAATCCGTTTATCACCTTCGTTATCTTCGCGAACGATGACAACAGCATCACGGACACCTGAACAAGCAACGAGTTTGACTTCTATCTCCTCGAGTTCGACTCTGTATCCGCGAATTTTTACTTGATGATCGATACGTCCTATAAACTCGATATTGCCATCAGATCTAAATCGCGCTAAATCACCCGTCTTATATAATCGACCGCCTGAGCCAGTAAAAAGGTCGGGAATAAATCTTTCCGCAGTTAAATCTGGCCGATTTACATACCCTTGTGAAATGCCTAACCCACCAATATATAATTCACCGCAAACTCCGATTGGAACTGGTTGATAATGACTATCCAGCAAATATATCTGACCATGATTTAAAACTTTGCCTATTGGCAAAGTCCTTACGGGTTCATTTTTTTCAACTTTATACGAACTACTCCAAACAGTTGCTTCAGTAGGGCCGTATTCGTTGTAGAGCTTTACATCAGGTAATTTACCGTGATGTTCGTTGGCAATTTCGCTGGAGCAGGCTTCGCCCGCGACAATGACTGTTGTTAGCGAAGTTAATGACGGGGTTGCATTGTCGTTTATGATTGCCTTGTAAAAAGAAGGCAAGGCCAATAGATGTGTGACACGATGGTTTTTAATCAACACAGCTAATGCAGCGGGGTTTCCAGTTTCCTCATTTTTGGGCAGACACAAACATCCACCTTGGCTTAAGGTCCAGAAGATTCCAGCAACAGAACTATCAAACGCAAACGAAGATATCAGCAGAAAACATTCAGGGACATCTTGATAATAATCGAGTCGGGCTAAAGTCGAATGCAGCAAGTTCCTATGGCTTACCATTACGCCTTTGGGTTGTCCAGAGGAACCTGATGTGAAAATAATATAAGCGGTGTTATCTAATGTGGCTGTTTGTATTGGCGGTTCGCTTGGGTAGTCCTCGTAAGATTCATCAATCAAAGCGACAGGAATATTGCCAAAATTTAATTTATTACTTAAAGACAACTGCGTCAGGATGAGTTGAGCACCTACATCCTTAACCATATAAATCAAGCGCTCTGTAGGATAAGAAGGATCCAACGGGACATAGGCTGCACCTGACTTAAGCACAGCAAGAATGGCAACCACCATTTCTATTGACCGTTCCGCGAATATTCCGATCCGAGTTTCTGTGCCTAAACCCTGGATTTGGAGATAATGCGCTAAACGGTTTGCGCGGGTATTTAATTCCCAGTAAGTTATTTTTTCTTCAGCAAAAACCAAGGCCACTGCGCTCGGATTTGTCTCGGCTTTCGATGCAATCCAACTGGTAATCGGTTTATCTTGCTCAGAAGCACGTTCTAATTTACAAGGTTTATTCCAATCAAAAACTAGCTGCTGCCACTCTGGTTTTGTTAATATTTCTAACTGCCCTATTGGCTTGTCAGGATGAACGACAATAGCTTCACACAATGTCTTTAAATGTCCGACCAACCTATCGAGAATAGCTGTTTCAAATAAATCTGTGCTGTATTCGATAGCACCAAATAAGCTTCCCTCTTGCTCTTCGACCAGAAAAGTTAGGTCAAACTGGGATACCTGATTTTCCAAAGCTATAGGTTTTACCGTTAAACCGGGCAAATGAAATTCAGACATTGGCGCGTTTTGTACGGTCAACATGACTTGAAACAACCGGCCTTCGTTCTTGCTCCCAGTTTCACCCGCCGCTTCCTTTAATTGCGAAAAAGAGATGTCCTGGTGGTCTTGATCCAACAAGGCCTGATTTTGTATACGGTTAAGCAGGCTTATAAAAGAATCATCATTGTCGAGCTGATTTCGTAACACTAATGTGTTAATAAAGTAGCCGATTAAATTTTCTGTTTGTGCCTGGTTGCGGCCTGCAGACGTATATCCGAGAACGATATCCCTGGAACCACTGTATCGAGAGAGCAAAATATTGATAATTGCCGCCATTGTCATAAACAATGTCGCTTTGTTCCGCTTAGCCAATGACTTTATTGCTTGAGATAATGAGGATGAAAACTCAAACTGATATAAGTCACCTCGATAGCTTGGTACAGATGGCCGTATATAGTCCAAGGGCAGCGTTAAAGTCGGCGGTGCATGTTCTAATTTCTGCTGCCAATATTCAGAATTTTTCTCTCTTGAAACTTCCAATTGTTCCTTTTGCCAAACGGCAAAATCACCGTATTGGATAGTCAATTCAGGTAAAACTGAGGGCAACCCGATCACATAAGATTTGTATAATGCGGCGACTTCTTGCATTAGGATGCCAACTGACCATCGGTCTGCAACGATATGATGCAATGTCAGCACTAAAATATGTTTTTGGTTTCCAAATGTGACCAACATGCCGCGCAAAGGCGGATTATTAATAAGATTGAATGGTTTACTTATGAATTCCTCGGCTATCTGATCAAAATGGGCTTGCCTCAATTTCGCATCGATCTGACTAATATCGACATGAGCGAGTTGGAGTTGCGAATCATCACTTACCTGTTGAGCTACTATGCCTTGCTCATTGACAAACCTGCTCTGCAAAATTTCATGACGACGGATTGTTTCATTTAAACTTTGGTGTAGAGTTTCAGTGTTTAGGACACCAGAAAACTCCAATCCACCCGCAACATTGTAGATAGGGTTTTCCGGCTCCAATTGTGACATCAACCAGAGCGGTTCTTGAGCATATGAAAGTGGAGCGACTTTACCGTTATCTCGCTTTTTAATTGCGCTGTTCGATACATTGCCTTTTTTTAACTTAGATATTAGCAAGACCCGTTTTTGTTCTTTTATATCCTGAAGACTTTCTGCAACTTCTTCCATAGCAATTAACCTACCTTAATAAACACAACCGCCAACAACATTTCTACACGCTAAAAAAGATTACTTATCCATCTATGAAAATTTCGTCCTTGCCATACAATCTTCTAGCATCAATAAAAGACTTACTTTTACATGCAGCCAACAATTTATTTATTTCCTGGATGTAAGTGTCATCCTCTTCAGGCTCTAACGCCATAAAATATTGCAGCCAAGGCTCCCTGCCTATGGCATAGACGTAAACCTGCTTGCTTTGTACAGCGTCCAATAAATTCATTGCTCCGACAGAGTCGCTACCGTTGGAACGTCTGGACTGGCATTCCTTATAGCCGGGCAGCTTTGGCAATAAAGGCCCGTAGACCCAAGACAACGGTGCGCCTATGCATTCCATCCCCAGGAAAACCACATCAATTGGCCCACGTTGTGCGCAAATATTTTCGTACATCCGCTTATCAAGGCAGTTGGAATCGGCAGCAAACAATACTTGCTTTTCACCCGCCTGGATTAACCAACCTGTTTTAGCGAAAGGCAAATCATTATGTTCGCCCAAAAAAGGAATAGCGACGATTTCTCCACCGTCAAACGCGATCATGTCTAACGGTTCAACTTCTACGACATTATTAAAGCCCAAGGCATTGGCCATGAGGCGCAACGAAAAATCGGCATAAAAAATACCGGAAGATTTAGGTACAACCAAACATCCGGTTTTATGCCTTATCCGAAGCAGTGTTTCGAATACAAAATGATCGTGATGACCGTGAGTGATTAATACATAATCGATCTTGGGAGGAAGATCTTGGAACGTAAATCTTTCGATACCCCCTTCACTTGGCACCACTGAAAGAAAGGGGTCGATTAATATTGTTTTGCCATTGAATTCAACTAAAGCGCTGGCGTGGCCGTAATACCTGACTCTAAAGCCCTTACCTTGCCAGACATTGGATTGCTTTGGCAGTTGATCGGTAAGCAAGGTCAATAATTTTTTGTCATCGTTTACCCCTAGTCCTAAAAGCTCACGAATATATTCCAAAGGATGTGGACGGTTATCTAATTTAAACAGCTCATCAATTGCACTATTATCGAACGGAATATGCCATTCGATAGTGTTCTGTTCTGGTAACCTAGGCGTGCTCATATAATAAGCGCGCATCCGGTCATGACTTTGCGTGAAAAAATGTAACGATTGCAGGTGTTTTTTATAGTGATTACTGCGGTACAGCAGATTTTCGATACAACGGACGATTGGCCTGCTATTGTAGTCGTATAGCAATTCCACATATCCCCGTAAACATTCAGGGAGTTTCGCGTAATAATCGTTTAGCGTATGTCCGTTCGCCTCTTTGTCGAGTAAGTTTTGAAAATCAATTAATGCTTGCGCAAATGTTAAATCGCCTTGATGATCAATCTCCAAACGCTCTAACATTTTTTGTATATCGTTTGAGCGTTCAATGGGTATGTTAACGAATGCCCCGCCTAATAATTTGGGATTACTGCTTGACTTAACGTGCATCGCTGGATTCTGAATGTAGGAAGCCAACGTTTTTTTTTGATAATTCAACTGATGCAAACAATAAACGACGGGTGAAAAAGTATGCGGCCACGCTACCCAGCCATCGACCAAGGCTTCCACTGCTGTTGAATCAGCTAAGCGATATAAGGTTTGCTCACTCATAAATCATTCGTCTCTTTTGTTTCTGCTGCTAACAAAGCTTTCTCAAAAATCTCACAAATATGGGTTACTTGGTTTTCAGTTATTATTAATGGTGGCATGATTCTTAATACACTAGACTCTCTACCCCCTGTCTCTAAAATTAAGCCTCTGGAAAAACACTCACGTTGAATTCTGAGCGCCAGTGATTTAAAAGGTTTGGGGGGCAATGCATTTTTGAGGTTTGATGAATTTTTTATAATTTCAACGCCTATCATCAATCCCCTCCCCCTTACATCACCGATAGAGATACCATGACGCTTAATCTCCTTAAGCTTCTGCATAAACAAGTTGCCCATTCTGTCGGCATGCTCATGAAGCTTATTTGATTTGATGTATCTGATCGTTGCGGTACCGGTTGCCATCGCCAATTGATTTCCTCTGAAGGTTCCCGCATGAACTCCAGGTGTCCATTTGTCTAAATCTTTGGAATACACAACGACTGCTAATGGCAATGACCCACCTATCGCCTTTGAAAGAACTAAAACATCGGGAACTACCCCTGAATGTTCAAAGGCAAAAAGCTTGCCTGTTCGTCCTAATCCAGTCTGTACTTCGTCGAATATTAAGGGGATTTGTTGCTCATAAGTAATTCGTCTTAACTCTCTTACCCACTTGTTTGGGGCTGGAATCATTCCGCCTTCGCCCTGTATAACTTCAACGATTATTCCTGCTGGCTTGGGAAGCCCGCTTTCTACATCGGTTAATACATTTTCAATGTACCTTATTGTCGCTTCGCCATCTGGATCATTTATACTGCCCATAGGACAACGGTAAATATAAGGAAAAGGTAAGAATTGAACGTCAACAATTGAACCAGGAACAACATTTTTTACACCTGTATTACCCATTAAATTTAAGGCACCATTTGTCATTCCATGATAGCCTCCCTGGAAGGCCATAATAAGATTACGACCAGTAGCAATTTTTACGAGTTTTATTGCCGCTTCTACAGCATCTGATCCGGATGGCCCACAAAATTGTATTTTTGCGCTTTTTGCAAATTCTTCAGGGAGACAATTCAATATCTCGTTTACAAAAGCCTCTTTAATAGGTGTTGTTATATCCAATGTCTGCATAGGCAGGTTGTTATGCATAGATTTTTCTATAGCTTGGTGAACAACCTCATGATTGTGCCCAAGCGCGAGAGCGCCTGCACATGAAAGGCAATCATAATAAACATTCCCATCAACATCCTTTAGGAAAATGCCTTTTGCCTGTTCTATCGCAACAGGAAGTTTGCGCGGATAACTTCTTGCATTCGACTCGGTAGTTTCTTGCCTGCTCAAATAACCGATATTTAAAGTATCTCTAGAAATGTCCCTCCATACTCCTGGTAAATTATGGACATTAGTTAATACGCAAAAATCCTGATTTTTCGTATCAAAGATATTTGGCTGCACCAGCTCTTTCACCAAGTTTTTTGAATTTATATTCATTTGAAAATCTACCTTAAATAAACCAGATTCCAGTGCAGAAAAGAAACATAACTATTCAACATTAGCTTCAGCAAGCCTATCGACAAACTCAGCAACCGTGGGCGATTCAAAAATGGTTTTCACCGGAACTTTAATATCAAATGACTCTTGTATTTTGGCAATCACTTGCACTGCTGATAAGGAATGACCGCCTAAATCGAAAAAATCGTCATAAATTCCTATTTGCTCCACCCCTAGAATTTGTTGCCAAATATCAGCAATCTCTTGCTCAGCTTCATCCCTTGGTGCCACATATTCATGTAGTTGAAATTCGGGATTATTTAGTGAAAGCAACAATTTTCGATCAATTTTGCCGTTGGCTGTTAACGGCATTGATTGCATGAAAATAAAGTAAGGGGGAATCATGTAACCCGGCAGTGATTGCTTTAAAATAGTTTTTAGGTCGGCCACATCCAATTTCACATTTGCTTCACTAACTAGGTAAGCCGCCAGGTGCTTGTCGCCCGGACTGTCTTCCCGAACCATGACCGCCGCTTCCCTGACTCCGGGGCATCGGCCAAGCTGGGCTTCGATTTCGCCCAACTCGATGCGAAAGCCCCTGATCTTGACTTGGAAGTCGTTACGCCCCAGGTACTCGATGCTCCCATCCGGCAACCAGCGACCCAAGTCACCAGTCTTGTACAAACGGCCATTGGGGTTAATACCATGGCCTCTGCGCGAATCGTTTACGTTGTCAGCAAAGGTAGCATCAGTTCGACCGCCAACCTGGAAAAACGGGTTCGCAATAAACCGCTCCGCCGTCAATTCCGGCCGGTTCAGGTAACCACGCGCAACTCCCGCACCACCTATATATATCTCTCCACCCCCCCCCAACGGTAAAGGCTGCAGGTGGGTATCCAGTATATATATCTGAGTGTTTAATATCGGACGGCCAATGGATTCTGATATATATTTATTTTGAGTAAATTGATTTTCAATTCGCTTACATGTCGACCAAATCGTTGTTTCTGTTGGGCCATATAAATTCCATAGTTCACCCACTATTTTTTTTAAATTAGTCGATAATTGTGGTGTTAATGCTTCACCCCCACATAAAGCTTTGAGTTGTTTGGAACCACACCAGTTATTATTAAGTAAAAGCTGCCATGTTGCCGGTGTAGCCTGTACGATTGTAGGGCTGTGTTTCAAAATTGTTTTTTGTAAAAGCTCAGAATCCGACGCAGTAGCACGATTAATTAAAATTATTTTTGCACCTTTGATTAAAGGCAGAAATAATTCTAATCCAGCTATGTCAAACGATAAGGTAGTAAGTGCTAAGAGTTTATCTCTACTTTCAATGCCTAGTATTTTTGACATTGAGTATAAAAAATTGACTAGAGACATATGTTCAACCATTACCCCCTTGGGCTGGCCCGTCGAACCCGACGTGTAAATCACATACACTAGGTGGTGGCAGGTCAGCCCTATCTCTCCAGGCCCAGGGTTCTGTTCAGGGTATCCTGGGCATAGTTTCGCTAGGGTGACGTTCTTGCCAAACTCACCACTTTGCTCGGCTTCCTGACCAACAACACCATCCAGCAAGATGACAGGAATAGCGCTTGAACCTGGACTTGCAGTTATACCAGACAACCGCACCCATACGTCTTCTTGGGTCAATATCGCTACCGGACCACTGTCGCTCAGCATATAGGTCAAGCGCTCTTCCGGGTAACCCGGATCTAGCGGCACGTAACAGCCCCCAGCCTTGAGAATTCCTAGGAGACCTACTACCATCTCCAAACTTCGTTCCACACAAATCGCTACTCTGTCATCCGGCCTAACACCCAACTCTAACAACCGATACGCCAGCCGGTTCGCATGACGGTTCAACTCCCCGTAACTCACGCTTTTCCCTTCGTATACCAAAGCTGTGGCATTAGGATCACGTTCAACTTGCCTCTCAAACAATTGGTGTATGTACATTTCCTGTGGGAATTCCACCTCTGTCGCATTGAAACCATAAAGAAGCTGACAGTATTCAGACTCCGGTAGCAGAGGCAGATCAACCAATCGTTGATTAGGATTGTTCAACACACCCTCTATAAGACTATGAAAATGTCCTAACATTCTCGAAATAGTCGTACTTTCAAAAAGCTCTGTACTGTATTGAAAAGAAACTAACAACCCGCCTTGGGTAACAGCCGTCATCATTGCCAAATCGAATTGGACTATAGTTTCTTTAATCTCGGCACTCTTAACATCCAGTTCAGACCAATTAATTTCGATATTCGGTATTCCCAAAGCCAAGGCGGCAGCCTCAGAATAGGAATCAACATCTCCTTGTAACGCAAACATTACCTGATAGAAAGGCCATATTCCATTTGCCCGTTCCGGCTGTAATTTTTCAACCAGCAAAGGAAAAGGGTAGTCTTGATTTTGTAATGCCTCCAGCACAATGCCTCTAACTTTAGCTAAATACTGCACAAATGTCTTAGTTCCATCGGGACTTGAACGCAAGGCAACCGTATTAACAAAGTAGCCAACCAAATTGGAGAACTCAGATTTTGCCCGGCCTGCAATTGGTGAACCGACAATAATGTCTTGTTGACCACTGTATCGATACAACAGAATCTTAAAGATACAAAGAAGCGTCATGTACAGGGTTGAACCGTTCTGAATTGCCAAGTTCCTCAATTTTTCCACAATCTGTTGGTCAAGAATGATGGTTTCTATTGCTCCACCATGAGATTGCCTATTCGGGCGAATATTGTCGATAGGTAATTCAATTTTAGGTATTTCGCCAGATAACTGTTGATGCCAATATTGCAAGGCTTGTTCAGATTGCTTGCTTTCCAAGTAAGCTTGTTGCCAATTTATAAACTCCTTATAACTACCTATGATGGATTGCAACAGCACCTGATGTCCTGAGCATAATCCCGTATAAACTTGTTTAAGTTCGTCAAGCAAGACCGACATAGAGCGAAGATCGGCAATAATATGATGGGCGCAGAACAATAAAATGTGATTAGTATCCGAACAGCTAAACAGTCCCACCCTAAGTAATGGGCCATGTTCCAAATCAAATGGGATTTTTATAGCTGAACTAATCTGCTGCTGCCTTTGATTCTCGCTGTTGCAAAAAATATGGTTGAACTGAAATTTCGGGTCATCTACGAGTATTTGGACTGGCCATAAATTTTCATCAAGCACAAAACGAACGCGTAATTGTTCATGCCTTTTCATCAGAAATTGCACTGCATCTTTTAGTGCTTCTATATTGATAGCCGATTGAATTCGCAATGCTACCGACAAATTATAAATTACGGATTCGGTCTCAACTTGGCTTACAGTCCAAATGGCTCTTTGACCTTGAGACAACGGAATTCGGTTAGTCTGCTTTGCTTCCTGTTCACTACTTTTTTCTACATTTACCTGCGTAGCGGAAGCAGTTTGATCTTCCGCCAATTTGAGCGCGATTTCTACGATGTTATTTAAAGTTTTTTCGTCAAAAAAGAAACCGAGAGGGAAATCTATCCCTAGTAGATCGTCTATCAGATATTTCAACTCGACTGATTTAAGAGAATCTATACCTAATTGCAAAAGAGGTATCGATAAATCGATTTGTTCTAGTTCCACACCTGATAGTGCGGTTACTTTTGCACTTAAATATTGGGTAAGCAAATGTATGCTATCGGTTTTAGAAGCTGACAATAGCGATTGTCTTAACTGGTTTAGCTCAGGTAACGATTGAAACTTAGGATTATCAAATTGAGATTGTCTTTCTTCGAACTTTACGTTAGGAATTTTTTGTTCTGACAAATCATCATAATCAAGATAATCGACTGCGATGGCTTTTAGTTCATTTCTTTCAAATAACTTTTTGTTCTCGGAACGACGGATTTTTCCGCTTGACGTTTTTAGGATACTACCTGGCTTTACCAACAAAATTGCATGTGCTTGGATGCCACACTCCTCAACCAAGCAACTCCGAATTGCAGAAAATTCAGAACTGAAATTATCTTGTTTTAAATAACTTCGCTTAACTTCCGCCAATAAAATTAGTTTTTCGCTTTCTCCGTTGTCAACTCCTATTGCAGATAAACATCCTGGAATCAAACAATTAACTGCCGACTGTGCCGCACATTCAATATCATGTGGATAATAATTGCGTCCTCTTAAGATTATTAGATCTTTCAACCGTCCGCAGACAAATAACTCGCCATTATCAATAAAACCTAAATCCCCAGTTCGTAACCACCGTATATTGTTCTCATCTTGGATAAATGATTCATTTGTCGCAATTGAATTTCGCCAGTAACCCTTTGTAATACTTGAACCGCTAACTTGGATTTCACCAACCCTATTCGTCTCACGAACCACTAGGGTATCGGGATCAACAATCCTAATATGATGATCATTGCAAACACATCCACAGCTGACTAATTTACGGCATTCATCGTTATCGCTTAACCCTGGACTGACAACATGTTGTTCCAAACTAGCTTTACTATAAGATTTGGTAATCGGCGATAAAGCTTTTTCACCACCGGTAGCCAGGAGAGTCGCTTCCGCTAAACCATAGCAGGGATAAAAGGCTTCTGGTTGAAATCCGCAACAGGCAAAAGCCTCAGCGAATCGATCAAGCGTTTCTGCACGTATCGGTTCAGATCCATTAAAGGCTAACTTCCATGAGCTTAAATCAAGCTGTACTTTTTCCTCAGCTGAAATTTTTTGCACACAAAGGTCGAACGCGAAATTAGGCGCGCCACTTGTATGGGCGTGATATTCGGTAATCGCCTTTAGCCATCTTAACGGCTTTTCAAGGAACGCCATGGGCGACATCAATATTGCCGGAGCACCAATAAACAAAGGCTGCATAATATTACCGATCAAACCCATGTCGTGATAAAACGGCAACCAACCCACTACTGTAGAATTTTGGTCATGCCCGAAACTGTTTTTGATGTACTGCTGATTCGCCATCAAATTGGCATGAGTTACCATTACCCCCTTGGCATTTCCGGTAGAGCCTGAGGTATATTGTAAAAAAGCTAGGTCATCTGGATTGAATACAGGCAACCCCCAACTATTAACATCGTTTACCAACATATCTGTTTGAAGAATTGGAATATTGATATCGTTGTTTGTTTCGAATAGCCCATTGATTGCGTCGGCTATTGCACTTGTACCCAAGATTATTTTTGCTTCACTATCGTCAATAATTGTTTTCAAACGCGGCATATGACGTTTGTTCCTTGGCGGATAGGCCGGCACTGCAATAACGCCCGCATATAAACATCCGAAGAACGCAATGATGTAATCAAGACCTTGGGGATATAGGAGTACCGCCCGCTCGCCCTGTAAATTTAATTCCTGGAGTTTTACGGCAATTACGCGAACCCGTTTATCCAACTCGGAATAGGTAATATGTAACTTTTGTTTTTCGCCATCAACAAGGTATGTATAGGCTACCTTATTCGCTTGTTGCGAAGCCCTTATGCGCAGCAACTCAACCAGTGAACCGATATCGCTTAAATCAACGATACTATCTTCCATCACTGGATTTGTTTTGGTATTAAGTGAATTCATACGGGTGATTGATGTGTTTCACCAGATTTACTTGCCGCGAATGAAGCCGCTAACTCAAGGTCAGTCGGAACAGCAAAAGCCAATTGGTTCTTACAAAAAGTTTCCCAAGAAGTGGATATGTTATTGAAAACGAAATCTTTCCCATGAAACATGGATCGGGTCACACTTAGATCCTGATGCACAAAAACAATCGCGTCTTCCGCTAAATCTGACAGTAATTCATGCCAATCCGAAAACTGCCTTAGCTCTGCGACTGGATACGCTCTACAGTAAGGGCGCACTGCCATTTCCATATCTACAAACGCTTTTTGTTCGGCTTTTTGCAGTGCAGATGCGGTTTCAATGTGAGCGGCGGCAAGAGCAATCTGGTAAGCAGTTCTTTTGTCCCTACCAACATTGGAAATATTGGCTCCTGCTGAAAGCAATATTTCTACGACTCTCGTATTTCCCTTGCCAGCCACCCAGTTTAGTGCCGTCCATCCATAGTCGTCTTTTTGTTCAATGTCTACTTCTTCATCCAATAGGTTTTTAATTCTATCGATTTCACCATTCTCTACCGCTTCTATCAGTTTTAATTCAGGCATAAACATATTTCCAATCAACATCTAACTCATATGAACATCTAAAAACCGATCTTTTACGCGCATTCGATAT
The DNA here is from genome assembly GCA_013141505.1 of Methyloglobulus sp. Taxonomy (GTDB): domain Bacteria; phylum Pseudomonadota; class Gammaproteobacteria; order Methylococcales; family Methylomonadaceae; genus Methyloglobulus. Next base: position 18,621 of record JABFQX010000046.1, read on the forward strand.
CCGAAATAACAAATAGACCGATTCACTTAACTAGACGATTCATTATTAAAATGACCTCACCTTATACATAAAAATTATTTGCGGATTTTGATAATGAATATGCCTCTCTTTGCATGTATGACAGAAGGGATTTCATAGTTGATAGCAGAGCTTATGAAGCTCAAACCGTTTTTCAGCAAGCAGTACAAAGAAAATTCTTTACAAAAAAGGTGAGGTGTTTTCCTCATTCGTTCGTCTTACTTCTGATACGAAAATTTTTTCCATCTTTTTAGGCGCTCGCTCATGAAAATGACTTTTGTTTTTCAAAATCAGCAATACCATGCCGCTCCACCAAATAAACTGCTCTTCTTCATTACGACTCTAGCTTTAGTCGTTTTATCTGAAAATCTTAGGGCGAATGAGAAAAACGAAAAGAGAGCCTCTTCTCTCTATTACCAACAGACAGCTGACAGTACTACCAGTGCTAACCCAAAAGCCGCCCATGGTAATCTTGATACATTACCTCAACAGCAAACCAGTGATAATGGTTCTGACATCACCTTGGAAAAAGTCACCGTAGAAGCCGAATCCGCTTACGACCCTGAATATTACGCCGACCCTTACAACAAGGATTACGTCCTGCCTAACGCCACGGTCGGCACCAAGACCGACACGCCGATCATGGAAACACCGCTCAACGTGCAAGTGATTTCCAAGCAGGTATTGAAGGATCGGCAGGTGATCAGGTTGGCGGATTCCTTAAAGAATGTGAGCGGGGTGACCACAACAACCAACAGCGGAAGTGTAGGGATTTTTGGCGGAACAGATCAACCCATTTATTTGCGGGGTTTTGAGTCACAAACTTTCATGCGTAACGGCTTTCGGCTGCAACAAGGTGCTGCCAGCCGGGAACTGGCCAATGTGGAATCGGTTGAAGTGCTAAAAGGCCCTGCAGCCATCTTGTACGGTCAGGTTGAACCGGGCGGCATGGTGAATATTGTCACCAAACAGCCGTTGGCGACACCTTATTACGGCTTTACCCAACAGTTCGGCTCTTACGATTTGTACCGCAGCACGTTCGATGCCAGCGGCCCGTTGACCAAGAACAAGGATTTGCTGTACCGGGCCAACCTGTCTTATGAGAACAGTGGCTCGTTCCGGGATTTTGTGGGCAAGGAAGATGTGTTTTTTGCCCCGGTGTTGCGTTGGAATATCAGCCCCAAAACCCAGATAACCTTCGAGATGGAATACAACCATTTACATCAGGGCCTGGACAATGCGTTTATTCCTGCCATCCCTGGCTTAAACCTAAGCGTACCGATAAGCCGCAACTACGGTGGCTATTCGCCCGGCACCACCGAGACCATTTTTGGTGGCTTTAACTGGTCGCACCAGTTTAATGACGACTGGGTACTCAAGCACCGTTTTTCGGTCAACCAGCAATCGTTCAAAAGCCCATTTTCTACACGCCCAGTCTATGCAGGCACTAAGGAGAAACTTCAAGAACTTGTGGGCGCGCGCGATGTGGATCGAATACTGGACGATCTGCCCAGTGGCTCGTATGTTGGGCGAACCCTGAATTCGGGTGATGACCAGAAAAACACCACTTCGACCAACCTGGACTTGGTTGGCCATTTCGAGACGGTCGGCCTGAAACACACCCTACTGTTGGGCGGCGATTACTACGGTCTTGACACGACGTTTAACCAGGGAGATAGTTTAGACGGCCCGGGGCACTTCTCATATATTCCCCTCAACAACCCAGCCGGATCGGGCACCCCGTTTAGTCCTAACATATCAACCGGGTTAACCACAGACCATACCGACCAGTATGGCTTGTATATCCAAGACCAGATCAAGCTGCCGTATGATGTCCAGGTCATGGGCGGCATCCGTTACCAAAATATCCATCAAACCAGGTTATCACAAACTTCTGCAGCGTTTGGTGGCGGTAGTACACAAAGTGGATCAACACAAGATGCAGTCACGCCCCGGGTCGGCATCTTGTGGCATCCCAAAAGTTGGCTTAGCCTGTACGCCAATTACGCCGAGAGTTTTGGGGTGGACGCTGGTTTTGCTTCTACCTTTGTCAGGGATAAGGTCGGCAAATCCATAGACCCGACCAGCGCCACGCAGTATGAAGGCGGCGTTAAGTTTGAATTCTTCGACGGCAAGCTGCGCGCCAACCTAACTTATTACGACCTGACCAAAACCAATTTAGCAGTGTCTGATCCTACTTTAGATCCCATAACAGGAGAACAGCGCGATTGCGGTGGCGGTCCCGGCTCCTGTTCTATTGCGCTCGGCGAAGTCCGCAGCCGGGGGCCGGAAATTGACATCCAGGGCGAAATCCTGCCGGGTTGGAATGTGATTGCAACTTGGACTAACACGGATATCCGGGTGACCAAAACTAATTCGGGTACTGACTCTATAACATCCGATTCCGGCAGCACCTTTCAACTAGGAAGCCGCCTTGCCAACGTTCCCCGCAATACCGGCAGCCTGTGGAACACCTACGAAGTCCAAGGCGGGGACTTCAAGGGCTTGAGCTTCGGCGGCGGCATCACCCTGCGCGACAGCCAGTTAGCACCCGATGCAGGTGGAGAAGCGCCTTCAAAAATCCCCGGTTATGCCACCATTGACCTGATGGCGGGTTATAGCCGTCAAGTTGGCGATGCCAAGGTGTCCGTCCAGTTGAATGTCAATAATCTCCTGGATAAGCAATATTTCTCCAGCCGTACTGATTGTAAAATATGT
>JABFQX010000083.1 GCA_013141505.1 Methyloglobulus sp.
AAGCGGATGCCATTTTGCCAGCAATACACGAGACCTACGGTAAGGTGGTTTATTTCCAAAAACCGGAAGATAAATATCCTTTAGGTGAACCGTATGTGCTGATTGTTCAGGACATGCCAGACGTTAAGAAGCATTAGCAGTCCCCTCCTTGCTGTGCGATAAAGCCACACAGCCTCAGCCAGCGGAAAAAAGTGCTAAAAATTATATCCGCTGGCTACTTTTTAATTCTTCAGAATGGGGAGGTCGCCTTCTTTGTCACTTGGTCAGATAGCAGGGCTTTTCATAAAAAGCCACTTTAACTCACTGTATATATAAATTATAAAATAGAGGAATGTGCCATGGTTGATCTTATGTTGAAAATTTTTTCTGCAATTTCCGGTATGAACATGCGGGATCATCACGATATCCCGTTTGCTATGCCCTTATTGTTTATGATTTTTATGGGGTTTATTATCACGATAACGGTATTGCATTTTATCGGCGACAAAGAAGAGGAGCCATCTGAATAAATGCTAGTTATGTCGATAAATGGTTGAAACCTTGAAAAGAAAATCTCGAATAGGTATGCCATATAGAAAAAAAGGCCAGTGGCGTTCAGTTTAGATGGCTCCACTGGCTTATATATCAGTAGTTTCATAAGTTGCTGCAGGGAAACTAAACTTCACAAGGCCGACTCAATAATATTTACTGAAGAATGAAAAGACGCAAGTACTTATGAAACTATTAATATTTGTTTTAACGACGTAGTGCTATCGAATAAATCTATGCTGACATTGAATGCCTATCTTAAATTCCGTTATCAAATTTTATTGATAATCATGGCAAGCATCAGCTTCAACGCACATGCTGAATGGTCGAGTGAATTTACGAATAGTGTTTTTTTTACGGATGATGTCGCCCTGTTCTCCGTCACCCGGCGACTTTCCCTTAAGGACGACCCGACGCAACCCACGGTTGACCGACCCGGTCAAGGCGGGGATTTTGTTTACGAACCCGGCGCAACACTGGAATGGCAAAAAGAGAATTCCTTAGGCAAGCTACTCGTGGCAATGGATGCAAGCGGCTATGTCTTTGCCAACCAATCCGCTTTTTCACATGGCTTATACGAATTTCGCTTGGCGCAAACCTTTACAAATGAGGCCAAAATTAGCCTGCATTACAATTTTGTCCCCGATCTTTTTTTAGGGAAGAATGCATTTAGGCAAACGAACGGTGAAGAATCTGAATCTGATGAAAGGCTTACCAATCATTATTGGTCGCTCCGTTTAGACCAACCCTTAACAAACAATTTGACCATCCGCTTGTTGGGGCGTTATGGTTTGCGGAACTACAACGAACCCTTCCAACACCGTGATACCCAGTTCTGGACGCTAGGCCCCCATCTTGAGTGGATAATTAATCCAGACATGGAGCTATTGATAGGCTACCACTATGAGCAGGGAACCTCATCGCACCAGCGAGCCATGCACTTTCCTGATGATGTCTCGTATATCAACCACTACGCGTCAGCGGAATTCAAAATACGTTTGCTGGATAAATTGACCGGCATATTTATTTTCGATTATGAAACCAATGGTTTTACCAGCCGCAGGATTGATGATGAGCATCTCGGCGCATCTGAGAACGTCTACCAGGGCGAGATAGAGCTGTTGTATGAATTGGACGGGTCGGCCACCGTTAAATTAGGCTGGCAACATGGTAACCGGAAATTAACGACGGAGCAGCAAAGTATTAAAAATAACAACGTGTGGCTAGGGGTAGAGTATGTTTTTTAACATTTCACGTTATTTGGGTAGGTTTAAATTAGTGGGATGCGTGGTGCGGAATTTTTTAATATTACTGGTAGGGCTGGTTTTTTCGGTCAATGCTTTAGCTAATCCGAACCTTGGCCTGCCACCTTTAAATATACCTGCCGATAACCCGCAAACCGCCGAAAAAATTGCCTTAGGCAAGCGATTGTTTAATGACAAGCACTTTAGTGCTGATGGCACAATTAGTTGTGCCAGTTGTCATCAGGAAGATAAAGCCTTTACTGATGGCTTGCCCGTAGCTGTCGGCATTAACGGCCAAGCAGGAACCCGCAATACACCCACACTAATTAATGCCGCCTTTTTTGAAACCTTGTTTTTGGATGGTCGTGCCAGCAGCTTAGAGGCGCAAGTCTTAGGGCCAATGCTTAATCCTATCGAGCATGGCTTACAAGATCAGCAAGTGATTGTTGATCTTATCCGGCAAGATCGCAGCTACACCGAAGCATTCAGAAAAGCATTCGCCATAAAAGTTGACGAAATCAATATCAGCCATGTGACTAAAGCAATTGCCAGTTTTGAGCGGACTTTAATATCCGGCGATTCACTTTTCGACCGTCATTTGTTTGGTCGGGATCATACGGCCTTATCAAGCAGCGCAGAGCGCGGTTTAACAATTTTCAAAAACAAAGGCAACTGCGTCACTTGCCATGAAATTTCCTGGAACAATGCCTTATTTACCGATAATCGCTTTTACAACATTGGTGTAGGCTTTAAACAGTTAACGCCCGTTTTGGATAAGTTTATTGCCTTTGTTAGGCAAGGTAATAATCCTGATTATTTTCCATTAACCGCTGTGCAACGCTCTGAATTAGGACGGTTTAATGTCACCAAAAACCTTGCCGACATCGGCAAATTCAAGACCCCCACGTTAAGGAATATTGCCTTAACCGCGCCTTACATGCATGATGGTAGTATGAAAACGCTGGAAGAAGTGATAGATCATTATGATATAGGCGGCGACCAAAACCGCTTTATCGACAGCAAAATATTCCCTCTGCATTTGACCACGCAGGAAAAGCAGGATTTAGTCGCATTCATGCAGGCATTGACTAGTTCAAAAAGCCCCAATCACCCAACAGGAGAATGACCATGTATAAAATGTTTGCAATCACCTTAACCTTAGCGGCAAGTTCTGCCATCGCCGCAGATATTGGCAATGTACCTGCTAATCCAGTAGCTATCCCTCAAACTAAAATGACCGCACAAAATGCCGTCCCAAGCATTGCCCCGCAGGCGGCGGCTGACATTGTGGAAAAACAGCATGCGCTTATTGTTGACGTCCGTGAGCTGAGTGAAGTGGCGGCAACACGTATTCCCGGTGCGATAAATATCCCGCTCAGCCAATTTAGCAACCGGCTGGCTGAGTTGGATAGCTATAAGAATTCGCCGATTATTACCCAATGCCGTAGCGGAAGGCGTTCCGCAGAAGCGCTGAAGATATTGGCGGCATCTGGCTTTACCAATGTACAAAATCTTGAAGGCGGAATTATGGCCTGGGAAAAAGCGGGGCTGAAAACTGAGAAACAATGACCAATTTGAAAATATATGCCTTAACTGGGTAGTGAATAAGCATCAAAATACCCAGGTAAATGTTGCTTATGACTCGGTAAATATTACACACTTGATCATTGGCTTTGATGGTCGGGTAAGGTAATTGTTTATTATCTAATTGTTTTAATTATATAAAAACTATTTTTAACTATTGGCTTGAAATATGCTCTCTCTATTTAGTTACCAGACTTATAAAATCGGCATGAAAGAGAAAGGGGTTGGAAAAGTAAAAATAGTGGCTCAAAAACCTAGCAAAAAAACAAAAAGGAAGCGTAAGCATATCTAAATTTGAAAGCTATCATCAACAATTGCTTAATTGAAGGTTACTGATACATTAATTAGGCTTTATAAAGTAACTTGAAAACTTGTACATGACAAAAAATATTCGGCGTCACTTCGAACGGTAGTAAGAAATCTTAAGCCACGGAAATTTAAGATTTCTGTCGTGTACAAAGAACTTGAAGATACTCTTTTTTATAACTTAAGTTTGCATCAAGAATAAGCGCTAAATTTTAGGAGAAATGAATATGTCAAAGTATAAATCTCGGGTTGCCACCAAGCCTAGCAATGATGATAAGCAGTCATCAGTGTTACTGGTAATTATCTCAATAGCACTGATCATCTCAATGGTATTACATAACAGTAACCTATTTGCTGTAGGACAGTAAAGTCCAGATAAATTATCAACCCAAAGTTTTAGTGAGCCATAGTAAAACCCGTCTTAACGCCTGTGATCTTTATTGCCCCCGCTTTATTAGTCCGAAGTAAGGTTAAAACCACCGCCTTTTAGGCGGTCAGATTTATCTATGATTTTTTGACGTATGATATTGCCCTGGACTGAAAAGGGGAAGGGCTTATGGATTACCGTTATGGCAGCCATACGGTTTTTAAGATTCAATATCATTTTGTGTT
>JABFQX010000011.1 GCA_013141505.1 Methyloglobulus sp.
TTTTGCCGGATCAAACAGTTCCGGCGGATTGCGACGAGGTATGAAAAGCTGGCTTCACGCTATTCCGCTTTTGTCGCCTTGGCCGCCAGCTTTATATGGCTGGTTTAATTGTCAACAGACCCTAATTCGGTCAATCTTTTTCAGTTGATGTTCAAGGCCAATGTAAAGCGAATTATTTTTCTTTCTTCGGGGAGGGGGCTGTATACGGAGTGCCTTCAAAACTACCTATACCAGAAAACCATCCCAAGCAGCCGATTTGTTCTTATGGTATTGTCAAATTAGCCATTGAGAACTATCTCCATTTATTTAAAGACGCTTATGGATTTTCGCCTGTCATCCTAAGGCCTTCCAATCCCTTCGGGCCAAGGCAAGACCGATTAGGAACACAAGGCGTGATTTCCGTATTTATGGATCGCATTTTGAAAAATGAACCAATCGATCTTTGGGGGGGGCTGTTCTATTATTCGAGATTATATCTATATTTCGGATTTGGTTGATGCCTGTATGTTGGCTTTAGATTCGACGGTAGAGGGCGTTTTTAATATAGGGGCTTCAGTAGGTCATAGTCTCAATGAAATTATCGCTCTCCTTGAGAAAACGACAGGCAGGCGAGCCATTATAGAGTATAAGGCTGGTCGTGGATTTGATGTTAAACAAATTGTGCTGGACACTGCTTCGGCAAAGAAGAATTTCCAATGGCAGCCCAAATACTCGCTCGAAGAAGGTATCCAGCTTTATTTCGATTCACACATAAGTTAGGGCAACGAAATCAGAATGCCTTAAACCGGCTTCAGTTTTCGTGATATGGCGAGTTTAAATGTTCAATCTCGATGTTTTCTATACTGGCTCTACGTAGGCTTACGGCAAAAATCCAATTGAAAAGAGGGTGCATATTTTGTTGATTGCTTACAGTCTTACCCTGATAATCTCAGTAATGCGACTAGCCTATCCAGCATTGGGCATTGACATCCGTGCCCTTTGTACTTTAAAGTTACCGCCGCATAACGAATATGTAAGCGACTATTATTATAACCTTTGGAGCACATACCATGGCAAAACCATTAATTCAAATGGCATTAGATTCTTTAGATTTCGACGCAACCGTAGGGCTTGCTACCCAAGTAGCTCCTTATGTTGATATTTTTGAAATCGGAACCCCTTGCATCAAACATAACGGCGTTAAACTCGTTAGTGAATTGCGGGCAAGATTCCCTGACAAGTTGATTCTTGTTGACTTAAAGACAATGGATGCGGGCGAATACGAAGCGACTCCTTTCTACGCAGCAGGTGCTGATATTTGTACCGTTCTGGGTGTTTCCGGTCTTGCCACCATCGCTGGCGTTGTAAAAGCAGCGAACGCACACGGTGCAGAAGCTCAGATTGACCTTATCAATGTCGATGACAAAGTTGGCTGTGCTAGAGCATCTGCTGATCTTGGCGCACAAATCGTTGGTGTTCATACGGGTCTTGATGCACAAGCAGCAGGCCATACCCCATTTTCTGATTTGAGCGACATTACTCGTCTGGGTTTGCCTGTGCGTGTTTCAGTTGCTGGTGGTATTAAACAATCTACAGTGCAAGAAGTTGTTCACGCTGGCGCGAACATTATCGTAGTGGGTGCGGCTATTTACGGAGCACCATCTCCTGCTGAAGCAGCTCGCGAAATTCGCGAATTGGTTGATGCTGCATAGTTAGGAATCCGTATGCATCAGAAACTTATCATAGATAAAATTTCAAGTATCCTGAGTGCAACCGATAAAGCGCATGATGTAAAACTAACCGGAATGCTGGACAGCGCCAAGCGTATATTTATTGCTGGCGCTGGGCGTTCCAAGTTAGTCGGTAATTTCTTTGCAATGCGGTTGGTACACGGTGGTTATGATGTTAGCGTTGTTGGTGAAATTGTGACACCAAGCATCAAAAATGGCGATTTGTTGATCATCATTTCAGGATCTGGTGAAACCGAGCAATTGATTGCGTTCACCAAAAGCGCAAAAAAGGTTGGGGCAAAGATTATTTTGATCTCTGCCAAAAGTAGCTCAACAATTGGCGATCTGGCGGATGCTGTTTTCGCAATTGGTAGTGCTGAGCAATATGGAAAAACGATGGGCATGCCGATGGGAACAGTTTTTGAGCTGTCCACTTTAGTTTTTTTAGAAGCCACTATCTCACACATAATCCATGACAAAGGAATTGCAGAGGAAGTGATGAGAGAAAGACACGCGAATTTGGAATAACCAATCGCTCTGCGAACGAATGGTCTTGGTCATTCGTTCGTATTTGTTTTCACTGCATAGCAGAAGAATAATTTTGTGCCTCCCGAAACTAAAATGGGAGTGACAGCTTGAATAAATATAACAAAGGAGATCAATATGACTTCGCGTCGTGAACTAGCGAACGCCATACGTGCTTTAAGCATGGATGCCGTACAAAAGGCAAATTCCGGGCATCCGGGGGCGCCAATGGGTATGGCAGATATAGCTGAGGTGCTTTGGAATGACCACATGCAGCACAATCCGACCAATCCAAAATGGCCTAATCGTGATCGTTTTGTCTTGTCTAATGGTCACGGTTCGATGCTTATCTACTCATTATTGCATCTGACCGGTTATGCCCTTCCGATTGAAGAATTAAAAAATTTCCGTCAATTACATTCCAAAACCCCAGGTCATCCTGAGTATGGTTATGCGCCTGGTGTTGAGACCACAACAGGGCCACTTGGGCAAGGGATTACCAACGCTGTTGGCATGGCAATAGCCGAAAAAGCTTTGGCTGCTCATTTTAACAAAGGCGGACACAAAGTTGTCGACCATAAAACCTATGTGTTTTTGGGCGATGGCTGCTTGATGGAAGGGATTTCGCACGAAGCCTGTTCATTGGCAGGAACGCTAGGGCTGGGTAATCTCATCGCTTTTTGGGATGACAACGGTATTTCCATTGATGGGCACGTGGATGGCTGGTTTACTGACAACACGCCAAAACGCTTCGAAGCCTACGGCTGGCATGTGATTGCCGATGTTGATGGGCATGATAGCGATGCCATAGCAAAAGCCATTCAGTCTGCTAAGTCTGTCACTGACAAACCGACCATGATCTGCTGTAAAACCGTTATTGGTTTTGGGTCGCCCAATAAAGCAGGTAGCCACGCTTGTCATGGTGCGGCATTAGGCCAACCTGAGATTGACCTTACCAAAGAACAATTGGGCTGGAAATATCCGGCGTTTGAAGTGCCTACTGATGTCTATGCTGGCTGGGACGCAAAGGCAAAAGGCGAAAAAGCCGAACAAGATTGGAATGGCAAGTTTGCTGCGTACAAATCAGCTTACCCTGAGCTGGCGGCAGAATTTGCACGTCGCACAAACGGTGATTTGCCTGAAAATTGGACGGCTGATGCCGATAAATTCATCGGTTCGGTTAACGATGAGGCTAAAACTACAGCGACAAGGCTTTCTTCGTTGGCTACCATTGAAGGTTACGCAAAGCTACTTCCTGAGCTTTTTGGTGGATCCGCAGATTTGGGTTGCTCTAATATGACCGAGTGGACAGGTTATAAACCCATGCGTGCCAATAAGCCTGATGCCAATTATGTCAACTATGGTGTCCGCGAATTCGGTATGTCTGCGATTATGAATGGCATTGCCTTGCATGGCGGTTTTATTCCCTTCGGTGCTACATTTTTGATGTTCTCAGAGTATGCCCGCAATGCGTTACGCATGGCATCTTTGATGAAAATTCGTTCAATTTTTGTCTATACACATGATTCTATCGGCTTAGGAGAAGATGGGCCAACCCATCAACCCGTAGAGCAGACTGCCACGTTGCGGATGATTCCGAATATCCAAGTCTGGCGTCCCTGTGACGCAGTTGAAACAGCCGCTTCTTGGCGGGCGGCGATAGAGCGCAAAGATGGCCCAAGCATCTTGGTATTCTCTCGGCAGAACTTGCCTCATGTTTCTCGTACAGCTGAGCAAATTAAAGCCATTTATCGTGGCGGCTATATCCTGAAAGATTGTAATGGGACACCTGATGCGATCATTATTGCTACAGGTTCGGAAGTTGAGTTGGCATTAAAAGCAGCAGATGAGTTGGCGGCAAAAGGCAAAAAAATCCGTGTTGTTTCTATGCCTTCTACTAACATATTCGACTCTCAGGATGAGGCCTATCGTGAATCGGTATTGCCTTCAGCCGTCACTCAGCGCGTAGCTGTAGAAGCCGGTGTTACTGGTGGTTGGTGGAAGTACGTCGGTACCAAAGGCAAGATTGTTGGAATGGATACCTTTGGCGAGTCTGCACCTGCAGGAGCGCTCTTCAAGGAGTTTGGCTTTACTGTGGAAAATGTCGTTAACCATGTGGAACAAGTTCTTTAATCACACGTTAATAAGGCAATATCAATAACTAAATAATTCAGGACAGAGTCCCTTATAGTGTTGATTAATTTAACATACTGGGACTACTGTCTATTAATTACGACTCATAGGTGAACAGCGTGAATAATGATAATTTGACCAAAGGTGTATTCGCAGCATTATTGCTGGTTAGTACTGTGGCAAGTGCGGAAGACAAATACCCCGCCTCTGATTTTCAACCCAAAGTGGTTTATCAGGATGAGGCTGTAGCAAAGAGTGCTGAAGCTAGCGGTTCCACAACTAAATCGGCTTCAACAGCATCCAGCAGCGATTCACAATTTCCAGCGGCTGACTTTGAACCTAAAGTTGTCTTTTCGGATCCTGATTATAAGCATACTGCATCAAGTCCAAACCCTAATGCGGGTTCTAGCTCTTCCTCATCAATGAGCGATACCACGCCATCAGGTGCGGCTGATAGTTCTGCTGCGGTAGCAACTAAAGATGAATCTTCTATGGGTTACATACTTGGTTTGGTTGTACTCGCCGCCGCCGGTTTTGTGTTGTTTAAACGCGGCGCTGGCGCTAAAACGCCAACAGCTAAAAGCAATGCACCTAGAAATCAAGGCGGACTTACCGGGGTAGCAAAATACGTGTCTCGTATCTCCGGTACTGGGGTGTCCAGATATTTGGAAAAAAACTCTAAGATTGCTTTATCTGCGGCAGCAAGTGCAAAATCTTCCGCAACCGGTGTTGATAAGTATCTGGCTAGTCAAGATTCTTCTGTAAGCGCGACTTCAAATAAAGGTGCTACCGGGGTTGAGAAGTATATGCGTAAAAAGGGGTAATTGATGAATCAAGAAAACTTTGGCGGGACAGTTATTCCTGCGATGGCTGGCTTTTTTTTATTTGGAAAACGAGCCAAAGTTCAGGAGATTCAAGGTGAAAAACCAAAGCAATTACCTGCGGTAATAAAAGCTGATATGGCTGGGTTGACCGGTGTTGCAAAGTATTTGATTTCGGTGCCTTTGGTGACAGGTGTCGCCAAGTATCTGAAAAAAAATGACAATCAGCCTATTTCGAGCGTCCAAAAGTACGTATTGAAGCAAATGATTGCCGAGCGAAACGCGCCATCGGTCACCGGTGTTGCCAAATATCTGGATAAAGCCGGTAAACAAATACCGGCGAGAAAAAAATCAGGTGTTGATCGATATATTACTAAACAAGAATTAGCGTCAAGAAGTATTGTTACTTTGACAGGAGTCGCAAGGTACGAGGCGGAACAAACCCTAATCGAAAAGAGACAGGCTGCTGCCGCTATGATAAAAAAATATCGAGATGAAGAAGATGCCGCGCGGGAAGCAAAGAATATTGCACAAGCAACTTCTTTGGCATCGGCAGATGTGTCTACTCAAAATGGTGAAGCAATAGAAGCGGTATCTGCAACGCGTGTTGGAAGATATTTACAAGAACAAAATAAATTGGCAAAAAGCCAGCCCAAGGTAACGGGGGTATGTCGGTATTTAGCTAAACAAATAATTCTAGAGAGTCAAAAGCCGACGTTGAGCAAAGTTGAAAAATATTTAAGAGGGCAAGCGGTTACTTTAAAGAAAAAACCCAATCTTACGGGTGTTGCTAGATATTTATCTAAACAACATACCGAAGTAACGCCTAAAGCTAAAACAAAACTGCTTCCAGCAAGTGGCGTAGCTCGATATCTGCAAACCCAGTCGATAGGTGATAGCAAAAAAACCGTGCTGTCCGGGGTAGCAAAGTATATGGAAAAGTTAGCTGATTTAGATGTCAGTGACAAAAATATATTGGCAATTGCTATTGAGGCTGAAATTGACGAAGCTAACGATCACATTCCAACGGCTGTGGTTGAAGAGTGTCTGGAAGGTGAATTTATTCCGGCACACTCATTTCCATCTTTATCAGGAGTTGAAAAATACCTCGATAAACAAACTGTTAGAGAAGAAAATGTTGTGGAGGAAGTCTTAACTGGTGTTTCCAGATACCTTAAACAACAGTTACAACCACTAAAACAAACACAGGCGTTGCCATTAAGAACCGGTGTCGACAAATATCTATCAAATAGAGCCTGATAAATTAATTACAAATGCTACAGGTTATTTTTAACATAAGGCATTGATAATATGGAATAACTAATCTAGGTAACGCCATGCGTCCTTCACTTTTAAGCGGATTTGTGGTAGTATCTGGCTCCCTAAAATTCTAACTTTTCTAAAGGTACTAATATGGCTAAGAATTTACTTGAACAACTCAGAGAAATGACTGTTGTTGTTGCTGATACCGGCGACATACAGGCCATCGAAACTTTCAAACCACAGGATGCAACAACAAATCCTTCCTTGATTACCGCTGCGGCGCAAATGCCCCAGTACCAAGGTATCGTTGATGACACATTGAAAGCTGCCAGAAATTATTTGGGAAATGATGCAACTGCCGCGCAAGTCGCTTCGTTGGCATTTGACCGATTGGCAGTTTCGTTTGGCTTGAAAATACTTGAAATTATTCCTGGTCGCGTATCAACAGAAGTTGATGCCAGACTTTCGTATGATACAGAGGCGACCATTGCTAAAGGTCGTGAGATTATAGCCCAATATGAAGCAAAAGGTATTTCCAAAAACCGCGTATTGATTAAAATTGCTTCTACCTGGGAAGGTATACAAGCTGCGGCAGTGCTAGAAAAAGAAGGTATTCACTGTAACCTGACGTTACTGTTTGGTTTGCATCAAGCCATTGCTTGTGCTGAGAACGGTATTACCTTGATCTCACCTTTTGTCGGTAGAATTCTCGATTGGTACAAAAAGGACACTGGACGTGAGTCTTATCCTGCGAATGAAGATCCAGGGGTCTTGTCGGTGACTGATGTTTACAATTACTACAAAAAATTTGGTTATAAAACCGAAGTCATGGGCGCAAGTTTCCGTAATATCGGCGAAATCACCGAATTAGCGGGCTGTGATTTATTGACGATTGCACCCTCCTTGTTAGCTGAATTGCAAGCTGCGACTGCTGAGTTGCCACGGAAGTTAGATCCAGCGAAAGCGACCAATGCAGATATCCAAAAAATTACTATGGATAAGGCCACCTTTGATCGTATGCACCAAGAAAACCGGATGGCTAATGACAAGTTGGCGGAAGGTATTCTGGGCTTTGAGAAAGCATTGGAATCTTTAGAAGAGTTGCTATCCGCAAGACTGGCTAAGCTGGAACATAAAGAATCCCAACCTGCATAATAATCAATGTAGGCACTCACAAGAGCCTGTTTATTTTAACAAACACTATCGCCCCGACACCCTGTGCCGGGGCGTTTTTATTATTTACCTAGACGATTTAGTGATATGACACAAAAAATTTTAGATGCCGTTAAACCCGGTGTGGTAACTGGTGCAGATGTCCAAAAAGTTTTTGCAATTTGTAAAGAAAATAGCTTTGCTTTACCTGCTGTCAATGTAATCAATACCGATTCCATAAATGCTGTTTTAGAAGCGGCCGCAAAAGTTAAGTCTGCTGTTATCGTACAATTCTCAAATGGTGGCGCGTCATTCTATGCTGGCAAAGGCTTAAAACTTGAAGGACAACAAACTGCGATTTTAGGCGCTATTTCAGGTGCACATCATGTTCACACCATGGCTGAATACTATGGTGTGCCGGTCATTTTACACACTGACCATGCCGCAAAGAAACTGCTTCCTTGGATTGACGGTTTGTTGGATGCTGGTGAAAAACAGTTTGCTAGCACTGGCAAACCGCTATTCAGCTCCCACATGCTTGATCTATCTGAAGAGAGCTTGAAAGAAAATATTGAAATATGTGGTCAGTACCTGAAGCGTATGGCTAAGATGGACATGACGCTGGAAATTGAATTAGGTGTCACGGGTGGTGAAGAAGATGGCGTTGACAATAGCGGCATGGATCATTCTTTGTTGTATACCCAGCCGGAAGATGTCGCATATGCCTACGAAGAACTCAACAAAATCAGCCCTCGGTTTACCATCGCAGCTTCTTTCGGAAACGTACATGGCGTGTACTCGCCCGGAAATGTAAAACTAACCCCAAGTATCTTAGCGAATTCACAAAAGTATGTATCCGATAAATACGGTGTGCCAAAAAACACATTGAATTTTGTTTTTCATGGTGGTTCAGGTTCAAGTCCGCAAGAAATCAAAGAATCTATCAGCTACGGTGTAGTGAAGATGAATATTGATACCGACACCCAATGGGCAACTTGGGCGGGCATCATGGATTTTTACAAGAAAAACGAAGGTTATTTGCAAGGTCAAATCGGCAATCCAGATGGTGCCGATAAGCCGAACAAAAAATTCTACGATCCTCGCGTTTGGCAACGTGCAGGCGAGGCCGGAATGGTTGCCCGTTTGGAACAGGCGTTCCAAGAGTTAAATGCTGTAAATTCACTGTAGTACATTTATAGGCTCATAAAAAGCTGGCGCATTGGTTATATGCGTCGGCTTTTTTGGGAACAACACTCAAACCGTCTTGAAGTCATTTCTATTTCGAAATGACTGCCCTTTTAGTTCTTCTCTAAAGGCTATTCAAACAATAAAGCAACTAACTTCGGCATTACAGCTATGTTGTCATGCATATTTTTATGCAGTCTTTATTTAAGTACTGCCGACAAGGTTTTGTTTTTTGCAGTGCAAACGCCTGACATACACGTCGTGTCTTAGATTTTGGCATGGGGCATGGTCAATTTTACTAATAATGTAGAAAATTTTGTGACGTAGTTCTCAAACTTTAATATTGTTTCCATCTCCGCTACATTTAGTGGCTATGTTTAATCCTGACAAAACATACATATTACAGTCAGGATTAATCCCATGAAAAATTGTTTAAAAGTGTTTGGTGCGCTATTTGTTATGTTACTTGTGACAAATGCTAACGCGTTTGACAAGATTATGCTGAATCACAAGTCTGTTTTATTTACGGCATTTGAGCAAACCGTGCCTTTGGTAAAGACTGGCTATGTGGGGTGGAATGCGAATTGGAAATGGGCAGGGGAAAAAGTGACCCCTACCTTTCTGGGTACTGTAAATGATGTCACTGGAAATTTTGTCGGTAAAGTCGCTAAGCTAGGCATATCTTTTACGGGTTCAGTAACGCAACCTGTTGTTCCTCAAGAAATGGTTTGGACATATGATTGGAGCTTGGCGCAAAACCATCCAAATGCAATCGGTTTCGGAATAGAATTTGATTTTAAATTGAAAACTCCGGTTTTTCCGTTGCCAGCCACGCCACCGATCATCCTCCCGGATAATGAGGGGTGGCGTTGGAATACGCCCGATGGACAGTCAATAACAGTAAAATTTAAACCTGCTTTGGCATCAGTGAATTTTTCGTCGAAAGGGCTGGATAAGGTACGGGCATTGTTTTTTACCAAGATTAACCCAGGTATAAAACAAACAATAATGACAGTGACGGTTGATCCGCAACAGGTACTTTCTGGGCCAACCTATATGAGATACAAAGGTGTAAATGCCGATGCCTGGGATAGGAATATATTATCGGATACGGCATCGCCTATCGACTTATCTTTTTTGAACGCCGACGAGCTGCCTGCCGGAAAACATGGCTTTTTAAGTGCAAAAGGCGATAAACTGGTGTTTAAGAGTCCGGGTAATCCAGATATTCCTGCCAAGTTTTGGGGCACTAATTTATTGGCTTACGCCCTATTTAGTACCCAGAATGACGATATAAGGGTTCATGCGAAGCGAATTGCCCAGCTTGGGTATAATTTGGTAAGAATTCATCACCATGATTCAAAATGGGTTCACCCCAGTATATTCAAGCACGTCAACGATACGCTGGTGCTTTCAGAAAAATCTTTACAAAAGCTCGATCTGTGGATTAAGGCTTTAAAAAACCACGGCGTTTATGTTTGGCTTGATTTACACGTTGGGCGGACATTTACCGTCCATGATGGTATAGATAACTTTAAAGACGCCTCAAAAAACAAAAAAAGTGCCGAGTTAAAAGGGTTTAATTATTACAACACAAGCATTCAAGATAAGATGATGAAATTTAATGAAGATTATCTGAATCATGTAAATCCTTATACGGGACTGGCGTATAAAAATGACCCGGCGATTGTCAGTGTGTTGATGACCAACGAAAATGATTTAACCAGGCATTTTGGCAACGCATTACTAAAAAGAGGTGGTGCCCTTCAGCATCACGCCATTTTCAAGAAAGATGCCGTTCAATTTGCCAAGACACATCGTCTTCCAGTTAGTGAAACTTTGGCGACTTGGACTTACGGCGCGGCAAAGATCTACCTTAACGATGTAGAGCACAGGTTCAATCAGAAAATGATAAGCCACCTGGAAAATATAGGCGTACAAGTGCCTATTGTAACCACAAGTAGCTGGGGTTATATGGGGCTGTACGGGTTGCCTTCATTGACGGATGGTGGAATTATTGATGCCCATTCTTATGGCCATGCAGAAGAGTTTAGCTATAACCCAAGATACAACCCAGGGTTCCTAAGTTGGGTTGCAGCGGCTCAGGTTTCCGGCAAGCCATTGTCAGTCACTGAGTGGAATATGGGGCCTTTTCCTGTGATCGATAGGTATACAGCGCCTATTTTTACGGCCAGCGTGGCCAATCTGCAGGGCTGGGACGCAATGATGGGGTATGGATACAATTTTAAAAGCCTTAGCGTCCCCGACACGACTGGCGATAATTATTCTACGTACAATGATCCGGCCATGATTGGGCTGATGCCAGCTGCGGCATTACTTTATAGGCAGAATCATGTTTCTCAAGCGAAACAAGCCTATGAGCTGACGCTTCCGGCAAAAGATTTTTTTAATGACAATGATCCAACCAATTCAAAAACCATCAGGACATTGTTAGAAACAAGCAAATTGTCGATTGCCATGCCTGGTACGCGCGAGTTGCCTTGGTTGCAGAACAATACCCAGCCTGATGGGGTGATAAGCGTATTCGATGCAAATAGAGATTTTATTCCGCCTGATCAGAATTATGTTGAATCGGATACGCATGAATTAAAGCGAGATTGGGTTGAGGGTATTCAAACCATCAATACCAAAAAATCCCAGATTGCTTCGGGTTATATAGGTGGCAAGCCAATTGGCTTGGACAATGTGTCGTTTAATATTGTAACAACCAGTGCTGTTGTTGCCGTACAGAGCCTTGAGGACAAGCCGATAGCCGATTCTACAAAAATTTTCATCACCGCCATGGCGCGGTCTCAGCCGATTGATTCGGCCAACAGCCTACCGTTTTTGTCAGAGCCGATTGAAGGCATTATCATTGTTAAAGCACCGAAAAATTTAACGTTGTACCGTGTTGACAGGGATGGTGCAAAAATTGAAACAGTTGCTGCCGCCCTATACGATGAGTTGGCAGGCAGCTACACGATTGATTTAAGTGCGGCAAAGGGGCATTGGCTTATTTTGCAATAAACTGAAGGACGAGGTTTTGTAAGGTGGGCTTTTGGGGCTTACATTATCGGAAACTGACGGAAAACGGGTTAAACGCCGGTTCCGTCAGCGTCAGCCACTATAGCAATACAAAACTTCTTCAATAAAAACAGAAATCAAAAATCATGGTCTTGTCCATCTACAAGTTCCGCATCCGCGTCAAAATCGAATAACACCTTCAAATAACGGTATAGCAGACGTGATGATTTTGGTGGGTTGCCCGTTGTAGCTTCTTTTTTGATGTTGCGTAACAATTGCCTTATATGTTGTAAATCCGCGTTGGGTTGTTCATCAAACAAGTCTGTCAATGTATCATTGCCTTCGCTAATCAGCCTGTCACGCCAACTCTCAATAATATGATGTTCCCTGACCGAATGGGCGCTCTTGTTTTGAAAACGTGCCAATTTTTCCTGGATGGGCGTTACGTCAATTTTATGAAACTGGGCGGCGATGTATTTCAGCAGGCGTTTGCGTGCGCCAGTATGGGGCATGCCGGAAACTTCGCCGACAGCCTTGTGGATATTTTCCGGCAATTCCAGCGTGTTAAGTTGTGGCTGGGTCAGTTTCGATAGCGTTTCAGCAAGATCGAACAATGCGGCAATTTCTTTTTTTAACTGAGTTTTATTGGGGCGAACCGCATAGTACTCAACATCATCGCCAAGCTCTTCGTAGTCATCATGTTCCTTCATCATGGCTTTACCATCGCAATAAGCACCAGAACAAACACGACGACCAAGGCCAATGGGATGAGTGCTCCGGGCCAGTCGGCTTGTGCCGTTTTACTTTTTTCGATTGATGCCTTAATGCCAGGCTTCATCCAGAAAATAACCAGCAAAGCCAGTGCGCCTAATAATACGTTTTCCCAGGTTGATAAGGGTTGCATCGCTCATTCTCGACAAATAATATCTACTTTATCACAGACTGTATCTTGGTAAACCATGCGTTTCTTAGTTATGGCGTTAAATGTTCAAAGTGGTGCTATCTATTGATGATCTCGCAGATTTCATTGCAGGTTAGTTGTGCAGGGCAGTTACTCCAAAAACTCAACAATTACTGCCGCTCCACCTAATAGGCTCTGCTCTATATGCAAGCAACCATTATAAGTATCTATAATGTCGGCGGCGACTGTCAGGCCAATGCCATGCCCGGGCGTGAATTCATCGGCTCGACCGCCGCGTTGCAGGATGTGATCAAGATGCTCAGGTTTGATGCCTGGGCCATCGTCGTCTATCCGCAAAATGACGATGCCTGATTTTTCTTGGTAGCCTGAAAGTTGTATTTTGCCCTTGCTCCATTTAAATGAATTATCAAGAAGGTTTCCGAGGATTTCGATGATGTCTGACTCATCACAGCGTAACGTCAAGGTAGGGCTTAATTGATTGTCCACAATGATGTGTTTATCGCCATAAACTTTGTTTAAAGAGGCAATGATCCGTTCTGCGACTCCATAAACTGCAAGGCTCTGTGTAGTAACCAAGCTCCCGGCAGCGCCGGCACGTTGCAATTGCCGTTCAACGATCCGCATCATGCGCGTGCTTTGTTCGCCGACAACAGCAGGTAAATTGTCAGGTTGGTCTTGTGCGCCCGACAACACGGTTAAGGGTGTTTTAAGGCTGTGGGCCAGATCAGCCAAGGCATTTCGATAGCGGATTTGCCGGTTATGCTCTTTTGCCAACAGGGTATTGATATTATCGGTCAGCTTTTTTATTTCTCTTGGGTATGGGCCATTGATTTGCTTTTGCCCGCCCACGTCGATGGCATTCAGTTCTTTGCTGACTATCCTGAGAGGAGCCAATCCCCAGCGTAACAGTAACACTTGCGTGATAAGTAACAGAACGCCTACGCCAACCAAGCCGCCCCATAATTGGTATCGGTAAAGATAAATCTGTTTATGTAGGGGAGCCAATTCATTCATCAGATAAAAGTTGTAAGAATAGACCCCGGATTTAACGGTGCGTTGAAAACCAAAACCGAGCAGATAATAATCCTTGCCGTCATCCATTTGTACCTGAGTCCAGCGTTTTTCGCCTACCTGTAAGGTAAAGGTCTGTGGTATTGGTCGACCATATAAGGAAGGTGAACGCCAGAGCAGACTATTATTGTCGTTGCGACCAATAAATGCATAAGAACCTGAATTGGGCAGGGCAAGCTGCGGATAAGGCAAGTTCAACGGTAACGGCATGGTCAGTTTACCGTGGGTGTCGATATCAGAAACCGCGAGCAGTTGATAAATCTGCTCCAGCATACGTTCTCTTAATGACATTTCGGTGCTTTTCCAAAAAGCATTGTCCAAGACCATACCCGTTGCGGTTAAAAAAATGATTAACACCACTATGACCGTGATGTTGAGTCTAAAGTACAGCGAATTGATCACGCGTAGTTATCGCTTAATTCAGCCTATAACCCCGACCGTGCAAGGTTTCAATAGGTTGTCGAATACCTTCCGGGTCAAGCTTACGTCGTAAGCGTCCAACCAGTACGGTCAGTACGTTGCTTTCAGGGTCAGCGTCGTGTGGGTATAGGTAGCTTCGCAGTTCGTCTTTTGAAACAACCTTGCCTTGTTTTTTTGCTAGATATTCCAACATTCTATATTCAAAGCCGGTGAGTTCTATTTTTATCTCGTCAACCATAGCCTGTTGAGTCTCTAAATTGAGCGTCAGGCATCCGCAGGTGATGAGTGCCTGATGAGTGCCAATCACCCTACGTATCAAGGCTTTTAAGCGTGCAGATAATTCTTCCATCTGGAAAGGTTTTGCCAAATAATCATCCGCTCCAGTTTCCAGTCCTACAACGCGCTCTTGCCAGCGTCCGCGAGCCGTAAGGACGAGTATGGGCAGACAGCTGCCTTGTTCGCGCAGGCGTTTGATGATGTCTAGACCAGAGATACCGGGCAAGCCTAGGTCGATAATGGCGGCATCGAGCGGGTACTCGGTTGCAAAATACAAACCTTCCGAGCCATTTCCGGTTTCATCAACGTGATAGCCGTCTTTTTCCAGTTGTCGGCGAACCTGAGAGCGGATGTCGATATCATCCTCAATAATAAGAACACGCATGCTTGTTATTTTTTGCCTGTATCCTGCACAGATCTTTTTAGATCTTGAAGTTTATCTTCTTACATTTAAAAATATCAAACTCCGATTCTACCTTAAATCCGTACAAGCGAGACGTTTCCATTCGCATAGCAAAAAATTAATAATTACATTGGAAATTATTGCTCCAGTACGGGTATTTTTTTAAAAAATAGGTAGTGGTAGCTATGCTCCAGATATTGGGGTTTTGATAAGGAAGGGCAGGCTTTCCATTAAGTGCTCATCGCTATAATCTGGAGCATAATAAATAATCCTTTTTAGAG
The DNA here is from genome assembly GCA_013141505.1 of Methyloglobulus sp. Lineage (GTDB taxonomy): Bacteria > Pseudomonadota > Gammaproteobacteria > Methylococcales > Methylomonadaceae > Methyloglobulus. The sequence goes on from JABFQX010000011.1 coordinate 15,186, forward strand.
ACAAGCCGCAAATTGGCAAGATGGCGCTATGCGACCGACAAACGAACCGTTCGGGCATCGTTTGACATCCTGAGTGCAAAATGCGGTAGCTTGTGGGCACGCTGTTGTCAGGTGCAATGAATAGGCAGTCGTGTTGAGGTTAGGTTTAATCGTCCGCAATTGTTGCACAAAGGCAGGAAAACTTTTGGTGAACGGGGAGGCTTGGGCGCAAGCCGAATAACCGCCTTCTTTGCCGTAACCCGAAACATTAAAGTTGTCTATGATGCCATTGGTGATCGCATTGCCAATCGTTCGTTGAACCATACGAAACGCCAGTGCATCAACGGCGGGGCCTTTGCCGCCGATGGTAATTTCAACTGCATTGTTTACTGCCATTGCGGATGTTGACAGTGACACCAAGAGCATAAAAAACAAATGTAACTTTGATTTGTTCATATCGATCTCCATTTTTACTTTTTGGTTGATTAATTAGGGTTTTGAATGCTGTCCGTAGTGGCGATATGCTTAAAAACACGAAACAGGCGATTGAAACCTAATGGATGTCAAAAGCGGGTGAATAAAATAGCTGTCCTAGGCTACTAGATAATACCAGTATACAAAACGAATGGTGAATGAATTGTTAACGAAAAAACTCACTCGCAGAAGCAGGTTTTGTTCGTTATTATATTTGCTAATCGTGACTTTCCCATAGAGTTCAACTATGAGTATAAACTATTGCTTCGCTTTTATTGGAGGCTACTTTAAGCATCTAAATTGGCTGCTGTTGAGTGTATTAATCAGCCTAATTTGGGCTGGCGAGGCGGTGGCGTTTACATTGGATGTTAAGGTGATTGGTGGGGTCGGCGGTCATGTTGCCAGTGATCAAGGCATTAAAGAATGTTTTAGCAACTGTACTCTTCATACGACACCGGGTACATTTGTGAATTTGCTTGCCATACCCGACAAGGGCTATCGCTTTCTAAGCTGGCAAGATGCATGCGCCAATACCACAGGGTCATTGTGTACGCTTCGTTCTGTTGATAACGCCAAACTATCTGCCCGTTTTGCCAAAATAGACAAGCCACAACCGCAAACCAAAGTCCTATTGCTGCTTCATGATGAAGGTGAAAGGCACTGGGTTTGGAATGAATTTGTCGCCCAATATTTTGACAATCAATGTCCGACAATTTATGGAGGCGTTGTGTTGGGCGAAGATTCAGCCAATTCCCATAATCATGTGCATTGTTACCGTATTAAGTTTGGTTATTACAGGCTGCTAAATCTCGGTCAACAAAACACTTATGACAACAATATTGTTCAAGTGAATGAGTTGGCTTCAACCGAGCAATTAGCAGATGAAGTCAAAGCCGCTGTAATCGGCATATTAAATCGACATAATAATCTCAATTTGATGCTGATTGGGCATGAGGGCGCAGCAATAGTTGCGGAATCTTTTTTAACAAGCAATATTGCAAAGTCCAGTGCGATCATAGGCTTGTTAAAACTTAAATCGACAGGGCAAGATAACCTCTACACAGACTTAAACTCAACGCCAACGTCCTTTGACGATACTACTGTTTTTAAACTCAACGCAGGCCCGCAGCAAGTCGGAAAAATTAGCGCAGCACTCGCGCAGATGGATGATTTCTGGTGGCTGAGTCGGTGGTAAAACGCTATGTCATGATGATTGCTTGTGGGGTATTAACCATTACGTTATGGTTTTGGTGGGATCAAGGATTGCAGTCTTCGGGTGTATCGAGCAAAAAAACGAAAAAACGCCATCAGCCCAGTATTCCCCTCGAACAAAGGCCCGTAAGCAATTTTTCAAATATGCCTTTAATCGATTCATCTGTTGTCGCAAACTCAGAAACTCAACCGTATCTGTACAGCGATCGTGTCAACGTAACCCCCCAATCAATCGCAAAACAACGCAAGTTGGATAATGCTGATAACGCGAGAATGCATAAGCAAACCCCAGCGCAACTGTGGCAAAACTGGAAAAAACAGCTTGAGCGCGGTGAATTTCAACGCATTCCAATTCTCGGGACATTGCTTTCCGAAAGGCTACGCAAATACCCTGACCTGAGCGTTTACGAAAGTATTGCTAACATACTAAGCCAGCCAGACGTGCCAATAGAAAACAAGGTGCTTTTGCTCGATTTATTAACGGAGATTGCGACACCGCAAGCACTTGCCCAGCTAATTGAATTAGCGGAAACTGAAATAAACTCTTCAATGTACATGCTAATTGTACAAGCCATTTCGCGTATTGGCGATAACCGCTGGGATGGTAAATTTCATGATGAACTCTCCCCCGTTCTGGAAGCTGCCTGGGCAGATCCGCCTGCCAATACCGATCAGATCTTCATCCGCGCAGTGGGTAAAGCCATTGCCGAAGTGGGTGCGGCTGATGGAGTCAATGCCTTATTGCTTACCGTGTCCGGTAAAAATAACACCAAAAAGACAGAAGAATATGAACGAATCAAGCAAGAAGTGGCGCTTAAAGCCATCCCTCGTGTTCGTAATCCTCACGCTATTGAAGTACTCAATACTCAGCTAGTAAAAGCACCTATCGGAACTGCCGCCTTTGAAGTCAGCGGCAGTGCTCTATCGGCTATGAGTACGCCCAAAGCGACACAAAAAATCGTGGCTTGGGCACAAAAAGCACCGGATGAAGGTGCTAGAAATCTACAATATTGGTTAACCAAGGTGAGCGATGCAAGCTCAGTGCAACTGGTCACGGCGGCACAAAAACTACCCATCAATAGTACGAAAATAACTGCCGTACTTAATGATTTTGTCTCAAGCAGTTCTACCAGCATGGTATTGCCCAAGGCTATTTCGAGCGCTGATGTTCCGCGACGATGATTTAACCAGGAAAATTACGTCACCGAGAGGTTTAATGCATTTATTCTAGGGTATTCGCATTACCGTGTGGAAAATACCTGAAAAACCATACTGAAATCTGATGTCATAATCGCAAAACTGTGTGGAAACGTAAATAAACCAACATTTTTATAAAAACGCAGTCTATTTCAAACATCCCGTATTCTTGCATGAACTGGGAAAGCTGTTACCTCATTGATTAAACCCAAATTATTAGCGTTGGTTGGCGATTCATAAGATTATGCTTATAAAACCTAGCATTACCTATATAGCGCATTGACAATGACAGCAATCTCCTCACTCGATATGGCTTCATATTGGAACCAAGCTCTGGCTGATGAGTTGTTGCGCTTTCTGACCGGGCGGCTCAAATGTCCGGAGGTCGCCGCTGACCTGACCCAAGAAACCTACCTGCGGTTTCACCAATTTATCCAAACCACACCGCCCAATAACGCCCGCGCTTTGGCGTACCGTATCGCCGTCAATCTGGCAAATGATTACCAGCGCAAAGTGAAAGTCAGGGGCACCTATAATGCGGATACTGACTTCACCATTCTTGAAGATATACATCCAAGCGCAATGCCAGGGCCAGAACAGGTCGTCATGGCGCAACAACAGCTCCAATGCCTACAGGATGCGCTCGATGAACTCAGCGAAGAATGCCGCACCGCCTTCCTGCTGCATAGCGTCCACGGCCTAACCTATCCGGAAATCGCCGCCGAACTGGGTATTTCACGGTCTTTGGTAGGCAGGCATTTGGTAAAAGCCTTAGCCCACAGTAAGCAGCGGCTGAAAGCCTCAGAGTGACAACCTTGAAATTTATTCAAAGGAATGGCGATCAATTTCGGGTCTCAAACGTCTTATCAAGTACCACCCCTGGTAAGCTTGAAACGTAATGGCCTTGCAATCTGACCAAGCCGAACTGCCCGAATTGACGCTACAGGCCATTGAATGGCTGGTAAGGCTGCGTTCCGATGATATGGATGAAGCGGAAACCCATGCCTTTGCCGATTGGTTGTCGGAAGATATTCACAATGCCGAAGCCTTTGCCGATGCGGAAAATTTGTTCCAAAATTTGACCATTGCCGCACAAAGCCCCAAGGTGATCTCACCGAGCCTTGCCGAACCTAACACAACACAAATCAGCACACTGCCTGTCCCCAGCCCGATAAACAAGCCGAAGGAATCCCTGAGCAAGTTGACTCCGATCATGGTTCGACGACCAACGGAAGTGCCTGTGGTGCAAGCTCACCACGAACGGAATCAACCACTTGCCGTTCGTCCTGAGCCTGTCGAAGGACTTGTTCAGAGATTCCTAAATAAAGGCTGGCTTGCGTTACCTTTGGCTTTGGCGGCGGCCTGGCTGTTCGCAGTGGTATTGATAATGCCCAAACAAGCACACCTGTTCGACGACTACCTCAGCGATTACCACACCAACACCGGCGAGGTGCGGGAAGTGCAACTTGCCGATGGCAGCCAACTCCTGCTTAACACCAATACAGCGGTTTCGGTGGAATACCAGACTTCTTTACGGAAAATCGTATTGCATCACGGTCAAGCGCGGTTTACGGTTGCCAAAGATAACCAACGTCCGTTTGAAGTCAAGACTAGCGGGCTATTAGTCCGTGCCTTGGGTACGGTTTTTGAAGTTTACAACCCAGAATCGAGCGAAACCCGCGTGACTGTCCAGGAACATGCCGTTGCAGTCCGGCTTCAACCGGAAACCTTCATGACTGGAAGCGAGCAACCAACAACAAAAATCGTGCAGGAAGGGCAACAGCTAAGCTATGTCGGCAATGGCATGCTTAACCCGCCAGAACCGACTGATCTGGCACAAACCAGTGCTTGGCAACAGCGCAAACTGTCCATCAACGACCGCCCGTTAGGGGAATTGATCGCCGAACTCGATCGTTACCGCGTGGGCCGTATCTTCCTTTCCGATGCCAAGTTCCTTAACCTGCGTGTGGTCGGCGTATTTTCCTTGGCTGACCCTGATGCGGTACTAAAAAAAGTCTGTAAAGTGCTGGCCTTAGAACAAACCCACCTAGGCCCGTATTGGATAGTGCTGCATCGTTGACATAGCGAAGATTGATGCCAAAGCTGCTATATCTAATCAGAAAGCTACCTAACCGCCCCCTTTTTTGGAGAAATAAACAACCTCGGGTAAATCCTGAAAATGGTCGTCAGCCGTTATCAACAGCACACCAAGCTGGCTGGCGGTAGCATAAATAATCGCATCGGCAAACGAAAACCGATATTGCAAAGCCAAGTCTGCCGCATACAAGGACAGTCCTGTATTTAGCGGTATAACCCGGCCTTCTTCGGTCAAAGCGATCACTTCCAGTGCTTTGACTTCGCCTTTTTCCCGCTTTGCCCATTTGTAAAGCTCAAACTGCAAGGTGGTAGGAATAACCAGTTCAGCCGGGTTTTCCATATAAGGCGCAAAGTCATCAGCCAAAACTCCATCGGTCAGCCACTCTATCCAGCCGCAAGTATCAACCAAACACGCCATTAGATACGGTCTTGGTGATCCCTGTAATTATCAGGATTGCACCCCGAAAAGCTGCCTTTGGCCGCTTTTAATGAACGCACAGGAACCAACTCAATAATATTGCCTTTGGCGATTAACGTAAACTGCTGCCCCGCTTTCAGGTCAAGCTGGTCACGTAATGCTTTAGGGATTGCCAATTGAAATTTACTGGATAACTTGACTGAAATCACACACACCTCTTTTATTTAATCGATAGCATAAAAGTAAAATAATAAGTCCTGCGCGTTTATTAAGCAAGGGCACAGCGGGTTTTCTGGGCAAAATGGGATGACAGTAAAATTCCCGAAATTTAATCCAGCCTAAAACAAATTTCACAAATTGTGAGTCACTTTTTTTCTGAAACGTCATATAGGGAAAGAACTATATTTTCTAGGAGAAAACATGACAATCCGTTTCAATCGCCATCACCTGATAATGGCGTTTATCACCTTCATACTTTGCGGAAAGGTTAGCGCAGAGAGTACCACGCAGCAATACCACATCCCGGCGCAGCCTCTCAACAGCGCCTTGATGCGGTTTGCGTCCGATTCCAACCTGGAACTGTTGTACACCGCCGATAAACTGCGGGCGTTCAAAACGGGTGGACTAGACGGCAGCATGACCCCGGCGCAAGCTTTGTCGCAATTGCTGCAAGACAGCGGGATGACCTATCGATTTGTCGATGCTAATACTGTCACGATTGAACCGCCGCCAAGCAATTTCATAAAAACAGCTAATGTCGAAGAAAAACCCGAGCCACAATCGAGCAGCGAAACGACCTTGCCGAAAGTGACGGTAGAAGCGGATGCCGGTTACGATTCCGAAAGCCCCAGCCTAACGACTCCATCGATAATGGAGTCGCAACAAAAATTAAACCGTGTACCCGGTGGGACAACCGTGATTGATGGCGAACGAATCAAAGAAGGTAGTGCATTATCAGTGAGCGATGCGTTGGCGACAGCACCCGGCGTTTATGTCGGTGATAACAGTACGGGAGCCACCGCCGGATCACGCATATCCATGCGAGGCTCCGATGTCAATTCGTTCGTTTCGCCTATTCGTGGCTTGAAGATTCTTCGCAACGGCATGCCTCTCACAAATGCAAACGGCGACTCCGATACCGAATCCATTAACCTTTATGCGATTGATCATATCGATGTTTATCGGGGAGCAAATGCGTTGGAATATGGCGGCAGCAATCTGGGTGGTGCAATTAACTTCATCACCCCGACCGGCTATACTGCTGATCCGTTAAAAATTGGCATGACTTGGGGTACCAATGGCTATGTCAAGCCCTCGATTAGTGCGGGTAAGGTTTTCGGCAACGGCTTTGATGCCTATGGGGCGTTTTATTACCTCGATACCAATACGACCCGGGAGAACAACGAACAAGAACAGCTTTTGGGGCACGGCAATATCGGTTATCGCTGGAACGAAAATCAGGAAACCCGGCTGTACTTTGATATTCAAAATCATGGATTTTTATGGCCATCGACATTAACCAAACAACAAATCGACGAGAACCCCAAGCAAAATCCAAACGACTGGTCGTTGCCAAATGGTTTCCCTGTGTACCGCGTCGATTTGAAACATTCAGTGAAACTGGCTGATGGTGACCGCTTTGATGTCGGAGCTTATTATTCCAATCATCAGTATAGGTATGATTACACAGGCGGCAGTAATCATGATACCTGGGAAAATGTCGGTTTCAATTGGCGACACGAAATCAACGGCAATCTGTTCGGCTTGAAAAACAGGGTCGTTTGGGGCGGACTCACGCAAGGAATGTTTATTGATGACCGGAACTATGACACCGTTAACCGGCATCTTGGCCCTTTAAGGAACGCCGAGCGCGACCACTGGCTCAATGTTGAAGGCTATCTGGAAGATCAGCTTAGCCTGTCAGATACTTTCACCTTGGTTGCCGGTCTGCAACTTAACTATCGCAAAGTTGACTATGAACGCACTGAAGGTTATGTTGCCAGTGCATCAATGCCCAGTAGCCAGGGCGATCAGGATTTTTTTAACGCAAACCCCAAACTGGGTTTTACTTGGCAAGCCACAAAAGAGGCACAGATATACGGTAATTTAAGCCGCAGTTCAGAACCCGCCCCGCTGTGGAATTTGGAGCATATATTTGTTAAACCAACGCTAAATGCCCAGACGGGCAGTACAGTTGAAATCGGTACTCGTGGGCAAACGGATCATTTGAAATGGGATTTGGCGTTTTACCAGTCCTGGCTGAATAATGAATATCTGATAATTGGGGATCCTTTTAACCCAACTGTTTCTACCTCTACAAACGCCAATGGTACAACCTTGCATAGCGGTGTCGAATTAGGCCTTGAAACCACAATACCGTTAAATCTTGTTTCTGCTGACGACCAAATTCGCTTCAGTGGAAATTACACCTGGAATAATTTCCACTTCGACAAAGATCCTCTTTTAGGCGATAACCGTATGCCAGGCATACCGGAACACAATGCCCGCTTGGAAGCAATCTATCAACATCCCAGCGGGTTTTATATCGGGCCGAATGCACAAATTGTCAGTTCCAATTGGGTGGATTTTGCCAATACACTGGCCGCCAGACCTTATGCTTTGCTCGGTGCCCGTATTGGTTGGGATGACGGCGAACACTGGAAGCTATTTATTGACGGTCGTAATTTGACTAATGAACATTATGCGTCGTCTGTTTGGGTAATGAGCAATGCGGGCGGTGCTGACCAGTATCAGTCCAACCCAGGAGCAACACGCTCGATATTTGGTGGCTTTGAATACCGATTTTAGCTAATTCGGGTTTCACTTTTTTTGGGATAGAGATTAGCTCTGCCCTTTTTTATAAAGCCATAAATTGATTGAGCCGCAGTGTAAGGTAAATTTATGGATAGGCAGGCTACAAAACAAAAGTATTTAATGAACTTGAAAGCGCGCCGCAAATTTTGGCTGGAGATACACTTATGGCTAGGATTGGCACTTGGCTTGTTTCTGTCTATTTTTGGCATTACTGGCAGTATTTTAGTGTTTTATCCTGAAATTGAGGAGTTGTTAAACCCTGGCATGTTAGTAGTAGCTCAGCCACTGGATGCTCACGCTTATAGACCATTATCCGAAATATTTAAAAGCGGCAGTGCCGTCATGCCGCCGCAAGCCAAGCATACCTTTGCGACTTATCCCCGCAACAGCGAAGCCGCCTTTATACTGCGGTATGCTTTGCCTTTGGCTTCTGGGGTGACAGAACAGTGGCAGGTTGCGGTAAACCCTTACACGGCGGAAGTCACGGGCAAACAATTAGGGGTAGCTAGCGATTCCATTTTGCCTAAAACCCTTATCGGCTTTGTTTTTGAGCTGCATTACGCCTTATTGTTGGACGAAGACCCTGATTATTGGGTTGTTGGCATTATAGGTGCATTTTCGGTCATTTCAGTGCTTACCGGTTTGATCCTCTGGTGGCCTTTTACCGGAAAATGGTTGCAGGCGGTCACGATAAAACGCAAGGCCAGTATTGAACGCTTAAATTTTGATTTGCATAAGACTTTTGGCTTTTATTCAACCGTTATTCTTATACCTGTGTTATTTTCAGGGGTGTACATGAATGTGCCAGAACACGTCGTACCGGTAATTGAGTGTAACTTATCGCTATTGGTTTAAGTCTGCGCCACCGATTAGCGATACCCAAGCTATCGGCATGGACGAGGCTGTTGCCATCGCCATGCAGCATTATCCAACAGGTCGGCCTCACTTTATTTACGGCGCTCCAAGCCAAACCGACTCCTTTACGGTATGTCAAAATGGGGTAGATACGCCCAATAGTCTATTACAACGGCGTTGTCTGGTAATGGATCGCTATAGCGGCAAGATTCTGGACGTAGACGACCCTGCTATTGGCACAGTGGGAGAGGTATTTACGCACTGGCAATGGCCGTTGCATTCCGGGCAAGCCTTCGGCTGGACGGGTCGCATTCTGGTATTTCTGTCTGGTCTTGCCTGCCCGGTGCTGTTTGTAACTGGGGTGATCCGGTGGCTGCAAAAACGCAAAGCCAAGCGTTTGCACAAAATCCAGCAGACTGCAAACTGAATGTTACAACGGCCTTAAATACTTCTCCCTGGCTTATTTAATCAATTGCCCAATATGTAAAAAGTATGTTTTGTTGGATGATAAAACAAGGAAATGCCACTAAATCTACCCTCAGTCACGGTTTCCCGCATTGAGGAGAAAAATGACTGGGATTGCCCTATGTATGCCGTCCCTGCCCAAGTTACGATGTTCTGATTGGGTTGCGTAAACGCCGCCTTATACGGTCACGGCCCTTTATATGGCCCCCTATGCACAGTCGCTGCGTGGGTATCTTGTTAAGGCCGTAATCCGCCGCATGGTAAGGGGTTCACCACACATTCGGCGGATTATACCCACGGGGGACAAGCGCCGCGCCCAAACGAAAGTGGCAAATCAAAACCCAGTCAATTTGCGCGGCTAATCCGCCCTAAGGTACTTCGACCGTAAAATCACCAATGTTTACACCGAATCCGCCAACAACCACATCAAATCAATTGCCCGACAAGACCGTGGTCACAGTTTTGGTGCGCCAAGGGCAAGGACGCTGTACACCAACGCGAAACACAAGGTAAAACGGAAATCCTTTAAGGCTGGAGCCCGTGAGGATACTATCGGCTATGGCTTGCCAAATAGTGATGAAATTACCCATTTTGATGAACCATTTAATCAAGAATTTTTCAACTTTGGTGTCATATTTCCACACGACCCTGAAAAATGATTATTTTAGAATTCCCACACGATATTGCGAATCCCCTTATTCTATTAGGTTTTTTTAAAATTATATTGATAAAATCAAGTAACACGATGATGAAGCAGATATTGTTGGCTATCGCACCAAAGCGCAAGATTTGCTAAAAAGGAATTGTTACCACCAACTGGAAAGACCTTTATGGGATTTTAAGTATGATTAAAAACAATAGTTTTCTGTTAAGCATTTTTTTTCTAACCATAATTGCGGCAAACGCTTATGCCCTAGAATGCGGCGCATTACGCCTTGAAAAAGCGAGAAGTCCGGGCGTGGACATTTCAGGTAACACCTGCGGTCACCCGCAAAATATTGCCGTCGAGTCAATGTTGCTGTTACAACCCGCTTCCCGTGCGTGGTTGGAGTCAGTTGCAGACAATGGCAAGGCTTCCGAATTTAAAATAATCTGCCAGAATGAATCGGCTTCGCCCATAAAAATCAAAATTGCCAGCAATGCCTTACCTTGGATAAAACCGGAAAGCCTGCTCAATTGTGGCGCTTGGGTTGATAAGCGTTTGGAATGTAAAGAGCCTGAAAATAATAAGGTCGCATTGATTTGTGCCATCGCCTTGCGGAATAAATTAGTAATGACGCATGAAATTCAAACCAGCGCTTCTATCAATATGAGAGGAACACCGGGTCAGGGTAAGGTTCAACCTTTAACTGCTCGGCAAATACAGCAACTACAGTCGATTATGGACAACAAGGTCAGCAAGAAGATTAAGCTGTGCAAAAGTTTATTTGCCGAGGAGTTAACAATTAATTGGACAATCGACCCGTCAGGTCGGGCGACGAATTTTTCCGTCACACAAAGCACCAGCACACAAACAACCGCTAAAGATCCATTTGCGGATTGCGTTATCAATCACATTAAAGCCTGCCCGTTCCCGGTGTTTTCCAGCGGCATTAAGGTGTCCAGCGCATTCAAGTAGCAGCAATTATTTTATTCAAACATGAGGGTATTGCCGTGGCTTGCAAAAAAATGGCTGGTTTTATGTGTGATTATTGCCGCGTTGTTGGGTGCTGTAGTTGATGTCACACTGGGTACTAAAATAGATTACTGGATCCATGATGCCGCACTGGTTTTCCAAGCCAGAACAGAATGGAAATCCACTGCCATCATCGTTTTGGATGACGATGTCCCTATTCAGGTAAGTCGTAAACAAGCGTTACCTTTATTTGCGAAAGCCGCCGAAAATGCACTTGCCGCCGGGGCAAAAGGGGTTTTTCTGGATGCTCGGATACCCAAAGAGATTGAAGGCATTATGCCTTACGCGCTGTGTATCGAGACAAACGGGACAGTACGTTGGTCTAATCCCGGTTGTGAGATAACCGAGCACAACCAATGCGAATTGCGTAACAGTGCCGTAGGCCATGCGCCTTTAGCCATGAAAGGCTCAGTTTTTTCGCATTTTAAGATCGCACCTTATCTTGCTGATTCAAGCAAACTACCTGATTTTTTATTGTTTGGTGTCGCAGCGGAAACCTATATCCCTGACACCGGGCTTGTTGCTTCGGATCGGATAATCGCAAAAAACTCCCCCATTAACCGATGGTTTGAACTCAGAGAAAATCACGCAATTATTTCGCTGGCAAAGTTTATAGATCCCCAAAAAGTAAGTGAATCATTAAAGTCTGAAGATAAAGAAGTCTGTGATAAAGGTGTATTTTGTCGACGTATCAGGCTAAGCCGTCCGTATTACAATCTCCAGCCTTCACCTAAACAACCAATTATCCCAGTGAGTCATTTGGCCGCCTGTGATAATCGAATTACCGAACAAGAAGCCTTGGTATTAAAAGATAGGGTCGTGATTTTGCAGTTAACCGCGCCTTCAGAGTCAACTGATATGTTAGTCACCCCGATGACATCAGCTTTACTGGGGTCGCATTTATTAACGCCAGGCGCACAATATTTGGCAGATGCGGTTGAGACGGTTTTAAATAACGATCATCCTCGTGCACCACCTGAAATAGTTAAGCTGGCATTGTTTTTAATTGTAGCTTTATTAAGTGTTTATGTCGGTGCTTACATGAAGCAATGGGTACTCTGGAGTGTCGGCGCAACGCTGTTTATTTTGCTGAGTGCGCTATGTTTTCTTTTTCCGGTACAGCAACTTTGGCCAGTAACGGCCACCTTGTTAACTTTTATGACAGGTGCAGCGCAGGCCATAGGTATTCATTTGGTTATCGGTTTTAGGGAAGGAAAACTGATTACTCAGTATATGCCCAAGCAAGTCCATCATTTGTTGCTGTCCCTAAAAGAAGATGAGGTTTTCCAAGGTCAACGCTATCAGGTTATTGTGCTGATGAGCGATATGACCGGTTACACTACCATCACCGATATCCTTAAAGAACCCGGGCATGTGTTAGAGCTGATGAACGATTATCTGGAAACCGCATTCGTCCTGCAAAAGAAATATGATGCTTGGCTGGAAAACTATATGGCCGATATGGTGTGTTATTACTGGCCTAAAAAAAACCGGCATCAACAGGATGATTTTCGCAATGCCCTGCAAGGCGCGATTGAATTATCCCAGCTACAAAAGCAATTTTTTTCGGGCATTAAAGATCGGTATAAGCATAAGTTTAATCCCAACGCACTAAACAATATCAGCCAACTTATTGATGCCGGTATAGGTCTTGCGTGTGGCACGGTGGTAATGGGGGATTTAGGTCCTAAACAAGGTGTCAGAAAGTTTGGGATTTTGGGTGACCCTTTAAATTTGGCCACCAGAATTGAAAGTCTTACCCGCTATTTTAATTCCGAAATCGTCGTGACCGCTGATTTTTTAGAATCAGCAAAGCAATTAGGCTATGGAATCAGGCGATTAGGGTCGTTTACAGTAAAAGGACGGCTGCATCCTGAGCATCTGTATACAATTGGCACTTTCGATGATCCACGCTTTCAGCAAGCCAATGTCGAATTGTGGGAAAATTGGTTGGCAATCGAAGAGAATGATAGAGATACAAACAATGCGGAATGCCCCGAGATTTACGATAAAGACCGATTGTCACTGCGTAACTGGAAAGCCAAAGGCTTATTAATAAAGGGCGTTTGGCACTTGGATGAAAAATAACGGTTGTGACTGGTTTAGATAAAGTACGACCTAAATTAAAATGAAAAATTTAAAACCCATTCGGCAGCTTCTTTTTGAGCGTGATAATTTTTTTGTCAATCGCCAGGTATTCGCCAGTTTCCAACTGTTTTAAAATCCGGCTGATGACCTCCCGGCCTGAGCCGACACGCGAAGCGATTTCCTTATGTGTCAATGGGATAGCCACAGTTCCCTCGCCGCCTTCTTCTACGGGTGTCGCCAAGGTATACAAATAATCCCTTAATCGGGCGTACACATCCATCAAAGCCAGGCTCTGGGCAATGCTGTTGGTAAAGCGGATTTTCAGGCATAAATACCGGATTACGTGCATGGCGACTTTTGGATTTTGTTCGAGCAGTTGCAAGAAAACAGCCTTATGCAGCACAACTAGGGAGCACTGTTCCAGTGCGACAACACTGGCAGATCGAGGTTTGTCATCCAGCAGGGAAAGTTCCCCGAAACAATCGCCCGCTTTTAGGATGGCTAAAATCAATTCCTTGCCGTCTTCGTTACTGACCGTGACTTTCAGCGACCCTGATTCGATGAGGTACATCGAACTGGAGTCATCGCCGACATTAATCACTATCGTGTTTTTGGGATAAGTCCTTTTTGAAACCTTTTCTGCAAGACTTTTTAAGTCGCTCTCGTCCAGATTACTAAAAAATTCGTTGTTCTTGAGAAGATCGGTCGTATCCATAGGTTTAGGAATGTTGGCTTTATGGAAATAAACGTACGAAGCATACACCGAAACTCTTGTGCTATGTAGCTTATTTTAATGCTATTCAATTGAAAATTATCAATAAATAGCTTTTTCAATCACCTTCTGATCAGTACGGCACTCATCAATAATAAGGCTCAAAACAGGTCATTTCTGACTTTTTGTGCATAAGTCACAAAATTAGTGTTCTTAAGTCACTGATTCAGATTTTGGCGTTTCATACACTGTATCTGCCGATTGAGAAAGCCACTTGAACGGCAAAAACGGTGATTTAGTCACCTAAATGAATGGCGGTCATGTTGGCCGTTATTAATTTCAAAACTTTAGAGGATATTAAAATGAAAACATTTATTACAACAACGGCATTGGTACTTAGTTTTGGTGTAGCCGGATTAGCGTTGGCGGAGGGCACTAGGATAGAGCAAAACTCCACTATCCATAATAAAGGAAAAAATAATAAAACCCAAAATTATAGTGAAGGTAAAAATTCAGTTGCGAATACAGGCTCAATTTTTATAAATCAAGCAAAGATTAGTAACTCAACAATAGATAATAAATCTGAAAATAAAAATACTTTGAACTCCTCTACTGGTGTTGGATCGACCGCCAATACGGGTTCTATCGCTATTAATAAAGGCGTAGAAATTAAGGGGTCTAAAGTATTCAACGATACTAACAATACAGATACCAACAACATATCGGGAGGAGAGAACTCAATAGCTAATACAGGTTCTGTTGACATTAGATGATATTTAGCGGGGAGGCAGTTGGGTCAATTTCCCAATTACCACCCCGCCTTTTTTAAAATGAGGGTATGAGAATGTATAAAAAATTCTTAGTTTGTCTGTTGGTGGGTAAATTATTCAGCAATCCTTTATTTGCAAATGACCTTGATGATGGGATAGGTCTTGATGAGGTAGCTAAAGACGATTTAGAAAAATCTATCAACATCCAATATTTTATTCGCAGTGCCAAAGCTAAAGCGGCTCAAGGAATTTATGAAATACCAGACTGTTTAGGCGCAGGTAACCAAATCTTCGGGCCGGGCGCTAATTTGAAGAATGCAACCATCATCAATCTTTCCAATAATAAAGGTACAAGCAGTGTTTGTACCAAAAACCTTAGATAAAAAACCCATTACTGATTATGGGAAGGGGCTGACATGAACTATTTAAAGGTACCAAAAAACGTCTTGAGTGTTATTGGCTTGCCGTTTCTGCTAGTAGGCTGCAGCCTGAACCCTCAGAATGCGGACATCGGATTGAATGAGACACTACCGGAAGCAAAAGTGACCATCTACCAGCAAGCCATCGACCAATTAGGGTTGATGACAGCGGTATACGGATCTGCGCCGCTTAAGATTATGACCAAAGACATACTGGATAATACTGGTACGTCGGTAGCCACCAATGCAGAAATACCCCGTGACATCACCGAAATGGTGAAAAGCACCTTAAACGGTATTGGCGGCAATGTTTTGTATATCCCTTACGAACCCCTGTTTATGCAGAATACGGCAGGTACGGGTTATTCCGATTATGGTGACAAGATTTTGCCGCAAATTATCCTATCAGGGGGCATTACCGAATTTGACCGGGGTTTGGTCACGGATGGTGATTCCCTGGATTTGGATTTTGAAATAGGCAAGGAATACGGTATTAATTTTGCTGACCAGGTTAAGGCATCGTTATCAAGTGTAACTCTGGACTTCAATTTAATTGATTTCAAAACCTTTACCGGAATCCCACGGATACAAGCAATCAACGGGATCAAACTCCATAAAGCTGTTCGGGAAGATAGTATAGGGTTTACCGTTAAAAGCGCTACGTTCGGCTCTAGGGGTGAAATCAAGAAGGTACAGGGTCGCCATGCGGCAGTGCGCTTACTGGTGCAGCTGAGTATGTTGCAATTGATAGGCCGTTACGAAAAAATCCCTTATTGGCGGTTAATTCCGGGAGCGGCTCGGGATGAGGTAGTGATTGATCAAGTGTTGGCTGATTACTACGCAATGAGCCAAAAACAACAGATACAAAATACCCAAGCACTTTTATATCTGCATGGTTACAGCGTTGTACCTAGCGGCAGAATGGATACCAATACCCAACTTGCATTGCAAGGCTTTGCAAAAACCCAGAATATGAACGCGGAAGTCTTGGATCAAAATTTATATCTGGCACTTTATGAGAATGTGCCTATCAATGCCGCGACAAGACAACGGCGGAGCAGTTTAGAGAGTGGAATTGTTAATGTGGTTAACCAAGGCAATTTGATCTCAGGCCGTAAACCAGCCGCGAAGAAGTCAAGAGAACGGGCACAACGTGCCGAAACAACGGCGCAAACGTTGGTTGATTCAGGCCAATTAACCTTGGCGACCAATAAATCCGAATATCGGATTGGCGAAAAGTTAAACGTACATTTTTCGGTCAATAAGCCAATGTATGTGCGGGTTGCTTTAATTAACTCTCAAGGGAAAGTCGATACTGTTTTTCCGAATGTGTATCAAAGCAATAATTATTGTGTGCCAGGTAAAAAATACAGCATCCCGGCAGTCGGGGCTGATTTTTCCCTGGATATTAGCGGCCCTGTAGGCATCGATAAATTAAGGGCAGTAGCAAGCGAAAAACCCGTGCCTGCTGAAGCCCTGTTTTTTACCAAAGAAGGTCAGTTTGATGCCAGCCGAATGGCGAGTTACAAAGTCAGGGCTGCAGCTGATTATGTCATTCGTTGAAAATGGAGGATTGAGATATGAAACCGATAATTGTATTGATTATGTCTAGTGGAATAATGTTGCAGGCGTGTGAGCAAGCACCCGTGCGACGCACAGAAATGCTGGCAGAACATTCAGGCTGGGGAAATGAAGCCGCCCAGTTGATCAAAGCAGGCTATTTGACGCAAGGGATGGATCAGGAACAAGTTGAAGCCGCATGGGGCAAACCTTGCTGGAGTTGCACAGGCACTACACAAGGCGACTGGGGCGCAGCATGGCAATATGCGACACAAACGGTATTTTTCGATAAAGATGGCAAAGTAACCCGATGGGAAGCCAATTAAAATTAAAGGTTAATGTTTCCTAAACACAGCTAAAAATATGAGGATAAGGCAATGAAATTAAATAGATTATTGGCAATGGGTGGCAGCATTTTATTAATTGTCCTACAAAGTGCTTTGGCTACAGCAGAACAAGTCGAGCTATATGAACGACCACCCAGTGCAGCAGAATTGGGACAAGTCCTGTTCGGCCATCAGGCCAAAGAAAGCGGCAACGTAACTACCCGTTCGATCAATATCAACCCCAAGTCTAAAAGCCCCATTGCAACCGCGCAACGTGTCGAAGCGGAACGGAAAAGCGTCGGCTTGCCGATTGAATTCGCCTACAACTCTACCCAGATATTGCCGGACTCCAAGCCATTCCTGGATGAAGTCGGCAAGATGCTGAATATGCCCGAATATGCCATTAATAGGCTGATTATTGAAGGCCACACCGATGCGGCTGGCTCCGATGCCTACAATTTGGCCTTGTCAAAACGTCGTGCCCGTGCGGTCAGCGACTATTTGGTGGAGAACTTTAGAATTCCCCGTACCCGCTTGCAAAGCCAGGGCTTAGGGGAAACCAAGCCCATTGCAGGTCGCGATTCTTACGACGAAGTCAATCGCCGGGTACAGTTTTACAGCGCTAACTGAACGTAATTTGAAGTACTGTTTTTTTAAACGGAGGTGGCAAATGAATAGCATAATTAACCTGCGATTCATAAGACAAGTCAACGCGGTGCTGTTTTTGACTGCAACCGTCATCCATTCGGCCTGGGCGGGTCAAGTCGTCACCGGCAAGATAATCATCGACGGTGTAATCGTTGGCGATGGCAATAATCAGGTCGTCAATGGGTCAGCCATAATGGCTCACGAAAAACGCCAAGTTGGAGCGTTTGATCGCGTGATAACCGAAGGCAGTATTGATATTCGCTATCAGCAAAGTGCAGTCACGAATGTAGAAATTTCGGGTGACCAAACTATATTGCCGCTTATCAAGATTGAAGCCAATGCGGGATTATTAAGGATCAGTTCGACTGAAAGTTACCAAAGCCGATTACCTATTGTTGTTACTATGAGTGCGCCGCATATCAAACAACTGACGATGAACGGCGCGGGCGATGCTGAACTTAACGATCTTGACGAGGATGAATTTAAGCTGGAACTCAACGGCAGCGGCAATGTAGTCGCAAATGGCAGGGCAGGTGAGGTAATCGTCAAGATTGATGGCTCCGGTGACGTAAACGCAAAAAACCTGATTAGCCAGAAGGCAGATGTCAGTATTAATGGCTCTGGAAACCTGGCACTTACCACAAGCCAATATCTAAAAACCAATCTGGTAGGAAGTGGCGATGTCACTTACTACGGACATCCCAAACAGGTAGAGAAACAAATGAATGGTAGCGGTGAAATTAAGTCAGGGGACGCATTGTGAGCCATTTTAGCGTTAAGGAAGCACTTGTTTTGGTCTGTTTTTTTGGGATTTTTGCTTTGAAAAGTCAGGCTGATGGGGAGTTATTGCCGACGAATATCACTATTTCTAAACACGATAAAACGCCGCTTGCCGTTAACCAGAAACCTTGGATTGAGTTGCACGGAAGCGTAAACGGAAAACCTGTTTACTTGATGGTCGAAAAAACCGATGACCAGCATATTGCCGGGTATTTGTTCGATGCAAGCGGTAATAAGCACTATGTTTACGGAGAATGGTTTAATAACCAATTACAGGTTTATGATCAAGCCAACAAGAGGCTAACCGTCCTTTTATACGAATGATTGAGGTGTTTCTGCTGGAACCCCTCAAAAGTTAATATTAGCTGAAAAATTTATAATATACCTAGCAAATACAAAATGTTAGGATTAGTAAGTCATTAGTAGCCAGACAAGTATAGGCTTTTCAAGAACAGATTCACATATAAAGCGCTTTACATCAGATTAATTAAAAGAGGCCATCATGCATACCATTGTCAATTTTCAATTGTTAATCCGCGCGGCAGTCGTGGCTTTTGTTTTAGGCTTCGCAACGATTGCCGCTAGTGAACCTCAAGTCCTCGATGATCCGCAGCAATTAGACAGCCCGGATAAATGGCGGCAGCTCTTGCTCAAAGATTCGTCAGTTAATAGTGCCCAGACGAGAAGTATCGGAATTGGAATTGGAGGCAGCGCAACTGCGATGCCGTCACCCGTTATCGACCTGCGTATTTTGTTTGCCCTGAATTCCAGCGATATAGAGGCACGTTGGCATGATGCCTTGCAAGCCCTATCTACCTTATTGCAGCAAGAACCGAATTTGGCATTGTTGATTGAAGGGCATACTGATGCTTACGGTAGTCAGGCAACCAATGAGCGTCTGTCCAGCGAACGGGCTATCGCGGTGAAATATTTTCTTGCCGGGAAAGATGCGGCGACCAGTCCCCGGCTATCTGCAGTCGGACGCGGCGCTAATGCACCACTTTATGCTGATCGTTTTGACCCCAGAAATCGCAGGGTAAGTTTTAGCGTGGTAACGGCAAATGCGGCTGATAGCCAAACTGATTCAAGTGATAGCGCAAAACCCCAACTATCAACACCGCCCAATGCATTGCCTGAATTGCCTGTCCCCCCAGCACCCAGCCCAAAAAATAAAATGAGTGCAGAGGATGTACAAGCCTTATTAAAACAGCTTCAGGGCGGCCTAAAAAAAGGCAAAGATATAAAATCACTCAGTACGCAATTAGCTAAGCAATTAAAGCAACAACAGGAGACATTTGCAGTCATTGGGCAACAAGCCGCCCGTGTTATGGAAGATCTTGCGCTGTTGCGGCGGGCAGCTACAGACGATGAGGCGCTGCGGATTGCCGAAGATTTGCTGGAAAACAAGCGAAAGGCATTAGGGACTCAGCACAGAGAGGTACAAGATTTTTTGCTATCCCTTGCTGGCGTATACATGCAGCGTGGCAATGCCGATAAGTTGTTAGCGTTATACCAGCGCAATTATGAAATACTTCGTCAAATTCTGGGTTCTGACAAACAGGAAACGCTCAAGGCACTATTAGACCTGGCGCAATGTAACATTGTTATGGTGTCTAAACTCAAAGTTGACCGCGAGGCGTTCGGTAAAGCACAGCTCTATCAAGCAACAAATGCGTACGAAAAGTTTTCGGATTCGGCTAAACGTGAGGATATTGCAACTAATGTTTACGGTTCTCTTATCTATGAGATTGCCATGACATATAAGCGGATAGGTGATTACCCGACCTCTCGCTATTATTTTGCAAAATTGTTATCGCTTGTTGAGTCTGCCAAAGGTGTCGATGCCATTGAAACCAAGGGCGCTGAATCCCTGTTAGCGGATGCATATGCCTTGATTCCCGCTGAAGCCATCAGTAAAGCAATTCCACTGTATCAGAATAAGTTGTCTGAATTCGATGAGCGGATTGCCGCCGCTAAGGTAAGTAACACTAATTTAAATGGTGAGCAATCGTTGCTGCCCGTTAAAATGGAACGAGCCATGCTTTTAGGTAAAATGGCTGGTGTCTACGCGAAAGATCAACAATATGCTAAGGCTCTGGATTTTTACCGCAAGGCTTTGACAGGAGATATTCCGCTTTCATTGATGCAATCTGATCAACAGTTTCTTATCTCGGCTGCGATAATGCCAAAGGGAACGGAATCTGTTATGAGCATGTCAGTGGTCAAAGATGCCGCTTTGTCATTTATTGCCAAACATTTCTCGAAAGATGAAACTGCAGTCCGCTTTGCTTATGAATTGGTCCTTAAAGACAAAGGATCGGTACTTGAAAAAGAACGTGTGAGCCACTTGGACGGCGAAGGCAAGCCGGCACTTGGGCAAAAGTATGCAAATGACACGGGCGGCGATCATTCTATTGAGAGTCAATTAAAAATGGTGGACAAGCAAATTAAGCAATTGATGCCCGTAACTATAAGTAAAGGAGAGACACAGGTAATAACGATAGAAAATGTCGCCAAGGCACTGCCCAAAGACAGTGTTTTCGTAGACTTCGTCACATTAAACAACCTTGATGAATTAAGCAGCCATTACAAAAAGCATAATCCTTTTACCGGCAAGGATCGTGGAGTGCGGTTTGATGCCTACTATTTGGTATTTGTTCTAACTTCCGGCAATCAAATCACGCTGACCGACCTGGGCTATGGGGTACAGTTAAACGCTAAAATCGAAAAGATGATGACGGCTATTACCGATCCGAAGGCGCAGCAAGATCCTGCATCAGAAAATACCATCAAGACATTGTTGGCAGAAATTTATAGTCTTGTCCTTAAGCCACTGGAATCCAGGTTTGCTCCCGACAAAAACTTGATCATCAGTCCTGATGGTGACCTTAATAGGCTGCCTTTTGCGGCGATGATAACCGGTGAAGGAAACTATCTGATCGAAAAACACAAGTTAAATTATGTTTCCAGTGCCAGGGATCTATTGCACACATCTTCGGCCAAGCCGCCAGCGCTTGAGTTGGCGCTCCTTGCCGCACCCGCCTATGACGAAAAGCTGCAACAAACCGGGGGCGGGAATTATTCTGCGGTACGGGCGCGGGATTTTTCCAAGATGTTTCAGCCACTTCCCGGAACACTCAATGAGATGCAAGATATTCCGCCGCTTGTAAAAGGTAAGCAGCTGGTTTTGCAGGGTTCAGAGGCGACGGAGTCGGCTTTACGCCAATTGAATTCGCCCCGTATATTGCATTTGGCAACCCACGGTTTCTTCTTGAGCGATGAGATTGCCCGTGGAATAGGTTTGGACAATGATCCGGCATTATTTGCCTTGTCAGGGTTAGATCAAACCGTAGCACGTGCGCGAGCCAAGCATTCAGCAGCCGAATTTAGCCCCATGGTGCGATCCGGTTTAGCGTTCGCTGGCGCGAACCATGCCAAAGAGGTCTCATCCGGAGATGACGGAATTCTTACAGCATTAGAAGCTTCTGAGCTCAACCTCCAAGGAACTGATTTGGTGGTTTTGTCGGCATGCGAAACGGGTGTTGGTTTAGCTCGAATGGGAGAAGGCATTTACGGTTTAAGACGGGCGTTTGTGTTGGCAGGGGCAAAAAATCTGGTCATGAGTCTTTGGGTAGTCGAAGATGACATTACTGCCGCGCAAATGCGCGAGTTTTACCGCCATTATGCGTCGGGTGAGTTGCCTGCCGATGCACTAAGAGTCGCGCAATTACAAACTATTGCGAAACTGCGTGAAAAAGCGGGCGGAGTGGCTGACGATTCCTTTATGCCAAGCGTCAGGCGTTGGGCACCCTTTATTGCACAAACATCGGTGTTTTAGATGTTATGGGGTAAGCCGCGCTTTAAATTATTAATGACCAAAACGCCATAATCCCGTAAAATTTACTTTAATTTGTAATTTCAATAACGGGATGTAGCCGTCAGGTTCATCCCGTTTTGCACATTTAAGGTGACGTGTTTGGCTAAGTCCGCAGTATTGGTATTAGAAGATGGCACAGTATTCAATGGGATAGCGATAGGTGCTGAGGGCTATTCTGTAGGGGAAGTCGTGTTCAATACGGCGATGACGGGTTATCAAGAAATTCTCAGTGACCCTTCTTACGCCCAGCAGATTGTGACATTGACCTATCCACATGTAGGCAATGTGGGTACGACCAGCGAAGACGATGAGTCAGAAAAAGTATTTGCCAGCGGCTTGGTTATCCGAGATTTGCCTTTATTGGCAAGCAACTGGCGCAACGAAAAAACTTTAGGGCAATATTTGCTGGATAATCAAGTTGTCGCGATTGCCGACATTGATACCCGCAAATTGACCCGCTTGCTACGCGATAAAGGCGCACAACGCGGATGTATTGCGGCTGGCGAAACTGTTGATGTCGAAAAAGCCAAACTTATGATTGAGGGTTTTCCTGGCTTGAAGGGTATGGATTTGGCGAAAGTGGTCACTACCGATAAGCCTTATGAATGGACGGAAAATACCTGGGATTTACAAGAAGGCCATACCCAAGGTAAAAATTTGACCAAGCATGTTGTCGCGTATGATTTCGGCATTAAGCGCAACATATTAAGGTTGTTGGTCAATCGTGGTTGCAAAGTGACGGTAGTGCCCGCACAAACGCCAGCCGATCAAGTTTTGGCGATGAATCCCGACGGTGTTTTTTTATCGAATGGCCCTGGCGATCCCGAGCCTTGCACCTACGCAACTGAGGCGATTAAAACGATCTTAACCACGAAGATTCCGGTGTTTGGTATTTGTTTAGGCCATCAACTATTGGCGTTGGCGAGCGGGG
Organism: Methyloglobulus sp.; assembly: GCA_013141505.1. Classification (GTDB taxonomy): domain Bacteria; phylum Pseudomonadota; class Gammaproteobacteria; order Methylococcales; family Methylomonadaceae; genus Methyloglobulus. Next base: position 38,483 of record JABFQX010000011.1, read on the forward strand.
CTAAAACGGAGAAAATGAAGTTCGGTCATCATGGCGCTAATCATCCGGTTCAGCATAAAGCCAGTGGCCGCGTGCTAATTAGCAGTCAAAATCATGGTTTTGCGGTTGATGCAGCCAGCCTTCCTGCGAATGTCGAAGCGACCTATCATTCCTTATTTGACGGCAGTTTGCAGGGGATTAAACGGACGGACTGTCCGGCATTCAGTTTCCAAGGTCATCCTGAAGCAAGCCCTGGGCCGCACGATGTCGAAGGTTTGTTCGATGAATTCGTCGACATGATGAACCAGGCCAGCAAAAACTAATTAATGATTTGTAACTAAAATGCCGAAAAGAACTGACATAAAATCGATATTATTATTGGGCGCGGGGCCGATTGTCATCGGGCAGGCGTGCGAGTTTGACTATTCCGGTACCCAAGCTTGCAAAGCATTAAGGGAAGAAGGTTATCGAGTCATTCTGGTGAATTCCAATCCTGCCACCATCATGACCGATCCCGATATGGCTGATGCCATTTATATCGAGCCTATCGACTGGCAAACGGTCGAAAAAATTATCGAAAAAGAACGCCCTGATGCCATTTTGCCGACAATGGGTGGACAAACCGCGTTGAACTGCGCTTTGGCACTCGATGAGCATGGCGTTCTGGAAAAATACGGCGTGGAGATGATCGGCGCCACCAAAGAGGCGATCAACAAGGCCGAAGACCGCGAATTGTTTAACCAAGCCATGCGGAAAATTGGTTATGAAGTCGCCAAGTCCAAAACTGCCCATTCCATTGAAGAGGCGCTTGCTGCTCAGAAGGAAGTCGGTTATCCAACGGTTATTAGGCCTTCGTTCACTATGGGCGGTAGCGGCGGCGGTATTGCTTACAACAAAGAAGAGTTCCTGGAAATCTGCGAACGTGGTCTGTATTTATCGCCGACCAACGAACTGTTGATTGAAGAATCCGTCTTGGGCTGGAAAGAGTTTGAAATGGAAGTCGTGCGTGATTCCAAAGATAATTGCATCATCGTGTGCTCGATTGAGAACTTTGATCCGATGGGGGTGCACACTGGTGATTCAATTACTGTCGCGCCAGCACAGACTTTGACCGATAAGGAATACCAAATTCTGCGTAATGTTTCTATTGCGGTGCTGCGAGAGATAGGGGTGGATACCGGTGGTTCTAACGTTCAGATGGCGATCAATCCGGTAGACGGGCGCATGATAGTGATCGAGATGAATCCCAGGGTGTCGCGCTCTTCAGCGTTGGCCTCTAAAGCGACCGGATTCCCAATCGCAAAAGTGGCGGCAAAATTGGCAGTCGGTTATACACTTGATGAGTTGAAAAATGAGATTACCGGCGGTGCTACACCAGCCTCATTTGAGCCGACGATTGATTATGTGGTGACTAAAATACCTCGGTTTACTTTCGAAAAATTTCCCCAGGCCGATGACCGTTTAACTACGCAAATGAAGTCCGTCGGTGAAGTGATGGCGATAGGCCGTACTTTCCAGGAATCCTTGCAAAAAGCCTTGCGTGGGTTAGAGATTGGCATTAGCGGTCTGGATGAAATCATCGATTTGCAAGCCGATGATACCCGCGACCTTATTCAGCGCGAATTGCGTCACCCTGGGCCTGATCGGTTGCGTTATGTGGCGGATGGTTTTCGTAGTGCTATGTCCTTGGAAGAAGTCCATGATTCCAGCAAAATTGATCCTTGGTTTTTGGCGCAAGTGCAGGATTTAGTTGCTACTGAGCAATCTTTGGCGACCAAGACTTTGGCTACCTTGAAAGAAGGCGAGTTGTACCAGTTAAAACGCAAAGGTTTTTCTGATATACGACTAGCAAAATTGTTGGATACCTCTGAACATGAAGTACGTAACGTACGTCATAAGCAAAACATTCGTCCGGTTTATAAGCGAATTGATTCATGCGCGGCAGAGTTTTCCTCTGACACGGCGTATTTGTATTCAACTTATGAAGAAGAATGCGAGGCGCGGGTTACTGGCAGGGAAAAAATCATTATTCTAGGTGGCGGCCCAAACCGGATAGGGCAGGGCATCGAATTCGATTATTGCTGCGTCCATGCCGCTTTGGCGCTGCGTGAAGATGGTTATGAAACCATCATGATTAATTGTAACCCTGAAACGGTATCAACCGATTTCGATACCTCCGACCGCTTGTATTTCGAATCCTTAACGTTGGAAGATGTGCTGGAAATCGTACATCTGGAAAAGCCAAAAGGTGTGATTGTGCAATACGGTGGGCAAACACCATTGAAACTGGCTCGTGCTTTGGAAGCGGCAGGTGTGCCTATTATAGGCACTTCGCCTGATTCGATTGATCTGGCCGAAGACCGTGAGCGTTTCCAGAAACTACTGGAACGGTTGGGGTTGAAACAACCGCCTAATGCCACTGCACGTTCGGTTGAACAGGCTATTAATGCCGCAAAGGAACTCGGTTACCCTTTGGTTGTGCGTCCGTCTTATGTTTTAGGCGGACGGGCGATGGAAATTGTCGTCAATGAAGAAGGTTTGCAGCGCTACATGAAAGAAGCGGTGAGCGTGTCGAACGATTCGCCTGTGTTGCTGGACCGCTTCCTAGATGATGCGGTAGAAATGGATGTCGATGCCATTTACGATGGCGAACGAGTGTTGATTGGCGGCTTGATGGAACATATCGAACAGGCTGGAGTGCATTCCGGCGATTCCGCCTGTTCCTTGCCGCCTTATGAACTGGCACAGGATCTTCAAGACCAACTACGAAAACAAGTTGGCAGGATGGCAGAAGCCTTGGGCGTACGCGGGTTGATGAACGTCCAGTTTGCCATCCAAGGCCAGGATATTTACGTGCTGGAAGTCAACCCCCGCGCTTCGCGTACCGCGCCGTTTGTGTCGAAAGCCACGGGTTATCCACTGGCGAAAATTGCCGCACGGGTCATGGTTGGCCTTACGCTAGCAGAGCAGGGTATCACCAAAGAACGTATCCCTAGTTACTACTCCGTCAAGGAAGCCGTATTCCCGTTTGTCAAATTTCCTGGCGTTGATCCTTTGTTAGGGCCGGAAATGAAATCGACGGGCGAGGTCATGGGCATAGGCAAAACTTTTGGTGAAGCCTTTGCAAAATCACAACGGGCGACAGGCATTAACTTGAATGCAAGTGGTAAGGTATTGATAAGCATAAGGGATAAAGATAAAGCCAAAGCACCGGAGATTGCCAAAATGCTGGTCAGTAAAAATTACCAGATAGTTGCCACAGGCGGTACAGCGAGATTCCTGCAGCAAGAAGGCATTCCTTGTGAAGTGGTTTATAAGGTCAACGAAGGTCGCCCCAATACTGTTGATATGATTAAAAATGATCAAATACAATTAATCATCAATACGACGGAAGGCAAAAAAGCCATTTCGGATTCGTTCACCATGCGTCGTGAAGCATTACAACATCGCGTGACTTATTACACCACAATGGCTGGGGCAAAGGCCGCTTGCTACGCGTTGGGTGAACTGGACGCGGGCGATGTCAACTGTTTGCAGGATTTGCATAACAGCCTGAGCTAAAAATCACAATTGGAGCAGTAAATTTAATGAATAAAGTACCTTTAACCGTAAAAGGCGCGGAAAAACTACGGGCTGAACTGGAAGAACTGAAATCCGTCGTGCGTCCGCGTATTATCAATGCGATTGCTACGGCAAGGGCGCATGGCGACTTAAAAGAAAATGCCGAATACCACGCTGCGAAAGAGCAACAAAGCTTTGCCGAAGGCCGTATTGCTGAAATCGAGGGCAAACTATCCAACGCGCAAATAATTGACGTTACCAGGGTGGATGCCAATGGTAAGGTGGTATTCGGGGCAACGGTTGAAATTGAAGATGTTGATAATGAAAAAAGAGTCACTTATCAAATCGTGGGTGAAGATGAAGCGAATATCAAAGACGGTCGTATTTCAATAGGTTCGCCAATTGCGCGGGCGTTAATTGGTAAAGAGGTAGAAGACATCGTTACCGTAAAAGCGCCGGGCGGCAATGTCGAGTATGAGATTATTTCGATAGAATATATTTAAAACAGGCTGAAGGCACAAGGTAAAAAAACCTATTTCTTCGGGTTTAATCGGTAGATGACGGCGATTTGGCCGATGCTTTGAATTAAGGTTGCGCCTGTAGTTGCACACATTTTGTCTCTTATTAGATTGCGTTCATCCCGTTCTGCCCGGATTTTTATTTTGATCAGCTCGTGGGTATTCAGGGCGATCTCAGTTTCTGCCAGCACGGCATCCGTACATCCAGCCTGTCCGACGATAATCACCGGTTTTAAGCTGTGAGCTTGGGACTTTAGTTTTTTCTTGCTTGCGGTGTCCATAATGTTATATCAGAAATGTTATATCTTGTTTGAAAGCACAAATTTTACACCATATGTACAGTGATGAACCGAACTAAAAGCAGTGGTCAATGGATGCAGGAACATTTCGATGACGAATATGTCAAATTAGCTCAGAAGCAAGGCTATCGTTCCAGAGCAATTTTTAAGTTAAAAGAAATACAGGAAAAAGACAGGTTCATCAAGCCCGGCATGAATGTCGTCGATTTGGGAGCCGCACCGGGCGGGTGGTCACAGTTTGTCAGGCCTCTTTTAGGTAAAAAAAGTAAACTGATTGCGTTGGATATATTGCCGATAGAACCGATTGATGGCGTAGTCTTTATTCAGGGTGATTTTCGTGAAGCCGCTGTTTTTGATCAGTTAACAGCAGTCTTAGATTCCTCGCCTGTCCACATAGTCCTGTCTGATATGGCACCTAATATGAGCGGAAACAAAGGTATCGACCAACCCAATAGTATGTATCTTGCTGAACTGGCATTAGATACGGCAAAAACGGTGTTGGTCAAAGGCGGCAGTTTTTTGGTTAAGGTTTTTCAGGGTGAAGGTTTTGATATTTTTAATCGTGATGTACAACAGCACTTTGAAAAAGTTGTCATCAGGAAACCCAAGGCCTCCCGCCCCAGGAGTAACGAAGTGTATATTTTAGGCGCAGGCTTTAAATAATTAGATGTAGCCCCCATAACCGCAAGGGAGATTGTCAAGAAAAATGACCAGTGATATTGAAGAGTCAGGCTGTGTTCAACCTGATATAATTAAAGCAATTTTTAACCGTACCGTTCAGGTCTGGGGTGTTTACATTGAATGACATGATGAAAAATATAATGCTGTGGGTCGTGATCGCAGTAGTTTTGATGTTCGTTTTTAATAATTTTGGTTCACAGGGCGAACGGGGCGGTGATACGGCATTATCTTATTCCCAGTTTATGGATGTAGTAAAAGCTGGGCAGGTTCAGCAGGTCGTGATTGACGAACATATCGTCAAAGGAAAGTTGCAGGGTGGTCAGTTATTTAAAACCTATGCACCCACCGATGCCCACATGATTGATGACTTGCTCGCCAACGGCGTTGATATTAAGGCCGTGCCGCCTGAGCAACCTTCCATGCTGATGCAATTATTGGTGTCTTTTGGGCCGATGTTGTTATTGATTGCAGTCTGGGTTTTCTTCATGCGACAGATGCAGGGCGGTGGTGCTGGTGGTCGTGGTGCGATGAGCTTTGGTAAAAGTAAAGCCCGGATGCTGGGAGAAGATCAAATTAAAGTGACCTTTGCCGATGTTGCAGGTTGCGATGAAGCCAAAGAAGAAGTGGTCGAGATGGTTGATTTCCTTAGGGATCCTGCCAAATATCAAAGGCTGGGTGGGAAAATTCCTCGCGGTGCGTTGATGATTGGCCCCCCAGGAACCGGTAAAACATTGCTGGCGCGGGCCATTGCTGGCGAAGCTAAAGTACCGTTCTTCACCATTTCCGGTTCAGATTTCGTTGAGATGTTTGTTGGTGTCGGTGCGTCCCGCGTCAGGGATATGTTTGAACAGGCCAAAAAACATGCGCCGTGCATCATATTTATCGACGAAATAGATGCCGTAGGTCGTCAACGCGGTGCAGGTTTGGGCGGAGGTAATGACGAACGCGAACAAACCCTAAACCAGTTGCTGGTCGAAATGGACGGCTTTGAAGGCAACGAAGGCATTATTGTCATAGCCGCGACCAACCGGCCTGATGTCCTCGACAAAGCATTATTGAGACCTGGACGATTTGACCGTCAGGTGACGGTTGGGCTACCTGATGTTAAAGGGCGTGAGCAGATACTTAAGGTTCACATGAAAAAAGTGCCTGCCGATCCGAATGTTGAAGTCAAATTTATCGCACAGGGAACCCCCGGTTTTTCCGGCGCGGATTTAGCCAATTTAATCAATGAAGCGGCTCTGTTGGCTGCCAGGACTAACAAGCGTGTCGTTAATATGGCTGATTTGGAAAAAGCCAAAGATAAATTAATCATGGGTGCTGAAAGGCATTCCATGGTGATGGACGACAAAGAAAAGAAAATGACGGCCTACCATGAAGCTGGGCATGCGATTGTCGGCAAACTGGTTCCAGAGCATGACCCGGTTTATAAGGTTAGCATCATGCCGAGAGGTCGTGCCTTGGGTGTGACTATGTTCTTGCCTGAAAGGGATCAGTACAGTGCTAGCAAACAGAAATTGGATAGTATGATTTCAAGTTTGTACGGTGGTCGTATCGCCGAAGAGTTGATTTTTGGCTGGGAACAGGTCAGTACTGGCGCTTCAAATGATATAGAGCGTGCGACCGAATTGGCTCGGAATATGGTAACCAAATGGGGTTTGTCACAACGCTTGGGGCCTTTGGCGTATAGCGAAGAAGAAGGCGAGGTTTTTCTTGGTCGTTCAGTTACGCAACACAAGACCGTTGCAGAAGAAACCTCGCATACTATTGACGAAGAGATACGCTGCATTATCGACAGAAATTACGAGCGGGCGGAAAATATACTTAAAGAAAATACCGATATTCTTCACACAATGGCAGATGCGTTGATGAAGTATGAGACCATCGACAAAGTGCAAATTGATGATTTGATGGCGCGCAGACCCGTAAAAAGCCCAGAGGGCTGGGATGATAATCCGCCGCGCGGTGGGGTCGTGGTTGATGAAGTCAGCGGTAAAAAGGATGATATTAAATCAGGTAAAACAATTGGCGGCACTGCTGAACAAAGTTGACAGCATAGTGACTTGATTATAAAGGGAGAGGCTCAGGTCTCTCCTTTTTTTGTGTCCGGATCTCTAAAGGCTTCGTTGAGTTGATAACAGACTAAACACTATGGCAAAAAATATGGCAAAAAAATATTTTGGTACTGATGGTATTAGAGGCAAAGTTGGCGAATATCCTATAACGGCTGACTTTTTTCTAAGATTGGGCTGGGCGGCCGGGCAGGTTTTTGCCAATGAAGGTCACGGCGTTGTTTTGGTCGGTAAAGATACCCGTATTTCTGGGTATATGTTTGAATCGGCATTAGAAGCGGGTTTAACTGCCGCAGGCGTTGATACCCGATTGCTGGGGCCAATGCCTACACCTGGCGTTGCCTATCTTACCCGCACATTAAGGGCGCAAGCAGGCATTGTTATCAGTGCCTCACACAACCCCTATTATGACAATGGTGTCAAGTTTTTCTCCGTTCAAGGCACCAAACTTCCTGATGAAATAGAGGAAAAAATCGAACTTTACCTTGATACCCCTATGACGACTGTTGAGTCTTCCAGTCTGGGCAAGGCCAAGCGGATTGCTGACGCGGCAGGCAGATATATAGAGTTTTGCAAAGCCAGTGTGCCCACCAAACTTGATTTTGACGGTTTGCGAATTGTTGTTGATTGCGCGCACGGTGCGACTTACCACATTGCTCCGCATGTATTTAGCGAGATTGGTGCTGAGGTTGTTTCGATTGGCGTGGAACCCAATGGTCTCAACATCAACGATAAATGCGGTGCCACCAAGCCACAAAAACTAGCTGAAGAAGTCCTGAATTACCGGGCAGATTTAGGCATAGCCCTGGATGGTGATGGTGACCGCCTGATTATGGTCGATCATAAAGGCGAAATAGTCGATGGCGATGAACTTATCTACATCATCGCCAAATCAAGGCTTGAGGCTAATGAATTGTCGGGGCCGGTGATTGGCACGTTGATGACTAATCTGGGTATGGAACACGCGCTAAAAGCCCTGGGCATCAATCTTCTGCGGGCAAAAGTCGGGGATAGATATGTCATGGAATTATTGGCTGAACATAATGGCATGTTAGGCGGGGAAAATTCTGGTCATATCATTTGTCTTGATAAAACGACCACGGGTGATGGCATAATTGCGGCGTTACAAGTTATGGCAGAAATGCAAAATAGTGGCAAAAACCTGCATGAGTTAAAGAAAGGAATGACTAAATACCCGCAAGTTTTGCTCAATGTTAAAACAAAATCAAAGCTGGATATTGATCTTGACGAAAAACTACAGAAAACAGTAAAAGATATTGAAAAGAAGCTTGGTGATAGTGGGCGGGTGTTGCTAAGGTCATCGGGTACCGAACCCTTAATTCGAGTCATGGTTGAAGGTCAAAATGAAGACAAAGTCAATGAATATGCCAATCAATTGGCAGAACAAGTCACCAGAAGTGTTACATAATGCAATGGATACTTGAATTAGGCACTATTAAACTATATCATTAACAGTTTGATTATTTCGGGGAATGAGGATGCGTCGGTCGCTGGTTTTAGGCAATTGGAAAATGAATGGGACTCGTGCTAGTGCAGAGACGTTGGCAAAAGGTATCATAGCTGGGTTAGGAGATGATGTTGCCGAAATAGGTATCTGTGTTCCTTATGTATATCTGCCCGAGATCGGTCAAATTGTTAAAAATACCCGTTTGGCATTAGGTGCCCAAAATGTAGCGGATAAACCATCCGGTGCGTATACCGGAGAAATTTCTGCCGGAATGCTTAAGGAGTTTGCCTGTCATTATGCCTTGGTCGGTCATTCCGAACGCCGTACTTATTATGGCGATACCGATCAATCGGTAGCCGCCCGGTTTTGTCAAGCGCAAGAACAAGGCATTACCCCAGTGTTATGCATCGGTGAAACCTTGGAACAACGTCAGCAAGAGCAAACTTTCGATGTAATTACAGCCCAACTTGATGCGGTGGTTGAGTTGGCGGGCATTGCTGCGTTCAGCAAATCAGTGATTGCTTATGAGCCAGTCTGGGCGATTGGTACGGGTCTTACGGCTACTGACGAACAAGCACAAGAAGCGCATCAATTCATCAGGAATTATCTTGCTGCCAAAGATCAGGCAGTAGCGGAAAAAATACAAATTTTATACGGCGGTAGTGCCAAGCCAGACAATGCCAAAGGTTTATTTGCCATGCCGGATATTGATGGCGGCTTAATTGGAGGGGCTTCGTTGGATGCTGAGTCCTTCTTAAAGATTTATCACTCTGTTTAAAAGTAGTTAAACAATTTATGTATCAGGTAATCATTGTAATTCATATACTGCTGGGCTTAAGCATCATCGGTTTAATATTAATGCAGCAAGGCAAAGGCGCTGATGCCGGTGCAGGATTTGGTGGCGGCGCTTCCGGTTCAGTCTTTGGCGCTCAAGGCGCAGCATCATTCCTCTCCCGTAGCACGGCCATTATGGCGACGTTATTCTTTATTACTAGCTTAGGGCTTGCTTGGCTTAATGGTAACAAAAGCGGTGCTGCGGCTGATTTCATGAATAGCAGCGTCCCAGCTGTTGAGAAAGAAGCCTTGGATTTGGGCTTGCCTAATGTAGATGGTGCCAATAACCAACCCGTCGTTCCATCAGCCGCGCCAGAAAGCAAAGCCGATGTTGCAACGCCTACTTTGCCAGCGGTTGTCGAACAACCGGCTGCCACGGTGACGGTGTCGCCAACACCCGTTGAACCAGCTAGTCCGGTTGTAGAAGTACCTAAAGCGGCTGATGTGCCTGCCGTTGAAGAAAAAGAGACAGAACTAAAACCAGAGCCGCCGGTTAAACACAAAAAATCAGCAAAAAAGAAGTAAGCGAACAAAAAATAATGCCGATGTGGTGAAATTGGTAGACACGCCATCTTGAGGGGGTGGTGACGCAAGTCATGCCGGTTCAAGTCCGGCCATCGGTACCAAACAAGCGTTTCAAGAAGTCCCACAACATCCACAAACCCGCATGTTTACTGGCATAGCGGGTTTTTTATTGCCCACAACGTCCCACAACATCCATTGACATACCGCCACGATTGGGGGTACTTTCTCCCACCACAAAAAAAGTACCCCCAAATGTTGTCAGACACTGCCATCAAAAACGCCAAACCAGCCGCAAAGCCCTACAAATTAGCCGATTCTGGCGGCCTTTACCTATTCGTACAACCTAACGGCGGCAAATACTTTCGGCTGAATTACCGCTTCGAAGGCAAGCACAAGACCTTGGCTATCGGGACATACCCCGCTACCAGTTTGGCAAAGGCACGTACCGCCAGAGATACCGCCAAAATACAGGTTGCCGACGGTATCGATCCGGCGGCGCACAAACAGGGAGCCAAGGCCGACAAGAAAGCGGCCATTGAATTGCAAGCCCGTATCGACAGCGGCGAGCCGTTGCCCAACTCATTCAAGGAAGTGGCCTTGCAATGGCTTGGCTCGTTAAGCGACAAAAACAGCCAAGCCACCAAATACAAAAAGCTCAGGCGTTTTGAGAACCATATTTTCCCGACGCTGGGCAATATCGGAATAGCCGCCATCAAGGCCAGTGACGTTTACCAAACCATCAAGCCCGCCATCGACAAGGGTGAGATAGAGACCGCACAACGGCTCAGGGCGGAAATAGCGGCGGTGCTGGATTATGCCATTGTCCACGAACTCGCAGAATACAACCAAGCGCAACCCGTGTTGAAACAAATACCGGCCAAGAAGGTTAAAAACAGGGCGGCGATAACCGACCCGAAAGCCGTGGGGCGGCTGCTCAGGGACATTTCAAACTATCAGGGGACATTCACCGTGCAATGCGCGTTCAGGTTTTCGCCTTTGGTGTTCCAACGCCCCGGCGAAATCAGGCAGATGCTCTGGGCGGACGTTGACCTGGACGCTGGCGAATGGCGGCCTTACATCAGCAAGACCGACTTTATCCATTTTGTCCCGTTGTCCAGCCAAGCAATCGCCATACTCAAGGAAATATGGCCGCACACCGGGCGTGGGAAGTATGTGTTCCCGTCAGTCCGTGGCGACGGGCGGCCTATGTCTGACAACACCATCAGGACGGCCTTGAGGACGCTGGGTTACGGTAGTGATGTTATGGTTCCGCACGGGTTCAGAAGCACGGCTTCGACGTTGCTCAACGAGCAGGGTTGGACACCGGACGCGATAGAGCGGCAACTGGGGCACATGCCAAAGGACAAGATACGGGCGGCTTACAACCGCGCCGAATACCTGAAAGAACGCAAGACCATGATGCAAGCCTGGGCGGATTACCTTGACGGCCTGAAGGCTGGCGCGGACGTTATTTCAATCAACAGCAGACGGGCTTAGGCTGCATTTCTGATAAAATTGCATTGACCGGATAGCTTTAGCGGGCAACAAGCAGGAGTCATTAACCTGTTTCCGGTTAACCATTCTTAATGATTGCGCTTAATGGGGTGCGTGTGGGAAAAAAAACACCAAGTGAAGTAGCGGCAATAATCGATATATTCAAGTCATTGGATTGGGCAAGGCCGGAAAACAGCCTATTTTTTCATCCTCTTAGGATTTACGGAACCGGTCGCACGCCAGAAGGCTTTAAGAATTGGGAATGGCACGCGATAACGCTATATCTTGATTATTCAACAAAAGCAAAGCCAGTAACCAATAAAATCTGTCAGATTTTATGTTCCGATGTTGAGATGTCACCTAATTTTAGGGGGGTTGTCGCGCTTATCGTAGAAGGGCGTTTATCACGTGGCAAGCAATCCAAAGTAACGACAAAAGACCGCGACCTCTGGGTTTATTTAGCCATAAGTTACATCGAAGAAAACAGTGCTGCAAAATACCCTAGGGAGCGACTGTATGAGGCTATGATTGAGCATATCGAACGGGAGAGGACAGCCGTTATGGAGGCGTTCACCAACGGCCAGGGCATTTTTAAATCATTCGACGCAAGGACTCAAGAGCTGTTTAAGTTCCAGTTTGTCCCCCAATATTGGGAATCTCCCGAACATGGTCAGTTTGATGCTATATCAAACAGGCTAGTTTATTGATTTTAAAAGTTTATTATGCACCGCCATGTTTAACAAAACCCGAAAAGGAAATAACATGGCCCGTACGCTTCACTTCAACCAATCAAACCCAATCCCCGGCACTGGCTTTTTGCGGTTAGCCCAAATTGTCGGCGACGTTAAGCAGGAGATCCCCCCGCTGTTGCCTATCAGTAAAACGGCTTGGTACAACGGCGTTAAATCGGGGATTTACCCGAAACCAATCCAATTAAACCCAAGGACAACCGTCTACAAGGTCGAAGACATCAAGGCGTTAATCGAACGGTTGTCTTCCCAACAGGCATAAAAAAGCCGCACCACCTGACGGGATGGGTGCGGCTTTGTGGGGTTGCTTTTGAATTGGAAGCGATTCAATTATACCCCAAAAGCCAGCACCTTCCCAATTCAATAAACAATTCAACGAATTGGAGGGCAACATGCCCACATTAAAAAAACTCACTGCACCCGAAATCCGGGCTATAGCAGAAACCATCAAGCGTACCTATTCCCCGTCGGCATTTTTTACAAAGGAACTTGGCGACCTTCGGGGCGGCCTGTGGCGCGGCGGCGTTGATTGTCCGTTTTGTGACGGCAAGCGCGACAAGTTCCATATCAATTCTGACGATGGCGGCTGGAATTGTTCAAAATGCAAGGCCGCAGGCAGCGACATTATTAGCTTCACCCGGCAGCGGTACGGCCTGAAATTCTTCGAGGCCGTCGAAAAGATTACCGGCGGGAAGGTTATCCAGCCAGACCCTGAGATTGCTCAAAAGCGCGGTGCCGAATTGCTGGAAGCGCGACGGAAACACATCGAAGGTCAGGCCGCAGCCGCCGTTAAAGCCCGTGAAATCTGGGATAGGGCGACACCAATAACTGAGCGGTCACAGCACCATTATCTGATGAAAAAGCGCGTCCAGGCGCACGGGGCGCGGTTATTGGGTTGTGTCCTAATCATCCCGTTAGTTGATGCTGACGGGAGAATATCCACCGTGCAGCGCATTTATCCCGACGGCCAAAAACGGTTGCTGTCCGGCGGCAAGAAATCGGGCTGTTATTTCATTTTGGGCAAGCCTACCGACACAATCTTGATAGCAGAGGGCTTTGCGACTGCGGCCAGCCTGTTTGAACACACAGAAAAATACGCCGTCATGACAGGCGATGCCGGGAATCTCTTGCCCGTCAGCAAAATTATCAGAGCAAAACATCCAGGGGCAAACATCATCATTTGCGGTGACAACGATGCTTCGGGCGTTGGTCAGGCTGCGGCAAGGGAAGCGGCATTGGCTTGTGGCGGCAAGTTTATTTTTCCGCCAATTGAAGGGCAGGACTTTAACGACTTCATCAATGCTGGCGGGTTGGTTTATGGCTGAGTCAGTTAATTTCAATGATGCACAAAACCCGCGCGATAAACTGGAAATCCAACCCTTAAGACGGGCAGTAAGGGCGGCTGAACCTTACCCGGTAGGCGCACTAGGCGAGATTTTATCCGGCGCGGTCAATGCCGTTAATGTGGCGATACAAGCGCCACATGCATTGTGCGCCCAATCATTTTTGGCTGGCGCGGCCTTGGGGTTCAAGGCGCGGCTAATTTGAAGCTGCACGGCGACATTAAGCCACTGTCTGAATATTTCATAACGATAGCGGGGAGCGGTGAGCGCAAATCCGCCACCGACGGGCAAGCGTTAAGGCCGCATCGGGCATGGCAAAAAGAAGCCATTAAACTTCATGATGAGGAAGTCAAAGACTACGCGATAAAAAAGGCGGTCTACGACAAACAAAAGGCCAAAATCCTTGGCGGCAACAAAAAGGACGCTATCGACATTGGCGCGTTAAATAAACTTGTTGAGCCGATACCGCCACGGTTGCCCGTGCTGACAACAGAAGAACCCACTTTTGAGGGATTGTTCAAGCAACTGCAATACGGTTTGCCGTCCATTGGCGTGTTTTCCGACGAGGGCGGGCGTTTAGTTGGAGGCCATGCCATGAACGCGGATAACCGACTTAAGACAATGGCGGGGCTTTCCAAACTATGGGATGGCGTGCCTATTGACAGGGTGCGCGGCGGCGATGGCAGCTCAATCCTTTATCACAGGCGCTGCAGTATGCACTTGATGATCCAGCCTTTGGCGGCTGATGGCTTCATTAACGACGATGCCGCCATAGACCAGGGGATCTTGAGCCGTATGCTGATGGTAAAGCCTGATTCCACCAAAGGCACACGCCTATTCAAGAATGTGGACTATCAAAACAGCACCGAGGTAAACCGCTACAACAGGCGAGTAACGGAACTGATTAATTCCTGGCGATGGGACAAAGAAACAGGCGAACTTAACCTGAAATCTATCGAATTATCCAGCGATGCCTTCAAGCTTTGGATTGAATATCATGATCACGTAGAACATCAGCATGGAGAAAGCGGCGCGTACCATCCTATTTCAGGTTTTGCGAGCAAAGCAGCCGAACACACGGCGCGGCTGGCGGGGATTATCCAATTATTCAGCGACCCAAACGCCAAGGAAATATCAGCGGAATATGTTAAAAAAGGTATTGTCCTCATGGACTTTTACCTAGGGGAAACATTGCGAATTAAGGAATCGACGGAATCAAGGGAAATAGCCGAAGCTGAAAAGCTGTTGGCATGGCTCAAAGCCGAAAGGTTGCGGCATATCTATCCGGTCAAAGTGTACCAATCAGCACCGAACGCCATAAGGAGCAAAGACAAGGCATTACCAATCTTGATGCTTTTGGAGAACCACGGCTATCTATCCCCAATTAACCCGGACCAAGCCATTGAGATTGACGGGAAGGTGAGGAAACAAGCATGGCGCGTCATTGCTTATTCACCTGATGAGGTGCTGTGATGGCAGAACCTATCAAATTTTCATTTCAAGATAACACCGTTGCTATTCCTGCTATTCCCGCTATTCGAGAGGGTAAAAAGGGTGGAAACGGGTATGGAATAGCAGGAATAGCAGGAATAGCAGGAATAGCAGGAATAGCAGGAATAGCAGGGGGTAACTCTCAACCGTTAAATTGTGAAAAAACCGAAAACAACAGTCAATCGGCAATCACCGCCTGGGTGCATTCATTGGGCGGCAGTCCCGCCAATGTCGCAGAAGAACTGGCAGATTGTTTGCAGCAGTGCCGCAACAGCCCCGATGCCCTGGCTTATTACTTGAAGCGTTCTACCGAGTGCTTACCGCCAAACCCTGATTCCACCCCGTTGGCAACATGCGGCACATAACCACGCTATCGAGGTGTGGCAGCCGGTGGGCGGTGAAAGCCTTGCCGGGGTGATTATGGGTAGCCAAAAGGCTTCGGGTGCTTACGGGCAAGGCACACAGGCGATTGTCAAAGATGCCGACGGCAAGACGTGGGCGGTTTGGCTGACCACATGGTTGAGCGAAAACTTCAAAGCACAAGGGGCGGAAATAGGCGACCTATGCTGCATCACCTTCCTTGGCAAGAAGGTGGGCGGCTTCGGGAAAACCTATAATGCCTATTCGCTGGTGGTCGAAAAATATGGAATATAATCAATGGCTAAACTATAGGTTGAGGGGCGTTAAATTTTAAAACTTTGGCTTGCCGGGGCTGTTTATTGGGGTTAATAGCGGTAAATAACCCCTGAATGCCGTTTGAAAGGAGAAAACCATGACTACAGACACTATGACACCCGCACTATCGGGCATTTGCTTTGATTGCGGACAACCCATGAAGCCACTGTCCGAAGCCGAATATGCAGAGCATGTTGCAGAATTCGATGACGAAACGCCTGTATGTTGCGACAGTTGCCACGTCGATGTGCTTATTGGCGCGGGTTGGGACGTTGAAGACTTCGAGCATTACACGCCGGGATGGCTTGATAGCCCCGATAAACGGCGGTATGTCGAACACGAGGCAAAAATCCAGCAAGAGTGCATCACTAGGCGGGACTTATGGCACAGGGGCAAAATCACCCGCGAACAATGTTTTGCGGCACAGGCTGAAATCAGGAAGGCATTGCCACCCGTGGGCAATCCATTTAAATCTGCTAAAGCAGGGGGGCAACAGATTGGCCGATAATCCGCATTTATTCAAAAAGGGGCAATCAGGAAACCCTAACGGCAGGAAAAAAGCGATAGCGACTTCTCAAGCGTTGAGGGACGAGCTTATGCCGGATATGCCTGAAATCATCGGCATACTCAAAGAACAGGCGAAAGCTGGCGACCAAGGCGCGATAAAATTGCTAATGGACAAATGCTATCCTTCACTAAAACCCCAAACCTTGCCAGTAACGGTAGACCCTGGCGCAACCCTAAACGACACCGCCAAAAACCTGATAACAGCGGCCACGTCGGGCAACCTTGCGCCTGATGTGGCGGCGATGCTCACCCATGCTATAACCGGGCTTGCCAAGCTCACCGAGTTGGAAGAACTGAGCCAACGTATCGCCAGACTGGAGGAAAAGAAATGACACTGCTACAACAAATCAAAGCCCGCCTAACCGTCATTGAGGAAGGCTTGATGCCGAAGTACGGCTGTATTATGCTACTGGACGGCGAAACCAAGGACGAAGCCATTGCCCGCGCTTGGCCTGACGAAACCACGCGGCCTGTTCAGGTTATCTGCATTCGTGAAACTATCGTCGACCCACCGAGCGGGGCAAACCATGACCGAATCCATTAACGGCCTGAGACATTATAAAACTAATCAGCCCAACCTGATTAGTTTTATAACTAGTAGGGGCACTCCCACCAGTTATTGCTGGCGGCCTGAGACAACGGCTTGAATCTCTGGAGATAGCCTTGCAACCGCAGCATGGCGTAATATTCAGGATAGATGATAGCGAATCCGACGAGGAAGCCATTGCACGACCCTACCCCGACGGGAAGGGCAAGCCACAAACCATCATCGTCCTAAATCCGAACGACAGGTATTTGTGACCGGCGGCATATAATCCCGAACTATAAGCCAGGTTGATTCCTGGGCAACCATTACCCCGTTGGCAAATGTCGCTTTAAAGTTACATTTGCCGGAAAACAGGGGCAGCCTTGCATTCTTGGGGGTACATTTGGGGGTATCTTGAAAAGAATAAAAACATTAAGTCTTTGTAGCCTATGGGTGTAGACATTATTCAAGTCCGGCCATCGTACCAAATTGACAGCCTTTAATTACCAACAAAATAAAAAACCCGCAAGCCGTAAGGCTTCGCGGTTTTTTTGTTGTGATCTTTAGTTTGGCTTAACTTTATTTTTCAGGTGCTAACTCAAAAATAATTAATTCCGCCGTCCCTGAATCTACATTTTCAACGGCCATTAACTTCCCGGTTTCCCAAAATACTTCGCCAATTCCGTACGTGTTGACTTTGCCGTCTTCAGTCACTTTTAATTTGCCTTTGACGACATAGCGCGGCCCCGGCCCTTCGTGGGTGTGCATGGGGGTTTTAAAAGCGGGCGGGAAGGTGACGCGTATCACTTTGGTATTGATGCTTTTGCTGGTGAGTTCAACCGGATTTTCCATCAAGGTAGTCCTAATTAACCCCGGGTTTTCATCCGCAGAAACTGATGCGGCTACAAAAAACAACGGCAATATCAGTGGTGAGGCAATAAACAATCGAGCCGGATTGCCTAAAATTATGCTTCTTAGGTAAAAGTTTTGGAAAGTCATTGGTTTTACTCCTTTATTGAATGCCAAAATGCTTCGCTTAGATCGCTTTCTTAATCCGCTCCAACGCATTTTGCAGATTAGCCATGCTGGTGGCAATGGATATACGGATATGCCCTGGGCTACCAAAAGCAGAACCCGGCACCAAGGCAACCCCCGCTTTTTCAATCAAATACTCAGAAAACGCAAGATCGTCGTCAATGCCGTCCAGCCTTGCTATTAATTTTTTGACATCTGGGAACACATAAAAAGTGCCATCCGTTGGGATGCAGTCTATGCCGTCCATCGAGTTTAATTCAGCGACTACGAAATCATGGCGTTTTTTAAATTCAATGCACATTCGGTCGATAAAGCCCTGATCGCCAGTCAGTGCGGCTTCGGCGGCAACTTGCGAGATAGACGTTGGGTTAGATGTGCTTTGCGATTGGATGGTACACATCGCCTCAATCAAATCCGCAGGGCCGCCGGCATAGCCGATACGCCAGCCAGTCATCGAATAGGCTTTCGATACGCCGTTCATCACGACGGTGCGGTCGTAAAGGTCAGGATGCGCGTTCAGGATATTGACGAACGTACCTTTTTCCCAAAGGATGTGTTCATACATATCGTCCGTAGCAATGATGATGTTAGGAAAGTCTTTCAGCACATCGCCCAGCGCTTTCAGTTCATCCAGTGAATACGCAATACCCGATGGATTGGACGGGCTGTTGATGAAAATCAGCCGCGTTTTAGGGGTAATCGCCTTGCGAAGTTGTTCTGGCGTTATCTTAAAGCGTTGCTCTTGGGTTGTTTCGATGATGACCGGCACACCGTCCGCCAGCAATACCATATCAGGGTATGACACCCAGAAAGGCGCAGGGATAATGACTTCATCGCCCGAATTCAGCAATGCCTGGGTCAAGTTATAAGAGCTTTGCTTGCCGCCGCAGGACACCAGAATTTGCTTAGGCGTATAGTCCAGTCCGTTGTCGTTTTTGAATTTGGCGATCACCGCTTTTTTTAAGCCAGCCGTGCCGTCAACCGCCGTGTATTTGGTAAAGCCGTTATCTATGGCTTTAACCGCTGCGGCTTTAATGTGGTCTGGTGTATCCATATCCGGCTCGCCAGCACCTAGGCCGATTATATCTTTACCCGCAGCACGCATAGCGGCAGCCCTGGCAGTAATGGCGAGGGTAGGGGATGGTTTTACTGATTTGACTCTATCTGAAAGTTTAATGCTCATGTTCCGCCGTGAAAGTGCTGTGTTCTAGTGGGTTGCAATTATAACCCAGCTAAAGGGGAACGATAAGCCAACTTAACGGCATTGGCTGCTAAGCCCGCATGATCTTCCTGGAATTGTCCAAATTTAACAACAGCGGCAACAATTCCCCGCGGTGACCAATGTCCAGCTTGTCAAAAATGTTGCTGACATGTTCTTTCACTGTAGACAGCTTGATATGCAAATGTTCACCGATATGCTCATTTGGCAAGCCCTGTGCCAGCAAAGAGGCGACTTGTTTTTGCACGGGTGACAGTGGCAAATCTTTCAAGGCGCGGAGAATTTTTAGCACCAGCGGTTCCTGATGTTCAATAGTCATGCTGACCAGCCTATCCGACGTGTTGTTTAAGCCGTTTAACCAGGACGCACGAAAAGTAAAGCGGCCACGACCATTAGTATGGCACGAGGATGGCGGCGCGGCTTGTTTACCTTGAAATATCGCATGCAGATTTCTACACAGTTGGGCCAATTTGGCTACTATCTCGGCTTCTTGATTGCGTGCATCCAGCGACAATATCGGGTGGCAAGCGTTTGCCAGCAAACGCTTGGCCTCGTCGGTCAAATACAGGATTGCGCCTTGCACATCCATCACCATCATACCCGGTAATCCAGGATCGCCATATTGATTGGCTTTATCCCCCCCCCGCAAGGGCATGAGCCAGGTAAGGTAACAATTGCTTACACAGCGTTTGTTCGCGGGTATTGAAGGGCTGATGTGTGCGTGGGCGAAATAAGTTTAGCAAACCAACCGGCTTGCCGCGTTGAGTCACAACTCCCCAAAGTCCATAATGCTGATCGTAGGGGCGGTAGAGCATATTGTACATATCAGATTGGTAGAACTTCTTATCAAGTAGGGTTGCATCCGCTAAAACTGTGTGTTGCCTAAGCAAACCATAGAAACGGCTTTTGCACTCCGGCGTAAAAAAGCCGGAAAGAATTTCAGGAGTGCTTTCAGCTAAATCAGGAATGGAAAACTCAAGCATATACGATAAGTTTTCGAATTGTTCATCAAATCCAGTAAATACGTTGCTGCCCGATGGAATCACTGCTTGTACCGTCCGCAAAAATTCTGGGATTACCGTTTCCTTATCCAAGCCAGAACAGCACAATTGGCGAAGATACGCCATAGCATGGCTGTGTTTCGGGTTTTGCTTCATGGAATTCGCCCCCGTTATCTAGTGTGGTGCTCTGTACATGACATAAAACAGTTAGTGTCATTTCGACCAACGGGAGAAATCTTAACCCGCTGAAATTTAAGATTTCTCGGTAACTGCTCCTGCGTTACCCTACCTCCTGCTTCCCTGCGGTCGCCCCGTTGGTCGAAATGACAGAAAACTATCGATTTATTGTTTCTTAAATTTTTGTCATGTACAGAGAGCGTGGTGAACTACAACCTCCTTGGACTCTATCAATAGTGGGCTTGTAAGAAAAGGTAATATTCCACACTTTTCGAGTGCAATAGTTCACAGACAGCCACAGCTAAGCTGTGATAGCGACCCCGTATTGACGCTCCCGCGTTTTGGGAACT
This sequence comes from Methyloglobulus sp., assembly GCA_013141505.1. GTDB lineage: Bacteria > Pseudomonadota > Gammaproteobacteria > Methylococcales > Methylomonadaceae > Methyloglobulus. Next base: position 59,047 of record JABFQX010000011.1, read on the forward strand.
TATGCCCTTTGGTCAGGGCAGAAAACAGCAAACAACAAAAATATAAGTAAAAAGGGGGTTAAATACCCTACTCGGGTAGGGTGTTTTCACCCAAGTTAACTGTTAGGCTTAAACCGTCGAAACGAAGGGCGGTTTTAGCGGAAAGCCAAGGCCGATTTTCATTCGGCGAATTTTTTAAACCACATTACGGAGAATAACATGAATAAAATTAAAGCAATACTGTTCGCGGTAGTTCTTTCAGCTGGAGCGATTTTTTCGGTTCCGGCAAATGCTCTGGGAACAACCCCTTGGGCAACTGTCGCGGCTATTCAAGACGGATGGGTGGTGGATCGAATGCTGGTATTCCCCAATACACCTACCCTGACGAATCCGGATGGTTGTCCATTAGTTACTAACGGATACATTATTAAAGAAACAGACCCTGTTCACAAAACATCCTACGATATGTTGATAGCCGCAAAAGTCAACAATAGGCAAGTGGCCTTTGTACTTGATGGCTGCTTTGAAGGACGCCCAAGGATTATTAGCGTTAGCCTCCGTTAACGCGCATGGTTGGTGTTATAACAAGACGTGGAGGTTGGGCACATGCTGTTCGTGCCCACACGGAACAAATCAATGATGCAAACGGTGGGCAAAAAAACCAGCCCACTCTATCCGACTAATACTACGTATGAGGCAATAACATGAAATCATTATCAAAATTTGGCATTACCCTGTTATTTTTATCGTTATCAATGTTAATTAGCGAGTAGCCTGGATGGAGCTTGCGGAATCCAGGGATTCGTGACTTCGATGCCCCGTATTCCGTTGCACTTCATACGGGCTACCTTAATGCTGAAATATGATTACTAAGCTCGCAGGTTGGGTTAGTCCCGCACACCTCGGATTTTGGAGTTCACCGAAAGATTGGGCGGGGCGTAAGTAACCCAACATTGGAGGTAACACACCGGATGTTGGGTTACGGCGCACGGCCACCTAAGCAGACATTTAGCTTACGTGACAAGTGCGCCTAACCCAACCTACGTGCTACGAGACTCAATGAACGATGGTAAGGTTTTATCAAACCATCTGGAACAAATGAGAGACCATTTTTTATTTCAAATTTTATTACTTGGAGAAAATCAATGAAAACATCATTAAAACTGTTAACCCTTGCTGCAACGATAGGCGTTAGCCAATTAGCACCGGCGGCAACTCCCATCTACGTCATTAGGGGTAATGGTGACTTGTCTTTTTACAAGCACGCTGGCACTTATGGCGGTACTGTTGATTGGCCTATCCAGAATTCAAAAATTGGGACAGGCTGGACTACTAACGCGAAAAAAGTCTTTGCTGGTCCAAACGGTTCAATTTACGTTATTAGACTAAATGGAACACTTTCTTTTTACAAGCATACCGGCACTGACAATGGCGCAGCAAGCTGGGCAGTGCAAAATGTGACGATCGGCAGTGGCTGGCAAAATTTCACTAAGGTATTTGCTGGCGATAACGACAACATTTATGCCGTCACAACGACCGGTGATTTGCTCTTGTACAAGTTTACCAGCACATTCAATGGCGTTAACAATGCGCCAAACAGCGTGCCAATCAATGGCTTAAAAATAGGCACTTTTTGGAATGTTTTCAGCACGGTTTTTGCTGGCGAAAATAACACTATTTATGGCATCAAACCAACAGGTGAGTTGCTTTATTACCGTCACACCGAACCATTCAAAAACGCAGTTAATTATATTGTTGAGGCGAAACAAATTGGAATTGGCTGGAATGTTTTTAGCAAAGTTTTCCCCGGCGAAGACGGTAATATCTACGGTGTCGAGAGCAATGGCAATCTACGTTTCTATAAATTTACGGGAACCTATAATGGCGCATTCAAATGGGCTGTCCAAAATAAGCTGATCGGCTCTGGCTGGAATACTCCTGTCAATGTATTTACTTCGACGGATTAATTGCAAAACGACAAACACTCATAGTTTGTAGCAAAAAAGCAGAACCTAATGTTACGGACTCTGCCATTCGTTTTTTGATATGTTAAGCAATATGCTTGGATATCCAATTTTTACTCGTTGCCACGCTCCCGCGTTGGGAACGCATATCATTATTAAGTGATTTAACTTGAGGATAATTATATGTTTTCAAAATATTTAATCAGGAATATCAGTTTAGGGGTATTTTTTTTTATGCTATTCCCCTTGGCTTCAGCGCTCGCCGCCGATAGGTACCGCATTGAAATAACAAATGTCAAAAGCAGGTTAAAGGCTGATGTTATTTGGGCATCAACCAACCCTTACCAAGGTGTTTTTCTTTGGCCGGACAATGGCAGTGCATCTCAGGAGTTTGACCTTTTGGATAGTGGAAATGGCTACTTCCGTATTCAGGCTCGTCATTCAGGCCAATGCCTAATGTTGGATTGGCGGCAAGGCAGTCACAACGGCACAAATATCATTCAATACCCTTACTGCGGAACGGGTTACAGTCCAGCCGAGTGGCGAAGAGGGTGGGTAAATGATCCTGTTATATGTAATGGCAACATCTGTACTTCGACAAGCGGTTCACTTCCAGTGTTAGTCAATCGCTTTAGCGGAAAATGTTTGGATGCCAGAAACCAATACGGTGGCGCACCTGGACAACAGGCCATATTACAACAATGGGACTGCGTAAGGACAACGAGAGACTGGAATATTGGTAACCAGGCTTGGGGTATTGCGATACCTGGACAGATTGAACGTTACCTATAAGACCATTAGCGAGTAGCCTGGATGGAGCTTGCGGAATCCGGGGATTCGTGGCTTCGATGCCCCGTATTCTGTTGCACTTCATACGGGCTACCTTAATCCCATTCGTTATCGGATTTGAATGCTTTTCTATTAATTTTTTTGGAGTTTTGTCATGAAAAACACTCACACTATCGCACTTACTTTAAGCCTATTGTTACCCCTCTAAGTCGGACGGGTTATGTTAACCCGTCCGCAACGGTTTTGCTGATTGAGCCATTAGGTTTAAACATTAAGGTCGGGGTTACAAACCCCGACCTGCTCAAGCGATAATGATGGATGCGCTACGCTTATCCATCCTACATTCTGACGATCTTAATTTTGGGCAACAATTCAGGAGAAAACAATGCGTAACGTATTAATTAAATTATTATTTATGGCCTTGTTCTGCGTGTCATATAACACAAAAGCGGGGGCTTTTGACAACACACTTTGGCTGGGGAATAACAAAGGTGCTAGCCTTGGCGTATTGAATGTCAATCGAGCAGGGAAGATACTCCGCACAATACGGGATACCGAAGCAACGGGTATTGCGATTGATACCAAGAAAAACTTGATATTTTTCGGCGGTGATACTGGGCAAATCACAGCACGGGATTTAAATAGCCCTGCCTTGCCCATCAGGACGATTAATCCGCCGGTGGTTAACGGTAGGGACATGGCGTTCGATGGCTCTTTTCTTTGGCGAACCGACACAGGGAATAGGACAGTCCAAAAAATTAACCCTATCACCGGTGCTGTGGTTTTCAAGTTTGTGCCTGCATTTTATGTTGTTGGAATTGCCTGGGACGGGCAAAATTTATGGTTGAGCGAATACAACGGTTGGAAGGGAAATGAAAGGATTGCCCAATTCACGCCCAAAGGTGTACCAACGGGCGTTTCTTTTCGGACGCATTTGATTGATCCTTATTATGGCGGGTTTGATTTGGTTGGCGGACTGGCGTTTGATTCGACGGACAACACCTTATGGCTTGGCTCACGCTACAGCCGCCTGATTCACTACACGACCAAAGGTGTCTTACTCGGTGCGGTCAAGGTGGCAGGCCCTGCAACTGAAACTGCTCGCTTTATCGATGGCCTCGAGTTTCAAGGGGTTGCGGCGTGTTTGAAGCCTTGAAAAATTGGTTTTATTGAAACGAAGGAAGTGGAAAAAATGAAATCGAGGAATAAAATGCCCATGTTAATCCTCGATTTCAATAGTGATATGTTCGATCCTGTTACGCAAGAATCATTAGCACTGAAGGTTCTTAATTGACGTTTACGGCAGTCCAAGCACTCGCAGTAGCGGCTTGCTCTGGGCTTCCTGCGCCATACAGGTCGTTTGCTGCATTGAGGGTCGCCACGCGTGCGCCCGCAAAATTAGTGGAAGAGGTCATGTATACCGTAAGGGCGCGATACCAAATTTTCTCCGCTTTGTCCCGTCCGATACCCGTGACTACAGAGCTATCGCAAGTGGGGCTTGCAGGCCCTGTTACCGGGGTGCTGCCCTCAGCGAGAAGATAAAAGAAATGGTTCGCCACACCCGAGGAAAGGTGTACGTCAAGGCTACCCACCGTGGGTGACCAGCAGCTGGCCGATCTTCCGTCAAGGCTTGGGTTATACATATAGCGTAATGCTTGAGTGCCGCTCTTATAAAGTTTTTCACCAATTAAATAATCGGGCGTATCGGAGGCATTATTTGCATAATACTCGACCATAGTGCCGAAAATATCGGAGGTTGCTTCATTTAGCCCACCCGATTCCCCTGAATAAATCAGGTTTGCGGTGCGTGAAGTCACGCCGTGGCTCATTTCATGTCCGGCAACATCCAATGAATCAAACGGATTAAAGGTAACGCCGTCGCCATCGCCGTATGTCATACAAAAACAGGAATCAGACCAGAATGCGTTGTTATACCTGTTTCCATAATGGACGCGATTGAAAGCGCCGCCGCCATTGCCGGCAATGCCTAGCCGACCATGCACATTTTTATAATAATCCCAAGTCACTGCCGTGCCGTATTGTGCATCGACCGCAACTGTTTGTCGATCCGTTAACGTACTGTTACCCCATATGTTATTAGCATCAGTGAACAAGGAGCCTGAACCACTTTGCTTATTCTTCATGTCGGTGGTGTATTGATTGCCACGTGTTGGATCACGTAATGCGAAATTGCTCGTTAAATCGGTAACAAGCCCTACGCTGCCATTGAAAAAAGAATTCCCCGTCCCAGGTGCGGCGGCGGTTTCAATATCATCCCATTGGTCAATTATCTGCGCGGTACTGGCATCAATGATGTAATGCATTTCGGATGGCGTTCCGTTGTCATGGTCTCCGGCTACCTTAACTTCCCAGGCGAGTATCGGTTCTTCATCGTGTGCGTAGACCACAAGTTTGCTGACAGAAGGGGCATTCCTGGACGCGCTTGCGGCAAATGCGCGTTCTGCCAAGTCTACCGCTTTGTCCTCATCGACATGGGCAGTGGTGTCGATTTTGATTGGATGGTGTGATGTATGGGAAGCGGAGCGGAACTTGCCGTCGCCCTTGCTATGTATGATGATGTCGCCGCCAATCACGGGAAGTCCCTTGTAAGTCCGGTCAAAGCGCACATGCTCGCTGCCGTCCCGATCAGTTTTTACATTGCGGACAAAAAACTGGTCGCTGGACGATTTCTGGATGTCTCGACCATGGCCTTCAATGTGGCCCAAAGCACGTTTAACAGGGTCGTCGTTAGCGGCGGCTGAGGAGCCGGTACTATACGCTATCGTTAACCCCATAATTATGGGTGTGATTAAAAAATTTATTTTCATAATGTGCCTCAATTAAGTATTGACGGGAACAGACAGGCCGAATGGATTGCCAGTTAATTCCACTTATTTGCTTGAAAAATAAAATCTGCTGGTTTCAAGATAGGTGCAGGGTTCTAAAATAACAATACAACCCTAACGTACCGAGTCTAGAACAAATCAAGGTATTGTCAATTAGGACGACTTTATGCTTATGCTGTTATAGGTGAAAAAGTGGCTAAAATTTTTTGATTGGGTTCGATAAAGCATGAATTATTGATCCGGTCTTATGAAGTATTAATTACCCTTCGGCTTCGCTCAGGGAACGTTACCGCTGCGTTCTCTGAGCGAAGCCGAAGGGTATCGCAATTACTTCAATCATTAAAAGGCCGGATCTTTAGTTTAAAAACACTATTTTTACTGAACTCACTCACAGTTTCCAAAATTGGGTCTAACGAATATCGTCTATACTTGGTAAATTGAAAGGTAATGTAATTATTTAGTAAGTGACGGAGTTTGAGTTATCAAATTAGCAAACAAAATATTAATGCTCAGGTCGATTAATACTTTATTGCTTTGTGCAATGATGAGTTGTATGTATCCACTTTGGGCGGAAGAACCCAGTAAAGTTTTTGATTTGCCCTTAGACCAACTGGTCAACGTGGAAGTCCAATCCGCTTCGCGGTTTAAACAAAAGTCCTCCCAGGCACCCTCCGCCGTGGAGGTATTGACGGCTGACAATATCCGTCAATACGGTTGGCGTACTTTAGCCGATGCGCTGAATTCAATCCGGGGAATTTATGTTCGCACTGATCGCAACTATACTTATCTAGGCAATCGGGGCTTTACCCACAGCGGTGATTATAATTCCCGCGTGTTGATTATGATTGATGGCCGCCGGATGAATGAAACTATTTTCGACTCCGGGTTCGTCGGAGAAGAGTTTCTGTTAGATATGAACTTGATTGACCGTATCGAATATATCCCTGGTTCCGGCTCTTCGGTGTATGGTGCCAATGCCTTGCTTGGCGTTGTTAATGTAATAACCAAAAGTGGCAAGGATATTGCGGGGTTAAAGCTAAGCGGCGAAGCCGGAAGCCTGGATACTTACCGGGGCCGGGCGACCTTCGGTAAAAAATGGAGCAATGGCGCTGAACTGTTGCTCAATGGTTCGCGGTTTTTCAGCCATGGCGCAGATAAATTGTTCTTTCCTGGGTTCTCGAATATTAACGGCAGTATTGCTCAAGATATGGATATCGAACGCAACAGTCGCGCCTTTGGTAAGTTTAGTTATGGCGATTTTACTTTGCGGGGCGGTTTTGTAGATCGCTACAAACGGATTCCAACCGCGGCTTATGATGTAATTTTTAACGATAAAGATAACTATTCAGTCGACAGCCAGGGTTATATCGATCTGGATTACCTCACGCAAATCAATCCGAATTTAGGTTTGGAAGTGAGAGGCTTTCATCACTGGTACGATTATCATTCAATCACACCTTATGAAGGTACTGTATGGGATTTACCTGATTCCCGTGTGTTATTCTTTGAGGGAGCGGATTCGCGCTGGTGGGGTGGTGAAGCCAAGTTAACAAGTACTCAATTTGACCATCATAAATTGATTGTCGGCCTAGAAGCGCAGTATGACCAGCGTCAATATTTCACTGGTTATGTGATTAACCCAGCAGTGCCCAATTATAACGCTAAGAATGATGGTTGGCGGGCAGGCATATATTTGCAAGACGAATACCGCATTACTGATAGTTTATTGATCAATGCCGGTGTCCGCCTGGATTATCATCACATGATTAACAGTTTACAACTAAACCCTCGCGTCGGTTTGATTTGGGATGTTATGCCTACGCTGACGGCAAAATTGCTCTACAGTTCGGCTTTTCGCGCACCCAATATTTTAGAGCATGATATAAACAAAGGGCCGTCCCCCAGTGAAGAGTTGGTCAAAAGTTATGAAGCAATTACCGAATGGTATCCTGGAAACGGCGTAAAGTTGTTGGGTACGTTGTTCTATAACAATCTAAGCCATGTTATAGAGACACAGGATCACTTGCCTTATGATTACGTAAATACTGGAAAATTCCAAAGCTTTGGCTTTGAATTCGGAGGTGAGAAGCGGTGGGATAACGGCCGGATGTTGAAATTGACCTGGACACACAACAGTACGCGTGACAAAAGTAATAATGAAAACGTATGGCTAATGGATTCACCCAAAAACATGGTCAAATTTCATTATTCCGAACCGTTGTTTAACAATAAGTTAAGTTTGGGTTTTGAAGAAATCTTTGTGGACGGGCGTAGGACAAAATCCAATCAGATAGCGCCAGGGTATCATTTATTCAATATTAGCTTGGCGATGGTTAAACCGCTTTATGGTGTGCAAGCCTCGCTGGGAATCTATAATGTGCTTGACCAACATTTTAAAGCGGTAGCCGCCCCAGACAGCAGCACGCTTGATACATTTGCTATGGACGGGCGTACCGTGCGTTTTAGGCTGGAGTACGGCTTCTAAGCATGAAAACGTTTTTGCTAAAAGCTAGGCATTTTTTTCGCTTGTGTGCCACTTTATTGCTGGTCGTGGTGGTAAACACTAAATTTTGCTTGGCGGTGCCAGCAAGTGACGAGTTACAGACGTTAACGGTAGCGTTTCTCTATAATTTTTTGAAGTTGAGCGAATGGCCGACAAAAGCGGCACTTACTGAATTTACGGTGTGTGTTGGTCAAGCCAGTGATTTTGGCAGTACGCTGGAGACTTCGATTTCAGGCAAACAAATTCAAGATAAACCATTAAAAGTTAAACATCTGCTGCCAGGAGATGACGCTAGTGTGTGCCAATTAGTATTTATTTCGAGTGAAGAAAAACCGATAAATAGAGAAAAATGGTTGAAGGATATTGATAACAAGCCAATACTGTCTGTCAGCGACAGCAGTGACTTTCTTGATCATGGCGGGATGATCATGTTAGTTAATGATGGTAGCCATCTGCAATTTGAGGTTAACTTGGTGCAGGCTGAGCAGCAAGGGATCAATATGAGTTCGCAAATTTTGCAAATTGCCCGCAATGTCAGGGGTAAATAGCGATGCCAAATAGACAAAGACCCATAGCTCGAAAATTAGGGCAAATGATCATGATTTGCATCGGTTGCCCGATGATAGTCATTTTTGTTATGGTGGCAGTTAATGAAATTAAAAAGTCATTAAAAGTCTCACGGCAACAACTGACATCTTTGGCGCAAGTGACCGCCAACAATTCCCAAGGTGCTTTGCTGTTTTCAGATAAAAAAGCGGCGCAGACAATCTTGGATGGATTGAAAGTAATTCCGTCAATCAACAAGGCGGCTTTGTATGCCGACGATAAGCAACAAATAGCCAGTTTTCATCGACAAGACGAAAAGTGGCTGCCAGACTGGGTGCCGGTTCGCGAACTTCATATTAAACAACCCGTCATGTCTGGGAAAGACCCTGTTGGTGAGTTGGTATTACGAGCTGGACTTGAGCAAATGTGGTTTGACCTGCTGCTTAATCTGCTTGTGTTTGCCGTGATTATGTTAACGACATTTTGCATTTCGGTCTTATCAGCCCGCTATTTTGCTACCAAGTTGACCAAGCCTTTGTCCGATCTAGTCAATGCCACGCTTAAGGTATCGCAATCTGACAGTTACGAAATCAGGGTTACCAAGGATGAAAACAATGAAGTCGGCACGCTAGTCGATGCTTTCAATAGTATGCTTGATAAACTTAAGCAAAGGGATTCTGAGCTTGCTCAACATCGTATCAATCTCGAACATGAAAAGGAGCTTGCGGTTGCCGCGAATACGGCAAAATCACAGTTTCTAGCGAATATGAGCCATGAAATTCGGACACCGATGAATGGTATTTTAGGCATGGCTCAATTACTGATCAGCACTGATTTGACGGAAAAGCAACAGCGTTTTGCAGAAACCATTCATAGTTCAGGTGAAGCCTTGTTGTTGATAATCAATGATATTCTTGATATTTCAAAAATTGAGGCCGGTCGGCTAGAGTTGGAAGACATTGATTTCAATCTTCATAAAGCCGTTGAAGATACCCTCGAGTTATTTTCCGGCGCGGCGCATAGGAAAAATCTGGAATTGCTTTGCCGCATTGCTGCAGATGTGCCCGAAGGGGTGAAGGGTGATCCAACCCGGATTCGTCAAGTGCTGAACAATCTGGTCGGCAATGCGGTGAAATTCACTGCCCAAGGTGAGATTGTGGTTGATGTCAGCGTGGAGGATGCTGGATTGAGTACCAGTACACCTAAAATCCGTTTTGAAGTCCATGATACGGGTATTGGTATCAGCGAACAGGTTCTGCCGCAATTATTTCAAGCATTTTCCCAAGCGGACGGTTCCACCACGCGTAAATATGGCGGCACGGGTCTAGGTTTGGCTATTTCCAAGCAATTGGTTGGCTTAATGCACGGTGATATAAGGGTTGATACCCGCGCTGGACAAGGCAGTACGTTTGGCTTTACTTTGCCACTACCCGCCATTACGTTGCCTTCACCTCGCGTATTTGCATCGGATCAGTTGTCAGGTCTTAGGTTGTTGATAGTTGAAGACAATGTCAGCAATCGGGAGATTCTGCAAAATTATGCGTTGTCCTGGGCTATGTCGGTTGATGCGGTGGCAAGTGGCTTATCAGCACTTGAATTGCTGCGTAACCCGCTTGACAATCAGCTACCCTATGACTTAATCATAATCGACATGAAAATGCCCGGCATGAATGGCTTGGAACTGGGGAAGCGCATTAAAACTGATGCTAAATTGTCGAGTATTCCGTTAATCATGGTGACTTCAACCCAGTTTTTAGGTGAAGCGCCGGAAGCTAGAAAAATCGGCTTTGCGGCCTATCTGATCAAACCAATCCGCAAGGGTGATCTGTATCAATGTTTATTGAATGCGCTTATTTCGGATTCAAACGTAGCGGCTTTACCTGCTGCAAACACGGAAACTACGACTGATGTTATGGGTAGCCTTACGGCTAGACGTATCTTGCTGGCAGAAGACAACCCTGTTAATCAAAGTGTGGCCGACCACATGTTGCAAAACTTCGGTTGCAAAATTGACATCGCCAATAATGGTCAAGAAGCACTGTTAGCCGTAGAACAAAAGCATTATGATTTGGTACTCATGGACTGCATGATGCCGGAAATGGATGGCTACCAAGCAACCGCAGAAATCAGGCGGCGGCAAAAAGCTGGTAAATTGCCCGCCTTTCCAATCATTGCCTTGACCGCCAATGCAATTGAAGGGGATCGCGAAAAATGCTTGATTGCCGGCATGGATGATTATTTGGCTAAGCCATTTAAAGCCGAATCTTTATTGCGGGTCATTACTATATGGCTAAATCCAGCACTCGGGTTGACGATGACGGAAGCCGAACCAAGCCTTACGCAATCAACCGATACTACCGAAAAATCAGGCCTTAATATCCAGTCGCTGGAGACGATTCGCGATATGGATTCGAGCAATGGCAGCGATTATGCGTTTTTGCAACATATCGTCACCCTGTATCAAGACAATGCCCGCAAAATTTTGGCTTCCCTTGAAGAAGCCTGGACTAAAGGCGATATCGACACTATCCGCATGCTGACGCATACGCTCAAATCAAGCAGTCATCAGGTCGGCGCCCAGCATTTGGCTGGCATGTGCATGAAAGTGGAAATGGAAGCCAGAAGCCAACGCTATGATCTTTCCGGCAATGCCCTTAAGCAAATTCAACAGGAATTTGCCAATATTTACAGGGCGTTGAATGACTATATGGATTCAACTAGAACAGTAAGTTAGGAGTACAAATGCCAGACCAACCCCATGTCCTTGTCATTGATGACGAGCCGATGATTACCTTGCTGATAGTCAAGGCGTTAACAGCGTCAGGGATGAAAGCAATTACAGCGGCCAGTGGCGAAGAAGGGATTCGGCTATATCAAGAACAGGGTGCCGATGCGATCTTACTGGATGTGGTCATGCCAGGTGGCATGGATGGTTTTGCGACATGTGCAAAATTGCGGGAACTGCCTGACAGCCAAAACATTCCTATTTTGATAATGACGGGTACGGATGATTTGCAATCTGTTAACCGTGCTTATGAAGTCGGCGCAACTGATTTCATCACCAAGCCGATCAATTTGCCATTATTGGGACACAGGGTTCGCTACATGCTCAGGTCTAGCGAGACGACGAAGCATTTAATGGAAAGCGAACAGCGCTTGCATCAGCTTGCCTATTTCGATGATCTTACAGAGCTTCCGAACCGATTGTCTTTTAGGGAAAACTTACAAGTCATGATTTCATTGGCAAGTCGGCAAACAATGAAGTTGGCTGTGTTGTTTTTGGATATAGATGGTTTTAAACGTATCAATGATTCTCTTGGTCATCACCAAGGTGACGAGGTCATAAAAGTAATCGGCAGCCGATTACGCAAGACCTTGCGATCCAGTGACATATTGGTACGCATGGCGACGAGCGGTGATCAAGAGGATATTTCATTGGCTCGATTGGGTGGTGATGAGTTTACGGTGCTGTTGTCAAAGATAGAGCGGAACGAAGATGCCGCCAAGGTTGCTGAACGTATCCGCATTTGCCTGGCCGAACCGATTTTATTGGATGACCAGGAACTCTACACGACCACAAGTATTGGCATCAGTATCTATCCTGAAAATGGCAGTACAGCTGAGGAAATGCTTAAAAACGCCGACATGGCTATGTATCATGCGAAGCGTGCCGGTGGCAATCAGTATCGATATTTTTCGACCCAAATGACGGATTCGGCAAAACGTCGTCTTAATTTGGAAAATTATCTGCATAAAGCCATTGACCGGGGTGAGTTGGCATTACATTACCAGCCGCAGATGGATCTTGTAACGGGCGAGTTTTGTGGTGTGGAGGCTTTACTGCGATGGTATAGCCCAGAACTTGGTCATATTTCTCCCGCTGAGTTTATTCCTTTGGCAGAAGAAACCGGTTTAATCGTTAATATCGGCGAATGGGTGCTACGACAGGCCTGCATCCAGGCAAAAACCTGGCATAACCAAGGTATTTTAGGGCGAATGGCCGTCAATGTTTCGGCCCGGCAATTACGGCAACACGATTTCTCAATGCTGGTTGCCAAAATCGTAGCAGAGACCGGAATAGACCCCCAGAATTTGGAGTTAGAGGTTACTGAAAGTGCCTTAATTTTTGAAGAAGATCATGTCTTGGATGTGCTTCGATCCTTGAAGAAAATAGGCGTGCTTTTGGCGATAGACGATTTTGGCACTGGTTATTCCAGTTTAAGTCGACTTAAAAACTTTCCTATTGATCGATTAAAAGTTGATAAGAGCTTTGTCGATGATGTTGAAAAAGACACCGCCAACGCGGCTATCGTGAGTGCGATTATTGCTATGGCGGAAGGTATGAATATGAGTGTTATTGCAGAAGGTGTTGAAACCACAGAGCAACTCACGGTAATAAAGACTAAACGATGCACAGAGGTGCAAGGCTATCTGTTTTGCAAACCACTGCCCGCCGCGCAAGTCGAAAACTTCCTTAGGGAACAGCAACAAATAATTAATTCAAATAAAACTAATTGCTTGCCGTGATTTCTGAGATTTATAGATTCGGCTTTGTGAGGTTAATTTCCCTTCGGCTCCGCTCAGGGAACCTTGTGGAGAAGCGGCAATCCTTGATAACGTTCCCTGGGCGGAGCCGAAGGGTGGCCGCGATCATTAAGCTAAAACATTAAAAGGCCTAATCAATATTGAGAACCTTTTGTTACGCCAATAAGTATACGAGTATTTGTTCGTAAATAGCGGATAACACTTCAAGGTCATCGACAGCAATATGCTCGTTGATTTTATGGATGCTTTCATTTAATGGCCCTAGTTCAACAACTTGGGCGCCCGTAGGTGCGATAAAGCGTCCATCAGACGTGCCGCCACCTGTATCGTCTTTAGTCTCGTAGGCGGTGATGGTCTTTATGGCGGTATGGGCGGCGTTGATAAGTTCAACGCCTGTAGTTAAAAACGGATTTCCAGACAAACGCCATTGCAGATTGTACTTTAATCCGTGTTTATCCAGGATGGCGTGAGCACGCTGTTTGATGATGTGTTCATCCAATTCCGTACTAAAGCGCAGGTTAAATTGCACTTCGACATTGCCGGGAATGATGTTTTCCGCACCTGTGCCTGAATGAATGTTGGACACTTGCAAACTGGTTGCGGGAAAAAAACGGTTGCCTTGATCCCAAACTTCTTCAGTGAGTTCTTTTAACGCAGGCGCAAAAGTATGGATAGGGTTTTCTGCCAGTTCAGGATAGGCGACATGGCCTTGAATGCCTTGTATTGTCAGCTTGGCGCATAAAGAACCCCTCCTGCCAACACGGATGACATCGCCAATAAGTTTATCGCTGGATGGCTCACCGACCAAACACCAGTCGATTTTTTCGTGCCGCGCTTCCAGCACTTCCACGACCTTAACCACACCATTGGTGGCTATGCCTTCTTCATCGCTGGTCATCATGATAGCAATCGAACCCTGATGATCAGGATGATTGGCGACAAAGCGTTCAACAGCGGTGACGAATGCAGCAATACCGCCTTTCATATCAGCAGCACCACGCCCGTAAAGTTTACCGTCACGCAGGGTGGGTTCAAAAGGAGATGACAGCCAAGCATCTAAAGGCCCCGTCGGTACAACATCGGTATGTCCCAAGAATACGAACAACGGTTTTGCAGTTCCTTTACGTAACCAGAGGTTTTGCGTATCGACAAAATCTAGACGTTCTTCACTAAAACCTAATGGCTTTAATCGTTCAACTAGCACATCCTGGCAACCTTCATCCTTGGGCGTGACGGACGGACGGCGGATGAGATCTTTCAGGAGTTCCAGGGTGCTGCTCATGTTAACTTGGCTTGGTAGATGTCAGGTTTGAAACCGAGCAAAAGTTCGCTGCCGGTATCTAAAATCGGACGTTTAATCAGGGTAGGAATTTCCAGCATAAGCTGCAAAACCTTGGTTTCCGTGAGGTCAGCTTGCTGCTCAGGCGTTAGTTGCCGCCAACTGGTGCTGCTGCGGTTAAGCATGGTTTCCCAGCCCAGTTGCGCGGCAAAATTTTCAAGTCGTGCTTGGGTAAGCCCATCTACCCGATAGTCATGGAATTGATGGGCAATACCATTATTATCCAGCCACAACCGCGCTTTTTTGACGGTATCACAGTTTTTTATGCCGTAAACAACGACCATCGTTTAAAGCTGGCTGTTCAACAATTCGTCAATACTGGGCAGTTCTTTGTCCGACTTGCAGCGAATTTTGTACAGGTCAACGAACTCCATAAAGGCTTGCTGCAAATCATCGAGAATACCTTCTTCGTTCTCACGTTCATCCTCGGGAACGTCACTGGATTCCACGTACTCTGATTGCAGGGCAATTTCGCTGTTAAGGGCGAGGGTTGCGTAGATGATGGCATTGTTGCTTAGGTTTTGGGTCATGGTTTGGATAGATAGTGTGTGAGTGGGTGTCAAACCCCCGATTGTTTTTTGGATGTGTTTTTAACGAATAAGGTGTTTTGCAGTGTCCGTTATTTTTTCCGGTTGAGTTATAGGTATCATTAATATTCCTGCTTCTTCGATTTGTTTGCTAATATCACTAAATGCTTCAAATAAAACACCTTGCTTTGTTTCAGGAGGGCGATAAACAAACATGACTTTATCAGGCTTAATAAAACCATAACGATCCAATTGTTGTACTTTACCTAGCCAGGATAAACCGTGCTCAATGAGTTTATTAGAGTCAGGATGGGTGAAATGGATAGGCTTGATAGCAGTTTGTTTTTGTTGGTTTACAAAAGGCAAGCGCACACTGTACCTGTTTTCATCACCTAACATGCCGTCCTTAAAGGTTTCTATCATATTCTGTTCATTCAACAGAGTACGTACTCGTTTTCTCATTTCCTCTTCGTGTTCTTCTTTATGTGCAAAGCTGTGTTGAACATAATGCTCGAATAAGTCTTCAACTGTTTTAGGTAAGTCAATGCTAAATAAAACACGATTTTGACTAAAACGAATAATACCTTCGCGAGGTCGAATCAGTTCGTCATACAAATTGACTGAAACCTTTGGTGGTTGTTTCACCAATTCTTGAATTCGCTCCAGTTCAGCGCGAATAATGTGAATGGTTTCAGTATAAAGCTCTTTTTTCAGTGGCTTAAAGAACTCGGTAATTCGACGGCATTCTTTGGCGCCAAGTAATTTGAACAATAGTTGATTAGAATTTGGTACATAAAGGACTATTCCAATATTGGCAAACTCTCCTGTTTCAACAAAGGGTTGAAAGCAAATAATGCTGTATTTACAAACCTGTCTGTTCATAGTAGTTTTGACCAAATATTACCCTGAACTTCTTCGCTAAGTCGGTTCAAGGTTGTTTCAAAATCAAAGAGTTTCGTTTCCTCGTTATCTTCTTTCCATTCGCTGGGTATTTTACCCCAACACTCTGCCCAACTTTTAAGGCTTTCTTGTAGCCTTGATTCAATGCGTAGTTTTTCAAGTGAATCTAATTGATAGTTATTGAATTGTAGTCGAAAGGCATGTGTTTCCCAAAAAAGCTTTAGGTTAAAATCTGGATCAAAAGCTAAATTGTGATCAATTATGTGAAGTTTGGATTGACCGCTTTGCCACAATAAATTTGGATTTCCACCCTTATCTGTTAGCACCCGATCTTCATTTTGAATCCAAAGATCAAACAATAAAATATCTCTTTGCAAAGACGGATTGACTTGTTTCAGCATCTCATATTTGAATTCGGTGACTGAATCGATACACTCAGAAGCAAAAACGTAACCCGAACCCAAACATTTAAGGGCATTTTGCCCGTGAGCTTTGGCTAATGCTTCATCCAAGTATGCGACTTGAAATGCAGGGATAGGTAAACCAAGTCTATGAGCCAAGCTACCGGCAATAAATTCTTTCATTAAGCCTGTAGCAGTAGCAGCCTGACCTTTCACATAATAGTTCTTATTGTCAGAAGCTTTGCAAAGGAATGGAGTTGTTCGTCCTTGAACGGCAGGCTCTATGATTTCATAGATTTCTAACATATTCCCTTAAGGATGCATTTAATCCCGCAACAACTCATTAATCCCAGTTTTGCTGCGCGTCCGTTCATCTACCTGCTTGATAATCACCGCGCAATACAGGCTGTATTTGCCATCTGAAGAGGGCAGGTTGCCGGAGACGACGACTGATCCAGCTGGGATACGTCCGTAGCTGACTTCGCCCGTCATACGATTGTAGATTTTGGTGCTTTGGCCGATGTAAACACCCATTGAGATGACACAGCCATCTTCGACAATCACGCCTTCGACAACTTCGGAACGTGCGCCGATGAAGCAATTGTCGCCGATGATGGTAGGGCCCGCTTGTAAAGGCTCCAACACGCCACCGATACCGACACCGCCGGAAAGATGGACGTTTTTGCCGATTTGGGCACAGGAACCCACCGTTACCCAGGTATCGACCATCGTGCCGCTATCGACATACGCGCCGATATTGACATAAGACGGCATCAAGATGGCACCGGGTGC
Source organism: Methyloglobulus sp. (assembly GCA_013141505.1). Lineage (GTDB taxonomy): Bacteria > Pseudomonadota > Gammaproteobacteria > Methylococcales > Methylomonadaceae > Methyloglobulus. The sequence goes on from JABFQX010000011.1 coordinate 76,178, forward strand.
AATATAAGAACCACGACGGGCAACCGCATTCGGTACGACACGCACACCGGCCTTGGCGAAGTCATCTTCGGAGTAATTGGCATATTTGCATTCAACCTTATCGTAATAACGGGTGTTGCCGCCGTCCATCAGGCGGTTTTCGTTGATGCGGAATGACAATAGTACGGCTTTTTTCAGCCATTGGTTGGTTACCCAGTCGCCGTTGACTTTTTCGGCGACACGGGCTTTGCCGGTGTCCAGCAAGTTTAAGGCTTCGTTGACGGCGTTGCGGACTTCTGTACTGGCGTTGGCTGGCGTGATGTCGGAGCGGTTTTCAAAGGCGTTGTTGATGATGTTTTCTAGTTGAGTCATGGTTGTTACTTTTAGTTTAAGGTGGTTATGAAATTTTTGATTCGATGTGCAGCTTCAATACATTCAGCCAATGGCGCGACCAAAGCGATGCGAACGTGATTTTGGCCGGGATTTATGCCGTCAAATTCGCGCGATAAGTAGCTGCCGGGCAAGACTGTTATATTTTCGTGGGCGAACAGTTGCTGGGCAAACTTTTCGGCGGCAGTTGCTCCCGGCAACTTGCCGCACTCCCTCTCTCCCTGGAGGTCGTCTGAAATCGGCACTTTCAACCAAACATAAAAACTGGCAGCGGGTTTTTGAATGTCGCAAACGTCACTGAGTATGTTGATAAATGCGGCAAATTTGGCACGATATAACGCACGGTTTTCAATAACATGGGCTTCATCTTGCCACGCCCTAATACTGGCATGTTGCGTAGGCAAAGGCATGGCGCAGCCCTGGTAGGTTCGATATTGAAAATACGGTTTTAAAATATCGGCATCGCCTGCGACAAAACCGGATCGCAAACCCGGTGCATTCGAGCGTTTCGATAGGCTATGAAAGACGATGCAGCGTTTGAATGCGGTATTGCCCATTGCATAAGCGGTTTGCAATAATCCAACGGGTGGATCATTTTCGTCGTCATAAAGCTCGCTGTAACATTCATCCGACGCAATGATGAAGTCATATTTTTCCGCCAAACCAATGAGGTGTTCCATGCTGGCTTGCGACATCACTGCGCCGCTGGGATTGCCCGGTGAACAGATATAAATTAACCGACAACGTTGCCAGATGTCATCGGGTACGCTAGCGAAATCAGGTAAATAATCAGTCGCCTCGGTGGTATTGAGGAAATAAGGTTCCGCACCCGCCAGAAAAGCAGCACCTTCGTAAATTTGGTAGAACGGGTTGGGCATGATAACGATAGGTTTTTCGGCAGGATCGATCACGCATTGGGCTATCGAAAACAAGGCTTCACGGGTACCGCTTACTGGCAACACTTGGGTTTCCGGGTCAATGGCTGCGGCTGGAATGTTAAATCGGATACTCAGCCAGTCGGCAATCGCCTTCCGTAATTCTAAAATACCTTTTGTTGTTGGATATGTGCCTAAGCCGCCGATGTGTTCAAACATCGCGTTCTGAATAAATTCTGGTGTTGGATGGGTTGGTTCACCAATCGACATGGCGATATGCCGCTTATTGGTGGGCGGATTAATGCCGTGCTTGAGTTGAGCCAGTTTTTCAAAAGGATACGGGTGACAAAAGGTTAGCCCAGGATTCATAGGTTAGAGGCAGTGCGGTTGTTTGCCAGTAGATTGTGCTTGCTGATAAAGCGCCATAGCCTGCGGCATGTGTTGTTCCAAATCTTGAATGCGCGTGGCGTGTGAGGGATGGGTGGACATGAATTCAACCGGTTGTTTGCCTTGGGTCGCCTGTTCCATCCTTTGCCACAGGCCAACACTGTTTCTGGGATCAAAACCCGCTTTCGCCATCAAATCCACACCAATCATATCGGCCTCGCTTTCCTGCGTACGTCCGTAAGGTTTAAGAACACCATACTCAGCGCCAACGCCCAGCAAGCCAAAGCCCAGTTGACCTAGCGGGGAAGTCGGCATGGCAATGGCTTGTAATATATTCATGCCTTGGCTCATTGCCATTTCTTGCGATGCCCGTTCATTGCTGTGTTTGGCAAGGACATGGCCGATCTCATGCCCGATAACGGCAGCCAGTTGATCCTGGTTGCTGACCAATTGCAGCATTCCAGTATAAACGCCAATCTTGTTGCCAGGGAGGGCAAAGGCGTTCGGTGTGCTGTCTTCAAAAACCACCACTTCCCAATTGCCGCCGACGACTTGGGTAATAGCGTTCGCAATGCAAGTTGTCGCTTGATTATATTGGCTGTTATAGCTGATTTTTTTGTCCCGCTTCAGCGTGTCGAATGCCTGTAAACCCATCTGGTTGACTTGGTTGTCAGGCATGAAGATAAGTTGGCTTCTGCCCGTTGGGCTAGTCGTGCAAGCGGCAAGCGCACATGACATGATGGCTATAGGAAGTAGTTTGTTGAACATATACAAAGTCCTACATTTGCTGGTTAAAAACACCATTTTAACGTAACTTAAATGAATCGTCTGAAAATCTATTCCCGATTAGTTTGAAAGTTTGTGGATGCAGTAACTTGTGCTTAAGGTTATTCTTAACCAAATGCTCATTCAACCTAACCTTAAGTATAAGAAATCGCAAATGCTGGGACAATTAACAAAAATGCGGAGCAAGCTGGGCAATCCTATCCAGTATGAATTGCTGTTGGGCGATCAGACCCTGCCCTTGAATCCACTGATCGGTAAGCCCATCAAATTGGTTTATACCGGCAAGATAAGTTGTGTGCATTGCGGCAGGGCGACAAAGAAAAGTTTTAATCAAGGTTATTGTTACCCGTGTTTTGTCTCGCTGGCACAATGCGATATGTGCATCATGAAGCCGGAAACTTGCCATTACGCCGCTGGAACCTGCCGCGAACCCGCTTGGGGCGAGACATTCTGTATGCAAACCCACTATGTTTACTTGGCAAATTCCAGCGGCATTAAAGTGGGCATCACCCGCCAAAACCAGATCCCGACCCGCTGGATAGACCAGGGCGCGGTGCAAGCATTACCCATATTCAAGGTGCAATCGCGCCATATTTCCGGTTTGGTTGAGGTCGCCATCGCCAAACACATCAGCGACAAGACCAGTTGGCAACAAATGCTTAAGAATAATGTTGAGGTTGTCAATTTGGCGGCAAAACGGGATGAATTGCTGGAGACCTGCTTTACCGAACTGGCTGACATTACCCAACGCTTTGGGGCGCAAGCCATTGAAAGATTACATGATGAACAATCAATTGATCTTCATTATCCCGTCAACCGTTATCCCGATAAGGTCAAATCGTTTAATTTAGATACCAACTCAACCGTTTCCGGAATCCTGGAAGGTATCAAAGGGCAGTATTTGTTGTTGGATACCGGAGTGATTAATTTGCGGAAATATTCGGGGTATGAAGTTGAGTTTTCTATGCCGGAAAAGGTTAATGAATTATTGCAATGAATGGGTTTGAGGCTCCGAATTACGTTACAGTTGATGGCATTTTCTACGTGCAATACTCAACAAACGTAATGAATTGCGCATATCATTTGGCGGCAAAAATGTAAATAACTAGATCTGGTATTATTACCTTGCTGGCGGAGTTAATTGGCTATATTTTTCAAAGTGTAGTGAAGGAACCCAGGGTCAATTCGCTACTTTCTATATTCCAATTAATGATGGCTTCACCAGGAGAAATGATTATGTTAAGCAAAAATATTTACACAAGTATCGCCTTATTGCTATGGACACTCGGCACCGTAGCCTATGGGGGCATAACTACACGGGTTAGTGTCGATTCCAATGGGCTGCAACAAAATTATCCTTTTAGCCGGATATCTGATATTAGTGCCGATGGCCGTTTCGTAGCTTTCGATTCCTATAGCACTAATTTAGTGCCAGGTGATACTAATGGCACATCGGACATTTTCGTCCATGACAGCGTTACCGGGCAAACGAAACGTATTTCTGTCTCTGGTGGGCTGGAAGGCAACTCTAACAGTAGCGAGCCTGACATCAGTGCCGATGGCCGTTTTGTGGCCTATGCCTCTGATAGCTCTAATCTAGTTCCTGGAGATACCAATGGTGGCAACGATGTGTTTGTGTATGATCGTGTTACTGGGCTTAATACACGGGTTAGCGTTGACTCCAATGGGAGAGAAGGCAACTACAATAAGGGTGATCTTTGTGAACCCAAATGCGCCAAGATCAGTGCCGATGGCCGTTTTGTGGTTTTTAGTTCCGAAAGCACCAATCTAGTTCTTGGAGATACTAATAATAAAAAAGATATCTTCGTACATGATCGTGCCACACGGATTACGACGCGGGTCAGTGTCAACTCCAGTGGCTTGCAAGGAAATGGGCATAGCCATTTTAGCAGCAGTCTCAGTGTGGATGGTCGATTTGTGGCTTTTAGTTCTGAAAGCACTGACCTAGTTCCGGGAGATACCAACAATTCTGCAGACATTTTCGTTCATGACCGAGTATCTGGGCAAACTACGCGGGTCAGCGTTAACTCGAGAGGGGTAGAAGGCAAGGGCAGTAGTATTTGGCCTAGTCTTAGTGCGGATGGCCGATTTGTAGCTTTTACTTCCTCTAGTGCTAATCTGGTTGTGGGCGATACCAATAATCGAAATGATGTTTTTGTTCATGACCGTTCAACCGGGCAGACGTCACGTGTCAGCGTCAACTCCAGTGGCTTGCAAGGCAATTGGGGCGGAGATTTATCTGACATCAGTGCCGATGGTCGTTTTGTGGCTTTCGATTCTTTTAGCACTAATCTGGATCCAAGTGTTGTTACCTTTGGTGGGCCTGATGTTTTTGTTCATGATCGCGTGACTGGTCAAACTAGGTATGTTAGCGTCAATTTCAAAGGCAAGCTCTATGCTCAGAGTGGATTTGTAGGCTCAATCAGTGCAGACGGTCGGTTTGTAACATTTGGTTCCGGTAGCGCTAATCTAGTTCCGGGGGATACCAATCTTGGTGCTGACACATTCGTTCGAGATCGCCTAGTTGATCCACGTTATCACGCCGATGCGAGTATTGCGGTTACACAAAAACCTGCCTCTTTAAGGTTGAATACTGAGGGTGATTTTATTTATACCGTAACCAATAAAGGCACAGAAGCTGCCACTACGTTAAAATTAACCCATCTGGTTTCAGCAGGAAGTGTGACTAAGTTTACCGCTAGCCAAGGGAGTTGTAAGAGCTATGCCACAGTCAGCTTGTGCAATTTAGGTACTTTACTGCCGGATACCAGCTTAACATTGCAGACGCGGGTTAAAGCAATAGGTAAATCTTTAAGTCAGCAAGTCAGCGTCAATGGTGTCAAGGTAGACGATGTGCCGACCAATAACAAGGTTACCGTCAAAACATGGGTAACGCCTTAATAGGCTAATCCCGACATTTTAGTAAACAATGTGGTTATGGATAGTGCCAGATAAATCAATTGACGATATCCGATGTTCTTGACCGACAAGAATTAAAGCGTTCTTATGATTCGTTATGGGAACGCTAATTTTTATTTCTGCTGTGACTAGACCTATCAAATTCTAAACAAAATGATGAACATAACCAGTTCTTCATACCATTTTTTTCCAGAAACTTGTACAATACCCAGTTACGTACCGGCTAGATATTTCAGTTAAACCACTGGTTTATCAAACATGGCAGGTCAAATAGCATCTTCATTGAAGGCAATAAAGGTTTATTGAGGTGAGCGTGGAGTTAAGCGGTGCAGAAATACTGATCCGAAGTCTGAAAGACGAAGGTGTAGAATATATTTTCGGTTATCCCGGCGGGGCGGTGTTGCATATTTACGACGCGCTGTTTAGGCAGGATGATGTCAAGCATATTCTGGTACGTCATGAGCAGGGCGCAACCCATGCTGCTGATGGCTATGCCCGTGCGACCGGCAAACCCGGCGTGGTGTTGGTCACTTCGGGCCCTGGCGCGACCAATGCGATTACCGGGATTGCCACGGCTTACATGGATTCCATCCCAATGGTGGTTATTTCCGGTCAGGTCTCATTGCCGGTGATCGGCAGCGATGCGTTCCAGGAAGTCGATATGGTCGGCATTAGCCGTCCGTGCGTAAAGCATAACTTTCTGGTCAAGGACGTTAACCTGATTGCTGAAACCATCAAAAAGGCATTTTATGTGGCGACCTCAGGACGACCTGGCCCGGTGGTGGTTGATATCCCGAAGGATATTACCGACCCACGGATCAAAGTGCCTTATAAATATCCCAAAAAAGTGCATATCCGTTCCTACAATCCTGCGGTAGCAGGGCATAAAGGCCAGATTAAGAAAGCCGTAGAGTTGCTGCTGACTGCTGAACGGCCAATGATTTATTCCGGTGGCGGCGTGGTCTTAGGCGAAGCCAGCAAAGAGCTGACCGAATTCAGTCATTTGTTAGGTTATCCGGTGACCAATACCTTGATGGGTTTGGGCGCGTATTCTGCAAACGACAAACAATTTATTGGCATGTTGGGGATGCACGGCACCTATGAAGCCAATATGGGGATGCACGAGAGCGATGTGATTATCGCTATCGGTGCCCGCTTTGATGACCGTGTTACCGGCAAGCTCGATGAGTTCTGCCCTTACGCCAAGATCATCCACATTGATGTTGATCCTGCGTCCATTGCTAAAACGGTGAAGGTTGATATTCCCATCGTCGGTGAGGTAAAACCGGTGCTGGAACAGATGATTGAGCTGATTAAAGAAAGCAAAAAATCGCCAAACAAGAAAGCGTTGGAGGCTTGGTGGGAACAAATCAAGCAATGGCAATCGAACAATTGCCTGGAGTATGACCGTGACAGTAAGTTGATTAAACCGCAATATGTCATCGAACAATTGTATGAGGTCACCAAGGGCGATGCTTACGTGACTTCCGATGTCGGCCAACATCAGATGTGGGCAGCGCAATACTATCGTTTTGATAAGCCGCGTCGTTGGATTAATTCCGGCGGTTTGGGTACGATGGGTTTTGGCTTACCGGCGGCTATCGGCGTTAAGCTGGCATTTCCCGATGCGGATGTCGCTTGCGTAACCGGCGAGGCCAGCGTGCAGATGTGCATCCAGGAGTTATCGACGGCGTTGCAATACAAAACGCCTATTAAGATACTTAACCTGAACAACCGTTACATGGGTATGGTGCGGCAATGGCAGGAGTTTTCTTACGAAAGCCGCTATTCACATTCTTACATGGACACCATACCGGAGTTTGTCAAATTGGCGGAAGCATACGGCCATGTGGGCATACGTATCGACAAACCCGAAGAAGTCAGGCCGGCACTGGAAAAAGCGTTTGCCATGAAAGATCGCACGGTATTTTTAGACATCATCACTGACCGAATGGAAAATGTGTATCCGATGATAGAAGCCGGCAAAGGCCATCACGACATGAAATTGCGGGTTGCTGCGACAGGGACGACAACGGATAGGGAATTGGCCTGATGAGACATATAATTTCGATTTTAATTGAGAACGAATCCGGGGCGTTGTCGCGGGTGGCAGGACTGTTTTCGGCGCGCGGCTACAATATTGAATCCTTGACCGTCGCACAAACCGAAGACCCCAGTTTGTCGCGGATGACTTTGGTGACCAGGGGCAGTGACGATATCATTCAGCAAATAACCAAACAACTCAATAAGTTGATTGATGTGGTGAAGTTGATTGATTTGGCTGAGTCCGCGCATATCGAACGCGAATTGATGCTGGTTAAAGTCAAGACGACCGAAAAAACCCGTGCCGAAATCAAAAGCATGGCCGATGTTTTTCGCGGCAGCATACTGGACACTACCTCATCCTCTTATGTCGTTGAAGTGACGGGGCCTTCTGAGAAACTGGATGCATTTATTGCGGCGATCCCGTCAGGCGATATTATTGAAGTGGTTCGTTCCGGTGCGACAGGCATTTTAAGGGGCGAGAAGGGATTGCATTTGTAGATAATATGTCTAGTACATGGATTACTCATTTCTAAATATTGCCAAGCAGTTAAATGACTATGGATTTTGGTCTGCACTAAGCGTTTTAGCCCAGGTTGTTATTGTCATTTTAGGGTTGACGTTTGTAAGTCGCCGCCGTAGAGTGCCGAATCTAAATTTTACATTTGCTCTTGTTGAAGGCGAACTTAAAGATCGCACACATTCGAGAAGGCAATTGACAATACTTGTAAGGAATTTATCTGGTACTGATGTTCTTATTGGTGCTGCGTGTTTTGTTACAAAGAATCGAAATGCTATTAGTGAGTACGCTGATGGTGATACTGCTTCCAATGAATACGAATTGAAGTTCAAGTCGGGTGACGAACTATTTTCCAACGCATTTACACTAATTAAGTCCACTCATCATGTATTTACTTGGGTGCCAGCTAGCGAAACCATGAAGGCAAAGGAGGTTATCAATGCTATTCACGGGCGTTCATTTATCCGTTGTAAGATCATTTTGCTTACACGGAGACCAGAGATAATAAGTTGCAAAATACCTGTAATGAACGTTCAGTATCGACAGCACGGTTTATACTATGTGTCATCGAATACAAATTCGGAACAAATACCAGCAGATGAAAAACATATCGAAAATAACATTCAACAAAGCACTGAAACGGAAGGCGACAATAACGCCATAGTCTAGTCTTGGCGTATTCGTTAGATACATTTGCATTCTTTATAAAAAGTGAAAGAGTAAATTTAATCTTATTAGGGACGTAGGGCGGAATAGCGTAGCGTATTCCGCCGCATTGTCAAAGCAAGGATTTAGATAATATTTTATTTATAGGAGAGGTTTGCCATGACGACACTCGACATTAACATTAAGGGAATGAGTAAAACCGAAAAACTCCAAGTGATGGAAGCCCTGTGGGATTCATTAATTCATGAGGATTCGGAAATCGAATCCCCCGAATGGCATCAAGACATACTCGCTGGCAGACAACAAAAAATTGCCGAAGGCAAAGCCGAATTCCTGACGATTGAAGAGTTGAAAGCAAAATATCGGCAATGAATGCCAAGCGTATTCAAATACTTACTGATGCCGAAAACGATCTGGTCGTTGGGCGCAAGTTTTATGATAAGTACGGTAAAAATATCGGCGATTATTTTTGGGATAGCTTATTGTCGGATATTGAATCCTTGAGCCTTTTTGCAGGATTCCATAGAAAAGAATTCGGATTCTTTCGGTTATCGTCCAAAAGATTTCCTTACGTTATTTATTATGATGTGCTGGCTGATTTGGTTTCAATCGTTGCAGTATTGCCAGTTCGACGCAACCCGATTTGGATAGAGGACAACATTAGCAAAAGAAAATCTTAAGTTACACATTGTTTTTTTAGCTCACGCGCTCCGAGTGGGTACGATATAAAGTTTTAAGCATATTTTTAACAAGTAAAAACAGGAAAACACATGCAAGTTTATTACGACAAAGACGCTGATCTCTCAGTTATAAGAGCCAAGAAAGTTGCGATTATCGGTTATGGTTCGCAAGGCCATGCCCACGCACTTAATTTAAAAGAATCCGGCGTTCAAGTTGTAGTCGGCTTGCGTAAAGGTTCGCCATCGGTTGCTAAGGCAGAGGCGCATGGCTTAATCGTCAAAGAAGTGCCGGAAGCGGTTGCGGGTGCGGATATCGTCATGATCCTGACCCCGGACGAATTCCAGTCGCAGCTATATAAAACAGAGATCCTGCCCAACATCAAGCAAGGTGCGGCGTTGGCGTTCGCCCATGGTTTTTCGATTTTGTTCAACCAAGTGGTGCCGCGGGCTGATCTGGATGTCATCATGATTGCGCCAAAAGCGCCAGGTCATACCGTGCGCTCTGAGTTCGTACGCGGCGGCGGCGTTCCTGACCTGATCGCCATCCATAAAGATGTGTCCGGCACAGCCAAAGCCACTTGTTTGTCTTATGCTTCTGCAATTGGCGGTGGGCGTTCAGGTATCATCGAAACGACCTTCCGCGATGAAGCAGAAACCGACTTGTTCGGTGAACAAGCCGTGTTGTGTGGTGGCGCAGTTGAACTCATCAAAGCTGGATTTGAGACACTTGTTGAAGCGGGTTATCCTGCTGAGATGGCTTATTTCGAATGCTTGCATGAATTGAAGCTAATTGTTGATCTGATGTACGAAGGCGGTATCGCCAACATGAATTACTCCATTTCCAATAATGCGGAATACGGTGAATATGTCACTGGCCCGAAAGTCATCAACGCCGAAAGCCGTCTGGCGATGAAAGAAGCGCTGGCAAACATCAGGAATGGCAATTACGCTAAACGCTTCATTATGGAAGGGATGTCAAATTATCCAGAAATGACTGCCCAGCGCCGGTTGAATGCAGAGCATCCGATTGAAGTGGTCGGGGAGAAACTGCGAAACATGATGCCGTGGATCAAAGCCAATAAAATTGTCGATCAAAGTAAAAACTAAGTTTTAAAAAGGAACAAAAAAGCCCATCAATGATGGGCTTTTATTTGTGTTGGAGATGAGGCCGAGCATTTCCAATTGAGGAAATGGATATGTCGAAAATCTGGTTAAACGCCACCCATAAACCTTGGTTAATCGGGATTTTTCTTCTGGCCCTATATCCAGCTTTGGTGCTTGGCTATGTTTGGTATCATTGCTTTATCAGTGAATTTAAGTATGGTAGGCATGGTTCTTTAGATGCGTATAGGCACACCCTGGCTAGTGCGGTGGTGGCTTATACTTTGTCGCCTGTAGCGGTGGAGTTATTTACCAACATATCTGAGGCCAGTGCAGGTCCCAGCGATTTAATGGATAAGCACAACAATCGAATAGGTTCTAATATAGGGTTACACGCTCAAGCATTCGCAGAAATTAATGTGGATGTGATTCAAGCTGTACGGAATGGAGCGATTAAAACCACAAACCCAAATCAAATCACTTGGATGCCTACTCTTTGGTGGGAGAAAGGTTTGTTTTGGTAGCTCAAAAACAATCGCCCCAGCTTATCTTACCTAATCAACTATGGGCATCATAAAAAAACTCGCCTCGCAAACCGCTATTTATGGGTTAAGCAGTATTTTCGGGCGTTTCCTGAATTACTCGTTGGTACCGCTGCATACCCGTTTTTTTTCGGCACAGGAATACGGGGTGGTTTCGGAGTTTTATGCGTATGCCGGATTTTTTTCTGTGCTGCTGTTGTTCGGATTTGAGACCGGTTATTTTCGCTTCCGCAACAAAGAGTTGATCACTGGAGATAAAACTTACTCAACAGCCTTATGGTTTATCCTCCTGGTAAATGTCGCTTTTTTTGCATTTATTTTCTCAATTAACCATTGGCTATCAAGCCTGTTGAATTACCCGGAACATCCTGAGTACGTCCTTTGTTTTAGCCTGATATTGATCTTGGATGCCATCTCGGCAATACCGTTTGCGCGACTTCGCGCAGAAGAAAAGGCGTTCCGATTTGCCGGCATCAAAATCGCCGAAATCCTGATAATCGTTGCATTGAACCTATTGTTTCTCTGGGTTTGTCCGAAACTTTACGCCAATAAAACTTTCCCATTGGTCACCGAGTTTTACGATCCAACGATAGGCGTAGGTTATATCTTTATCGCTAACCTTGTTGCCAGTGTATTCAAGTTTATTTTGCTCATGCCGCAATTGCTTGGCTTACGTTGGGGCTTCGACATAACCTTGTTCAAGCGACTGCTCTGCTATTCCTTACCTATGGTAGTGATTGGTTTTGCGGGCATCATTAATGAAATGCTTGATCGTGTCTTGCTCAAGCAACTTTTGCCTTACGATTTGGCGACCAATATGAAAATGTTGGGGATATATAGTGCCTGCTATAAATTGTCCATCCTGATGTCTTTGTTCATCCAGGCTTTTCGATTTGCTGCCGAGCCGTTCTTTTTTGCTTATGCCGATAAATCTGATGCCCGTCCAGTGTATGCAAAAGTGTTGCGATTTTTTGTCATCTTTTGTGTGTTTATATTTTTACTGGTGACTTTATTTTTAGATTTTTTCAAATATTTTGTCGGCGAAGAGTTCCGTTCAGGCCTGGATGTCGTGCCTGTATTGCTGCTGGCTAATTTGTGTTTAGGTATTTATGTCAATCTGTCTATCTGGTACAAATTGACCGACCACACCCTGATGGGGGCTCTTGTGGCTTTGTGCGGTGCGGCACTAACAGTGTATTTAAACATTCAATGGATACCACTCTACGGCTATATGGGGTCAGCATGGGCTACCTTGGCCTGCTATGGGAGTATGGCGGTGGTTTCATATTTGCTGGGGCAGATTTATTATCCGGTCAATTATAACGTGCTGCGAATTTTGGCCTACATAGGCTTAGGCTTGGGATTGTATCAGGCCAATTTGTACCTGAAACCGATCATAATCTGGGAACCCGGTTTGTTGGCGTTGGCGTTGCTGAGCTTGTATTTGCTGACAGCGATGCTTTTTGAGAATCGCTATTTGGCGGCAAATAAATAAACAGTTTGTTTTCTGCTGAATTATCAATGGATGAACAGAAAAACCAATATTCAATTGATTTTTATCGCCGTTAGGTTAATATATGCGGCTGTCGGAGAGGTGGCAGAGCGGTCGAATGCGGCGGTCTTGAAAACCGTTGAGGGTTTATCCCCTCCCAGGGTTCGAATCCCTGCTTCTCCGCCATTATTAAATCAATAATGGTTCAACAAAGTTGGTTAAGCCCGCATGTTGTAAGGCATAGCGGGTTTTTTATTGCCCAATAAAATTGTATTAGGGTTTCTGCTACTTCGCCCCATAGGTGTGGCATATCAGTTAGGTGTCTTCGTTTGTTAACGAAGACGTTTAATGCATGCTTACCCATTCATTTCAGGTTCACCTAAAGTCATTAGACTATTTGCCAGTAAAGCCAGTGCGGTTGAATAACAGTATAATGATCCGTGAAAATGTTTTTAAAGAAGGATTGGCTCATTCAGTAGGGATTTATGGCAGAAAAAACAAGAACACCTAATCCTCGGTACAAGCCAAAGAAAACTCAGAAAAAACCGCAGTCGCATTGGTTCAGAAATACAATCGTGATGATTTTTATTGCCTGTTCGTTTGTATTGTTCTGCTTGCTTGGCTATTTTGATTATAACGTTCGGCAAAAGTTTGAAGGTAAGCGCTGGGCGATTCCTGCTCGGGTTTATGCCAATCCGGTTGAGCTGTTTGCAGGACAAAATCTTACCCCCGAGTCTTTTTTGGAGCTGCTTCAGCACTTAAATTACCGTCAAGATAAGCAATTAAAGTCCGAAGGCTCATACCTTGTTGAAGACCAGCAAATTATGCTTAGAACCCGTGCGTTTGATTTTTGGGATCAACGGGAATTCAGCAAGTTACTGACTGTTAATTTTGGCGAGACTGGCATAACCAGCATTGTCAATCCTGTCGATGAGGAAGTCGCCATTGTCCGCATGGATCCGGTGCAGATTGGCAGCTTTTACCCGGCTATCAAGGAAGATCGGATTCTGATCAAGCTGGAGGAGACACCGGATATCCTCATCAAAGGTTTATTGGCATCAGAAGACAGGGATTTTTATAACCACATAGGTATTTCTTTTCGCGGCATTGCCAGGGCGCTGATGGCCGACCTTAAAGCAGGTGGGATGGTGCAAGGTGGCAGCACGATCACCCAGCAATTGGCAAAAAACTTTTATTTGACTTCTGAACGTCGAGTATGGCGCAAGATCAGGGAAATACTGATGGCGTTGATTTTGGAATTTCGTTATTCCAAACACGAAATTCTGGAAGCGTACCTTAACGAGATTTATTTAGGTCAGGACGGTGCCAGTGCTGTTCATGGCTTTGGTCTGGCAAGTGAGTTTTATTTTGGCGCATCGCTTAGGGATCTTAACCTCGAGCAACTTGCGACTTTGGTCGCTTTGGTTCGAGGCCCTTCCCAATATGATCCCAGACGGTATCCTGACCGAACATTGGAGCGGCGCAATCTGGTGTTGGAGGAGATGGCTAATGAGCAATACATCACCCTAAAACAAGCGGATCAGGCCAAGCAAAAACCTTTGCTCATTATGCCTCGTTCGCGGTTGGCAAAAAACCGCTACCCCGGTTTTCTTGATTTGGTAAAACGCCAGCTAAAGCAGGAATATCATGAGAAAGACCTAACGTCTGACGGCTTAAGAATATTTACCACCCTGGATACCCAGATTCAGGATGCCTTGCAAAAAACCTTGGACGCAAAAATAAAGCAACTGGAGAAATCCTCCCGTGCCAAAAATCTTGAAACGGCGGTTGTGGTTACGCGCAGGGACAGCGGAGAAATCGCCGCTTTAGCCAGTGGCAGGGAAGAAACCGCATCCGGTTTTAATCGGGCATTGGATGCACTTCGACCAATCGGTTCGTTGGTAAAGCCAGCGGTTTACTTGACGGCGCTTCAATACCCGAACAAATATACGATCACTACACGGGTCAGTGACAGTGACATTACTGTCAATTTACCAAATGGCACAACTTGGAGTCCAAAAAATTACGACCACAGGGAACATGGAAATGTTTCGCTAATGACCGCTTTAGCCAAGTCGTTTAATCTGGCGACCGTTCGGATCGGCCTGGATGTCGGTGTGGCAAGAACAGCTAAGACATTGAAAGAAATGGGTATTTCTCGTGAAATTGATGTATTTCCATCGTTACTGTTGGGCGCTTCATCGTTAACGCCCATCGAAGTCACACAAATGTATCAAACACTGGCTGGCGATGGCTTTTTAACCCCAATCCGTGCTATTCGTGCGGTGGTCGCAGACGGTGGCAAGCAGCTGCAAAGCTATCCTTTTGTCGTCAGGCAAGCGGTCGATCCCTCGGCAACCTATCTCGTCAATACCATGTTGCAAGAGGTCATGCACAATGGAACCGGTCATTCAGTTTACGACGAATTCCCAAAAGATTATGGCATAGTGGGTAAAACCGGCACCACGAACGATGCTAAAGATAGTTGGTTTGCGGGTTATACCGGTGATTATTTGTCAGTTGTGTGGTTGGGTAGGGATGATAACCAGCCCATCGGTTTGACCGGCTCAACAGGGGCGTTGCCGGTTTGGACTGCGCTAATGAAACAGATTTCCCGGCAACCGGTCACGTTGATCCCGCCAGAGAACATTTCTACAGCGTTGGTAGACCCTAGCAATGGCTTATTGGCCAACAAAGCCTGTCGGGGTGCGAAAGAATTCCCTTATTTAACCGGATCAGTGCCGACGGCTTATTCAACCTGTGGGCAAGCGGTTATTGAACAAGATAAAAACTGGTTTGAAGATTTATTTAGCGAATGATATTTTTTTATATAAAGGGCTACACATGAAAAAAATAGTTACGATAGTTTTAATAGCGATGGGTTTGCTGGCGACGGACACTGTTTGCCTTGCAAAAGGTAACGCAAAAAATGAGCCTGTCAGCCAATTGCAAGTATTTTTGAAGGTGTCAAAATCGCTCTCTGCCGATTTTAAGCAGGTGCTGATCAATGAAAACGGCACCCCGACCAAGACCAGCTATGGTGTTTTTTATCTACAAAGGCCAGGTAAATTTCGTTGGGATTATAAAAAGCCTTTCCAACAACAGATTGTTTCCAATTCTGGCAAAGTATGGTTTTATGATACTGATCTTGAACAGGTTACCGTAAAGAAAATTGATGAATCATTGGGTTCAACTCCGGCGCTACTGCTGAGCGGTGATGTTGCTTTAGAAGAAAACTATACGATGGAAAACCAGGGTGCAAACGAGGGTCTGCAATGGATAAAATTGGTGCCAAAAAGTCAGGAAAGCAGTTTTAAATATGTCCTGATAGGCTTGTCGAAAGGCAGTTTGGCGGGTATGGAGCTGAGCGATAACTTCGGTCAGTTAACGCGGATTTATTTTTCCAATGTGATTGTAAATGCGCCGCTCAAACAGACTCTGTTTGAATTTGAACCACCTAAAGGTGCTGATGTTTTTTCCGATGATTAACCATTAAAAACTCATAATAGTTAGCTTTCATTTTGTGTTTACGCAAGCCGATTTAACTAAACCACTGGCCGATCGGATGAGGCCACGGCAGTTGCAAGACTACATCGGCCAAGAACACATCTTAAAGCCGGGAAAGCCTTTGTATGAGGCCATAAAATCCGGGCATCTGCATTCCATGGTTTTTTGGGGGCCGCCAGGCTCAGGTAAAACCACCCTTGCACGGCTAATTGCAAAGCATTCGGATGCAGTGTTTATCCCCATTTCTGCGGTGCTTTCCGGAGTGAAGGACATTCGGGATGCGGTCGTGCAAGCCAAACAAATTCAGCAAGAACAGCAAAAAGCGACAGTGTTGTTTGTTGACGAAGTCCACCGTTTTAATAAATCACAGCAGGATGCTTTTCTTCCTCATGTGGAAGACGGGACGATTTATTTTGTTGGCGCAACGACGGAAAATCCATCTTTTGCGCTGAATAATGCTTTGTTGTCTCGTGCCCGAGTCTATGTATTAAACGCGCTGAAGCAGAATGATTTATTGGCGGTTTTGGAACATGCCTTGAATGATGCGGAAAGAGGGCTTGGCGCTTTAGGGATGGCTATTTCCGAACCGATCAAACAACAGTTTGCACACGCTGCTGATGGTGACGCAAGGCGGTTACTTAATCTTCTGGAAATTGCGGTCGAATTGGCCGCAGCGCAAGGCGACCAGGAGATAACCGAATCCTGTGCGACCGAAGTGTTGTCAGGCGGAGTCCGACGCTTTGATAATCAAGGCGAGGAATTTTATAACCAGATATCAGCTTTGCATAAATCTGTGCGCGGCAGTTCACCGGATGCCGCTTTATACTGGTTATGTAGGATGATGGATGGCGGTTGTGACCTGTCTTATTTGGCTCGACGAATTGTCCGTATGGCTTCGGAGGATATTGGCAATGCCGACCCAAGAGCCTTGCAGATAGCAATCAATGCCTGGGAGGCGCAAGAGCGCTTGGGCAGTCCTGAAGGTGAGCTGAGCTTGGCTCAAGCCGTCGTATATTTGGCGTGTGCGCCAAAAAGTAATGCAGTATACATGGCGTATAATGCGGCGATGCGCGACGCTAAACAACATGGCAGTTTGCCGGTGCCGGTGCATTTGCGGAACGCCCCAACTAAACTGATGAAATCGCTGGATTACGGCAAAGAATACCGATATGCCCACCACGAGCCGGAAGCCTATGCTGCGGGTGAAAATTATTTTCCAGATGACCTAAAAGGTAGCGCGTACTATCAGCCCGTAAGCAGGGGATTGGAACTCAAAATAAGCGAGAAGCTAAAGTACCTAAAAGAACTAGATAAAAAATTTCAAGAATAGTCATGGCAGGCTGGAAAAGAAAAGCTTCCCGAATTATGAATTAATTTTAATAAAACTATACCAGCAAAGGCTGGATGAACTATCAATAGTTTCATAAGTACTTGCGCCTTTTCCTGTTTCAGTAAATATTATTGATCCGGCTTTGTGAAGTTTTAATTTCCCTTCGACTACTTCGACTCTGCTCAGCATTTTGCCCATTGGGTACAAGTCCGCTCAGGGAGCGCCACGGTAACGTAATCAGGCGGAGAGCCGAAGGGAACCCCAACTACTTGGCCGAATTTATAATGTATGCGTCTTACCTGCGGCAACTGGTGATTTGATGGATAAACTATTTGCTTTTCAATCCAGAGATATGAAAAAAAATACACCGCCACCCCTCTTGACTAGGCTTGATTTTATAAGCTATAATAAAGCCAATATTATTATATTGGGGATTTTTGTGAAAAATATATTGAAAGTAATCTTGTTTGTTAATTTTATGATTGCAGGGACGGCTAATGCTGCATTTATGAATTATTACGATGCGGCCAATTGGTCGATAAAAGGTGCGGCCGGTGCTGATACTATTAGGACATCCAATGCGGCAAGTGCTAGTGGTAATGCAGCGGCTGAGTCTTCGCGTTCCGGTACGGTGCTTATGAATACCAGCAATAACAGCGGTGGTTGGTTAGGGGAGAGGTTTACGATAGCTGCACCTAAAAGTGGTATGGTTAGTTTTAAATGGACTTATCATACAGATGACAGCCGGGGTGCTGCTTGGGATCGTTTTGGAATATGGTTGAATGGCAAATATACAGTGTTAAACGACATACTACATAGTCCGACTCATGATCAGTCAGGTACTTATTCTTTTGCAGTGTCGAAGGGTGATATTTTTGGTTTTAAAGCGAATTCCCAAGATTCCTTAAATGGCAAAGCCACAATCGAATTGTCTAATTTCAAGGCACCTGCACTCGTTCCACTGCCAGCTGCCGCTTGGTTAATGTTTGTGCCTCTGATGGGTACATTAGCTAAGAGACGTAAAGCGGTTTAAGTGTCGGTTTTAAAACGGCATCATTTTAAAATTGACCTCCTTGGCGAAAAACCAAGGAGGTTTTTTTTGCTTAATAATTTTGGAGCCTACATCTGGCCTTGTAGTTTTTTTCGCAAAAAATTCAATGATGCTAATGCGGCTTGGCTTTGTTTGCGTTTAATGTCACCCGTGATTGAGATGGTCTCATGATTGAATCCTTTTTTAGTAAGAAGGCCATTTTGTATAACGCACGATTTTTCATGAAGTATATTTGATGCTTTACTATTGCCTGTTAGTTGTATAAGCACCATGTCGGCATCGGTTTTTTTTTGTACTGCATAGGCGATGGTTTCGGCGCTTATTTTTGGGTCTTTATCAAGATAGTTAATATTTAGCTGCTGAGCCAAATGCATATTTGATTGTTCATAGTGGGAGCTCAGTAACCAGGGTAAACCGACTAATTTTGCTGCCAGCAAACCTTGGTTTACAGTCTCGGCAATTGCAATGGTATATTCGTTTGTGGTCATCAAATTGTCCAGCACTGAAATTAGATCAACATCACCTGCTTCACGGCCTAGTCCATTAACTGCGTAGACAGCATCGCCAATTTGGGCGGTAATTTGCTCAATTAAATTTTTCAGTTCAGCCTGTGAATAATTAGCAGGAAATAACAGTTTAGTTTGTACCTCACCCAATTCGGCCCGAAACCCTAGCTGTACGCACTGTGGGATGTCAATATTGCTTAATAAATCCTGAAGACTGGATTCGCCGATACCAATAGTTCTAATAGTGATTAATTGGTTCGGTTCCAGGATAAATTTCTGTAACAATAAAGGTTGAATGTGCTGCGAAAACAGATGTTTCATTTCTGAGGGAACGCCTGGTACAAAACAAAACCAGCAGCGATCTACTTGCAGTGCGAATCCAGATGCGGTGCCAGCGGTATTGTCTAAGCGAAGCGAGCCTTTCGGGAGCAGGGCTTGTTTACGATTACATTCAGGCATGATTCGGTTTCGATTACTGAAAAATTGTTGAATCTGTCCAAAAGCAATTTCATCGAAGATGAGTGGTAGATCAAACGCCTTGGCAACGGCTTCCGCGGTCAAGTCATCTGTTGTAGGGCCTAATCCCCCTGTACAGATGCAACAATCGGTTCGCTTTGCAACATCTTGCAATACCGAGATTAAATCCTCCAGCTTATCGCCTACCGCGGTATGCCGGGTTACGGTAAAACCCATTTCAACTGCTTGCTGCGATAACCAGGCGCTATTAGTATCGACAACTTGGCCGGTCACTATTTCTTCGCCCTGGGAAAAAATTTCTAATCTGGGGTTCATGGTTAAAATCTCGTCATTACAATTTGATGCCACAACGGCAGGGTAATCAGGCTGAGTGCTGTGGTTATTGTTACTGCCATTGCATACAGTGAACTGTCCAATTGATAGCGGTCGCATAATACGATACCCAAGACCATGCTAGGCATGGCAAGGTCAAGGACTATCGCCGCTTTATATTTAGCGGCAATAATGAAGGGGTCTGCCAATGTCATGGCAAAAAGCGGCATTAATATCATTTTGATTATGACGATGGGTAAAATGTAAGGGATGTTCCTTAACTTAACGGCTTCCCAACGTAACGCCAATCCTAAAGAAAATAACATGAGAGGTATCACGGCTGCCGATAGCAGCTTCAATGACCCGCTCAGCCACATAGGAAGGGTAAAATGGTTAAGGTTGATAGCAACTGCAATTCCGGCAGCCCAGAAGGGCGGCACATTCAAAAATGACCAGACGGATTGCCGGTTAGCTGAGGTGTCTCTACCATAATGGCGCACTATGACAATGCCCAAGGTAAATAACAGTGGCGCAATTGCAAAAAGGTCGAGTTGAATAACTACCGATCTCGCCCAAGTACCAAAGGTTTGTTCGAGAACAGGTAAACCTAGATAGGTAACATTCGGGAAAGCCGCTGCCAGTATGACGGCTCCCAGACATCTGTGTTCAAACTTTAAAAATGTACCGAGTGTCCAGATGCATAAAATGGCGAATAACGTGCTGGCAACCCCTAACACCGTGTACTGCAAGGATTGCACGCCAATTTCGGCATTACATAAGACCTCCACTATCATGGCTGGTAAGAAGTAATAATATACAACGGTAGTCAAAACTTTTCGGGTTTCTTCTGCATCAAGCCCTAACGGTTTGAATACACGCCAGACAATGCCGCTCACCATTACCAAGGTCATTTGTATCAATGTTGAATGCATAATATGTTCGCTTTTTTAGGGTGTTGATTTTATCATTCATCTTTTATCCCGTTCCGGTAATATAATAAACGACAAGCGAATGCTTTATCTTTTGGCTTTTAGGGCATTGTTTCGTTTTTTACTAAAATAAAAACTATTCTTAATTAACCGTTCCAAATTACTCGACTTTTCTCGACCATGACATTTGATCCGGCTTTTACCAGTTCTTACCTGGTTGCCTTTTTAATGGGGCTTGCTACCAGTATGCATTGCGTGGGCATGTGTGGTTCGATTATAGGCACACTCACACTCAGTTTAAGTCCAGAGGTGCGTAACAGTAAACGGCTGTTATTGCCGTTTGTGTTTAATTACAACCTCGGTCGGATAACCAGCTATACCTTGGCGGGTGCTATAGCAGGCATAGTCGAATCGTTTATTCCCGCTCCCGTCACAGAAATCAATGGCTATCGTGTATTGCAGTTGCTGTCAGCGGCAATTATGGCCGGTGCCGGATTTTACATTGCGGGTTGGTTGCCAAGATTTGCTTATATCGAAAAAGCGGGTATTCATTTATGGAGGAAGATAGAACCCTATGGACGTAAACTCATCCCCGTTAAAGATCTGATGCAGGCCTTTCTGTTTGGTATGGTCTGGGGTTGGTTGCCCTGTGGATTGGTTTACACCGCCTTGGCCTTGGCGTTAACAACAGGCGATGTCATAAAAAGCGCTTTGACCATGCTTTCATTTGGCTTAGGTACTTTACCCGCTGTGATGGGAGTCGGTATAATGACAAGTGCATTAACGCGGCTATCAAGAATGCAACGATTCAAACAGGGCGTAGGTTTGTGTTTGATTTTGATTGCACTGCTGGCAGCGATACCATGGCTCAATCCCATGGCAATAATAACGACACATTCGGTACATTGAGAGAGGTAATTATGGATCATTTCAAACCTATTGTAGGTGAATCACCCGCGCTTCAGTCTTTACTTCGTAGCGCTAAGATAGCCGCCGCAACGGATGTAACGGTATTGCTAAAAGGAGAAACAGGTACGGGCAAAGAAGTGCTTGCCAACGCCATCCAGCGATCCAGTCACCGCGCAGACAAGCCATTTATTACCTTGAACTGCGCCGCCTTGCCTGAAACCCTTATTGAATCTGAGTTGTTTGGACATCGAAAAGGTTCCTTCACCGGCGCAGCAAGCAATACCGAAGGTCTATTTCGGGCTGCCCACGGTGGCACGTTATTTCTGGATGAAATTAACTCGTTGTCGGTGTCGATTCAAGCCAAGCTGTTGCGTTTCATTGAGTCTGGTGAATGCCTTGCAGTTGGCGATACCGAACCTTATATTGTTGACGTACGCATTATTGCCGCAACAAACTCCGACCTAAGCCAAGACATTGCAAAAGGTACGTTTAGGCGCGATCTGTATTACCGATTGAATGTAGTGCCTTTGGATATTCCACCTTTATCAGAACGGCTAGGTGATCTTGATTTGTTAATCAATCACTTCATGAAAGTTTTTGAGCGAGAACTTAATGTGTTGGCGCCTCAGTTTAGTAAAAATACGTTCAAAGTACTTAAAGGTCATGACTGGCCCGGTAATATACGCGAGTTAAAAAATCTGTGTGAGCGGCTAAGTATTTTATTGCCTGGAAAAATAATAGAGCCAGAGAACCTTCCATTTGAGATGAATGCCCGTAAACCCAAATTGCAACCTACGGTCGTCCTCACCGCTTCAGGTTTGCAACTGGATGATCTGGAAGCCAGTTTAATTCAGCAAGCACTGGACATGACGCGAGGAAATCGCAGCAAGTCCGCAAGATTGCTTGGCTTGACAAGGGATACCTTGCGCTATCGCATGGAAAAGCACGGTTTTTTGGAAAGTTGAAGCCTATCTAGCCTGATATAACCGTCAGGATGCTTGACGTGTTGGCAGGTAATTAGGGTAGATTATTCCTGACACATTGGTCGGGCTTGTATTGCTCTAATTGAGTGCCGCACGCAGACTGTTTTGGATATAACTGGGGGGCTGGCGGTATGAGCGATGACTGGCGGAAAATGGCTAATCTATACTGAATATGTCGAGTAAAGTGTCGACTGCCAACCAGACACCGCATAGCCCGAAAGCCACTAACCAGTAAATATTAAGGGTCAGGATGGAAAACATTACTGTCACTATGATAGGTTGCAAAATTATTTTAGCCATAGCTAAATACCCCCACGCAAAACTCAGAATCAATGCAGACAATAACACATAAAAATGTGTTCAGGAAAACACGCAAATGGTTACGGCTTTAAAGTTACGAAAAGTACACATATTAATGCTAATGTTAAATGATTTGCCCCAAAGCGAGCCAGTAAAGATAGAATAAGGTTTAAGGCGTTTTGACCAATGTTGATCTTATGAAAATCTGTGGATTATTGCTTTTCCTGTCCGGTTTTACCGCCATCACGTTCGCAGCAGACAAACCAACGATTCGTATTGGTGTACAGGCATCAGGCACTTTGGCTTGGGAATTGTCGGTTTTGCAAGGTGACGACCAATATAAAAAGCTGGCTTTTCAATTAGAAACACAAGCAGTTGCCAATTCCGAAGCGGGCAAAATTGCGTTGCAATCCGGTGCGGTTGACATCATTGTTTCTGACTGGGTTTGGGTGTCACGGCTTCGGGCGACGGGCGCTGATTTTACTTTCTACCCTTATTCAACGATGTCTGGCACGTTGGTCGTACCCGAAAACAGCAAAATTCACGGCATTAATGATCTAAAAGGCACGCGCATAGGCATTGCAGGCGGTGAATTGGATAAAAACTGGTTATTGCTACAAGCTTTGGCACAACAGGACAAACTGGATTTAAATGCCTTGGTTGAAAAAGTCTTCGGTGCGCCGCCGCTTATCAATGAGCAACTAAAGCAAGGCCGGGTAGATGCAATGCTGAATTATTGGCACTTCGGTGCCAAATTGGAAGCGCAAGGTTATCGTCAGATTATTGACGGTAAAGGCATTTTAAAGGGCTTAGGCATTCAAGAAAACGTACCTTCGCTAGGTTATGTATTTAAACAAAGCTGGGCAACAGCACATAAACAGGCGCTTAATGGCTTTCTGCAGGCCAGCAAAAATGCTAAAAAATTACTGTGTAAGTCTGATTCAGCTTGGAACAAAGTCATTCCCTTAATCCAAGCCGATGATGTCCCGACGCAAACCAAGCTGCGGCAACGCTACTGCGAGGGCAACGTGACTTCTTGGGATAAAGCAGAATTACAAGCAGCAGAACACATTTATGCGTTGCTGCGATCAGTTGGCAAAAATCAGTTGACTGGAGATTCTGAGCATATCCAGCCTGGTACGTTCTGGGCGATTGAATAGCTTATTGTGTTGTTCGGTGGCCTGATCAAAAATCTACCGACGTTGTCTTTGTTGGTGTTCTTGGCGGTATGGCAGGTTTTAGCGGTCTATCTTCACAGTAACAACTTGCCCACACCGCAAAATGTTGCCATTGTGTTTTGGCAAGCGTGTGTCACGGGGCAAATACCGTTTCATTTAGGTATTACTTTGCTGAGGTTAATAGTCAGTTTTAGCATTGCCATGTTGCTCGGATGCGCTATAGGCATAGCGCTCGGACGCAATAAGAAACTTGATGCCTTTTTCGATAACTGGCTGGTTATCTTTCTTAATATTCCCGCTTTGGTGACTATCATCCTTTGCTATGTCTGGTTTGGTTTGACTGAATCAGCGGCGATTTTTGCAGTGGTCATCAACAAAGTCCCGAATGTCGTGGTCACCATCAGGGAAGGGGTACGCGCTTTGGATCAAGGCTTACTGGAGATGGCGCAGTCATACCGCTTTGGCAAGCGCAAAACGCTGGTACATGTGGTTTGGCCGCAACTGTTTCCTTATCTGATGGGCGTAACCCGTTCGGGATTGGCGTTGGTCTGGAAAATAATATTGGTTGTTGAGCTTTTGGGGCGAAGCAATGGCATCGGTTATCAGTTGCACCTGTTTTTTCAGCTTTTTGATGTTGCCAGTATTTTGGCGTACACCATTGCTTTCGTGGCGGTCATCCAATTGCTCGAAATAGCGGTGTTGAAGCCTTTGGAAAAAAGAGCCCAGCATTGGCGGCGTTGACTTAGCGATGATTAATATCAATATTAAAAGAAAATTGTATCTCGCCAAGAATCGAGCAGGGCAACATTTAGCCATAGCTGATTTTAATTTAACGCTTCATTCTGAAGAATTTGTCTGCTTGGTCGGCCCGTCCGGTTGTGGCAAGACAACTTTATTGAATATTATTGCCGACCTTGACTCCGATTTTGAAGGTAGCATTGACTTTAAGCAGCGGCAAAACACACCTAATATCGGCTACATCTTCCAAAACCCGCGCTTATTGCCTTGGCGGACAGTTAGGCAAAATATTGAACTGGCAATCGACGGCAAAGCATCGTCTGATAATATTGACAGCCTCTTAGAGACCATGCAGCTTAGCCAGTTTCAGCATGTCTATCCTGAAAGGTTGTCGTTGGGGATGAGCCGACGGGTGGCGATCATCAGGGCTTTTGCAATTAACCCTGACCTTCTTTTGATGGATGAGCCTTTTGTATCTCTGGATGCGGCAACGGCAAGGCAGGTTAAAAATAGTTTGCTCGCATTGTGGTCACAACGCCCACATACGGTATTGTTTGTCACCCATGATTTGCGCGAGGCGATTACGCTTGCCGACCGTATTGTAATCCTGACCGCAGCGCCAATGAAGATCATGAGCGAAATTGCGGTGACAATTCCAAGAACTGACCGAGATAATGAGCAAATCATCGAGACATTCAGGCAGCAAGTTTTGCTTAATTACCCTGAGTTGAAGTAATGCCAAGACCTTTTTATTGGCTTTGATACCTTTGTGACTATTATAGGCTTTTGCGGTTTATTAAATTCCCCAATGTAGAGCATGATAGACACGGTAAAATAAACTGTTAAACTGGATTTCAGTCAATATTTAAGAAACCTCTGATTAAGTCCTTCGACAGGCTCAGGACGAACGGTAAGGTTGTTGATTCCGTTCGTGGTGAGCTTGTCGAAACGTTTGTACCCTGAGGGTATGAACGCAATCAACTTGTTCAGGGGTTCCTTAATATAAGAGTTGACTGGCTTTTAAATAATAAAAACAAGTTATCAAAGATTAACCCATGACTAAAGCTATCGTATTAACCGGCATTACCACCACTGGAACACCTCATTTAGGTAATTATGTCGGCGCAATCAGACCCGCTATTGCCGCCAGTAAAGACCAAAACGTAAAGCCCTTTTATTTTCTGGCCGATTACCACGCCTTAATAAAATGTCAGGAACCTGAACGGGTACGGCGATCTAGCCTTGAAATTGCCGCAACTTGGCTGGCTTTAGGGCTTGAAACCTCCAACGCGGTTTTTTATCGGCAATCCGATGTTCCGGAAATTCTTGAACTAACCTGGATGTTGACTTGTGCCACAGCCAAGGGCTTGATGAATCGCGCCCATGCTTACAAAGCCGCTGTTGCCGAGAACGAGCAAGGTGGTGAGCATGATCCTGATAAGGGCATTACCATGGGGTTATTCGGCTATCCAATTCTGATGGCTGCTGATATTTTGATGTTCAATGCCAATAAAGTGCCAGTCGGTCGCGATCAGGTTCAGCATATTGAAATGGCGAGGGATATTGCCGGGCGGTTTAATCATATTTATGGCGAACATTTCACCCTTCCTGAAGCGGTGATTGATGAGAATGGCGCGACGCTATCTGGGCTTGATGGTCGTAAAATGAGTAAAAGTTACAACAATACCATTCCTTTATTCGAGCCTGAGAACAGGCTGAAAAAACTGATTAACAAAATCAAGACCAATTCCCTTGAGCCTGGCGAGCCAAAACAGACTGACGGTTGTACTTTGTTCAGTATTTATCAATCTTTTGCCACGGCCGCAGAAGTTGAAGAAATCCGCCAACGCTATGTTGAAGGTATCGGTTGGGGGGAAATGAAACGGATATTGTTTGAGCATATTAACGAGCAGATTGCCCCAGCACGTGAGCGTTATAACGAACTGCTGGAAAAGCCTGACCATATAGAGGAGCAATTGCAGGAAGGTGCAAAAAAAGCGCGGGCAATCAGTGTGCCTTTTATCACGGAGCTTCGTAAAGCCGTTGGAATTTCAAGGATTTCATCGTGAATATCTATACAAAAGTTAAATTCAGTGATTGGTTGCGTAAAACTTTATTGTTTATTCGCCGTGATCCCATGGTTTGGATTGGTTATACCTTGTTTGTCGCCGTAGTATTGGTTATTAGCAGAATCTCGTTTGCTGTGGGTATATTTGCGGCGGTAGCGTCTTTGTTTGTGGGGGTTGGTGTGGCAAAATATGCTGACCTTAAATATGCTGAAACCGAGTCATCTGTCGGCTTAATGTGGGCAATCAAAAAAAGCCTGCCATTGGCGATTATCATGGGCGGCATTGTGACTGCTTGCTGGTTTATTTTTTCTGCCCTTGCCAATATCCTTAACGGGCAGTTTGCCGAAATCGCCAATTTTTTCTTTGACTGGCAATTCACCGATAAAAATCTGCACCGTGCAGAAGCCCGTGAATTGGCAATCTGGTTATACGGATATGCCAATATAACCCTGATTTTTGTCTTGCTGATGGTGACTACATTCGCCAGTTGGTACAGTTACCCCTTGATGTTGTTTAAAGATTACTCATGGAGCCAGGCCAAAGACGCAGGTAATGAGCAAATCACCAACCACAAGGAGGCATTGTACAAAACCTTGGCATTCCTCATTTTTGAAGCCATTTTGTGTACTGAAATCACGCCTTTTTTAACGCCGGTTTTGTATGTGCTGACTTCAGTATTTATGTTTGTCACTTATAAAAGTATTTTTGAAAAGCCTGAAGCGAGTTGATGTTGGTGGCTACACAGGAAACAATTTTGACAAGGCGCTAAAGTTTTCTTTGGGTAGCTTGATTTTCAATCGAATCTGCTCGGCAAAGACCTGTTCGATAATGTCGCCCTCAAATTTTTTCAATTGATACTCAAAGTTGGGTAATTGCTTGTAGTCCAAAGTCAGGTGGCTCACCACAAACTCCACGTAGGGGTAAAACTGCACCATTTCAAGCACTTGTTTGGCGGTGTTGCCATAAGCGCGGGTCAAGCCTCCTGCACCCAATTTTATGCCGCCAAAATATCGGATAACGGCCAGTAATACATTAATCAATTCCTTGCCTTCCAAATGTTGAAAAATAGGCTTCCCGGCCGTTCCGCTAGGTTCGCCGGCATCATTAAAGCGACTGATAAAGCCGTTGTCAGTTTTAATCCGGTAAGCGAACGTAATGTGGCTGGCATTGGGGTGATCCAAATGCAATTGCCGTAGTGTTTGGTTCACTTCGGATTCATTCGAACAGGGCGTTAAAACGCCAATAAATCGGGATTTTTTTATTAACTCCTCAATGGAATAGGGTGATCGGATACATTGCATAAAAGCATCTTTAAATGTGTCGCGATAACAAATTAAAGGTTTTAGAGGCGGGTTTAAATCAATTGCCCAATCGCAAAAGCGGCCAAAAACGTAGCAATGAAATAAAACAAAGTTAGCACCAGACTGGCGGGAACATTGATAAGCAAAGTATTTTTGATGACATAAGTCACTATAGCGTAATACCAAGCCAACAACAAAGCGAACGCATAATAACTATACATATCTTCACTCACCGTTAGCCACACCATAACAGGCACACCAAAAATCGAGATCAGATTGGCGCTGAAAATAAATGCGGTAGTAATTTGTATATAAGCGTATAAAGTCTTGTTTAAATACAACATGACTGCCAGAAAAAGCAGCATAAAAATAATTTGCAGGCTGATTTCATAAAACGCTTCAAAAGGATCGTCAATCATGTTGGCTTGCAACAAATAGCCCACCACAAAATAAATGAACAGGCTTTTTTTGAACAGGCCGACCGACCTCGGCAGCTCTAAAGGGTCATTGTTCAGCCAGCAAAGGGCAAAGTACTCTCTCAAGTTATCCATAGTGGCTCATCTGGACATTGGATCGGGAGTGCATAAGTTAAGTTGACCTAACTAATCCGGCGAATTTGAACCGCGCCCATTGTAGGTGCTGAAACTGTCGTTCAGTGCTTGCACTAAACCTTTCGCTTTATCAGACAGTTGTGCCAGCCTTGCTTTAGTTTTCTTATTCCAGCCCGCAGGCTCAGAGAAATTAAATAACATGCGCGAAAAAGTCAGGTTCGACTCAAACAGTTCGCCGAGGTTTTCCAGTAAATTCAGTTCTTTCTGCCGCAAGTTGAGTCGATTAATAATGTATTTGGCTTGCAGTTTGCCCATAATCAAATGCAAGGGCAGCATAATGGCAATAATGGTTAAAATCGCAAGAGGCCCAATGACCGGATCAATCAGCAAGTCGATGATGCCAATTTGAATTTCTGCAAACACGAAAAGCGCGGCAATTGAACCTAAAATCATAAGGCTTGACATATTCACCCTTTCTTTCCATAGCTCAATACCGTTTTTAACTTCAGCAACAACGACATGTTCAATGTCATGGATATTTTTTTCCAAGGCATTTAAGATTCGGTATGACCGGTCATGATCAACATTAGCCATGCGTTGATCAATCTCGGCAAACTGGGGTGGATTTTGGCTGTTGGTGCTGTGTTCTTGATTAGGTAAAAGGATAAATTGTCCGGTATTAAGACCTATGTCCGCTAATCGACGTTGCCATGATGAGATAATTTCACTGCTTTTAGTTGGATAAAACGTCGCCGCCGGCGCATCAATCAGATAAATAAACTTGTTAGTGTCTTGATAAATCAAGATTTGCTCGATCAGCTCGCTGGTCAGAGAGCTGCTTGATTCAAAAACATCGCAGAACACCAATGCCACATCCGAATTTTCGAGGAGATGGGTCGTCAGCATCGACATAACAGGAGAAGCCGAGGTCGCATTCACGTTTGGCGCATCAATGAATAATTTACCTTTTAAACGCTCACTGTTGACAGTTTTTAATTCCAGATAGGAATTGATCCGGCGGCCTTCGCCTTCTTGTAAATGCTCGATTTTTTCACTGACCTGGTAAAACGGGTAGCGGTGGTCAACATCCAGCGCGGTTCCAGGCAATGTCGTCGGAGTGGTTTGGTTGTTGTAAGAAAGTACCGTAAATTTATGGCTGGAAGCCTGAATGCCAGAAAGTAATTGGTCTGTACCTAAATAACTGTTGATAAACCGCGATTTGGCCGTTGAATTGCCGCCAATCAAGCTGACGATAGGCCACCAGGAATGTTTGTTGGCGGTGGTGGCTTCATTTTCAATCAGACCCAGATCAAATTCAACTTGATCAAGTTCATGGAACACTTTTGCAGCATCAAGTAATACCGGGTTGTCATTGGCAAATTGTTTTTCCAAGTTAAGCAGGTACTTGCTTACTGTTTTTTCAGCCATCAGGTTGACCTCATTTTGTTGAGTTTTATAGGTATGAAGCAAGCCCAAAGTATACACCCAGAAGGGTTGAATAAAAAAATCATGAAAACAATTAGTGGTTTTTAACTATTTTTGGCGCATCTGTAACTTTGAACTAATATTTTCTTGAATGGCAAAATTATGGCTGCACATTCATAATGCACAATGACAAAAACAGGAAGCAAAATTTTGAATATTCGCAGTAGTGCCGCATGGCTAGTCAGTACACTCGTTATTGCCTTGTTACAAAGCTGTGCGGCTTTATCAATAAACCGTTACGGGCCAGACAAGCAAACCAGAGACGATTTTGAACACCGCGTAGAAGCCGCCTTCAGGTTGGAAAATAGAATGACCAGCGAAGTGATGGTGCTTCAGGAAGACCAAGAGACCGGCAGCAATCAGGAAGCCATCTCCCAAGCGGAGCAGGTCATGCAGAAAAATTGCCGCTATCTTAATGAATATGCATCCCGTGACATCGACGGCTTAAGCAAAAGCCTGCTGCTGCTCAAGCACGTTGAAAATTCCGTTGTCGATTGCGAAAAAGCCGCCCGGCAACTTGAGGTTTTTTTAAAAAAACCTTAGTTTCAATAGGTGTGTGGAAATTGGCTTGTATAGTCGCGTATCTTCAACAGATGTCAAAGCCGTAAAGCTCGCGGAAGGTTAAAAAAATTATTTGTAAAGAAATTATTGTTACAATGACCACCATTATTTCAACCCGAACAGTGCGCCTTTGTTCGGCGCATCCTACCAGCAGGGTATTTTGAAAAACACCTGTCAATGAAGGAGTACACGGAAGCGTAACGCGAGTGGAGCGGTGTACGACGACCCCCGCGTAGCCGTAGGGGCCGGGCGTGTTGACGGAGTTGGAGCGCGAGCGGAAGCGTAGTCAACATGCAAGGCCATCCGACACGGCGTCAAGTCATTTGGGCAGTCGTGATGCACAGCGTACCGAAGGGGAGTTGTGCATCGTGACGAACCGAGGACGAACGCGGGCAGCCGAAGGCATTAACCGCCACGTGATTTTTCGCCGCTAAAATCGGATGGATCCCATTTTAGCTTTCGCGAAAAATAGTGGCGCGCTTATATGGCAATGTTAAACAATTTTTTTGACGATCTAAGAGGTTATCGCGAAGGTCTATTGGCACAAGGTTTTTGGGCGTTGCAAATATATCGTTTTGGCCATTTTCGGTACAGTTTTACCAATAAAGCGATACGGATAATACGCGGTATTGTGATACACGGATTATCGGTAATTGGCGACGATTGTATGATTCGCCAAGGCGTGACTATAGGAAATCGGCATGTAGACAAGCCATTAGAAGCACCAATATTGGGTTCGCGGGTGAACGTTGGTGCCGGAGCAAAAATTCTCGGTAAAATCGTAATTGGAGACGATGTTGATATCGGCGCAAACGCAGTTGTGATTAAAGATGTGCCGACAAATCACATCGCTGTTGGCGTTCCTGCAGTCAATAAGCCGCGTCCGTACGGCGGTTGAATTGTAAGGTGGTTCCGCATACGAGACTGTGAAAGTATTATTTTCACCCCATATGATATAATGTAATCGATTGATAAATATAATGAGTTTCATATAAACATGACCTCACGCCGCTACAAATCTGTTGCCGACCGTCAGCAAACCAGCT
>JABFQX010000026.1 GCA_013141505.1 Methyloglobulus sp.
TGTTAACCAGCTTTTTCCATTATTGGCTATTTGGTTAACTCCATTCATAACCGAGCTGACTTGACTGTCTGTCGTCCCCGACCTTATGGAGTCCTGGCTTATTTGTGTAAACATTCCAGCAGCGGACAGGCTTGCGCTCCGCAGACTTTCCGCAGCGCTTTGCTGCCCGCGAGAAAAAGTTGACCCCAAATTAGTAGTCGAATCCGCCATGCCAATCTTTTTCGAAGCGACATTTACCGAAGATTCTGTAAAGCCATGTAACGACTGCACTGGCTCAATAGAAACCGCTTCGGGCACAACCCTTTTTGGGTCTATGCTGGATGACACCCCGGAGGTCATTTTTCCTGAAAGGTTGGTCGCCGCCACCGAGCCGCCGTAGACGATCATCAATGCCAACGCCGGTACGCTTGAAGCCAGCATGCCCCCCGTGGATAGCCATATTTCCAACGTGTGGTAGAGCTGGTCGTGCATCAACATTGAATCAAGCCCAGTCCCGTTAATGTCCGCATTGGCCGCAACCGTTGCGAGCGCACGGGTGGTCACAATGGTGATGTACAGGTTGCAAACCGCCATCAGCGGCCCCCACAACGCAACCCAGGCAATCAATTGCAGGTAACGTGCCATCATGCGTAGGCCCACTGTCCCAAGCGTGGTTAGAAAGGCCACAATCGGTGAAATCGCCACGGTGAACATTTCAACGAAGGCCATCAATGGGCGTGCAATTTCGTTGAACATGCTCTGCTCACTCGCCCATTGCAGGTTCAACTGCTCCTGTCCTGGTCTTGTGATGAACGCGCTGGGGCCATCCTGTAAATAAGAAGCCAGGACGGCATTGCGCATGTAGGTCTGTGAGTCGATGCCCGCAAGGTTCAACGCAGCCGTGGCCTGGTCGATGCGGTCAACTGCCGTGACACTAGGCTCATTGACGTTAAGCACACCCTTCACATACTGGTCCAATTGGTCTACAAACCCAGTCCCAGTCAGGTAATTGGTCAGGGCAGCATGGGCATCGGCGCAATTCCGCTGCTCACTTGGTGCTGATGACGGTAACCGCATAAGGACATCGACGTTGACGAAAGAAACCAACATCGAAGCCAACAAATCCGTTGATTTTAGCAGTTTCTCGCGTGTCACTTCTGGGCTGCCGCCAGTCATTTCCAAGTCCAGCATGACGCAGTTCTCGATATAACCGTGGATCGTTTGTCCAACATCCCCTGTTACAGTGGCATCGGAACCCGCCGACCCGATGCCTATGTTCCTCAATTTCACTAAAGTGTTCAGCGCATTAAGGTAACCATTATTCCTTAACTGCGCTTCATCCGGCGTGGAGAATGCAGTCTCAAACAGGATGGTCGTCTGCAAACCAATGGTCGAAACAATCGACATTGGGACAGCAACCCCTAATGGGACATTGGCCACTGTCCTGACCTGCCCGGTATAAAGATCCTCCACAATGACCGTATCGTCCGGCACGAACATCACTAAATAAACAATGAACCCAACGATAACCTGGTTTAACGGAAATTCCAGGCTCATCAGATAGGTCAGGCACACCAGCATGATACCCAATATGAACCCGGCAACGATGAGCTTGTCCAGGAAACCGCCACCAAAAATCATCGCTGCGCCTTGGAAGGTGTTGTACAAAATTTCCCCATCGCCAATACTGATGACCTGATATGCCATAAAACTATCTCCCTATATGCAATTAATGGGATTTATTGTTCATAGACAAGCGCAAGTCATCCCTGATGGTTTTCTGGAGTTGGACTAAGGTGTTTATGCCCTGGATCGACTCGCCATTGACCCTGCGAGCTTCATTGATTTGCGCCCTAACATCGCCCATCACCTTTTCCATTTGGGTGTCTAATGGTTTACCGGTGCTTTTCACGGCTGCGCTAACGCTGTCAAACATCTCGTCAACAATTTGGTTTGTCATTTCTGTTGCAACCACATCGACCAACTGATCGGCAATAAGGTTGGCAGACTGAATTTCAGACGCCAACCCTCTTAGCAATCCGTAAACACCCGGCCTTGAAGCTTGGATAAATTGTTTTTCGCTGGACGTGAAATCCCCGCCTATATTTTTGCTCAACATTTTCCGTACAATCCCGCCTGATCCCGTTGCGCCTAGGCCAGTCCCCCACACCATTTCCCTAGCCCTGGCCCTGATACCCGTGAGAATGATGGTTTGTCGGTCTGCGACGTCATCCGGCAACAGGCATTGATCCGACTCGCATTTGTAAATAACGACTGATCCGCCTTCTATAATGTCTTTGACTTTCAGCAAATTTGGCCGAAAATCAAATTTAATGTCGGAATTGTCGGTTTTCGGGCTAACAATCACCGTCCCGGTCAAACTCATCAGGGTTTCTATCAACTGCTGATCTCCATTTGCGAACCATGATGCCGTATTGGACTGCGTAAGGGATTCATACACCACATTTCCGGTAATTTGATTGGCGTTTCCACTTGCGATTAACGCTTTTGCCGGCGCTTCTGTACTGTTTTCCTGGACGGCAAAAAAGTCATCGACGATACCAATCCCTGTGCTTATTGAAGAAGCCTCTTGTTTTCGCTCATCCGCCCAGGCTTTTAAGCCGGTGGCATTGACCATCCCCTTTGCAAACTCACAGGAGTTCCGCATCAACGAGTTGAGCTTGCCCACTTCGCCCTGTAACTTCGACATGATCTGGGCGCACGTCGGGCACATACCTTCAATAGCCAGCATGAACGCGTAGCCAATTGCAGCTTGGGCGACGCTACGCATCAACTGCGTAAATTGTGCGCCATTGATGAATGAGAATGAACCGGCAAACAGGTCAATACCATTGCAACCCCCTTTAACGCTGGGCGGCACGAACGAAATGAGATTTGGGTTCATTATGTTGTTCCGCATGGCTATGCTGCCCCCGGTAATGACCCCGCGACGTTGTGTTTCGTAGGCTCCACCAGGTGTAACATTGATCATGCTGCTAAATGCGCTTTGCAATTCCTGGTCTAAGTTGGCCTTAGCCGGAAGTGCGATGAAAAAGAGCAACAACATTAAGAACGGAAGTAATTTGATCATGCTAAAGCCAGGCAATGTCATCATTGAACAAACTCAGTTAAGCAATTCGGCTTGAACGTATTGATTTCTTTTCATCGTCAGTTGGCGTTGTATCGTCGCTTGGGGTTTTCCACATTGGCGTTTCCTCAGAGTTGCATTTTCAGGTTGCTGCGAATGGTGTTTATCAGTTCGGTCGGATTGTTTAGCGCTTTTTCATCAATGCCGTTAATGGTCTTGTTGTCAACTTCAATGGTCTTTACTTTCCTGGTATCCTCGTATTCATCGGCAGTGAGCCACCCTTGTTGATGGGACAGTGTGATGGCTCGATTGACGATTTCTTCCCCAGATAGCAAACCCTGCCCAAGCGGGATAACACCACCGTTGTCACCCGGTTTAACCAGGAACAGGGCGGGGGTGGACTCGACAGCCATTTTTTTGGCCTGACCCTGGTCGATGGTGAAATTTGGGAATTCGCCGTTTGGCAGCGGCAAGCCGTCAAGGGCAATCGGCAATACCTTGAACCCGTAAGTGTTCATCAGCCCCCGCAAGACACCTGTTTCCTTGAGACAATATTCACAGGTGCTCAAGTAAAAAAACCAAAGACCAGCCGATTTCGCCAGTTTTTTTGCCACTTTCTGCGTCCCTCTGGTCGCCATTTCGTCCTTGGCAACAGAACCGAACGTGGCAATCGGCCGTCTGGAATTTTCATCCAAGACAGGGTCTGACATGACAGCAACTTGCGAGGCGTGGGCGAATTTCTCAGCCTTGTCCATCATGACCCGCTGTAGGTACAGGTAGAGTGTGACGTTTTCCGGTGTTGGCTCGTCAATCGCCTTGTCGCGGAACTTTTCCATATTTTTGCGGAACCAC
>JABFQX010000074.1 GCA_013141505.1 Methyloglobulus sp.
GGTTTGCTGACGGTCGGCAACAGATTTGTAGCGGCGTGAGGTCATGTTTATATGAAACTCATTATATTTATCAATCGATTACATTATATCATATGGGGTGAAAATAATACTTTCACAGTCTCTGTACTAAATTGCCATAAACAATATTCGCCTAGACACTCGTCCCACCTACTGTAATGTTATCTATCTTGATGGTGGGCTGACCAACCCCAACCGGTACGCTTTGGCCTTCCTTGCCACAGGTGCCAACACCGCTGTCGAGCTGGAGATCATTGCCAACCATAGATACTTTGGTCAGTACGTCAGGCCCGTTACCGATCAAGGTTGCGCCTTTTACTGGACGGGTTATTTTGCCGTTTTCGATAAGATAGGCTTCGCTGGCGGAAAACACGAACTTGCCGGAGGTAATATCCACCTGTCCACCCGCGAAATTCTTGGCGTACAATCCTTTTTTGACCGATTTGATGATGTCTTCAGGATTATCTTTTCCAGGCAGCATGTAAGTATTGGTCATGCGCGGCATGGGAAGGTGTGCGTAGGATTCACGTCGGCCATTCCCGGTTGGCTTTACGCCCATTAAGCGGGCATTGAGCTTGTCTTGCATGTAACCTTTTAGGATACCGTTTTCAATCAGGAAAGTTTTTTCAGTCGGTGTACCTTCATCATCAATGCTTAATGAACCTCGCCGATCTTGTAATGTACCGTCATCGACCACGGTGCATAAATCGGAAGCCACACGCTCGCCTACCCGCCCACTGAATGCAGACGTGCCTTTGCGGTTGAAATCGCCTTCAAGACCATGCCCAATGGCTTCGTGCAATAAAATGCCCGGCCAGCCTGGGCCTAATACCACCGTCATGTTTCCGGCAGGTGCTTCCCCTGCTTCCAAATTGACCAGTGCTTGCCTGACGGCTTCACGACCATAGCCCAGGGCGGTGTCTTTATCAAAAAAATAGCTGTAGTCAGTACGACCGCCACCGCCCATACTGCCTTGCTCACGCTTGCCGTTTTCGACCACGATAACGGATACATTCATCCTCACCAAAGGTCGAACATCACCAGCCAAAGAACCATCCTGGCTGGCGACTAAGATACTTTCATGGACACCGACCATGCTGATAATGACTTCTTCAACCCGTGGATCCAGCTTGCGGGTTTCTGTATCAATAGTGTGCAACAGGTCGATTTTTTCCTGGTCAGCCAGGGATTTTAACGGGTTAAGTACCGGGTAATAGTGCGGCCAACTCGCCTTTTGGGCGACACCCATACTTACATCCTGACCTTGGCGAACGATAGCTTTGACGTTATTGGCCGCTTCCAGCAATACCGGCAGTTCAATGCGATCACTGTACGCAAAGCCGGTCTTCTCGCCAGACACAGCCCGCACCCCCGCGCCTTTTTCAAGATTGTAGCTGCCTTCTTTAATAATACCGCCTTCCATCACCCAGGATTCCGAATGGCTGGTTTGAAAGTAGATATCTGCGGCATCAACCGTTGCACTCAGCAATTGGTTCATGATCGTTTGAATATCACGATCCTGCATTCCAGTAGGGCTTAAGATGGTTTGTCGGGCTAGGTTAAGTAATTCCATTAATAATCACAGTGGTTCAAATGTTATGCGGGGGCGCAAGAATTTTTTTCGATAAAAATAACTTAACGCCTCATAAAATCGACGTGCTACTCATCTTTTATATCGTCGTGCAACGTATCGTAAAGAAGATCCAGCAAATCAGCGGACTTATCTTCAGGATTATCGCTATGTTTAGCTGAGTTGGTGTTAGCCTGCTCATCTTTAGCCGCCAAACTCACCGCCACAGCGGTTTCTTCATCTGAACCCTCAACTTTCAAAAGATACGTTGTTTGATCTTTGCTATCACTAAAAAAGCCAGCGGCACTATTCAAAAAACCACCACCGTTAAAACTGACATAAAACACGCCTTTGCTACGGTCTTGATCGGTAGTTTTTAGCTCGTTGTATTGGATTGCACGGCTCATAAAGTGCCATGCCTCATCAAAACCACGTTTGATCCTTAACTCATGCCCTGAACCTTCAACTTTATAGACATCTGTGCCAAGACCTTTACCATGCTTTCGCTTCGGAGCTTGTCTTTCGTTTATTTCTATTTGTTCAGCGGTGAGTTTTTCTGGAGCCACTTCCGGTGGACGTTCCAGGTTCCGGTTATCCTTATATCGGCTATCTTCGGTTGAAGCACAAGCCACCAATATACAGGCAGAAAACAAAATGACAATTGCAGGTTTAATGTTAATCACAGTTATACCGCCGATGAGAAAGTACAGGAAATGCACTGCGTACTTTACCTAGCCGCTCCAGATCAAGTTCCGCAGAAACAAACCCGGCACCGGTTTTGTAACAATCCAACACAGCGCCCCACGGGTCAATAATCATGCTATGCCCATAGGTTTTCCGGCCATTCAAGTGAAAGCCGCCTTGATTCGGGGCGATGACATAACATAAGTTTTCAACGGCACGGGCGCGTAACAACACTTCCCAATGCGCCGATCCGGTTTTCTCTGTAAAAGCCGATGGAATTATCAGGATTTCCATGCCTTGCGCCACCAGTTTACGGAAAAACTCGGGGAAACGCAGATCGTAACAAACAGCAAAGCCCAATTTGCCAAAGGGTGAATCCAGGACGAGCGTATGATCGCCGCGCTCTATGCTATCGGACTCACGATACACTTCATCGGTACCCGGTACATTAACATCAAACAGGTGATTCTTGTCGTAGCGACCAACCCTTTCGCCTTTTTCGTTATAAATCAGGCACGCAGCACGGACTTTATTCTCATTGTCCCCGGCGACCGGGATCGTGCCACCGACAATCCACACGGCATATTTTTTTGCGACGGTCGAGAGAAAGTGTTGAATAGGCCCAGTGCCATCGACTTCCTTGATTTTGATTTTGTCGATTTCCCGGTCGCCCATCATGGCAAAGTTTTCCGGCAAGGCGACCAGTTTTGCGCCTGTTTTGGCGGCCTCGACAATCAATTTCTCGGCTTCCAGTAAATTTGAACTGACACTGGGACCGGATGCCATTTGTATAGCTGCACACCTAATCATGTTGTTATCTCGTTAGTCTTGTTATTTTTGTTCTGCCCAAGGGAAGTCGGTAATGCCATTCCAGGTTTTTTGGAAAATGCCGTCGTTTTCATGCAATGCGCTGATTTTTGTATCATTCCAGCCGCCTTTTACTAAATATTGCGTACCAAAGAAAAAGCCTTCCTGATCTTTTCCCGTTATAGATTTACCAACTACAGCAGCTATCTTCCCCATAATTGTACCAGCTATAGGAACCGCCTCTAAACTTTTGGGAACCACTTTAATCACATGATCAACCGTTTGCTTGACTAGATCAGTATCACCGGTAATGGTGATTTTGGCAGGAATAGCATCAATGAATAAATTCTGGGTTTTCGCTTTACCACCCAATAAATCAAAATGCCCAGTGATACTGTTGAATGTCAGACCTTCCTCATAAATATCGCTAAAATCCAGTTGCAACCTTTTAAACCATTGCGCTACCGCCAGAATCCCCAGAATTCGACCAAATCCGGGTTCAATACTCAATAGTCTGCCACTATCCAGACTGACATCCATAGTGCCCCGCAAATCCGGCAATGAGAACTGTAGCGGTTTGTCGTGCCAATTAATATTGAAATCAATCTTACCGCTGGTATCGGTTAAATCTTTGGTGATATTGAGCTTATCAAAAAACTGATCCGCCCGTTTCATCTTGAGTTGGCCTTTGAGGGTCGTTGTCGAGTTTATGCCCATTCTTTGCCACTCCCCTGATGAAATCAGCTTGGCATCTTCGCCTTCCAGTTCCAGGCGTTTTATCAACATGCCTTGCGGCGTGCGCTGCGTTTCCAAGGTTAATTTACCCAAATCTTCAGAATGCCATAGCGTTTTTTTGCTATGGATAGCCAGTAATGGCTCGTATTTTGAACTATTACTGTCAGCAGGCTCCCTATTTAACTGTTTTAAAATAGACAGGTTTAGCATATCCATATTCAACGTGATAGGCCGTAAATCGTTTAAGTAGGCATTTTGCAGGTCGATAGGCAGTTGAAATTTGCCTTTAGCGACAATACTATCAATCTCGCCAGTCCAATCACTACCTTGGCGTTGCAAGAGCAAATCAAAGCTGCCTAAACTGATTTTTTTCCACATGGCAGAATTGCTGAATAATTTTATTTCCCGAAAATCCAATCCTGCTTTCCCGGCTTGTTGTTGGCTGGCCGACAATCCCAGCCAATCCTGCAACGGCAACTGATCTTTGTTAATTTCCAGCTTTAGTCCCGGAATCTTGGGCAATCTTGGCGTACCTGTGCCGATTAACACATGACCGGCATGCAGCTTGCGTTCTTTGATATTAATGCTTAAGGCTGCTTTTAATTCATTGTTGTAGTTCAATTCTATGGGTAATAGTGCATCATCACCTAAAGTAAAAGACAGCAGCGTTGGTTTTCGCACTGTTTGCGTCTTAGCTAATGTGCCTGGCAATTGCAGGGCAACACCTTCAAGGGTCGATTTTAGGCTGACTTGTATTGGTTGGGTTCCCTTAGGAATCTTAGGTATTTCAAGTTGCAATTGGTAATCGCCTTCACCTTCGGCGATAGAGGATTTTGGCAATGCAAACACGCGCTCAATATCAATAACTCTGGCTTTGCCATCTACAGTTACCAAGGTCTTCTGGTCGTCTTGGGTAATATCAACATTGAGTGGGTGCGCCAAGGCAAAAGCCTGTATACCATCCCCATAAATGCCCTGTTTGTTAAATTTTAAATCACCCTTTATTTTGCTGACTTTTAATCCTAGCTGGTTGAAAGTTAAATTAGCATTTTTTAACAATGCAACACCATCGACTTGGATTTCATGACCAGGCCTAAGCGGTATTGTCATATCCAGTGTTGCTTTTGTTGTACCCTGCACAGTTGCGCCTTTTGTAAAAGGCGATACTCTGGCGGCCAAAGGTGATTGTTGCAGGATGTCCAGGAACTGGCTTATTTCACCCTGTCCTTCCCCTTTAATAGTCAATAAATCATCAACACCCAGATGAGTAATTTGTGCGCTCGCTTTGGTGATTTCTGCGTTGCCGCTTTTACCCGTAAAAGAACCTTCGATAGTGTTGTGGGTAAAAGATACTTTGCCATCAACATTAGAGACAGTCGGCCAATGGGGATGGTATTTAAGCTCGGCATCAGCCAATTCCGCTTCAGCTTCAAAAACGCCCGCACCATTGGTGAATGGATAATCGTCCACGTTGCCATAAAACAGGAGATTGCCATCGTTTAGCTTGCCGCCAACAAAGGCATTGCTCATCCAGGTTTTGAGCTTTTCCTTCATGACTTCAGTGGGCAAATAATTTGCAATCTGGCTCAAATCGTCACTCTTAAACGCGGTTTGCAAATCAATAAACGGCTTTTCTTCGGTCTTTGGAATACTGACAAAGAAGCGGCTAGTGCTTGCAAAGGCCGGGCATTGCAAATTAAGCCCATCGCTAGTCAACGTCCATTTATCTTCGGTTTGCTGCCAAACCAATTGCCCATTAACTTGCTTAAATGGTAGCGGTTTATTGAATAATTTAGGAAGTTTGAAGACAACATCATTCCCGTACAAGTTAATTTTGCCGATTTTATCGCTACTTTTAACCTCACCACTCATGTTCTCAAACGCAGGCATGTCAAATAAAGGCTCTGCGCCTAGCGAATTAAACCATCCGGCAATCGCAAAATTTTTTGTTTGCGGTTCGGCAAACAGGGAAAATCGATCCAGTTGCCCTTTAAGGTGGGCATCATCAAGCAATTTAATATATTCATTGTCCTGCGAGCCAAAAAAACTTGCCAGCCTGGCAATTTCTGCCAGATCTAATTGTTTGGCAAACATTTTCAACTTTAAAAACCCCGTTCCCTCTAAGGATTCTCCAGCGAAACTGGCAATGGCATCTGACCATTTTTTACTGGCATTTTTGCTGTCGCCATCCGATTCCAGTAAGAAACGATTGATGTCCAAGTGCCATTTTTGATGGTTTATTTGTTGGTCATTGATCAGGCCGTTTTTTATTTGTTGGGTGTTAATCAGTTCATTCTGGATTTGCAAATTAAATGCTGTATCCAGATTATTGACTGGCAAAATGCCTTTATTTTTTTGTGAAAACAGCGCGTTACGCAATTGCACCGTTCCTTTCATTGCGATGGGCTTGGCGTGTTGCCACTGGCTCCACAGTTTAAAATTGGCAGAACCCGCCGTCATGGCGACACCATTGGGGAGATAATCGGAAACCAGATCAAGCAATTTGACATGGCTGCCTTCCAAAAACACCTTCCCTTCAATGTCCGATAGCCTTTCAGATGGGCTTTCCATATCGATAACCACTTTCAGGTTCTCACCGTATTTTTTAGGTAACTGCGTCAGTACATTAATACGATGATGGTCGCCATCATTGATGACAGCGACATTAACATCATCCAGCACCAACGGTTTACCGCTTTTATGGTGATCTTGCCAAGTTATCTGGCTGTGCAAAACCTTGTATTGACGGCCTTGTAATAACCAGAAGGGCTGCCCATTCCCCGTTTTTAAGCCTTCGACGATAAAATCACCATTCGGTTTCCGGTAAATGGACAGTTTTGCGCCCACCAACGTAATCCAGGAGGATGCCAAGACATCCCTGTTTACTAAAAACTCACCTAGATTAATGCCCAAGTGAATTTCTTTTAAATGGATGGCGGATTTTTCTTTGGCTTGTTTGGCTTCTGTTGCCAGTACAGATTCTATATTGATGTCACTTAACACCAATTCAGGACTCACACCACGCATCTTGGCAGTCAAACCGCCCACTTTTACCGGTGCGCCGACCAGTGCACTGATACGGGTTTCTAAATTAGCCTTATAGCTGTCGATACCTGTTAACAATAGGCGCACACCGCTCAGGCTAATCGCTATAAACAGCAATGACCAGAAAATGAGATGGCGGGTTGCCTTGGTGACGTGATGAATCATAAAGACTGGCTAAAGGTGAAGAAGCTTTGGAATGGACAAAATTAAGTCAATCAATACTGGTAATTAAGCTGGACATCGATCTTCCCAAAACAATCGCATCATGTGGCACGAGCAAGTAATACCATAACTTATTACCGTTTATTTTTGCGTGTTCATTTGCATAATTGCACCAACGATTAGCGGCACGGGCTTTTAATTGAACCTCAGATGTAGTTATTTGATCTGCTCGCTTTGGTTCTATTAACAAATACTGATTAACGCATTCCACTACGAAATCCGGTTCATAGTTTTGGCCGTTTTGGTATT
Source organism: Methyloglobulus sp. (assembly GCA_013141505.1). Lineage (GTDB taxonomy): Bacteria > Pseudomonadota > Gammaproteobacteria > Methylococcales > Methylomonadaceae > Methyloglobulus. The sequence continues at coordinate 7,331 of JABFQX010000074.1, forward strand.
CGATACGAAACTGTCCAGATGCCGGCTTCATCCATTTGAGTACATCCTTATCGTCCTCCAATAATTGCGCCAGCCGCCATTCTCCTTCGACGGAATCAAATTTCTGGAACGGGTAACAACACTTGCTGAAACCTTTGAATACCATCTGTCGAATTGCACGTTTGTCGGCAATCGGGGCGCGATACTCTCGTGGTTTCTCACCGGATGCCAGAGTAAAAGTTGCTGGTTTTAGGACTGCAAAGCCTTGAGTAACCTTGCCGATATAGTCTGTCGGGGTCGTCCACTGGTGTTCACGTAGTTGCGCCCAAATAAATTCACTAAGCTGTTTTTGTCCGTAAATTAGGACATTTTCAACTTGGTCTTCATCACTTAAATAAGTACGTAGATGAGCAATCAATTGACCACACAACTTGTATAATAAGTTAGCGTGTTTGTCGTAATCAATTTCATCCTTGTCCATCAGATTACGCACCAAATAGTTTTCTAGCTTATCTTCATGAGCATCCTGCCCAGCCCAATGAATACTAGCTATTTGGTTATTGTGTAAATGTTGCAACAGAATTTCCTGACTTACTGGTTGGAAATTGATTTTCTCAAGCTGTTGAAGCTCAAAATCATGGAAGCCATAGTTCACTTCTCGAGTCGGTAATACCACAATTTTTGGCACATCCAATGTCAGTTCAATCACAGATTCAGTGACTGTTTGAACAATATCAGCAACCTCTTCATCACTCAGTATTGCCTCTATTTCTAATTCCGGCATGAGACGTTGTTGGGGTGGGTTATCACGGACAACTTGTTGAACTCGGCGCAAAATGGACGCTTGAACGTCTTCATTACTCAAGTCTTTACTCGATGACACAAAGCTGGCTTGTTCTTCGATGACTTTCAAGACAATTTCTGCAACTTTAGTACGTTGTTCACTTTGGGCTGTAACTTTATAACGCCCCGAAGGTTCTGCGATTATTTTATCGTCCTGAGTTGCTTGTTTTCCGGTTGTCAGCATATCCACAAAGGAAGGCGTGATAATTATCTGCGGCTTTTTATCCGGTATATCGGCATCGTCACCACCTATATAAATTACTTTACGGATAATTGATTCTTCATCGTTTGCGCGGTCAATAATTTCCTGAAATCGGTCATGGGCGATAATAGTCAGCCGATCCACTGCTTCAACGCCAGTCCGTTTTCCGTAAGGCAGACGCAGACCACGGCCTATCGTTTGTTCGGTCAGAATCTCAGACGCAGATGCCCGAAGCGGCACGATGGTATATAGGTTGGTGACATCCCAGCCTTCTTTCAGCTTGTTAACATGTATGACTATTTCCGTCATTTCATCATGTTCTACAGCCAAAAGGCGTTGCATCGCTTCATCCGATTCTTCGCCAGCTTGGTTGGAATGCACCTCGATAACCTTACCTTGATAACGCCCTTCAAAAAAATCTGCAGACTCAATTAGAGCTTTGATGATTCCAGCGTGATTGGTATCTTGCGCCACCACCAACATAAACGGCTTAACAGTCTTAACCTGATTCAGGTTGGCATAAGTTTGTAACTCAACTTTTACGTATTCATGATGATGAATACCGTCTTCGAGTTTTATTTTTTCCAGATCGCTATAACTGTATCGATCTGCCCGAAAATCCTTACGCGTTGCAACTGCTGGTATTTTGACAAAACCATCATTTAAAGCACTGGCTAACGGATAGTGGTAAATGATGTTTGAAAAATTTCGCGGATTTGCGCCCGTGGTTTTAGGCGTAGCGGTCAGTTCTATACCCAATACTGGCTTAAGGTCGTTAATCGCTTTAGCACCCGCGCTCGCATAATAACGGTGTGCTTCATCCATAAGCACGACCAAATCGGGCAACCCTGCAAGGTAATCGAAATAAGACTCCCCTATGTACTCCTGCAATCGCCGCACTTTAGCAATTGATGACTTGGTAGCCCCTTTTTTGGTGTCGCGGGCATTTATTTTGGCAATATTAAAGATATTGATATGTGGCGCTGTTTCATAAGCGAATATATCGGCGGTTAAAGTTTTTGGAACAGTGTAATCTAGCCGTACACCTCGCCCACTTTCGTAATCTTCACCGGTAATAATTACCGGCGGCATTTGCGCCAGTTCAGGGATACCGGCAAATACATATTTAGCATGGCCTAATGTGAAATCCTGTTTTAGTTTTTCGTAAATGGTTAGATTAGGCGCTAACACAAAAAAATGGCTGCTGCGTCCTGTTAGATATAGCCAAGCAATCATAGCGCCCATTAACCGCGTTTTACCAACACCCGTCGCCAACGCAAAACATAACGAAGGAAAGGTACGCTCAAAATCCTTGACTGAAGGATACTGCTTTTGAATAACTGACAACCAATGTTTTAAGTCAGGGTCTTGGTTTAGATTTAACTGTTCAAGCAGGTCAACCAGAATATCCAGTGAATCTCGCTGAGGCGTTCGCAATGAAAGCCGTGCTGTGAGTTGATTGGCTATTTTTTGACCGTTACTTGGGGTGTTCATGGCTGTCCTTTTCCTGGTTTATTCGTCTTCATTATCTGAAATCTGCGCGTCTTCCAAGACCTGCGAGGTTTTAAAAACCTCGCAGGTCTCATTGCCCTCATCATCCGGCAGCACATTCAGGCTGAAACTGTAATCGTCGTGATCCCACTCGCATTTGCTCAAGATGGCTTGAGGTATTTTTTTTAGGGTCAGATTGGCAAATGGGTTGGAAACTTGCTTATTTGTTGAATAAGTCTGTGAGGTATCGGAAACCTGCGAGGTTTTATTATCCGATGCCATAAACGCCTTGCAACAAATCATCAAGGTGCGGTTGTTGCCCACTTCGTCGCTGATGACTTTAAGCTGGTCGTGGCTCAGGCTACCGGTGGTCACGTAGATAAAATCGCTTTCGGTGCTGTGTCCGTGCATCCAGAAATGGGTTTGGCTCGGTGCATACATAAACCCCATGTGTTTGCACATGGCTTCACTCAACATTTCGGCCTTGTAGACTTGGTTGATGACCCAGTTGCCCCAGGCGTCTTTTTTCAGCAAGGATGGCGCTAAACGGAAATACCTAAAACCGCCACCACCTTGCCAGTTGACGGCTTTGCTGATGCCACCTTGGTCTTCGCCATCTATGACTTTTTTCAGACGCGGCACGATATGGGTTCGGCAATGCTCGCCCAGTTCGACCATGATCCAGCGGCGGCCCATTTTGTGGGCAACGGCACCGGTAGTGCCTGAACCTGCAAATGAGTCTAAAACCAAGTCGTTGGGGTTGGTGGCGATTTCAAGAATGCGTTCAATCAGGCTTTCTGGTTTAGGCGTCGCAAATACATCTTCTTGATTAAAAGCCATTGCTTCTTTTTTAGATGTCTGGTTATCACCGACTTCAGAGCGTAGCCATACAGTTGTACAAACTATTCCACCTTGCACCTCAGATAAGAACCGCTTTATTCTAGGAACATTGCTTCCATTTTCTCCAAACCAAATGCGGTTATCTTTACAAAGCTCTAAAAATTTTTCTTCTGCTGTCCCCCAGCATCTGCCCTTTGTAGGCCAAAGTTTCCGACCCGATGGCGTTGTGATCTCGTATAGATTATTGCTTTGACCTGTTTTTGCAAACTGAGCCCCACGCTGTCCACCAGTTAAGCTAATAGTAAAGTCACCAGAAGTCCATATACCACGCGGATCATTGTCTGGATTAGAAAAACGCGCATCCGCTTCTTCTGTTCGTTTTAAAAGTTTTGGTCGCCAAATACTTTTGTTTTTCGCATATAAAAGGATGTGGTCATGACTGTCTGACAACCAGATTGCGTTAGCTTGTGGTGAAGCTTTCTTTTGCCAAACCACATTCGCCACAAAATTCCCTCGCCCAAACACCTCATCACACAACACCTTCAAATAATGCGCTTCATTATCGTCAATGGTTATCCAAAGCGAACCATCCTCGGCCAGCAGTGTCCGAATCGCTTCCAGTCGATCCCGCATCAGTGACAACCACAACGAATGCTCCAGGCCATCGTCATAATGCGTAAATGCGCTGCCGGTGTTATAGGGCGGATCGATAAACACGCACTTCACCTTACCCGCATACTGCTGTTCCAACGCCTTCAAAGCCAGCAGGTTGTCGCCGTGAATCAACAGATTGTCATGCAAGTCATGTTCATTAACGGTTTTTTCAGACCGATAAGACAGTGCTTTATCTTCCAGCAGGATACGCGGTTCCAAACGCGGGCGTTTGTCTTTGCCAATCCAGGTCAGTTCCAGTTTTGGTTTTTTGCTCATGGGTTGCTAAGTTTTCCTTACGGTTTGTGCAATGTAACGGAAATTCATTTTCTTTACATTAGAAAGAGTTTAAGGTAAGGATCAAAGGTATAAATACGATGCCGTTCCGCGCCTGTGGCTTCTGTCAATAGCCCTAAACGGCAAAAATCTTTTAGCAAGGCATTGGCGGTGGGGTGTTTAACATCTAAGGCTTTTTGTAGGTCAGCCGCACTCACAATGGGTTGCCGATAGAGAAAATTAAGGGCTAGCCGAGCATTTGGCCCACGCTTGCCTAAAGTCATCATCATCGGCTCCAATTCCGTGCGTAAGGTCAGAATCTGCCGGAATACATCCCGCCCTTTGGTAGCGGTTTCAGTCATGCCTTGCAGGAAAAAACGCACCCAGTGAATCAAGTCGTTCGACATCCGTACCCGCATCAAGGCATCATAGTAGCTGGCACGGTTACGCTCGAAAAAATCGGACAGGTACAGTGAAGGCTTTGCCAGTAGGCCGTGGTTCACCAGATACAAGGGAATTAATAAGCGTCCGATACGCCCGTTGCCGTCCAAAAATGGGTGGATAGTTTCAAATTGGTAGTGGCTAATCGCTAAACGCACTAAATGCGGCACAGTAATGTTGTCGTTATGCCAGAACTTTTCCAGATCACTCATCAGTTCCGGCACGCCTTCAGGATGTGGAGGAATAAACACCGCGTCCATCAAGCTGGAACCGCCAATCCAGTTCTGACTGATACGAAAGTCCCCCGGCTGCTTGTGTTCGCCGCGCACACCACTCAGCAAAATCTCATGGGTCTGTTTGAGCAGACGATTGGACAAAGGCAGGGTTTTTAATTCAGTAATCGCCGTGTTCACCGCATCAATGTAATTGCGTACTTCACGCCAGTCGTCGCGTTTTTCGGGCAATATGTGCTCCTCCGGCATCAAAGCTTCATCGATACCGGTTTGGGTGCCTTCAATCCGGCTGGAGGTTTGTGCCTCTTTGACGACGTGCATTTCAATAAACAAGTCTATGTCCGGCACAATCAGGGAAAAGGCGTTCAACTCGCCTAACGCGCGGTTAGCTGATTCCAGCAGTGTATTGATGATGGGATCTTCCCAAATCCATTCGTGATTGACTGGTACAGGCTCGAAACTCTTGTACTGATAACGAGTTTGCCAGACACCGGCTTGGAAGGTTTCAAATTTCATTGCTTTTCTTGTAATTGCCAACGAATGGCAAATAGGTGTTCACGGCGTTGCTTCATTTGAAGTGCGGCTTCAATATCAGCTAATAATTTGTCTTCCTCGGCTTCAATTTTTTTCTTTTCTTCATGATAGTCCAACATTAATTGGTCTCGTTCGCGCTCCCGTTGGCTGAGGATTTTCTTAGCCTGCATTTTCTCCTGTAAAGTAGGTAATTGTCTGGATGCTTTACGTGCTTCCTTGATTTCCTTATCCAACTGTTTGATACGAATATCCAAGGCAATGCGGCGGTCTTCTGCCCAGCGATCCAACTTCTCGGTTTCTTCGTCGTAATAGCGTTCGTTGTCTTTTAAAGCATCTCCCACCTTTTCTGCTTCTAGCAGATCAAGTTGGTCTTTTAGTATTGTTGTTTGATTGAAATTAACACTCGATTTTACTTCTTTGACAGGAAGCTCAAGAAGTCTATCGATTGTGTCAGGATGCAAATGTTCACCACTTGTGGTGCAAGCTGCCAACAACAAATGTTCAATAGTCTGCTTGGTGGTTGTAATAACCAATTTTTCCAAAACCAGTTCACCTGATTGGTCGAATAATCTTATTAAATCTGAATATTGTCCCTTTGCTGGTGGATGGTATTCAAAGATAAGCTCTACTTGGGTAGCGGCATGGCCTATAGTCTCTAATTCATATTTAGCTTTTTCAATCAACTCCTTTCCTAAGTCCTCGTTGGGACGAAAGAATCTGGCATCAGAATTATCCGCACGTTGCCAATCAACGTCATACCAATGACCATCCAATGATTCAGGGGGCGTATAAAAAAACTGATGCTCATTAAACTGAATGCCCGATAAGGACATTCGAGCAAGCTGTAATAAACGTTGCTGGTAATCATTTAGGTGGCTTTCGGTTTCGCCTCGACGCAAATCAAGGCGTTTGACGACATCGGCATCAAAATTCTCTAATAACGAGCGTCGGGTATCCTGCGAACGTGTTTCCAAAACATTCTGGAACTCAGCTTGAAGTTGGTTAAACTCCTCCTCGATTTGTTCATCGTTTCGGCATTTTTGGTAAATATCGTTAATTCGTCTTTCAATATCAACACCAGATTCAATAGAGCCAAGGATTTCATCTGAAGCTCCGAAGACTCCTTCAAACAATTTAAACTTTTCACTTAAAAGTTCAAAAACACGTTCGTCGGCACGATTGCCCTTATTGATGAAATTTACAACGACAACATCGTGTTTTTGCCCATAACGATGTACACGGCCTATTCTTTGTTCCACGCGCTGTGGATTCCAGGGCAGGTCATAATTGATTATTAACGAGCAGAACTGCAAATTGATACCTTCCGCACCCGCTTCGGTACAAATCATGATGGTGGCGGCTTCACGGAATTTATCAACCAATGCCGCTTTCATATCGGCACTCTTAGAACCTGAAATGCGTGATGAACCTTTATGTTTTTCCATCCAAGCTTTGAAGGTTTGCTTAGAATTAACGTCGTTATTGCTGCCGTTAAGCAAAACAAGTTGCTCTTCGTACCCTTGTTTACTTAAAAATTCAAATAGCCATGTCTGAGTACGTACTGACTCTGTAAAAATAACTGCTTTACGTGATCCACCCAAACGCTCTGTAAAATCGAAAGCCTTACCCAATACACGTAATAAGGCATCCGCTTTTGCATTTTGGGTAATATTGGCCGCAAGCTCTTTATAATTTTTCAGTTTATCTATTTCTGCTTGCAGTACCTGTGGATCAACAAAATCATCATCTTCAATTTCGCTTTCGTCGACAAGATCATCCATTGATTCATAATCTTGAAGCGCATCAGTTAACGATAGTTTTTTTTCTAACCGGTCAATCATCGTCGTGAGGGTGCCTTGGATTGCATATGAAGATGAAGCTAAGATTTTGCGTATAACCAAGGTTACCAGATGGCGCGCACCTGGCTTAATCGCCAACAAATCATCTCTTTGAAGATAGCTCGATACCTCCGCATAAAGGTTTAATTCCTCTTTTCCCGGCCTAAAATCTTCAGTCATCGAATACCGCTTGGTAAACTTAATCCCGCCTTCCTCTTGAACCTGCCTACGCAAGGTGCGGCTGCATATTTTTTTTAACCTTGAACGCAAGAGTGCAAACTCAGCCTCTTCCAGCTTTGGCCTGCAATAGCGAGCTTTGAATGAGTCAAGGTCACCAAAAAAATGAGGATCGATAATGGATGTCAGGCCAAATAGCTCTTGTAAGTTATTCTGTAGCGGTGTGGCTGATAGCATGACTATAGGCCGACCTTGGAGTGCAGCAGCTAGTTTTTTCGCTGTTTTTGCGCCATCCGGCTTATAGATATTACGCAGTTTGTGCGCTTCATCCATTACCACCATATCCCAAGGTATTCCACCTAATTCAAAATCTTTTCGGGCAGCAAACTCATAGGAACAGATGACAATGGCATCTTCCCCGTAACAAAAAGGATTACTTATCCCTGATTTGCTTAATGCATTAAAATTTTTGGCTTCAAGGATTCTGGAGGGTAGGGAAAACTTTTCTTCTAACTCCTGACTCCACTGCTTGCGTAACGTAGCAGGCACAATTAGCAGCAATTTACGTTTACGTTCTGCCCATTTTTGCGCCAGCACTAAGCTGGCTTCAATGGTTTTGCCAAGACCTACTTCGTCAGCAAGAATAACGCCATTAGATAGGGGGGATGCTAATGCGAATAGCGCAGCTTCGACCTGATGCGGGTTCATATCAACTTTTGCGCTTGCAATAATTTGGGTAAGTGATTTCTCAGCCTTACCTTCTAATGACAACCCATGTGCTAAATATCCTGTTTGATAAGCGGTATACAATTTATCCTCAATCTAGATTTTGGGGTTTCAATTAGCGCATGGTATAAAAAATATAACGTACTTAAAGCAGCACCACATCATATTGTTCCTGGTTGTATTCGGCTTCTGCCCTGAATTTGATTTGCACCCCTAAAAATGTTTCCAACTCGGCGAGCATATCGGCTTCTTCGTCGAGCAACATTTCTACCACGCTATTTGATGCCAACACCAATAATTTCTGGACTTTATACTGCCTTACCTCACGAATTATCTCACGGAATATTTCCAGGCACATGGATTCAGAGGTTTTGAGCACACCCCGGCCACCACAGGCACTGCACGGTTCGCACAAGATATGTTCGAGACTTTCCCGTGTCCGTTTGCGGGTCATTTCGACTAAACCCAAGGATGATACCTCGGTAATTTTAGTTTTCGCCCGATCTTTTTCCAGGCACCGCTCCAAGGCAAGAAGCACCTGTTTTTTGTGATCATCACTTTGCATGTCGATAAAATCGATGATAATGATGCCGCCAAGATTCCGTAACCGGAGCTGGCGCGAAATGGTCTGTGCCGCTTCCATATTGGTTTTGAAAATCGTTTCTTCCAGATTTTTGCCACCGACATAACCGCCAGTATTGACATCAACGGTCGTCATTGACTCGGTTTGGTCGAAAACTAGGTGTCCGCCGGATTTAAGGCTGACTTTGCGTTCAAGTGCTTTTTGAATCTCATCCTCAACGCTGTAGATGTCAAACAAGGGCGAATCGCCGGTATAGTGTTCAACAACAGGGACGATTTCAGGGACAAAGATCTCGGCAAATTCTATCAGGCGATGATAGGTTTCCCTGGAATCGACCCTGACCCGTTCGATACCTTCTTTATATAAGTCCCGCAACGTCCTGACGCTGAGCGGCAAATCTTTGTGGATAAATTCCTTGGCTTTGGAACCAGCAATTTTCGCTGATATGGATTCCCACAATTTCAACAAAAAGGTCATATCGGCGAGCAGCACCGGTTCTTCTACACATTCTGCCGCTGTCCTGGCAATAAATCCGCCACATTTATGTTGTTTTCTAAAGCCATCGAGGCAATTTTTTAACCGGGTGCGCTCTTCATCACACTCAATTCGTTGGGAAACGCCAGAAACACCAGAATAAGGCATATAGACCTGAAACCGTGACGGGATGGAGATTTCCATGGTCAGCCTTGCGCCTTTAGTGCCCAAGGGATCCTTAACAACCTGGACGATAATATGCTGGCCTTCGTGGAGATAGGCCTCGATATTTTCGGACCCTTTTTTCTCCAGATCCCGTGCACACAAATCCGAAAGGTGCAGGAATGCCGCTCGGGGCAGACCTATATCGACAAAGGCCGCCTGCATCCCCGGCAATACCCGGCACACTTCACCTTTGTAGATATTGCCGACCAAGCCCCGTTCACGGCTGCGTTCAATGATCAGTTCTTGGAGCACGCCGTTTTCCACCACCGCAACACGCGTTTCCGGCGGCGTGACATTTATCAATATTTCTTCACTCATACAACAAATCGATTCCTTGTTTTGTCAAAAGCGCTGCTGTTTCAAATAAGGGCAGACCCATTACGCCAGAATAACTGCCTTTTATCGACTCGACAAATAATCCACCCAAACCCTGTATTGCGTAAGCACCGGCTTTATCGACAGGTTCTCCGCTGCGCCAATAGGCCAAAATTTCGTCCTCCAGAAGCTCTCTAAAAGTTACTTCGGTCGTGCTGACTGTTTGCCAATGTTGTTTGCCTCTTAGCGAAATAGCACTGTAGACCTGATGAGTCCTGCCAGATAGTTTGGACAACATGGCGACACCTTCAGCTTGGGTTTTCGGTTTGCCCATAATCCAATCATCAATAATAACCGCTGTATCGGCAGCAAGAATGGGCACATCAGTTTTGAGCAAATCTGCACATAATGCTGATTTTTCAGCCGCCACTCTTTGCACATAGGCAAATGGATTTTCATTGGGTAAAGGCGTTTCGTCAATATCAACAGGATGAACCCTAGGGACGATATTAATTTGAGCAAGCAGTTCTTTTCGGCGGGGCGAGGCAGACGCAAGAATAAGTTGAACCGACATTAGCGATGATACGGATGATTGTGAAGGATGCTCCAGGCGCGATAAAGTTGCTCGGCGACAATAATCCGTACTAAGGGATGGGGGAAAGTCAGTGCTGACAAACTCCACAACTCCCCCGCCCTGGACTTGACCGAATCCGCTAAACCCTCCGGCCCACCCACAACCAAGGCAATATTTTTACCGCTTTCCAGCCAACGCTTTAAAGCGTCCGCCAATTCAGGTGTCGTCCACGATTTGCCAGCCACTTCTAAAGCGACGACATGGATACCGACAGGTATCGCCGCATTCATTCGTACGCCTTCTTCTTTGATAAGTTTGGCAATATCGCAGTTTTTATTGCGAACGCCGGGTGCAATTTCCTTCAGTAACAACTCACATTCCCGTGGCAGGCGTTTGGCATATTCATCGTATCCTGCCTTAACCCAAGACGGCATACGATTACCCACAGAAATCAAATGTATTTGCATCGCAGCAGGATACCTTCAACCATCTAATGATGCAATGCGGGGACAGTGGATTTATAAGATTAAGTGTTATCTTTTTAATCTCGCTTAATATCGCCAGTCATTTATCCTTAAGTTCAGGCTTAGTTCGAGCGTTATAGGCATCTCTATAAGTACCCTCGCGCCTTCCTTCCTGATAAGGGCCGTATTGGAAATGCGGCACTGTCTTCCTAGGCAGCGTTGACAACGGATTGGAATAAACCGGGCGAGATGAGGGCAGCTGTGGTTGGGGCTTGTAGGGAAAAGGCAATAACAACATTGGGCTTATTATAGATCCGGCCTTTTGAATGTTTGAAGTAGTTGCAATACCCTTCGGCTTCGCTCAGGGAAATTAAAACTTCATAAGACCGAATCAATAGCTACTTTTTTATCGTGATGCTGAATGCAACGTTAAAGCTGTCAAAGTAAATGAGCCAACACCATTTTATTTGAGCGAATGGCAATAATTTGTCTGACACAAAGCAGCAATGTTGTTAATGCTGAATTGATAAAAAAATGACGACACTGCATACGCGATGTATGCATAACCAACCTTTCGCAGCCCTTGACTACTGTTCTGCTCCAAATATTATTACTGGGTCAAAACCCACGTTTAAACCAAATACTAGCCTGACTCTGCGCTCCTGAAAAATACCAATGCACGTAAGAAGCCCTGACATTGTTATAGCGTATGCCTTTATCGCCTTGCGCTACATCAAAAGCGGGCGGCAAACTTTCGTCCTGTTCGCGTTTAGAGCAATGGAATTCATGGCCTTTAACACCAGACCCGTCTTCTCTGTGTCCTAATGCAATCAAACGATCTTGCATAACCGAAATATAGGGGAAAATACCAGCCATAGGCCAGTCCGCACCATTAACATCAACCAACGATTTACCAAGTAACATCGCACCGCCACATTCAGCCAATATAGGCGTTCCTGTTTCGGCATGGAAATGTAACGAGTCCCAACTGGTTGATTCAGAGAGTTGTTGTGCGTACAGTTCGGGATAACCGCCCGGCAACCAAATGGCATACGCGTCATCAGGTACATGCTCACTCGCTACCGGCGAGAAAAACACC
>JABFQX010000080.1 GCA_013141505.1 Methyloglobulus sp.
TCCGCGTTAGGCGCGGCGATGCGGAAGCTGGTACAGATTTGTTTTGGTGTCATCAAACACCAGCAACCCTATCAACCTCAAGTGGCAATTTGACCACTTGCGATTGGTACAGAGAGATGGTATCTACTTGCTTGTGGTTAAGCCCTTTAGGTAAACCCCAACAAATAAGAATAACCGCCGTTACGTTGGGGTCAATTCCTTTTACGCCTTTTTCGGGCACACTGCTAACCTAAACAATAAATCTGTAAGCCTTATTTCTTGGCAATTTCCACGATGACTATTTAACACTCAATCAATCGTAAAGGAAAACATTGGCTGATGTGTTTAAAATCGCGGTGTTTGCTCAGTAATGGCAGGTTGTCGCGTAGACAAAGTTGTGCGATCACACAAGCAATGGTTGAGCGGATAGTGAAACCTTTGCTCCGGCAAGTGCGGTAAATTCGTGCAGATTCGAGGTAATCTTGATGAACAGGGTTGTTAACGGTGTCGAAGGCTTCCAGCAAGTTCTGGATTGTTAACGCATCGGCTTCGGTGCGAAGGCCTAACAGGATTTCTGTAATAACGAGTCCAGGCAAGGCGATGGTTTCATTATCAATAATTGCTGTTGCAAGCCGTTCCGCTTGGGGAGAGGGATGACCGTTAAAATAATCGATCCAGACCGATGTATCGATAAGCATCAATCAGTTTCTGTGTTTCGCATTGCCCGTAGCTGGTCGAGATCACCTTCCCAGGCAATCTTTCCGCGCAAAGCCAACAACTGCCTGCGCTTTAGGATTTTGGCGAAGCCCATCAAAGCGGCATGGATAGCGGCTTTTTTGGTCGAAAAATGACCCATTGCCACGACTTGCGCCACTAAGTTTTCATCTAAATCAATGTGTGTTCTCATGGGACTGTTTTGGTTGTTATTAATGCACATGATTGTACATAAATTATGTGCATTTTACACTGAACCTTTCAAAATGATGCCTATAAGCGGCGCATGTTACGGATTTAAATAATGCAAAAAACTATCTATCCCTCCGCCATTTTCCTGATGGGCCCCACGGCTTCAGGAAAATCAAAATTAGCCGTGCAATTAGCACAAGCACTCAATGGCGAAATTATCAGTGTTGATTCAGCGCTGGTTTATCGTGGTATGGACATCGGTACGGCAAAGCCCACGGTAGAAGAAAAAGCAGGTATAGCCCACCATTTAATAGATATTCTTGATCCGATAGAGTCTTTTTCCACCGGGCAATTCCGAACAAAAGCCTTGGCTTTGATGGAGGAAATAACCCGGCGCGGACGAATCCCAATCCTGGTCGGTGGTACGATGTTATATTTCAATGCCTTAAATAATGGACTTGCGGCGTTGCCAGAAGCTGATCCCATCATTAGGGCTAAATTGGATAACGAGTTGATAACCTTGGGCAAAGAAGCCTTGCATCAACGGCTTGCAAAGATTGATCCTGATTCCGCTGCAAGAATTCACCCCAACGACCCACAGCGCATCCAACGGGCATTAGAGGTGTATGAAATTACTGGCAAGCCGTTGACCTCCTATTTTACCGAAGCCCAACAACAAGTCTTTCCTTATAAAACCATCAAACTGATTATTGCACCAAACGAGCGGAAAATATTGCATGACACCATTGCCAGGCGTTTCGTGCAGATGCTGGATCAGGGGTTTATTGATGAAGTCGAAGCGCTGATTAAACGGGGTGATTTAAGTGAGGCTTTGCCGTCAATAAGAGCGGTGGGATATCGACAAGTATGGTCGTATTTGCATGGTGAATGTGATGTAGCAACGATGACTGAAAAAGGCATAGCCGCCACCCGTCAATTAGCCAAGCGGCAATTTACCTGGTTGCGACGGGAAACCGATGCGCTGCATTTGGATTCCAATAGCCCCGATTTGGTCGATTTCGCATTAACTGAGATACACAAAAAACATGTGGATTGATTTGCTGTTAATTTTCGTGATTGACACGTTTTCATTCAGTTGAAATTCAGCAACGGTGCCTCACACTATGTACCGGATTTTAATAATCCAAACTTTACTATTATGACCCAATTCGGAGTTAAAGATGCCTTTACAATATTTACGGTTTTTAGTGTATCCCTTAGTGGCATTGCTGATAGTTATCTTGCTTTAACGGCTGTTAGGGTTTTTTAATTACAATGAGCCAAGGATGGCTTAATTTGCGTCATGGCAAACTGCCTTTTTCAAAAACCTGTTAAGATGATGCCGACTGTTGTAAGTTACTCTAATTATTCTGATAATAATTAACCAACTCAACGCTTTTTTGTTGTTAAATTTCTTTAATGCCAGGGGGACAAAATGCCTATTCAACTCATGCGGTTATTAAAATATCCTTTGTTAATGCTTTTTGCGTTGCAGCTTTCCGGTTGCGGCTATAACACGTTTCAATCGTCTGATGAAGATGTCAAAGCTGCTTGGGCAGAAGTTTTAAACCAGTATCAACGCAGAGCTGACTTAGTGCCAAATCTGGTCAATGTGGTCAAAGGTTATGCAGGACATGAAAAAGACGTATTAACGCAAGTGACAGAAGCGCGCTCGCGGGTGGGTTCGATTAATGCCACGCCTGAGCTTTTGAATGACGAAGAAGCCTTCAAGAAATTTATAGCGGCTCAAGGCCAGATGACCAGTGCCTTGTCGCGGTTAATGGTGGTGTCGGAAAATTATCCACAACTAAAAGCAGATCGATTGTTTAGCGAACTGCAAGCCGAATTGGCCGGTACAGAGAACCGCATCACGGTTGCCCGTAACCGATATATCAAGACAGTTAAGGACTATAACGTCACCGTGCGCTCATTCCCGACCAACCTGACAGCGATGATATTCGGCTATAAAACCAAACCCAGTTTTACAGTAGAGAATGAGCAAGCGATAGCTGTGCCGCCTAAAGTTGATTTCGGAGCACCTGCGCCTGCACAACAATCGGCACCACAACCCATGACTTTGCCGCCGCCTGTCATACAGCCACAGCCGCAAGCGGTTCCGGCTCAATAACACGAAGACAGTATACAAAGGTAAGGTAGTGAATCGGGTATCACGTCATTTCGCTTATGCCTATTGGGTAATCTGGTTATTTTTATGTTGCCAGCTTACTTCGGCGTGGGGATTTGTCGAGGTTCCCAAACTATCATCTAGGGTAACTGACCTAACCGGAACGCTTAACCCAAGTCAGGTGCAAGCACTGGACAGCAAGCTGGCGGCATTTGAAGCGAAAAAAGGCACCCAGATTGCCGTGCTTATCGTGCCGACGACAGAACCCGAAGATATTGCTGAATTCGGCATTAAAGTCGCTGATTTATGGCGTATAGGTCGTAAAGGCGTGGATGATGGTCTGATTTTGATTATTGCCAAGAATGACCGCAAACTCAGGATCGAGGTCGGCTATGGGCTTGAAGGTGTTGTTCCCGATGCAGTCGCCAAGCGAATTACCTCTGAAATCATTAAACCTTACCTCAAGAGTGGCGATTTTGCTGGCGGGATTGATGCAGGCGTTAATCAGATCATAGGATTGATTGACGGTGAACAACTACCGCCGCCAACACCTCAACAAAACGGCGGCGTACAACTGAATGAAGGCAATTTTATCTTCGTTTTATTTGCAGGCTTGTTTGCGGGATCTGTGTTGTCCTCAATGTTTGGCCGTGTGACGGGCGGTTTGATAGCAGGCCTTGGTAGTGCAGGTATTGCATCGCTCATGATGGGCTTTGGCTTGGGTGCCATCTTTATCGGTATCATCGTTTTCTTTTTGATAAGCGCAAGGGGCGGCGGTGGCGGCTGGTCAAATGGTGGCGGCGGTTATTTCCCAGGCGGTGGCGGATATTACCGTGGTGGCGGCGGAGGTGGTGGT